>NZ_CP046276.1:0-642167 GCF_009730595.1 Spiroplasma tabanidicola | reverse complement strand
ATTAGATTCAAACCAAGAGTTTATTGGTGATTTTACTCCTGATGTTACAGTTATGAACAATATTCTTACAAATATTAGAAAACAAGTTGGAGAATTAAAAACACATGAACAAATTAATAATTTTATAAGAAAAAATAGTTTAGAATTAAAAGTTAATGGTTATTTTAATAGCGATGTTCAAAATGATTTAATAACTACAATAAAAGATAATCCGACAAATATTCAAGAAAAAATTACAGAGTTAATTATAAAAATGCAAATTGGAAATATTGTAAAAAGTGGAGCAATTGCACTTGAAATTAATAATGTACTGTTACAAAAATTAGGAAATGATACAAAATTTAATGACATTGATGAAGACGATATTACTTATATTTTAAATATGGAGATATTAAAAAGTGTGGATAAATTAAAAAAATGATCAGATCAAAATCCTGCACAAGCTGAAAATTACCAAGAAGAACTAAAAGTTTTGATTAATGATGCTGATTTAAATAATAAATTAGAAGCTTGTGAAATAATAGAACATTATTTTGAAACTATTATTGGAAACGACATTAAAGAAGAAGATATAAAAAATTTAGATCCAAAAGATATTAAAGAAACTTCAAAAATTGTAGTATTTAATAATGGCGTAACAATTGCAGAAGAAGTTGCTGCAAAAATTAATTTAAGTACAATATTTAGAAATATTTTAAACAATAAAAAAACTTCATAATATTGAAGTTTTTTTATTGTTTAAATGTATATCTTTGCCCTTTTAATTCAAAACCATTATAAGTGACTTCTTTTATTTGACCGTTTTTATCTTCTTCATTTAATTTTTCAGATCATAAACTTATTTCATTGTTTTTAATTTCAAAATTTTTCAATCTATTAGCTTTACTAATTATATCTTTTTTAAAAGTTTCTACATTATCTTCATTTATTTCATAATTACTATATGTATATCAGCCGTGTTTATCTTTTTTATTGACTGATATTAAACTATATGA
This sequence comes from Spiroplasma tabanidicola, assembly GCF_009730595.1. Classification (NCBI taxonomy): domain Bacteria; kingdom Bacillati; phylum Mycoplasmatota; class Mollicutes; order Entomoplasmatales; family Spiroplasmataceae; genus Spiroplasma; species Spiroplasma tabanidicola. The sequence continues at coordinate 641,172 of NZ_CP046276.1, read as the reverse complement.
TGACTCAAGTCATTTATTTATAAATTGAAAAGAAGTATCTCTTAAAAAATAATCTTTTTCATCCATTTTAACTTGTAATAAAAGTCTTCCAACAGTTTTTCAACCTTTTAAAACTGTTATTGCCATTGTTGTGTTTACATAAGATTTTAAATCTTGATCACTAACATTTTCTTCTCTTGTTTCTTTTTTTGTATCGTTTTTAACAAATCCAAATTCATCAATAAAAATATTTTCTACAATAAAAGTCATACCACTAAAATCTAAAATATTTTCATTTTGTACTGGTTGGTAAATATTTTTTAATGAGTTGTAATACTTCAGTTCAGTTTCATTTAATTTATCCGTATCTATAAGACTTGTAGTTATTTTATTTGTTGATAACGCATCCTCAAAGCCACTATGCTCAAAAAAACCATTTATATATTTTAAATAATTAATGTAAACAGGTTCTATTTCTTGACCGATAAATAATTGATTAAGTGTTTCTATATTTGATTGTGCACTTACTGACGGAAAAGTTTTTATAGGTTCACAAGAAGTAATTGATGATGATGCAAAAGTTAAAATATTAAATGCAAGTAAAAACTTAATTAAGTTTTTAAACATTTTTCTCACCTTCTTCTTTACTATCATCAACTTTAACTTTATCAATAATTTTTATTTTAGTTACTAAGTTTTTATTTATAGTTATTGTTTTTGGTAGCACACTTTCAAAAACAACTTCTTCTTTTATTTTTTCATTACTATCAAGTTTTTTGAAATTTAATTTATCTTCTTCTTTTACAAATAACTTTTTAAAAATCTTATTTAATTTTCCTGTTATATTGTTATTTGGTGTTGTTATACTTTCGGTTGAAATTTTTTGTAATGTTGAAGAATTAGGTTGTTCAGGTTCTGATTCCCCTTTTAAATTAAAAGTTACTTCAACTTCTCCATTATATTTAGCCGAATCTTTTTTGGCAATTACTCTTGCTTTTGAATTATTATTATCAATTGCAATATCTACATCTTTTTCAAAATCAATATTAGAGTTTGGATTCTTTTCTTTTATTTTATTTATAATTGTTTCTTGATTCTTGTTTTCAATTTCTCCTAAACTAGTGTTAATTATTTTATAATTTAACTCAAAAGTATTAATTACTAATGAATAAAAAATTTCATTATCATTTTCTGCTTTTTCTTCTTTTGCATATGCTAGATTTGAATTTAATAAGTATGTTAAATTTTCAAAATTTAATTCTGCTGTAATGTCATATAAAGTTATATCATTTGTATAAGTTTTTTGATTATAAGTAAAGTTTAATTTTTGATCAGAACTTAGTAATAAAGATCCATTATCATACACTTGATTAAAATAATATTTATTATCTTTTATATCGTTATCTAATTTAAGTTCTGAATAATCATAAATTATGTCTGGTTCATCTTTATTTGCAAAAATATTAATATTATATTCACTAGCTAAAAAATCATATGCAAATTGAACTTTTGAAACTTCTTTAGAATCTTCTGAAAACTTTTCATTATAAACTTTTTTTTCTAATTTACTACCATTATAAGAAAACTTTTGATTATTTTCGAACAATTTATCATCAATTATTAAATCATTTGAGCTATTATCTAAAATTAATTGTTTAATTTTATCATCTATTATTATTTTTTTATCATTACTTTTTCGTTTTAATTGCGGCAAAATATTAAAATTTTGTTCATTATTAAGAAAAACTTTAGAGTATGCGTAATTATTATTCATTTCATAATGTCCTATTGCATTTTTTGTTTTTGAGCAACTTAATGTAAAAAAGCTAGGAACTATAATTATGGCACTTAAATTAATTTTTAATATTTTTTTGAAATTCATATTTACCACCTTTAATAATAATTATAGCAACAAAAAAACAAGAATATATATTCTTGTTTTCTAAATTATTTAATATTATCTTCTCAAAAGTTTATTGCAAGTACATTTTTTACAAATCTACAACAAAACTCTAATTCTCTTATTCTTGATGGTAGTTTTAAATATCCATTAGTATATCTACCTGCAATATGAGACAAAGTTAGAGCAACCATTTCTGGCTCAGATTTTATTCATTCAATTGGGTTCATTTCTGCAAATTCAGGAAAACCATATTGTTCTGCAATGTATTTTTGACAAGTCACTATTCCTGGATCTAATCAATTTTCAATTAATCAATCAACTATATCATTATGAAACTTAAGTTTATCTTGAACATGTTTAAAAGTTAATTCTGTAACAAATGATGGAAATTTTCTTACAGCTTCATCTAATGATGATAAGATAATAACTTCTGTAATTTTTTCTCCACTATCTGCTAAAAAAGATATTGACATAAATACAGTTCCATCTAAAAATGTCACTTTACCCAAACTTGATTCTTTCAAATTATAAACTTTTTTATCCATAGTAAACCTCACTTTAAAAACTAATAATATTATACACTAAAATAAGCATATTAAAACATAAAATACTAAGGTTTATTTATATAATAGATTCTATTAAGTCTCTCCCCTTTTCAGTTATTATTCTCCCCTTCGATGTCTTTTTTATCAAATTATAAAATAATAGGTTTGGTTCAATATTGTTTGTTATTATAGTTAGTTGTGTGTTCATAATTTGTTTAATAGATTCTAATCCAATAACCTTATGCTCATTTAAAATTTTTAAATAACTTAAATCTTGATTGTTAATACCATACTTATAAATGTTTAAAGTTTTTAAAATTTTTGAAATATATGAAATATCTAGAACTAAAGGTTTTTCTATAACAATATAATCATAAATTCTTTTAAAAATATTTATAGCAATTCTTGGATTATTTTTACAATGATCTGCTATAAATAATAAAATGTCATTATCTAATTCTATATTGTATTTATTAGAATTTAATTGTAAAATTTTTGCTATTTCATCTTTATTATAAGTTTCAAAATAAAAATTAATAGGAAACCTATTTATAAATGGTTCTGAAAGTTTATTAATTTCAGTAGTAGCAGCTATTAAAGTAAAATTAGGTAAATTGATGTTAACTATTTTAGAGTTATAATCTTTTCCAATAATTATGCTTAACTGATTATCTTCTAACACTGGATACAATACTTCAAAAACTTCTTTAGAAATTACATGAACTTCATCAATAAATAAAATTTCACCTTCTTTTAAACTTGTTAAAGGAGCAATAATATCACTAGGTTTTTGTAGTGATGTACCATTTAAAACATAAATTTTTTTGTTAACTTCATAAGAAATTAAATAAGCTAAACTAGTTTTTCCAAGTCCACTACCACCATAAAATAGCATATGATCTAGTACAGAATTTCTTTTTATAGAAGAACTTATATATACTTTTAAATTATTTACAATATTTTTTTGACCGATATAATTTGAAAAGCTATCTGGTCTGTTTGTATTAATTTTTAATTTCATTTAATTCAAATAAGGCTTTTTGTAAAATAAGTTCTTCGTCTAGACTAGAATCAATTATAGATATAACTTTATAAATATTGTTAATTCCATAACCCAGTTTGTGTAAAGAGTTTATAATTTCCATTTGTTTTTTATTATATTTTTTATTTAATATTTTATCAGAAACAATAGAAAACACCTCTTTTAAAATATTTAATTTAATATTAGTTAATTTCATAACTTTATCTATTTCTTGATTATTAACATAGTTAATTAAGTCGTTGAAACTAATGTTATTAAATAAATTATTTAAAGTTTTTATGCCGAAATATTTAATTTGTAATAATTGTTTTGATAAATTTAAGACATTTTCATCTATAAAAAACAAACTTTCATCGATAAATTCATTTCTATAATTTAAATAAAATAATTTTACTTCATTATCAATTTTTAAATCCCTATTGAGTGTATCTATTAAATAACCTTTATAACCAATGTTATTGTTTTCGACAATAATTAAGTTATTTTCAATATTTATTATTTTTGATTTTATGTAGTGCATATAAACCTCCAATAATTAAATCGAAAAAAAAATACAAATTTTTTACAAATTTGTATTTTATTATTTAGATTTTTTTGTAGCTGTTTTTTTAACAGCAGGTTTTGGCGCTACATTTGTAGTAGCTGCTTTAATACTTTTTTTTCTATTTTTTTCAAAAAATTCTTTTCTTTCTTCAATGATTCCTTGTGCTCTTTTTCTTGTTAAAGGTTTACCATCGATATCATATTTTTGTTTAATTGCTTCAACATTATTTGATCAATCAAGATTTAATTCTTTATTAATTCTTTCTTTATTTTTAATTGAAGCTATTACACCTGGAGGAAGAGTTGAAATATCTCCTTTATTTTTGCCTTTTTTTGCAGAAAGCATTGTTCTTGACTGCATTACAAGAGATAATTTGGTACTTTTATCTTCCAAAATTGGTGGTTTTTTCACAAATTTTCCTGATGCTGCTTTTTCAGGTCTTGGTTGAAGATCTTTAGTATTTTTATTAATACTTATACTTTTAATTTCTTTATTTATCATTAGCTTCTCCTCTTACTAATAATATTATATATATTATTTATATATTTTACTAAAAAACAAAATAAAAATTTGGTATTAACCAAATTTTCTGTTTTGTTTTTGTTTATAGATACGTTTTTCTTTTTTGCTTAGGTGATATTCACGTTTTCTTGCTTCAGCTTTTGAAGAAGCAGCTACTTTTTGAAAGCGTTTTAAAGCTTTCTCAATAGGTTCACCTTCACGTACTACGACACTTGCCATATTTAAAATTTCAACTCCTAATGTAAAAACATTTAAAAAATATAAATGCTTTTCTCTATATTTATATCAAAAAAAATGTAAAAAATCTAGAACTTTTATTAAAAATTTACTTATTTTTTACTTTTTTCTTTTTTTCATCTTTTTTTAAATTTTTATATTCTTTTTTTATTGCTTTATACTCATTTTTATTAGTTTTTTTGTATTCTTTAATATTTTGTCTTTCTTTTAACGAGTCTAAAAGAGTATCATAAGTTTTTACATAATCATTTTTAATAGAAAAACTATATTTATTATTACCCTCAAAAGAAACCGATTCATATCAATTATCCATAGAATCTTTATTTATTGGTTTTTTTGTTTCTAATATAACCTGATTTTTAGATTTATTTATAGTTAAAATATTTTTAAATCCATAAAAAGAACTTCTAATTTCAGAAATATTTACTTTTATTTGATCTTTTTCAGATAAATATTTTTCAAATGGATCAAATTTTGTTCATTTGAAATAAAAATATGCTAATAAAAACTCAATAACTCCAAATACAACCCCCAAAACAGGAACCATTCAAATTCTAGTATTTTGACCAGCAACTGTTGGTAAAACTCCATTAAAAATAAAGTCAAATAACCCTGTTGAAAAAGTAGTTCCTAACTTTAATTGTGTAATAGATCCAATTGCACCCATTAAACCAAGCATTGGAGCATATATTGCGAAGTAAAAAATAGGACACGTATAACAAAACATATATTCTAATGGTTCAGTTATTCCTAATAAAGCAGATGAAGCAAAAGCTATTAAGAATGATGCGTAATATTTTGATCTATCTTTTTTTTCAATTTGTAAAAAAATTGCTAATCCAATTGCTGGTAATGCAAATATTGAATTTGCAAAACCTGGAGCAATAAATCTAGAAACTCTAAGACCTACATTCCAACAATCTTGAATTGTTATAAAGTTACTATTTATAACATTTGCAGCTATAACTTGATCACCTCTTAAATCAAGCATATTAAGTGTTGAACCTTGAAAATTTCCTATATTACTATATCAATAATTCAGATCATTAAAAATTTGTGTTTTTTCTTCTTGAGAATATCCTAATGAATTTATAAAATCAGTTACACTTCTATCAACTCATGTTCCTGGTTTTTCATTCATTAATTTTTCAACTAAATCAGGTAATCAACTTGGATTATCAGAATGTGTTCTTTCTAAATATTGAGCAAATAATTGTCCTTCATAATTTCTTAAACTACCACCAAGTTCTGTATATCATAATGGTGAGTGAATCAACATTCCTGCACCAAAAGGTGTTAAAAATCTAGAAACAGTTGCAAAAACAAATGAGTCTAATCCAGTGGGAGTTTTTGCAAGTCCCATTCCTAAAAATCTTAATGAATATCCCATAGCTGGTCAAAATATTAATCACAATATTGCAGAAATAACAGCAGTAAAAGGAATTAAAATTAGAACAAACTTTTCTTTTGAAAAAAACTCAAGTCCTGAAACCAATTTTGTTTCTTTAAAGCTTTTATAAATAATAATTGAAATTGTACCAGACAAAAACCCTCCAATAACACCTGTATTAAATGTTACAAATCCAAAGATTGATGTTAAATATATCTTTTGTTCTAAATTTTTTCAAAATAGTAAGTCAAATGTTTTTCCATCAGTACCATTTATTTTGATAAAGGCAGCCATTGTTAATGTAAATGTGAAATAAAAAATAATGCTACTATATACAGCAACACCTTTATTATTTGTAAACCCAATTGTTAAAGCAATCGCAAATCACAATCCTATATTTGTAAACAACAATGTACCAACATTTGTGAATAAATTACTTATTACTTTTGGCGCATTATATGTATTTAATAAATTACCTATTGATAAAATTACTCCAAATACAGGCATTAATATAATTACAAAACCAAATGTTGATCCTAATTTTCTTAAAAAAGTTTTTGAGCTATTTTTTGTATATCAAGAAATATCAAAACTTCTAAACATATTTTGTTTAACTTTTTCATCTATTGTAATTTCATTCTTTTCTAAATTGTTATTCATATACTCACCTAAAATATTTCTTTTTTAATTAATTTATATTTTTTCAAATTTATTTTGTTGCTTGAGTTTTTATTGTTAATTTTGCTTTCTAAACATTGTAACTCATTTACTTCTATACTATTTATAATGTTTAAAGATTTTTTTCTTTGTAAAAATTCTAATCTTTTTTCCTCATTATATAAATTATTTTTAACAGATTCTTTATTATTATAATTTAAACTTTTTAATTTAGTTAAAACTTTTTTATTTTTTTCAACTAAGCTTTTAGTTGATTCACTTTTATCTTTTTTATTTTTTTCAATTATTTGTTTTTTATCTTCTGCTAATACTTTTTCTTTATTTTTATATATTCAATCTTTTATTTTTATCAGTTTCATTGCTTTAATTGCTTTTTCTTTAACAAACAAAGTACTTTTTATATTAAAAGCAACTCATTTTTTTTCCATGATTGTATGCAGGTTATGTCCTTTATACTTATACTTTTTCAAAATGCTTTCGGTTGATTCAATAGCTTTTCTTTTTGCAATCTCAATATTTCTAAGTTCATCAATTTTTTGTTTTTCTTTTAATGTTTTTAATTCTTTTTCTAATTTTTCTTTTTCTTTTTTTAGTTGATCATATTTTTTATCTCTTGCTTTATAATTTTTTTTAATTTTTTTAATAATTCTTTCTTTATTTTTTGTTTCTAAAGCATGAAGTCCTGCTATTTTTTGATCTCTTTCAAAACGCTTTCTTTCATCTTCCCTTTCTTTAATTAATCTTTCTTCTTCGATTTTTCTTGCAACTTCTTTTGCTTTTTTTAGTCTATTTTCAAGCTCAACAACTTCATTAATTATCGAAGTGAACTCATTATAATTTTTTTCAACACTAATTTTTTTTACTTTATTTGTATCTTTTATTTCTTTTATATTTTTATCTTTTTTTATAGAATCTATATTTTTTGCTTTTTTTATAGAATCTATATTTTTTGCTTTTTTTGTTTTTGTTTCTTTCTTATTTTTTTCAATTTTATCTACTTTTTTTATTTCTACATTGGTTTCTTTTTTATCTAAAATGATTTTAATTTCATTAATTAAATTTAAATCATTTGTGTTATCAATAACTTCTGTTTTTGAAAAACTTTCTTTACTTTTTTTTTGCTTTTCATTTATTGCTTTTTTACTTTCTTTGTTTTTTTTTATACTGACGTCTTCAAAGTCATCAACTTCAAAAAAGTCACCTTGTTCAATTTCTTTGGTAACATCAATTTCTTTTGTAACATTATTATTTATAATAGATTCACTTTTTTTCGGATTTGGATTAAAAGGTTTTTTATTTAAATGTTCTCTTATTCTAAGTTCTTGAATATCCAAATCATCTTGTAATTCATTTTCATCCATAAAAACTTCTCATGGTATATTTTCAACTGATTTATATTTTTTTATAGCTTCATCTATTTTTAATAATTTTTCGTTTACTTCTTTTATTATTAAAATTTTACTTTTTTGAGCATTTGAGTCATTTCTCATTCTTGCTTCTTCGTATTGTTTTTTTGCAATATTTATTTGTTGTTGTTTTTCACTTACAACAAGTTCCAATTTTCTTTTTTTCTCAGACAGTAATTTAAGTTTTTGCTTTTGCTTTTCATCGTCTGTGACTGTATTTGAATTATTTGTTACCATAAATTTTGTAAAATCAATTTTTTCAGAGCTAACTTCATCTTTTGGAGCAAAACTTTTAGTTTCTATATTATTAACTCTTTCTAAAAGTTTATCTTTATGAGAAAAAATTTGTTGTATTCTCAACAAATTACTTTGTCTTTGTTTCATGATTAATTCTTGTTTAGAATTACCAAAACTATTTTCTTGTTTTATTTTTTCAAAATGTTTTGCTAATAATGCATTTTCTATTTCTAAAAGATTTGCTATATAACGACCTATGTTTTCTTTAGTTTCTTCTTCAAATAATGAAAATTCACTTGTTAAAAGATTTATAGTTGAAGGATTTAAACTTAAACCAACTAAGTCATCAATTCTTTTTCTAATACTTGATGGTAAACCATACTCGCCTAATTCAAAACCATATCTTTTTGCCATAGTTTAAACTCCTAATTTAATTAATTATACCATTAATTCATTGTTTTTTAATGCCTTAGCTACTAAGAATTAAAAATCTTAAACTTTATGCTTATTTCTACATATATCAGAACAATAGATGAAAATTATAGAATCTCAATTTTTATTTTTACCGTGTTTAGTTATTAATTTTGAAGTAAGTTTTGAACAAATAAAGCAATTTTTAATTTCTTCAGACATAAATAATCACTTCTTTCTATTCGTATTTATATTATAAAAAAACTAATAACTTGTGTTATTAGTTTCTCCCTTTATAATGTTTATTCCGCCACTTGTTCCAAGTCTAGAAGCTCCATTTTCAATCATCTTAATTGCATCATCAAATGATCTGATTCCCCCTGCTGCTTTTACAAGTGCCCTACTACTAACTATATCTTTCATTAATTTAACATTTTCAAATGTTGCTCCCGCTTTTGAAAAACCTGTTGAAGTTTTTACATAGTCAATTTTTGCTTCACAAGCTAATTCACAACATTTAATTATTTCTTCTTTTGTTAACAAACAAGTTTCAAGTATTACTTTAACGATATTAGAATTTGCATTATTTTTTATTTCTTTAAACTCATTTAAAACATAGATTCAATCTTTATCTTTTACTGCACTAATATTTATGACAAAATCTATTTCACTAGCACCATTATTTAAAGCTTCCTTTAGTTCTAAAACTTTAGTATTAATAGTATTTGATCCTAACGGGAACCCTACAACTGTTGTAATACCAATATTTGTTTTTTTTAAAATACTTGATGCTAAACTTACAAAACAAGGATTAATACAGACTGTTGCAAAATCATATTCTATTGCTTCTTTGCATAATATTTCAATTTCTTTTTTTGTTGCATCTGGTTTTAACAAAGTGTGATCTATATATTTATTAAGTTTCATGTTGTATTTCTCCTAATTTATCACGATTTTTTTCTACTTGATTTAAAACTTTAATTGCTTCACAACTAACATCAAGTAAGTAATTTCTTAATGAAATGTCATTTTCTAATATCATTTTTACAAAAACTTTGATTTCATACTCAAAGTAATCCATTGGTTCTTTTTGTTCATATAACATTTCTCTTGTATCATTAACTCTTTTTTTGATGCTTATCTCTTTTAAATGAGAATTATCTAAAAAACTTATAGTTATATGATCTGATAAAATTTCATTATAGTTTAAACCCTCAGAAGCTTTAGAACAAGTTATATTCACTAAAACGTTATTAGTATGTTTCATAAGAACTATATCATTTAAGCCGCTACCATTGGGTAATTTTAATCCCATTGATTTTACTTCTTTTACAGGACCAAACAAAGCAATTGCTAATTCAACAGGATATATTAACATATCATAAGTTGATCCTTTTCCTAAATTTTCATCAAATACAGAATCATAAATTCCATGTTTTACTTTTTCCATTCTTGAAGAATATTGAGTCATACTAAAATTTGCTAAAAATGGTTGATAATTTTGACAACTATCTAACAGCTTTTTAAATTGAGGCAAATGAGCAGTTCGATATGCTTCCATTAAAAAAACATTATTCATTTCTGCAATTTGTGCTAATTCACAAGCTTGATCATAATTAAGTGTCAAAGGTTTTTCTAAAAGTACATGCTTTTGTTGAGTTAAAAAATACTTTGCATGTTCATAATGCAAACCATTAGGACTTGCAATATAAATTGCATCAACTTCATCAACTAAAACTTCAAAAGAATCTACTGCTTTTGCAGCTAAATCATTTTCAATAATAAAATTTTTTGCTTTTTCTTTATTTCTTGAATAACAACACAAAACTTTAAGATTACTATTTTTTTTAGCACTATTAACAAATTTTTTTACTATTTCACTTGTTCCTATGGTTCCTAGTTTAATCATTTTTTTCCTCCATAAAAGGATTGTCGTTTTTTTCTAGTAATTCTTGTGCTTTTTTTTCTTCTTTAATTTCGTGTTGAGTTTTTTTACCTTTATTATTTTCAAATCAAACTTTATTAACTAAGGCTTGTTCTTTTAATCTTGAAATAGTTTCTAAAACTGAAATAGTTATTCCTAATATGAATACAAAAATAATAAAAATAAAAGTTAAAACAAAATAAGAAACTATTGCATATTTCATAACCAATAATAATAAAAAACAAAATACAATTAATAAAATAAAACTACATAGATAAGTTATTACAAAATAAGATTCTTTTTTATTGTATTTATACTCAGATCTTTTGTGTAGTCGATATCTAATTAAAAAATAAATAATCCCAAAAAGCATTCCCATTACTTGTAAAATAAATCCTACTTTTAAATAATTATTTGTTCATCATTCTCCTAAATTAGCTTGTTTTGTTTTGATTGAAACAACTACCATTAAAAAACAAAGTAAATAAAAAGATAACATTGAAATTGTAAGTAAATATTTTGTTAATGTATATGATTTTGGATTTATATTATTTTTCATAAACTAATTCTCCATTTACAAATGTTTTTTCAACTTGATATTCATTATTTAAAACTGTTAAATCTGCAAATTTTCCAACTTCAATATTTCCAGTTTTATCAAAAATATTTAATTGTTTAGCTATATTTATTGAAGTCATATAAATTAAATTGTTTAAAGATAAATTAGGAATTTCTTTTAACATTACTCTTACATTATGATCATATGTAGCACCAGCTCCTGCAAGTGCTTTATTTTCTTTTAAAAAAACTTTCATACCTTCTTTTATAACCGGAAGGTTTCCTAGTTTATATTCTCCATCCGGTAAACCTTTAGCGTTCATTGCATCAGTTATAATACACATTCCTTTTGGTCCTTTGATTTTATAAATTAATCTCAAAGTATCTGGTTGTATATGTATTGAATCTGTTATAACTTCACACAAAATATCATCAAAATATAAACCAGCGGTAGTTAGTCCAGGTTCTTGTTGACTTACTCCACTCATACCATTAAACAAATGAGTTAGATGTCTTACTCCAAGCTTATAATCTTTTAAAAAATCTTGTACACTTGTATTTGTATGACCTGCAGAAGGTAAAATATTATGTTCTATTAAATATCTTGTAAATCCACCATCTTGTAGATCTGGAGCGTATGTAATAATTCTAATATTATCATCACTTAATTCAATTAATTCTTTTAAAGTCTTTATATTTGGTGGCTCTAATAAAGCTAATTCATGTGCTCCTTTTTTTGCAGGCGAAATAAAAGGACCTTCTAAATGAATTCCTAAACATTTTGCACTTTTTAAATCTTGATTTTTCATAAACTTTTTAAAAGCACTCATATATTTAATATTATTTTCCTTTGAATTTGTAACACTTCCTTGAACATAAGTTGTTATACCTTCTTTTGTTACAAGATTTGCAAACTTATGATATGCTTCAATTGTTCCTGATTCAAAATCAACTCCATAACCACCATGAACATGACAATCTATAAATCCAGGTAGTAAAAAACTGCCTTTTAAATCTATTCCTTCTAAGTTAGTTTCTCCTTCGTTTATGGATAAAATTTTTTTATTTTCAATTTCTAATCATCCTTTTTTGATAGTTTTATCTTCTAAAATAATCGATGCATTTTTTATTATCATTTTTATACCCCTTTTATTTAATTTTATTCTAATTAATCTAAATAAATAAAATAATTATTAAAATTTGTGTTTAAATTTTAATAATTATTTTTAAAACTTACTTTATATTTTTTTACTTAATAAATGAAATTTTATTTTAATGTTTTTGATGTACAAAACCAAATAGACAAACAATTGATAAAATTATAGCTACAAATGGTCATGTAATACCTATTCAAACAGGCATTCCCATTTCTTCTCTAAATAAAACTCAAATTAAAATTTGATTTAGCATAACTAGGATACAAAATATTAAAATTTGATTAAACATCATTTTATTATAATTAAATCTTTTAATTTTAATTATTTTAAATCATGCATAAATTATAGGTATAAAACAAATCGGCAACAAAATAGCATTTATAACAGTTAATAAAGTTTGGGCTAATGTTTTATATGGGTGTATAAATCCTGGAAAAATAATTGTTATTGTAAAAGTTATTAAAGATATTCAAAATCAAACATTAGTTAACAAACTTCTTCTAAATTCTTTTTTAGAATCAATTCTAACGTTTTTTAATCAATATGAAAATTTGGAATTTTGATTGTTTCTATTTGAAATAAATGTTGCGATTCAAATTGATGCAAAAAATATTGTAAATATTCCAAACAAAGGCATCATTATAGTACCTATACTAATTGCTGCTTTAAATTCAATATTATTAATAGGTAAATCTCCAAAATATAATCCAGTTTGACTTAAACCATTATTTATAAGAGTTTGTAATTTACCATTTGTAAAATATTTATATGCAGTAATAAAAGCAAAAGCGTTATGAGAATCGTTATTATTAATTTTATTTAAATAATTTGATACTTCACCGTTATTTTTATTTAAAAAGGTTTCAATATCTGAAAACAAAACTATTCCACATATTCCCATAATTAAAAATAATATAGAACTTACTAATAAACCAATTTTCCCTACCAATCTAATTGTATTGAATTTATATTCTCTTTTTATTCTTGAAATTACAAACAAAAAAATAAAAACTAAAAAACTCATTCCTAACATTGTACCAACTAAAGGTAAAAAGAAAGCAACCAAAATAGTAAAAGTAACAGCACCAAATGAATGAATTTTTAACATTGTCGCCAATCCTTCTAAACCCATAATCATATATGCTAAATCAAGTTTATTTTTTATTTGTGGTCTTACACCATTCAAATAATCTTTTAATCCTTGATCACTTGAATCAACCGCTGATATTCTATTTAATTCATTATTAACATTAAAACTAGGAAGTATAACCAAAGAAACTATCAACAAAATTAGAAAAAAAGCAGCCGTACTTATAAATAAACTTGTAAATATTTTGTTCTTCATAAATTTCTCCTATGCTTATATATTATAACTTTTTTTAATCAATTAATTGAACAATTCTATCTTTTAAAGTTGTTAATCTTTCTTTCATTTCTTTTTTACATGAATTAATAAATAATTTTTTATCTCCAATTATAAATAAATGTTTTTTTGCTCTAGTTATTGCAGTGTATATCATTTTTTTGTTAATTAAAAAAGATGAGTATTGGTTTGTATTATCTAAAACTAAAATAACTTTATCATATTCACTTCCTTGTGTCTTATGAATACTACAAGCATAATTAAGTTTTACTTTTCCAAATTGTGAACTATTTAATTCTTTTAACTCTTTATTGAAATAAGTTTTTGCAATTTTAAATTTTTTATTTTCTAAAATTATTTCTTGAATATATCCTACATCACCATTAAAAACTTTTAAATAAGAATCATTTTCTGTATACATAATTTTATCATTAGCTTTATATTCAACTTCTCCTCTTTTATAAATATTTTTTTTATTCACATTAACAATGCTTTGGATAAAATTATTAATTCTATCTATTCCTAAATTATTTTTATACATTGGTGCAACTATTTGTAAATTTAAAATTTCTTCTTCAAAATCAATTGGTCTATTATTAAGATAAGTATCTTTAATTTTTTCCAATGCATAATTAGCATCATTTTCAAAAATGAAATCTATATTATTTGTATTATCAAAATCAAAAAGCTCTATATTATTATTTTTTATACAATTTGCTAAATCAATTATTGAATTTCTTTCCCCCGTTATAATTTGTCTATTGTTTGTAATTAATTTTGTTAAAGAAAAACAATTACTTTTTATAATATCTTCAAAAGCATTCCCATAACTTACACTTGGTAATTGATCTATATCACCAACTAAAACAATTTTATTTAAATTTTCTAATCCTAAAAAAATTGATGCAAATAGATGATTATCAATCATTGATGATTCATCTATTATTAACATACCTCTATCAAGTTTGTTTAAATCATTATATTCAAAAGTATTGTTACCTGTATATTTTAATAACCTATGAATAGTAGTTGCTTCATAATTTGAAACTTCATTTATTCTACTTGCAGCTCTACCGGTTGGAGCAACAATTGCAAAATCATTTTTTTTGTAAACTAACTCATATAATTTAACAAGTCCAATTATTACAGTTGTTTTTCCAGTACCTGGTCCCCCTGTAACTATACTTACATTATTATTTAAAAAGTTTTCAAGTGCCAATTTTTGCTCTTGATTATATTTAAAGTTTTTTATGTTTAAAGAAGTTTCAACAAACGATTCTACTTCTTTTAAATAATCTTCTAAATTAGTTTTTTTAGTAATTTTTATTTTGTTTTCAATTTCTAGTAAAGATTTAGAAATTACAACTTCATCATTATAACTTTCTTTTGTATAAACTTTTTTATTTTCAAAAATTAATAGTTTATTTTTTTTGGCATAAATTAATTTTTCATCAAAAATTTCGTAATTTATATTAAAAAAAACTTTTTGTAATTCTTTTTTTATTATAGATAACTCTAAATAAGTATTTCCTGTTTTCATTAAAAGTTCATTTGCAAGATGTTTTGCTCATCATGAAATTCTTTCTGATGAATTTTCTTCTAATCCAAATGCTAAAGCAACTCTGTCAACTTCTTTAAAAGGAATTAAAAAATTATTTTCTGCAAACTCAAAAAAATTATTTTCAAAAGTGTTTTTTATTTCTTCTTTACTCTTGCAAAACTTTTCAACACGTGTATAAAATTCTAACTTTAAATTATGCTCTTCAAAAATTTCTAAGACTTTATTTTCTTCAAAATTTTCTTTTAATGTTTCTAAAATTATTAACACTTGAGAATCTTTTATATCTTTAACATTTTTTATTTCTTCTGGATTAGATAAAATTTTATTAAAAGTATCATCTCCAAAATGTTCATAAATATTAGAAGCTAGTTTTTTTCCTACTGTTGGAAAAAGTGGTGAGCAAAGATATTTTATTACAAGTTCTTTTGAAGTAATTTTAATTTGTTTTAAACTTTTAACTTCAAAAACTGTTTTATTAGTTTTTCTATCAATAACAGTTTCCCCGTTTAAACAATAAAAAACATTTAGTCTCATAGAAGTTATTTCACCTTTGATAACAATAGATCTTGTATCGTTATCCATTAATGTAAAAACAGCTATACCAAAACTTTCATTATTAAATATAAAACTTTTTATTTTTCCTTTTATTTCTGTCATTTTTTTTACTCTCTTAAAATTATTATAGTTTTTTTTATTAAATTTTTATATTAAATAAAAAAAATACAAAAGTATTTATAATAAATCATCTATATCGACTTTTAATTCTTCTGTATTTTCTTCTTCTATATTTTTTTCTGCTTCATCATTAATAATTTTACTTTGATTATCTTCATTGTCATCAGAAGTTTTAGGTGATGGAGGTATATCTCCATTTTTTATAATAAATGATTTTTCTAAAGTAGTTGTTAAAATTTCATTCATATCTAGATCTGTTGGTATACTTTCTAAATCTAAATATTTAAAACTACTTACACTCATTTGTTTTAATTCATCGTTTACATCTAAGATATTTAATATATCTTTATTGCTTACATTGTATAAGAAAGTTGCGAATTCATCACGTTTCTTATTCATTGGATATAATCTTACACCACGTTTTGGTCTTGTCATTATTGGTACAAGATCTTGTTTAATTTTTTTAATATTACCTTTATTAGTTAATATTAAAATATCTCCAGAATCAAATGCTTTTCCAGCAATAATATTTTCACCTTTTACAACAGTTGATTTAACTCCTTTTGCATTAGGACCTGCACTTGGAATTTCTGCAATATCATATCTAACTGCAAATCCTGATTGAGTTAACATTGTAACAGTTTTTGTTTTTGAAGTAACAAGTGATGCAGAAACTAATTCATCTCCTGGTCCTAATTTCATAATTCTAAATGATTTTGAAAACATTTTAGTTTCTAAATCTTCAATTGGAGTTCTTTTTATTAATCCCAATTTAGTTGCAAGTAATATTTCTTGTTTTGCGTTTTTAAATGTTCTAACTACAAATGCAGCTAGTAATCTTTCATTTTGAGCTGTCATTTGCGCAACAGTATTTAAATGCATCCCATTTTCTTTTCACTTGCTTGGTTTAATTTTATAAACAGGAATTGAATAATAAGTTCCAGAACTTGAAACTAATAATAAGAAATCTAAACTTGAAGCTGGTACACATGAGATTCATATATCATTTGGTTTACGTTTGAATGTGTCCATTGGATTTTTTCCCATTTGACTATCTTCAATTGCTTTTATATATCCATCTTGAGAAATTCAAATTGTATAATCTTTTTCCACAATGGTTTCTTTTATTTCAAAGTCAATGTTTTCAATTTCTTTAACTATTTCAGTTCTTCTTGGCACATTAAATTCTTTTTTTGTTTCTGTTAATTCATTAATAATTTCATTATTTAAAACATCACTATTTCCAATTATTGATTTATATTTTTCAATCAATCCTAATAACTCTTTTTTCTCTTCTTCTAATTTTAAAATATCAGTAGAAGTTAAACGATATAATCTCAAATCTACAATTGCAATTGCTTGATTTTCACTAAAATCATATGCTTTGATTAAATTTTCAATTGCATCAGTTCTATTTTTTGAATTTCTAATAATTGCTATAACTTCATCTAAAATTGAAATAGCTTTTATTAAACCTTCAATAATTTCTTGTCTTTTAATTGCTTTATCTAAATCAAATTGAGTTTTTTTAATGAAAACTTCTTTGTAATGACTTACATAAGCTTTTATTATAGGAACTATCCCTAATTGTTTTGGTTGTTTATCAACAATAACAACATTATTGTAGTTATATGAAATTTGTAGAGGAGTATTTTTTAATAAAAATTTTCTAGTAATATCATAGTCAGTTTTTTCTGCAAGTTCGATTACTATTCTTAAACCAGTTCTATCAGTTTCATCTCTTACTTCTTTAACATCAATTGCAGTATTTGCATCAACTGTTTCGCCAATTTTTCTTACTAAATCTTGTTTAACTATCTCATAAGGAATTTCATCAATAATAATATTATTTTCTTCTCTATGCATTTTTGATTGAACAATTATTCTTCCTTTTCCAGTTTGAAATGCAGAATCAATTCCTTCTTGACTCATAACAATTGCTCCGGTTGGAAAATCTGGACCTTTTACAATTTTTGATATATCTTTTAATTTTATTTCAGGATTTTTAATTGTAGCAATAACTGCATCAATAATCTCTCCTAAATTATGTGGAGGCATATTTGTAGCATAACCTGCAGCAATTCCAGTTGATCCATTTACTAAAATATTTGGAAAATATCCAGGTAAAACTGTTGGTTCTTTTTCAGAATCATCAAAATTTGGTGCAAATAAAACAGTATTTTTTTGCAAATCTTTTAATAATAAACTACTTATTTTAGAAAGTCTAGCCTCAGTATAACGCATAGCAGCAGCACTATCCCCATCAATAGAACCGTTATTACCATGCATGTCAACTAATGGAATATTTAGTTTTCAAATTTGACTCATTCTAACTAAAGCATCATAAACAGAAGTATCTCCATGAGGGTGATACTTACCAATTACATCTCCAACAATACGTGCAGATTTTTTATATGGTTTATCGTAAGTTAAATTAATATCATTCATTGCATATAAAACTCTTCTTTGAACTGGTTTTAATCCATCTCTAACATCAGGAAGAGCTCTTTCTTGAATGATATATTTGGCATATCTACCAAATCTATCTCCCATTAATTCTTCTAATGAATAATTTAATATACCTTTTTCTTTATTTTCTTGAGCCATTATTTTTACCTTTCTATTGATTTATATCAAAATTAATTTCTGAAATATCTTCATTTAAAAAGTCCATTATTTTTAAATTTTTCATAGTTTTTTTGCCTTCTGAAGTTAAAATTCATAACTTTGATAAAGTATCTTGTTTATATAACTTTGGATCATTTTTAGAAACTAATGTTCTTGCTAAACCCATCATTAATTTAGAAAACTCTTGTGCAGTTCTTAGCATTGAATAAACAACTTCAAAACCAACTTGAGTATCTATATTAATTCTTTGTACTAAATCATTTTGTTTTGTTATGTATAATTGATTATCTCCAAAATCATCTGTTAAATATCCTTCAAACTCATAATTTTTACTATCAATTTCATTTATATCACAAATAAATCTAGGAATACCTTCAATTTTTTTTAATTTTATTTCAAACTGTTTTAATTCTTGAATTATACTCAAAATTTTTTTTAGCATCATTTCTCCATCAAGCCCAACAAGTTCCATAGATCTATCTCTACCAATAACTGTTGTTCTTAAATGAATAAATATTGCAAATATATCTAATCTAGTTGAAGCTATTTCTCTGGCAATTTCTTTAGACTTTAATAACAAAGGTCCTGTTGAAGGATTTAAATAATACGAATCGGTAAACTCATCATAAATCAGAATTCCTGCTTGAGGTTTTGATAACTCTCTTGCTTTTTTCATTGTATCTTTTGCATTTTCAATAAAACGATTAACAGTTTTTATAATTCATAAAAAATCTATATCTTTTTTTAGATTTACATGTAAGGATTGTTCACTTCCAGCTGATGTCATTAATTCCATATTTTCATCGTCTATATTTCTCATATTAAAGTATAAATAAGCTCCATCAAGTTCGTAATCAATAATAAAACTATTAAATATACTAAAACGTTTAATATCTTTATTAATTTTATTATATTCTTCAATTTTTGAAATAATCAAATTGATTTTACTTTGGAAGCTTAAATTTTCCATATTTAGTGAACTCCTATTAAATTTTTAAAAATGATTAAATAAATTCAGCATTATCTTCTAAAGTGAATTTAACATTTTCTTCTATTCACTCTTTTCGTTTTTCAGCATTATCACCCATTAGAGTTCTAAAAGTGTTTTCTGCACTTAAAGCATCTTCAATTGAGACTTGAATTAATTTTCTTTGTTCTGGGTCCATTGTAGTTTCTCACAACTGAACCGCATTCATTTCTCCAAGTCCTTTATATCTTTGTATCTCAACTTTTTGCTTAGCTTTTTTCATATATGCAGCAAGTTCGTCTTCTGTTCATAAATATAAAAAGTCCTTTTTATTACCTTGTGTAACTTTAAAAAGTGGAGGCATTGCAATATATACATTTTTATTTATTATCAATTCTTTCATATATCGATAAAAGAAAGTCAATAATAAAGTTTGAATATGAGCACCATCTGTATCTGCATCTGTCATTATAATGATTTTTCCATAATTAATATCATTGATATCAAAATCACTTCCCATACCTGCACCAATTGCGTTAATGATTGTTGTAATTTCTTCGTTTTTTAATAAATCTAGTATTTTTGTTTTTTCAGCGTTTATAACCTTACCTCTAAGTGGTAATATCGCTTGAAACTTTCTATCTCTTCCAGATTTTGCACTTCCACCAGCTGAATCTCCTTCGACTAAAAATAATTCATTTAGAGATTTATCTTTTCCTTGTGCTGGTGTTAATTTACCAAGCATAGTTTTTCCTCTGGTTTTTGTTTTTTGATCTCTTATTGCTTGCCTTGCTTTTCTTGCTTCGTCTCTAGCTTTTTTAGCAATCAAGGCTTTTTCTATTATAGATATAGCAATTGCTTTATTTTCTTGTAATCAAAAACCAAATATTTCTTCAGTGATTTTTTCACAAGCCCCTCTTGCTTCACTAGTTCCTAATTTTCCTTTTGTTTGACCTTCATATTGGATTAGATTTTCAGGGATTTTTACAGTAACAACAGCTATTAATCCTTCTTTAACATCATTTGCTTCTAATTTTTTATCTTTTAAAATCGCTTGATCTCTTCCGTATTCATTTAAAGATTTTAAAAGTCCAGTTTTAAAACCAGATATATGAGTTCCTCCATCACTAGTTTTAACATTATTTGCAAACCCCATAACGTTTTCAGAAAAGTCATCAGTATAAGTTAGAGCTATTTCAACATCAATTTGTGAATCTTGTCCTTTAATAAGAATTGGATTACATATTGCTTTTTCATTTCCTTTAAGTTCATTTACAAATTCAATTAAACCATTATCATATTTATACTCAACATATTTATCACTTCTTTCGTCTTTTAAAGTGATTTTTAATCCTGAATTTAATAATGCAGATTCTTTTAATCTTTCGCTAATTGTAGAAAATGAAAACTTTGTTGTGCTAAACATAGTTTCATCTGGTAAAAAATTAACAACTGTTCCTGTAACTTTACTATTTCCTATTGTTTTTAAAGGAGTAACTAGATGTCCACCTTTTGAAAAAGATATTTTCGATATTAATCCATCACGATAAATAGTTACTTTAAATTTAGAAGATAAAGCATTTACAACAGAAGAACCAACACCGTGTAATCCCCCGCTTGTTTTATAACCATCTCCACCAAACTTTCCTCCAGCATGTAAAACTGAAAAAATTATTTCAGGAGTTGATTGGTTTGTACCTTTATACATACCAATAGGTACACCTCTACCATTATCTTTAACAGTTATCGATCCATCTTTTTCAATTATTACATTTATTTCATTACAAAAACCTGCTAAAGCTTCATCGATTGAATTGTCAACTATCTCTCAAACTAAGTGATGTAATCCTCTAACATCTGTTGAACCAATATACATTCCCGGTCTTTTTCTAACTGCTTCTAGTCCTTCTAAAACTTGAATACTCTCTTCGTTATAATTAAGATCATTTTTAGAATCTGCTGCCATTTTTAATCACCTTTCAAACTTATTCGTTAAACCCTATCTAAAATTTATTTATGATTAATTATAAATATACAAATTTATAATATATTGTTTTCAAATAAAGTCAAATAGTTGCGAAGGTCTCTGCAAAAACAAAAAAACTAATTATATTAGTTTTTTTGTAATTTATTATCAATGAATTCATCTAATTCATAATATTTTAAATTTTTTTTAACTGTTACAAATTCTTCATATTCTAAAACTTCAAAAGTTAAAAATAATGTGTTATTTATAACTTCATAATGTCTCGTTTTATCAACTAAGAAGCTAATTCCATAAAAATTTTTAAAATCTAATCGACTATTTTCATACTCACTATTTGCAAATTGCTTTAATTTGATTAAGTTTTGTATAATTCTTTGATTTTTAAAAATAACTTTTAGAACTTTATTATGATAGTTTTTTCTAACTTTTTTTAATTTAATATCTTTAGAAGTATCTGCCCTTTCTAATTCAAAAACATCAATATTATCAATAGTTATAATCATATTTCCGTTTTCATCAAAACTATCATAGTTTGTTTTTGTAAAATCACATAAAGTTAATTTAATTGGCGCATTTCTAAATTTCTCAGTTTTTAAATTTATATCAATATAATTTTTATGATCATTATATACTTCAAAATGATTATTTTTAAAATCATCTTCAAATGAAGTTAATCCATTTTTTGAAATATCTTTTTTAACTATTTCAAAAAAGTAGTTAATTGCTGAATTTAAAGTTACTTTTTTTATATTGTTTTTAGATAGTACTTTTTGTAATTCTATAATATTGCAATTTGTATAATCAAATATTTCAAGTTTTGCAGCATTTTTTTCTAAAACGCATAATTGTACGATATTCTCTTTATAAAAATTATTAATTAATTCACTAGATATAATTTCTTTATAAAAATTATTATTTAATTCTTCTTTTACACCATTGAAACACCATTCTTTGTGAAGCGACCCTTCAGTAGATGTTAAATAATATTGAGCTCTTAAATCATGTTTATACTTTAAGATTAGATGAGCACCGCAATACTGATTATTAATAGTTCTTGCACAAAATATACTAATATTATTAGATTCATTATTAACTTGCTCGAATAATCTTCTTTTTTTCAAAATAGAGTTAAAATCTCTTGCGAAATTGTATATATTATTATTGATACTAATTAATCAATCCATATAATCACCACTTTATCTTAGTTTCATTGTATAACAAATATGGGAATAGAAAATAAAAAGAAAAAAACAAGTTTATAAGAAATATGTCATAAACTCGCCTTAGAACAATCGTTTAATTTAATCACTATAAATATAAACTATTTTTGTTATAAAAAAGATTAATGTTTTCTTATAACTTTCATATTATAGCATATATAGAAAATTATTTTATTTTTTATCTTATAATTGGAATATATTTCTTAAAATAAAAAAAACAAATGCCATTTTGAAAGGAAAGCATTTGTTTTTTTAAACTCAATATAAATATCAATATATTTTGTATGCTATTTGTATAAAAAGTTTAAGTAAATTGTTATTAATGTATGCTTTTGTTATAAAATTTTGATTTTATAACAATATTATTTTAGCAAAATTTAAAAAAAATAAAAATTATTACTATTTGAAATTATTTTAATCTTGATTATCATTAAGATTATATTTAATATTAACTGCAATTTCGCAAATCGCTTGCATTTGACTTATTTTATTGACTATTTTTCAAAAATAATCGTTATAATCATCATTTAAATACAAATAATCTAAATGATTATCTTCATAATCGCCTATTATTAAGTCCAAACTTTTTTGCCATTCTTCTAAATTAGAGCATGCTTTCATTTTTTCTATTACTTCTAAGTTTTGCTTACTTAAGTTTTTTTTGGTATTTTTATTAAAAAACTCAATGGTTTTAACATATGCTAAAAGCCTATTTATAAAAAAAACATTTAAATCATCAAGATTAGGAGTATTTTTGTTTTTTTTCACAAAATCATAACAATATTTTACAATTGCATCCGTCAACAAAAAACACTCTTTCAAAACTCTCATTTTAGGTTGAATTATATCTCTTTGATAATTAATTTTTTCAATATCTAACTTAATTAAATAATATAAAATTTTTTCATAAGTTACTAAAAATTCATCTTTTAGATCTTGAAACTCATCTAAAAACTCTAATTTATTTAATTTATTAATTGTTTCATCTAATTTATCGAATTTCAAATTATTAATTTTAAAAATATCATTTATATACTCAATTCATATATAAATACTTGCAACTGAAGGTTCGAAAAACTTAATTACTAATTCAGCCTCTTTTTTTGTAAAATTGTATTTACCTAACATATAATCACCTAAAAATCTACTTATAATATATAATTATAATTGTATTTAGAAAGATGGTTAACAATGATTTCATATTTTAAATGTTTCAAAATTAACGAAGATAATGTTACAGATTTAAAAGATTTAAATCCATTTTGAAAAAGTAAAGTTAATAAAATTATAAAAAGATTGAAAGTCTGACTAATAAAATTTAATAAGTCAGATGTTGGTTTTGAAATTAACACGAGCAAATTGATTGATGATTATCCAGAATTATTTCAAAACATAAATAATTTTAAAAACTTTTTTAATCAAAAATATAAAATTATTAAAGTGGATATAAAGCTATTAAAAAAATTTGAAAAGATGATTGTTCAGTATTGTCAACTTTTAGGAATAATAAATTCAATAGAAACAATGTGTATATATTTTTCAAATTTAAAAATATTAGAAGTAAAAAACAGAAAAGAATATGCTTTAAAATTAGCAAATGATAATATTTTAAGATTTTATAATATATTTCAAAATGAATTAAAAAATATTTATAAAGATGATAAATACCTCGAGCTAATTTGATCTGATTTTATAATTCCAAAATCATCAATTATAAATTTAAATAAAGTTCTAATTTTAACATTTCAGTATACTAAAAAATTATCTAAAAAGAAAAAACTTAACAAAGAAAACTATACAATAGTTTCAAAAAATACAACAGAATTTTATTCTTTTATAAATGGTTATAGTGAAATAATTACAAGATTTATTCAAAATTTAATTTAATTCTTTTAATTCTTGTTTTAAATTATTTATTAAATTTTCAATGTGTTTTATTAAAGGATCATATGATTCTTTTTTTGTACAATCAAATCCATATTTTTTAAATAATTCTATAGGATCTAGTGATCCACCTTCTTTTAAAAAGTTTAAATAATTTGTAGAATCATTAGTTTTTTTAAAGTCTAAGAAAAAGTGATAAGAAATAGCAACTGTTACAGCATACTTAAATAGATAAAAAGGTTCTTCATATAAATGGCTTATATTAAATCATTCATAATATTTCATGTCTTTATCATATTCATTAAATATTTTAATTTTAGATTCCATATTATCAATTATTTTTTTTATTTTTGTATAATTTAAAACTTCTTTATTTTCAATAAGTTTATACACTTCAAGTTCAAACTTAGTTCAAAGAGTAGAAGATAAAAAATTCAAAGAAACAAAATCTATATTATTTTGTAAAATATTTATTTTTAAGTTTTTATTATTAGTATTTAAAAGCTCATCACTTAATAAATGCTCATTAAAAGTTGAAGCTATTTCTGCGATCAAATTATCAAAATTATTTAAAGGTTTAGGTTGATATTTTTTTGCAAACTCAAAATGCACTGCATGACCAAGTTCATGGATTAAAGTATAAACCGATTCTCAATTTTCAGTTCAATTCATAGAAATTAGATTATCGTATTTATCTGAAGGTATTGTAAAAGCATCAGTTGACTTATTTTCACTTTCGTAATAATCAATTTTGTAATTTTCTAATGATTTATTTAAAAATAACAAATACTCATTTCCTAATTTGCTACATACTTTTTTTATTATATCTTTTCCTTTTTCAACATCTATTATATCTTTATTTGATTTTACAAATTTTAAAGAAGTATCAGTGTTATAAAATTTATCTGTAAAACCAAAAAAGTCTTTATATATTTTTAAATATTCTCTATACACTTCTTTTGCAGATTTTGATGCTTCTAACAAAGTGAATAAATGACTTTTATAAAAGTCATCTTTATCAAAGAATAAATCAAAAAAATTTTTTTTACCTATTAAATTTGCATATTCAATATTTTCTCTTGTTAAAGCATCATAAAGTTTTATAAAAGTATGTTTTTTATTATTTAATTCTTGTTTAAACTCATAAGAATATTTGGCTCTTAGAATTTGGTCTTCAATTGGTTTTGTATCTGCAAGAATTTTTGCATAAGTTGTTTCATCTAAATCATATTTTTTATCTTTAAAAATAAATTTTTTTCTTTTTTTATCCTTATAAATTAATGCGGAATACATTTCATATATTATTGAAGATGAATTAGAAACTCTTGATAAAAGATTTCTTTCTTTATAGGGTAATATGTAATTTAAATTTTTATAAAAATCAACAAAAAACTTTTTATAAGAATTTAAATCTTTATCGTTTTCTACTTTTTTTAAAAACTCTTTTTGATTAAAACTTTTAACCTCTTCTGTTACTCATGTAAACATGCCATCAAGTTCGACTACTTTTTGATTATAAATTGCATCAAGTTCTTGTGCAAAACTATTGTTTTGCTCAACATCTAATATATTCAAAAAGTATCTCAGTTTATCATTAATCTCATTTATTTTTTCATTTTCTAAAAAGAATTTTTTATAAGTTAAAAAATCACTTAGTTTGTTTTTATATTTTAATAACTTCTTATTACCTTTAATATATTTATTTAAATCTTTTAAAAAATCTTTTTTTGTTTTATAAATATTATTTAAATTTCATTTATATTCTTTTGCGACTAATTCTCTTTTCATATTTACCTTATTTCTTAAAATATTATAGCAAAATAAAAAAATAAAAAACCATTGTAAAATGGTTTTTTATTTACCTAATGTAAATATAATTTTTGCGCCTTTTTCATAGTAATCAACTACTTCTCTTGAATTCAAAAATAAAGGAGCTGATAAAGGACCTTGATGCTTTGCTAATATTTTGATATTTGGATCGTTTTCAAAAAATTCATTAAATTTAGCATATTTATCAATCATAAATTTATAAATGTCTTTTAAGATAAACATTTGTGGTGTTGAAAGTGATTGAACTCTAGATTGTAAAAAACCTAATTTTTCAAGTTCTATTAATTCCACAAAACTATCTTTTACTTCTACAATTATTGGTTCTTTTCCTTTTGCATCAATTGCCAAAGATACATCAGCTATCATATTTTCAAAAAAGTAATAATTAAATGTTGTTGCTAAATATACTACTCTATTTAGATTTTTTAGACCTAATCATGGTATATTATCTTCTTCTGTTTTTTTTGATCCAATATAACCAGGAGCAAAAAAGTCTAAGTTTAAATCCATTCTAAACAAGTTTCCTACTAAATTTTTTACACTTTCACTTAAATGCATCTTTAAAAACCTCTTTATCTATTTCTAATATATTATCAAAAATATAAGATATTAGCAATTAATAATAGATATACTGTAAAATCAATAAATAATAATTTTTTTTAAGCTTTAAAGATTATTATTTTTATTAAAACATGATTTATTAAAATAGAAAGTATTATTGATGAAAATATTATATATAAAAAGTTATTTATATATAGATTATCAATTATCGCATCATTATTTCAATAACTATACACAGAAATATAAAATAAAAATCCGAAAATAGAAAATATAAGTGATATTAGGTTACTAATTAAAATAGAAAAAAATATCATGAGAATAAGTCTGTTTTTGGTATAAACTATAATATTTAATAACTTCACATTGCTTTTTTGATCAAGAATATATAAAAATATTGAGTTTAAGTATATTAAAAAAGTATAAAAATAGATAATTATTAAAATAAATAAGCTTATAGCTTTTTGATTTATATTATTAAAATCATTGAAATTAAAAGCTATTGTATAAAAGCTAAAAATTAAAGAAATAGTAAGTAAAATAATTGAGTAGTAAATTTTATCTAAACTTTTATTTAAATTTGCAAATAAAAGTTTTATGAAATATTTCTTCGACTTTAAATAAATAATTTTTAGTAAATTTTTTATTAAAAGTTTACTTATTATACCTAATCCGACAATATAACTTATTAAACAATCAATTAAAAGACCCTTACCTGTTTCTGATTGCATTATATTTTTATTTAAAACAAGTGCTAAGGGAATCAATAAAAATACCAATCCCACTATAAAACTTATATAGGAATAAACATTTTTAAATTTTTTATTATGAATTTTTTTATTTGATAAGTTATTTAAATTTTTAGTTGCTATAAAAGTTATAAAAATAATAAATAATAAAATACCTAATACATAAATATACTGATACTCATATTTTTTATATATGTAAAATTTTTTGTCTAAAACATTAACAGATTTTAAATAGTTGACTATTAATTCACTTAATGGATTAGCAACTAAAAGTGATAAAACAATGATTACTATACTAATTAAAATTATTTCTAAAAATACATATAATTTTATTTTGTTATTGCTAAAACCTAATATATATAATAAATGAAATTGCTTTTTTTTAAGGTTTAAATTTAAATTTAAGGCACTAAAAATAGAAAATAAACTTATAAAAATTATTATACCTATAAAACCACTAAAAAAATTTAAAATAAATATTGAATTATCTAACTTATATTTATCATTATTTAGAAAAAAATAAACACTATTTTCTAAAAGCAAACATGATACTGATAGAAAAATAGAAGTTATCATCAAAATAAATGTTGTAGGTAAAAAAATGAGAAAGTTGTTTTTAAAGTTTTTTAAAAGTATTTTATTCATTTTTGCCATCATTAGATAAATAATATTCAATTTCGCTAATTTCAAATTTATTTTTTAACATTTTTACTTCATTATTTTTTACAACAAAAGTTTTTTCCCCTTCTTTTGCTACATTAGGATCATGGGTAACAACAATTAAAGTTTTATCAAACTCATTAACTGCTTCTTTTAAAAGTTTAATTACTTTTTTTGCAGTTATGAAATCCAATGATCCAGTTGGTTCATCTGCTATAATAATTTTATTTTCTCCAACTAAAGTTCTTGCAATAGCTACTCTTTGTTTTTCACCACCTGAAAGTTCATTTGCAACTACAAATTCTATTTTTTCAAGATCTAAAAATTTTAAAATATTTAAATATTTAATTTTATCAACTTTTTGTTTATTGACCATCAAAGTAATTAAAATGTTTTCCTTTACATTTAAGTAATCTATTAAATTATAATCTTGAAAAATATAACCTATATTTAAACTTCTAAATTTTGTTAACTGTACTTTTTTTAAGTTATTGATATTAGTTTTTTTTACAAAAACTTCTCCATGTGTTGGATATTCTAAACCGCATAAAATATTCAAAAGAGTTGTTTTTCCAGAACCAGACATTCCGATAATAGTTGTAAAAGAGTTACATTCAAAACTTATATTAACTTTATCTAAAATAAGTTTATTATTTATAACTTTTTGTATGTTTTTTAATTCTATTATCTTTTCTTTCACATTATTCCTCCTCGATTTTTAAAAATAAGTACTTTTTTATAGTTGTATAACTTTATCAAAATTATTATTATTCTCCAAAGCTGTATGCGAAATCAACAAGATAGTTTTATTTAAATTAGTTATTAAGTTTTCTATTATATTTCTATTTTCTTTATCTAAACTTGAAGTAATTTCATCTAATATCATTACATCTTTATTGAAAACCAAAACTCTTGCAATTGCAATTTTTTGCATTTCTCCTCCAGACATATTTTTAAATTCACTATTTATAATAGTATCTAAGTTATTTTTTTCAAATCAATCAGATAAATTAACAGCATGAATAGCTTTTATTATTTCTGCATCTGATACTTCATCATTAAATAAACTTATATTATTTCTAATTGTGTCGTTAAATATTATAGTATCTTGAGGAACATAAGAGATAATATTTTTTATATTACTTTTATTTAAGTTTTTATAACTTAGTTTTTCATTTAATTTTATCTCACCTTCATAGTTATCGATTAAACCAAATACAATTTTAAATAAAGTTGTTTTTCCTTTACCAGATTCTCCTAATACTAAATATTTTTTATTTTTTTCAATTGTTAAATTTAAATTATTAAAAATATTTTTATTCTCAATTTTATAATTAATATCTTTTAACTCAAGTTTGTTAAACTGAATATTTTGTGTAATAATATCTTGATCTATTTTTTTATGTTTGAATTTTTTAAATATCACAATACCTGCTCTTATTGTAAACATTGATCCAAATAAAGCGTTAACTCCTTGGAAAAAAGTACCTGAAATATTTGCAACAGATAGCATTGCTCCTTTGTCTGTTTTACCATTAAGTGCTAAAAATATTGCTACAAACATCATTATAAGTTGACTTGATATCATAAGCGCAAACAAGACTGATTGTTGTGATGAGCTTGCAGTACCATATGAAGCAATTGATTTTTCAACTTTTATATTAGCAACTTTAATCAATTTATTAAAAATTCTTCTTTCATTACTGTAAGAAAATAGTCTATA
Organism: Spiroplasma tabanidicola; assembly: GCF_009730595.1. Lineage (NCBI taxonomy): Bacteria > Bacillati > Mycoplasmatota > Mollicutes > Entomoplasmatales > Spiroplasmataceae > Spiroplasma > Spiroplasma tabanidicola. The sequence continues at coordinate 610,834 of NZ_CP046276.1, read as the reverse complement.
ACCATTTAATAAATTTTCTATTCGATGAGAAAATTCTTCTTTTTGTTTAGACATGTTTTGTGCTTTTTTAGACACTAAACCTTGAAATATTCCTGGTAATATTATCATTAAAATTGTTACACCAAATAATGATAAACCTATAATTCAATGAAAGTAAAATATCGCATAAGTAGAAAGTATTACGCTTGACAATCCACTTGCTATATTAAATATACTTGAAAATACCATTCTCCCTATTGAGTCTACATCATTTGTAAATCAAGATATAAAATCTCCTTTTTTATATTCATTAAATTCATCATCTGATAATGAATTTATTTTTGCAGTTATAAACATTTTTAAGCTTATATTTAGTTTTTTTGTAATATATACGCTTGTGATTTCTGCAAAAAAATAAAATACAATAGCTATTATAAAACTAGTTAAAACTATTATTGTATCTTTTATTGCTTGTTTTATATCTTCGTTAAAAACATCATTTATTACACTAGATAGACGATATCCACCATAAACAAGACCAGCATTAGATACACAAGCAATTATTGAATAAATTAAAATTAAATATCAATATTTATTTGTTATTTTTGTCATTTTGTTTTCTCCTTTTTATTAAGAAATTTACAAAATAACTTCGTATTAAGTTGTTTTTTAATTATTAATTTGATTAACACGAATTTATATTTTGTAAATCAAATTATTTTATTTAAACATACTAAAAAGTATATTTAAAAAATATTATTTAATATTAAAAAACAAAACTTTTAACTTTATCACCATAAATATAACTTATAAATTTAATTCTTTTTGTTTTATTTAAATTAGCTATTAAAATCCTTCGATCTTTATATTTAGCTTTTACAAATAAAATAGTATTATTCATAGCAACAATAAATCTAAATAAAAAATTATAAAGCATTAAAAATATTTTCTTAAAAAATGCTTTTCATAATTTAAAAAATCGCTCAAAAATTTTAATATTTTCTGTTTGAATTAAAACAAATGTTAGAGTTGTATAAAAAATACATGTAAAAGTTATAATATCCATTATTAATATTCTATTTGGCAAATTTTCAAAGAAAAAATATGAAGCAAAAAAACTCATTCCTAAAGCATATAATTGGTTTGTATTTCATCTGATCATTGTATTTTGATCAATTTGACTAACTTCTTTAGAATACAAGCTTTTACTTTGAAATAAAAATACCATTAAACAAACTATTAAAGCATTCACTCTTATCAATTCAGTCAAAATAACTGTTAATCAACTTAGTCAATCTAAATTTTTAATTAAATAATTTTTATCTTCTATAATTAAAAAATAACAAACAAAAGTAACAAAAAAAGGAAACATTAAAGTTGAAATCATTTTACTCAATATTTTTATAAAATTACCTTTTTTCATTTCTCAATATACCTTTTTAATAATATAACATAGTTTTAATCAAAATAAAAACATTCTATTTAGGAATGTTTTTATTAACTATTATTGAGTTTTTATATGTAATTCATTTAATTGCTTATCTGTTACATTATCTGGCGCATTTGTCATCGGATCAATACCTGATGAGTTTTTTGGAAATGCTATTACTTCTCTAATGTTTTCAGCTTGTGTTAATAACATTATAATTCTATCTAAACCTAATGCACAACCTGAATGATAAGGCGCTCCATATTTATATGCATTAACAAATCAACCAAAGTTTTGTTCTACTTGTTGAGAAGTTAGTCCGACAGCATCAAACATTCTTTGTTGAATATTTGGATCTGTTATTCTTTGGCTTCCTCCACCAATTTCAAAACCATTTAAAACTATATCATAAGCTTTTGCTTTAGCATTCTCTTTATCTTTATCAAAATTTTCTAAAGTATCATCACTTGGCATTGTAAATGGATGATGCGCTGCAACATATCTTTCTTCTTCATCTGATCATTCGAATAATGGAAAATCAGTTATTCAAAGTAATTTATATTCATTTGGATCGCATAGGTTTTGTAATTTTCCAACATGACTTCTAACTGCCCCTATTGCTTTTAAAGCTTTTTCATATTCTTCAACAACAAATAGAACTGTTACTTCATTTTCAATATTAAAATGTTTAATAATTTCATTTTTTTCGTTATCACTAAATTTAGAACCTATTGATCCACTTCATTCTTTTGAATCATATTTTGCAAATGCTAAAATATTTACACTATTTTGTTTTGAAGTTTCGTTTAATGTTTCTAATTCTTTTTTATTTAATAAGCCATTTACACAAATTGCTCTAATAGTTTTATTTTCTAAATTTGAAAATAATGGTATTTCAGTATTTTTAAAAATTTTATCTAAACAATTAATTTCATAACCAAATCTTAAATCTGGTTTGTCATTTCCATATTTTTCAAATGATTCTTTATAACTCATTGTAGGAATTGGTTCTTTAATTTCTATTCCTTTTAATTTTGAAAATATTTCTTTTATAACATTTTCAATTGTGTTCATAACATCATTTGAAGTCGCAAATCCCATTTCCATATCAAGTTGTGTAAACTCTGGTTGACGATCGATTCTTAAATCTTCATCCCTAAAACATTTTACAATTTGAAAGTATTTATCAAAACCTGATATCATAAATAATTGTTTATATAATTGTGGAGATTGAGGTAATGCGTAAAACTTTTGAGGATTTAATCTCGAAGGAACTAAAAAGTCTCTAGCTCCTTCTGGAGTTGATTTTCCGAATACAGGAGTTTCTATTTCGATAAAGTCTTGTTGATTAAAAAAGTTTCTAATAATAAAATTCATTTTACTTCTCATTATTAATTTATTTTGAACTTCATATCTTCTTAAATCTAAATAACGATAAGTTAATCTTGTTTCTTCATTTGCTTCTATATTATTTTTGATTTCAAATGGAGTTAGTTCAGATTTGTTTATTAAAATTAAATCCTTAACTTCTATTTCTATTTCTCCAGTTTTTATTTCTAGGTTTTTACTTTTTCTTTCAATAACTTTTCCATGAACTTGAATTACATATTCATTTTTTAAAAAATCTTTTTTGTCATTCAATTCTTCTCCAACATTTAATTGAGTAATACCATAACGATCTCTTAAGTCAACAAAAGTCAGTCCTCCCATTTTTCTAACTTTTGCAACTCATCCTTGTAAAATTACTTCTTGTCCTATATTTTTTATTGTTAAATCTCCACACGTATTTGTTCTTATCATAAATTAATTTCCTTTCATTAAGTAATCAACTATATCTTGGAATAAAACTTTTTTTTCATCTTTTGTTTGTTGATTTTTTATAACAACATTATTTTCTTTTAACTCATTGTCCCCAATTATAATTATATTTTTTGAATTATTTTTTTCAGCTTGCTTAAAAGCAGACTTCATACTACGATTCATAAAATCTCCATCAACTTTTAATCCAGCACTTCTTAACATTAGCATTAAAATATTTGCAAACTGTTTTGATTTTGAAGATAGTGTGACAATGTAAGCATCTAAATAATTTTCTTCACTTAAAAAAATATTTTGTTTTTCTAAACTTAAAATTATTCTTTCAACACCCATTCCTCAACCGGCAGCTGGCAGATCAACATTTCCTAGTTCATTAACAAGTTTGTCATATCTTCCACCGCCAATTAAAGTTAAATCATTATTATCTTTTATTTCAAAAACAAAGCCAGTATAGTAATCTAAACCTCTAACTAAATTTTTATTTTCAATAATTTTTATATCAATGTTTTTTAAATTAATTTTTAAATCATTATAATATTTTTTATCTTCATCAGATAGATATTCTTTCATATCTTTTATATTTTTAAATTTGTCTTGATCAACTTTACAATCTAAAACTCTTAAAGGATTTTTTTCTAATCTTTCTTTGCAATCATCACATAGTTCAAATGAACTTAATTGATCTTTTAAATCTTTTATATAAATTTTTCTTTGTTCTTCTCCAACTAAATAATTTAAATGCACATTAAAATTTTCAATACCAATTGTTTTTAAAACATGAACAGCTAAACAAATTGTTTCACTGTCTGCTTCTGGAGACTTTGGTCCAAACATTTCAACTCCAAAAGTATTAAATTGTCTTTGTCTACCATTTTGTGGTCTTTCATAACGAAACATACTTCCAAAATAAAATAATTTTAAAGGTAAATTTTCATTAATATACATTTTATTTTCTAAAATAGATCTAACAGTTGGTGCTGTTCCTTCAGGTCTTAATGCTAATTGACGATTTTTTTTGTCATTAAAAATATACATTTCTTTACTAACAATATCTGTATCTTGTCCTACACTTCTTAAAAATAAATCAGCAGATTCAAAATAAGGTGTTCTAATTTCACGATAATTATATAAATCAGCAATATTTCTAAGAATCAATTCCAAAGCAAAAAACTCTTTTACTTTTTTATCAACTAAATCTTCTGTTCCTCTTGGTTTTTGAATCATTTTCATTCTCCTGATTTCTAACTTAAATATTTTACACTAAATTAAGCATAAAAAAAGTACCTACTAATAGGTACTTTAAATTTAGATATTATTTTTTCATTTTAGCACTTGATTTTTGAGCTACTTTATTTGCATAAATTGCTTGTTTTTCTTTTAAAGTTTCTTCAAATTGGTGATATTTATCTAATTGTTTATTTAAACCTTCTAATCTTTTTGTGTTATTTGATTGATTTGCTTTTGCAATTCTTTCTTGTAATGATTCTTTAACACCATTTGTTGATGATAATACAAGTTTTCCAGTTTTAATATCAGCCATTCTTCAAAATCCTAAAGCAACTCCCATTGCAATTGAACCTAATACAAATGCGACGATATAGAATACTACTCCCATACCTTTTTGAATTCCATCACCATCAAATATCATAGAATTAGTTAATGGTGCTACAAATATTCCACCATGTGGTGCAGCTATTGTTACTTTAAATATTCCAACAATTGCTCCTGCAATCGCTCCCCCTAACATAGCTGTAACTGAAATTCTTTTTGGATCTTCAATCATAAATGGTATAGCTCCTTCTGAAACAAAGCATAATCCCATTAATCAGTTAGTTTTTGCAGCATCTTTTGATTTTGCAGTTCATTGTCTTGGGAATAAAACTGTACTTACAGCAATTCCTAATGGAGGAACCATTCCCCCAACCATCGCAGCTGTCATAATCATTGTTTGTTCTTGATATGCAACTGATGATGTATCTTTTACTAATTGGAATCCAACTGATAAAGTACCAATTGTATATGCAATTTTGTTAATTGGACCCCCCATATCAACACACATCATTAATCCAGCAAGCACACATACTAATGCCATTAAATTATTATTTGCTAATAATGTAATTAATTTTTGTAATCCAAACATTACATATCCTAGCGGAATATTTATTACTAACATAATAATTGCTATACATAATAATGAAAGTACTGGTATAAATACGATATCTCTAACTCCTTGTAACCCTTTTCCAAAGTTTTTCATAAGTTTAGTTAATCCAAACACCATTAAAGCACCAAGATAAGCTCCTACTAATGCTCCAATAAATCCTGATGATAACCCTGCTAAATCAGAAGGCAAGAATCTACTTCATGCTCCAGATCAAGGTGCAGATCCACCATAAATAAATCCATCACCATTAGCCATTAACCCTGCTACAGCTCCAACCATTAATCCTTGTGGACCTACTATTGAATAACAAACATATCCTCCAAGAATTGGAATCATTAATTCCATACCTATTTTCCCAATAGCCGAGAAGTAATGAGATACTACCCAAACTGTACCAAATGATCCAGATGAATAACATCAAGTTCCGCTAAGTTCTTGTGCAAAATCTCCATTTAATCCTTTTGTACTTAGACTAGCAAAAAATGATTTTGCGCTATCATCTGAAATATTAAAGAAGTCTCTTACTTGTTCTCATGATGAGAATGCTTGCATTTTGTTTATTGTTGTATAAATATAGTCAAATAAAAATCCTAATCCTAAAATAATTCCACCAGCAACAACAAATGGTAACATTCTTGAAACCCCTGCTAGTAAGTTTTGTTTTACTTTTTTAAATTGTGCTAAGTTTAATTCTCCTACATTTCCTGCTTCTTCATCAGCAGCATTCTCAACTTTCATTAATTTTGGATGAGAATCATAGTTTTGAATTATTTCTTTTCCTTTATAAATTGCTTCTTTGGTTGAAGTATCAACTACTTTGTAACCATTGAATCTTGACATTCCTACAATAGCTTTTTCATGAGCTAATATTATATATTTTGCATTTTTGATATCTTCTGAAGTTAATTTATCTTCAACACCTCTACGACCTTGTGTTTCCACTTTTGCTTTCATACCTAATTCTTCAGCATACTCTTGAATTTTTTCTGCTGCTAAATAAGTATGAGCAATCCCAGTTGGACATGCTGTTATACCAACAACTTCATATCCCCCAACCGGAGTCGCTTCTGCTTTTTTAGCTTTTGGAGTACCTAGTAATCTTTTGATATCATCAATTGATTTAGCTTTTCTCAAACCATCTTGAACTTCTTTTTTTACTAGATATCCACTTAAACTGGCTAAAGCTTCTAAGTGTTCGTTTCCATCTTTTCCATTTGTCATAATCATAAAGATTAAGTCTGCTGGTTGATCATCTAATGATTGTCAATCAACTTTGTTTTTTAATTTACAAAATGCAATTGCTGATTTTTCAACAGTTGGATTTAATACATGAGGAATAGCAATTCCATCACCCATCCCTGTTGAACCTTCACTTTCACGTTTATAAACAGCATCAACAAAAGTTTTTTCATCTTTAATGAATTTTTCTTTAACTAAAGCTTTTGCTAGAAACTCAATGGTTTCTTCTTTAGATTTTAAATCTTCATTAAAGAAGGACACTTGTTTATGAAATAAATCTTTAAGTTCCATATAATACCTCCTATTTTACAACTACTTCAATTTGATCAATTAAAGCTAAAATTTCTTCTTTAGATGCTAGTCATTCGTTAAATGCAGTAGCACCACCACTAGCAGCAGCATATTGTAATGTTTTTTCCACTGATAAATTGTTATCAATTCCATATACAAATCCTGCTAACATACTATCACCAGCTCCAACTGAGTTAACAAGTTTTCCTTTTGCAATTCCAACTTGATAAATTTTTTTATCACTTGTAAAGTACAAACTCCCTTTTGAACCTTTACTTAATAAAACATTTTGGGCTCCTAAGTTTTGAAGTTTTTCAATTAACTCTTTTTCTTTTTCAAAACTTATATTTTCTTCAAATTCTAAACCTAATGTAGAATAAATTTCTTCAAGGTTTGGTTTTATTAAGTAAGGTTTTGCTTCTAATGCATTTTTTAATAATTCATTATTTGCATCACATACTAATAATGCTTCTTTTTTGTTAACAATTTGGCCAATTGTTTTATATATATCTTTTGAAATTCCTCTAGCAACACTTCCTGTTACTATGACAATATCTTTTTTTTCTAAATTTAGTTCTAAATATTTTAGCAATTCATCGATTATTTTTGATTCAGTTTCAAATCCCATCCCATTTAATTCAGTTTCTTGATGAGATTCTAAATGCTTAATTTTATAATTAACTCTGGTATTTCCAGGATTTAATAAAAAATGATTATTTAATCTTACTTCTTGAAATTTATTTAAGAAAATATCTTTATTTTCTTTTCCCATAATTCCTATTGCTTTAACTTTTGATTCTAAATTATTTAGTATAACTCCAGCATTGATTCCTTTCCCACCGATTACTTTATATTCGTCAGAATAAATATTTGTAATTCCTAATTCTACTGGTTTATTAGATAGAATTATGTGGTCAATAGCTGGGTTTAATGTTATAGTGTATATCATAGATTTAAACCTCTTCATTAATTAATGCTATTTTTCTTTTATCACTAAATTTTATAAAAGATTTTGATTTCATTTTGCTTTTGTCAGCAAGCCCAAAACTAAACTGTGAATTTTCAATAACTAATTTTTTAACTTCTGCTTCATCATCATCAGTTGTATAAAAATTGTACTCATTGTCAATTGCATTTATCCCTATAAAAGAAACATCAAAATAATATTTTTTTATAGCAGCAATTGTTTCTACTCCACAAATCGCATTAGTTGTAGGTTTAAACTTACCTGGTAATATATATACTTCATTTATGCCATTATTCGCTAATGTTTGTGCGTTAATAATTGAGTTTGTATATACTCTTATTCTTAGTTCTGGTTTTATTAGTTTTGCCAAATGATATGTACTAGATCCTGCATCTAGAAAAATAGTTTCTCCAGGTTTTATGCAATTCAAAGCTTTTTTTGCAATAATTATTTTTGCTTCAACATTGCTTTCTAACTTGGAAGTTATGCTTTCTTCAAGAATCGATTTCTCTACAATTGATTGTGCTCCACCGTGAACTCTTTTTAACTTATATTCACTTTGTAAGTCATTCAAATCTCTTCTCAAGGTGCTAAACGGAATGCCTAGAGCTTTTGAAATGTCTTCATTAGAACAAAAACCGTTTGAATTTACATAATCTAGTATAATCTTTAGTCTTTCTTCTCTTAACAAACATTTATCACCTCAAAATTATGATATACCCTAATTTGATTAATTTCAACCAAAAACAACCAAAATAAATAAAAATTGTTAAAAATAATTAAAAAATAACCATAATTGGTTATTTTAAGTATTTTTCTAAAGCGTATGCAATACCATCTTCTTGATTTGATTTTGTAACAAATTGTGCAACTGCTTTTAATTCATCGATTGCATTTTCCATAGCAACCCCTATTCCTGCATATTCAATCATAGTTTTATCATTTTGACCATCCCCAAAAGCAATAATTTCTTCTTTTGCAATATTTAATTTGGGCATTACTTGATTTAAAGCATGGGCTTTATCAACTCCTAAATCAGTAAATTCATAGTAAAATTCAGCAGTAAACATTGAGTTTAATTTATTTATAAAGGGTTTTTTCATTTTTTCAAAACTATTATGCAAATAATCAGGATCTCCAGCAACTAAAATTTTACAAATATCTCAATCTAAATTTGTTGCTAAGTCTTTTTTTTCACATAATAAATAATCTGTATTTCTTGCTTCATATTCAATTATGTTTATTTTTCCAAAAACTTTACTATTAACTGTATTTTTATAAACATCATTTACAATAATGTGATCATCTTTATAAATCATTGGAATAACATCAAAATTTTTCATATGATTTAATACTTCTACTGCTTTTGAATGTTCAATTACTTGTTCAAATAATTTTTCATTTGTTTCATAATTTGTAATAACAGCTCCATTAAATGAAATTAATAAACCATTATATTTATCCATTTCTAATTCTTTTGCGTATTTATATAAACCTTTTGTTGGTCTTCCGGAAGCTAAAACTAATATTATTCCTTTTTTTTGAGCATTCATCAAAGCTTCTTTAGTTTTTTTAGTTATCTTTTTTTCATCATTTGTTAAAGTTCCATCAATATCAAGTAAAATTGCTTTTATCATTTTTTTTATTCCTCACTTACAAAATTAGTATATATTTTAAAATAAAAAAAATACAAACTTATTAAAGTTTGTATTATATTTTATCTTCTTTTCTTTTTCTTTGAATCAATACCGCGAACTTTTTGCATAGCAAAGTTTAAATCTTTGTATTTTTGTTCTTGTTCAATAGCTTCATCTCAAATCGGATTAATAATTTGTTTGCTATCACTTTCTCTTTTAGCTTCTTGAGCAACCAATTCAGGATTTGCACCTTGTTCAATTTTTAATGCTTGTTCAATTGTTAAATAAGGATCTTCTGGTCTAATTCCTGTATTTACAAGTGAAGCAATTTGCATTCTAATTTGAGAACTTGATAATTTTTTATCTTTAAAGTCAACTTGTCATTGAATTGGAGCTTGTTTTTCAAATTTATAAGGTTCTTTTATAATTGAATACAGCATGTTTACAAATTTTTCAAAACCTTCTTCACCTTTTCAAAAACTTGTTTGATCTTTAATATTTAAAATACCGTTAGTTAATACATATTTTGAAAAATGCATTTCAAATATTTTTGAAGACCATTCTTCTTCAGGGATTAAATAGAAGTTAGTTACTAATGTACAGTTAAATACATGTGTATCAAATTCATAGATTGAAAAGTTGAATCTATCAACTGTTGTAGTATCAATTGATACATTGAAGTTTTTAACATCAACAACTTTACTTAGTCATTGCAAAACTGATTGTGCATATTTTAAAACGAACTTCAATTTTTGACTTGAAAATATTAAAGTTTTTCATCTTGTAAAGTTAAAATCGTATTCTGAGTCTTTTCTATTCGAAGCAATATTAAAATCTAAATTAGCTTGCACAAATTCAAGAATAGGTAGGTATATCATTTCTTTTTTCATATATGTAAAACCTTTCTCTAGTATTATATTAAGTATATCACATTTCAAACTCACAAACAATACCTATTTTATTAGGGGGAAAGAACTTTATAAAAAAATATTAATTATTATATTCATAGCAAAAATTATTAAATAATGCTAACTTGTACTCATTTAAAGATGCAGGCAAGTCATTTATACTAATATCTAAATTATCTAAACCCTTTTTTAAAGCTAAATTTAAAAATCAAGCTTTTTCACCTATAAAGTGTTTTAACATATAAATTTTTTTTGTATAACTACTATTAGTTATTTTTTTTATTTTTTTAGCAAATAACTTATCTAAATAATTTAATGCATCTTTAATTGTAAATTTATTTTTATCTGTACACATATATATTGTTGTTTTGAATACATTAAAATCTAAATATAATAAATTAGTTGCTTGATATTTCTTTAAAAAAAATTCAAAATCTTCTTTTGCTTCACTTTCTGAGTATACTCCATGTTTTTTATAAACGAACAATAATACAATAGAAGTTATTATAAACATAATTGTATGTGCAGAAAAAAAAGCAATAATTATATATAAAAAACTATTATCTAATGAACCAACTAATAAAGCTTTAGTTAATGCACATGAAAAAAATATAAAATCACATAAATAAAAAATTGAAGTAACTAAGAAATATTTCAAAATACCTGTCAAAGTAATTTTTGTTAGAATTCTTTTATCTAAAAATTCTGAGAAATGTTTATTAATTTTTTTAATATTATTTAGAAAATATCTTTGATAAAAAATATATATAAAATAAGGTAAAATAAACACTAAAATTCCTGCAAATATTAAATAAACAAAATCAAATTCTTTAAAAACACTTATTGTTCTTTCAAAACTTCTCACTACACAAATACCCCTTTTTTATAATTTTTAATTGAAATCTTTATATACTTCTATTTCTCTTTTTTGCTTTTTATTATTATATATCTTTTTAAAATCTTTATAAGAAACAATAAATAAGCTTAAAACAACTGTTGCACTATATTGAATTGAATCTGTTATTGCTTCAACAATTGTTGTACTTTGATCATATAATATATAAACATATAAAACATATAAAAAAACATAACTGTATGAAACTATAATAGAAAAATATATTTTTAGTTTTTTATTTAAAAAATACATTGTAACTCCAATTAAAATTTTTATAAAAATTGTAAAAGGAATATAAATTAATCCACCAAACATCAAATCTGTTAAACTACCAGAAACCATTGCGCTAAATATTAAAACAATAGGATTAATATTTGTAACAAACATAGATAAATAAACTATATCACTAATTTGAAAAACTGATTTACCAATTAAATCACCTAAAAAATATGAAAATGATGCCAAAACTAACATCACTCCAGCTAAAACTCCACAAACAGAGATATTGTATGTTGTAAATAATTTTTTCATATCTTTATGTTATCAAATTTATAATATAAAAAATATTAATTATCAAAATCTGAGTCGTTTGAATTAACAACTCTTAAAACTGTTGTAATTCCTGGAACTTCATTTAAGTTATTTATGATTGTAGTTAATTCTTCACTATTTTTAACTTGAATTACAAAACTTCCTCTCGCTACATAATCTGTTTCAAAAGAAATTAATTTAACTTGAATTATATTGATTCTTCTAATAGTAAGAATATTTACAATATCAAACAAAACTCCTGGACGGTCTTGAAATTGCATTCTTATTTTTACATCATAAACTTTATTGATAATTTTTGCAGGAATTCATTCAGCTTTTAATAAGTTTTTTGTTTTTCTGCTATTTAAGATATTTGCACAATCACTTTTATGAACTTGAATACCTTTTGTTTTTGACATGAAACTAGAAATACTTTCAAATGGTAATGGATAACAACATTGCGCTAATGTACAATTAACCCTTTCCATACTATTAATTTTTATATCTTCTCTTCCAGTAACAGATTTATATTTTCTTGTTTTCATATCATTAATTTTTTCAATGTCTTTTAATTCGACATTTGATACATAAACAATATTTACAGCTTCCGAAATAGAAAAGTCACCTTTTCCAACCGAAAGTAAAAAATCATCAATACTTTTATAATCTAAAACTTTTAATTTTTTTTGAATTTCTTCTAAAGAGTTTACTTGTCATTTTAAATTATTTGCAATTATATATCTATCAATTTCTCTTTTAGTATTTCTGATTAATTTTTGATTAGTTATTTCTTCTTCTTTTTTTTCTATTTCTGCTTTTTTTGCAAGTCATTGTTCAATTGCTTTTCTAGCTGTTGCTGTTCTTACAAACTTTAATCATTTTTCTTGAGGCTCGGTTTCATTAGAAGTTTGAATTTCAATAATTTCTCCTGAGTTTAAAGTTGTATTATATGCAGAAAATACCCCATTAATTTTTGCACCAACAGTTTTATTTCCAATATCTGTATGAATTTTATAAGCAAAGTCTAAAACTGAAGATCCAAACGGAAGAGTTACAACATGACCATCTGGAGTTAAAACATAAATCATTGCAGTTAAATAATCAGTTTTAAAAGTTTCTTCTAATTCATCTTCATCATAAACTTTTAATGATTTATCATACTCAATTACTTCTCCATCAGAAGCTAATTTTTCAAGATTCATCAACCTTGTAAACATATCAACTTTTTCGTCAATTTCTCTTTGTTTTGCAGAAATATCAATATTTATTTCATCTTCTTTATATTTTCAATGAGCAGCAGCACCATGCTCTGCGATATCATCCATTTCTCTCGTTCTTATTTGAACTTCAAAAATAATACCATCTTTATTCGCTAAAGTTGTATGTAGTGATTGATATAAGTTATTTTTTGGAGTTGCAATATAATCTTTAAATCTACCACTTAATGGTGTATACATTTGGTGAATTCATCCTAAAATACGATAACAATCATCAACATTTTTTGTAACAATTCTAACTGCTAATATATCATTTATATCTTGAAATGACTTTCCAAAAAAATGCATTTTTCGATAAATTGAATAAATTGTTTTTGATCTTCCGAAAACATCCACATCACTTATAGAAGCATCTCTTGCAATTTTTCTATCAATATCCGCAATAATCTCGTTTATTATTTCTAATCTCGCTTCTTTATCTTCTTCTAATAAATTAGCAATTTTAGTATATTCATCATGATTTAAATATTCAAAAGAGTAATCTTCTAATAAGTTTTTAGCAGATTTCATTCCAATTCTATGAGCGATTGTTGAATAAATCTCTAAAGTTTCTTTAGCAATTAATTTTTGTTTGTCTGGTGCCATATATTTTAAAGTTAAAATATTATGCATTCTATCAGCTATTTTTACAATAATTACCCTTATATCTCTAATCATTGATAAAAACAGTTTTCTTAAATATTGCGCTTTCATTTGCACACGATTTTCTTCTGTAAAATAACTCACCTTTGTAACAGCTTCTACAATATCTGCAACATCAGTTCCATATATTTCTTCAACTTCTTCAAAAGTAACTGGTGTATCTTCGATAATGTCATGTAAAAGACCTGCAATGATGGTTTTAGGACCCATTCTTCATTGAGATAGATAATAAGCAGTAGAGAGTGGATGAATTATAAAAGGGTCTCCATTTTTTCTTTTTTGGTTATGATGTTTTTCTTCTGCAAAATCATACGCTCTTTTTACTTCATCAATCGCATCTTCTTTTTTAATATATTTTCTCATTTCAGCAATTAAAGTGTCGACATCTCTACATTCTACATAATTAAAATTACCTATATCTTTTAGCATTTTTTACCTCTTTTAAAAAAATTATTATATTAATAATATTTTATAATAAAAAACAAACACATTCTATCTTATATATAAAAACCTTTACCAGTCAAATAGTAAAGGTTTTTATAATAAGTTGTTTTCTTTAAGATATTTGTTAGTCTCTATTAACCTTTGATTACTACTTCCTCTGTATAAAATACTTGGGTCATAAAGTTCTAAAACAAATCTTCCATCGACTAATGTGTCAATTTCTTTTAATATTTCAAATCGAGCCATTGATTCTTTATCTTTATCTTTTTGCTCAATTAATTCTTCGATTGTAAATCCTGTATACAATCATATATTTAAGTTAGTTTCTTTTTTAATTCTTTTTATAAAAGCTAAAACTTCTATTGAACTAAACATTGGATCTCCACCACTAAATGTAACTCCATTTAAAAGTGAATTTGATTTTAAATCATTTATGATTTGTTCTTCATATTCTTTTGTAAAATCTTTTCCAAGTTTGAAATTTCAACTTAACATATTATGACAACCCTTACATGCATGTAAACATCCTGCAATATAAATTGAATATCTAATTCCTGGTCCGTCACTAATTGTTTCTTTGAAAATTTTTAATATTTTCATAGTTTTTAAATTTTGTGTTTTACTCTTTCTGATTCTTCAGCTTGTTTACCTTGATTTCATCCATCCAAGTCACCAACTAAGTATCCTGTAATTCTTCTTGTTCTTGAAATATCTGAATTTCCACACATTTGACAATTTAATGGTATAAGTGATGTATAGTGACAATTTTTGCATCTATCAACTGGATGATTTAAACTACCATAGTTTGTGCCACTAATTCTCATTGCATTTATAATCGAAAGAATTGCATGTAGATTTTTTTTAGCTTCGCCATCAAGTTCAACATAACTTATGCTTCCTCCCAATGTAATTGGGTGATATGCAGCTTCTATTTTGATTTTATCAATTGCAGCTATGTTGTAATATACTGGAACGTGATTTGAATTTGTAAAATAATCTCTTTCTGTGACTTCTGGAATTGAACCATATGTTTTTCTTGTAAATTTAGCCATTCTTCCAGCAACTGATTCAGCAGGAGTTGCAATAACGCCATAATTTAAATGAGTTTTATTTTTTCAATCATCTGTAACTTTATTCATTTCTTTAATTATTTTGATTCCAAATTCTTGTGCATCATCACTTTCACCGTGATGAACATTTAATAAAGCTTTTAATGCTTCTGCTAGACCAATAAATCCAACAGTTAATGAACCTTGTTTAAATACAGACTCTACAAATTCATCTGGTTCTAACTCATTTCCACCTGTTAAAACATTGTTTCTCATTAAGAATGGAAACTCTTTTGCAACAGCACTAATTTGATATTTATATCTATCGTATAGTTGATCACAAACATCTCCTGAATACTCATTTACTTTTTTAATAAACTTTTGTTTTAAATCACTAAATTTTGCTTTTTCATAATTAATTTTTCCATCTTTTAATAAACCTTCATCTTGTAATAACTCTAATGCTATGTAAGGTAAGTTAATTGATGTAAAACTTAAATTCCCTCTTCCAACACTTGTTTTTGGTCCGTTAACATTCTCAAATACTCTTGTTCTACATCCCATAGTTGCTGGTTCATAGTATCAACTTTTTTTATCGTTTGCTTTTCACAATTCATGTTGATTGTATTGTTGATCTAAAAACATAAAATTAGGAAATAATCTTGCACTAGTTGTTCTAATTGAATCTAAGAATAAATCGAAATTAGCAGTTTTTCAAACTCTTTCTTCTTTGAATCATTCTTCTTGACTCATATTCATAGCTTCTTGATAACTTTTTTCATCAAAATTAACTCCTGATTTTACTTTAAAAATAACTATTGGGAAAATTGATGTTTCTCCATTTCCAAGACCATTTCTTAATGCTTTTAATAACGATCTTGTAACTTGTCTTCCTTCTTTAGAAGTATCTGTACCCAAATTGATTGATGAAAATACTACTTGATTTCCACCTCTTGAATGTTGAGTGTTTAAATTGTAGATAAATCCTTCCATTGCTTGGTCAGTTTCATGTTCTACATTTTTTATACTCATTGTTCTAATTGTGTCATATACTTCTGGAGTAAATTTGTCACTTAAAACATGTCTTTTAACATGTTCAAATTCAAGTTCTTTAAAAGTTATTTCTTCATCTTTTAAAATTTCTTCTAATTTTTTAACATTAATTTCTTCATTTAAAAATTGAAAATATTGTTCTATATTTCTTTTTAATGCTTTTCTAAAACTTTTATTTACTCCTGGAGCTAAGAAATAATCAAATGCGGGAATCGCTTGTCCTCCATGCATTTCATTTTGACAAGTTTGGAAAATGATTGCTGCTAATTCAGCATAAACACCAATTGATTGAGGTTCTCTAATTAAACCATTTCTAGTTTTAAAACCATTTTCAAAAATCTCTTCAATGTTATATTGAACACAAGTTGCAGATTTTGTTGGATAATAATCTAAATCATGAATATGAATTAATGCTTTTTTATGTAAATCACTATAAACAGGATTTACTAAGTTTTCTAATGCAAAGTCTTTTGCTCCAATTGAAGCAAACTTCATCATTTTACCACTAGCTGTATCTCCACTCATATTAGCATTTTCATTTTTTAAATCATTGCTTTGTGTAGAAATAACTTGGCTAAATTCATTCATTATATTATTATAATTTAATTCTTTTGCACTCATTTTTTTACCGCCCTGTCTATTATATTTATATTTGAGTGAAATAAAAACACAAAACATCTTTGCCCAAATGTTTTGATATTTAATAGATTGATTAAGTTGTATTTTGTTCATTCAACCCATCTTTTTATTTCAAATTTATAAAACCATATTATTTATAAAAATGCAAATATATGAAAAAAATTTTCATAAAAAAAACACTTATAAAAAGTGCTTTTTTTATGAATTTAATATTTTATTAAACAATTTATATCAAACTCACTAAATAAGTCTTTATCGTGTAAAAATGAAATGTCTGCTAAAAATACAATTCCATTAATTTTTGCTTTACATTGCTCAATTAACTTGATAATAGCATGTATAGTCCCACCGGTTGCTAAAACATCATCAATGATTACAACATTATCAGATTCTTTTAAATCTTCTTTGTGGATTTGAATATGGTTCTTACCATATTCTAATTCATACTCTACATCAATAACTTCTCTAGGTAGTTTTCCAGGTTTTCTAATTAAAGCA
Organism: Spiroplasma tabanidicola; assembly: GCF_009730595.1. NCBI lineage: Bacteria > Bacillati > Mycoplasmatota > Mollicutes > Entomoplasmatales > Spiroplasmataceae > Spiroplasma > Spiroplasma tabanidicola. The sequence continues at coordinate 593,374 of NZ_CP046276.1, read as the reverse complement.
AATCTAACTCCAGCAACATACGCCACAGCTGATGCAAATAAAAATCCCCTTGCTTCTGGAGCAACAACCACATTAGCTTTTTTTTGCTTTACATATTCAGCCATTTGATCAACTGCATACTTAAAAGCATTAACATTATTTAATAAAGGAGTAATATCTTTAAATGTAACTCCTTTAATAGGAAAATCTTGAACATCTAAAATATAATCTTTTAAATCCATAAACCTATACCTTAATTAGTCATTAATCCCTTCAATAATTTGTTCTTCGCCAGAAACTTTTAATCCATTGATAAAACGTTTTCTTGTTAAGTGATTTCTAATACGTTTCTGTTCTAATCACAACCAAATTGGTAAACAAATAAATAACATAACAAATCCCGCAGAAAGAATTCCAATAATTACACTTATTCCAAATGATGCAAGTGTTGTAATTGTAATTGATAATAATAGAGATACTAAAATGTAAAATACACCGATTAATAATGAACGTTTAATTCCATATTTGAAAGTTTGAACCATAACTTCTTTTAAATAGTTGTTATGTTTTGAAACTTTATTTATTTCAATTTTATTTTCTTTTTTTAATTTTTTATATTCTATGATTTTTTCTTGTTTAAATTTTTTAAAAGCTAATTTTAGTTTTTTAATCTCTTTAGAAGATAATTTTTTTTCTTTTAGTTTTAATTTATCATTTGCTTTTTTCAAGAAAATTTCATCTTTGATTTTTTTTCTGAAATTTTTTGTAGAAATACTATATGCTATTTCTTGTTTAAAGAAATTGTACATACTTTTTTCATCGCGATTAGCAATTAATCCTCTTGCTTTTCCAAAGATTGTGAACATTGTTAAACAAGTAAACAAAATCGAAACTGCAACTGCAATAATTGTTGTTATTCCAAATGGAATGTAAAAAGCAATTATTGTACCAACTGTTAACGCAGGAACTAAAATAATTCCTACAACCATTGCAATATAATAGGTTCATTTAAATCTTATTAGAATATAAATAGCCAGCGCCAAGACAATTGCTATAATTCCATATCCCATTTTTTTAGACATATCAACAATTGTATATGGTCTAATACGTTTTGAAATAAACCCTCCATTACTGTCGATTTCTTGAGTTTTATTAAAGCCCCCAACTTCTGCAAATAAGTTTTTTATTGTATATGAATCAGAGTTTGAAACTGAAACTATCGATAAAGTAACTCATTGTATATTGTCTCTAGTATTTGAAGAAATATAATTAAAATTAGTACCAGAATTTAGATTAAACTTATGTAATGAATAACGTTCTGAGTTTCCAATATTACTTGTTATTGAATTTAAATATTCAGAATTTGAAAATACAATATTTAAGAAATTATAAACAACTGTATTAAATGGTGGACTTTCATCATCGTTTGATGGAGTAAAATCAGACTCTACTAACATTGCGTTTACTTTTTCTTTTAATTCATCACTACCTGTTGATTTTTGAGAAAAGGATCTAATACCGTTATACATTGACTCAAGTTTAGTTCCTCATAAAATGTATTCAACTCTATTACCAAATGAAGAATCTAAGTTTGGCTTAATTATTCCACCAATCAATCCAGCTACTAACAAAACAAAACCCAAGAAAACAAATACAAATTTTGAACCGTGTTTAACAGCTTTTTCGTAAGATTTTATTTTTACTTTATCATGAGTATTTAAAACTAACTCGTTCTCTTCATCCATTTCGACTTCAATTTGATCTTCTAAAATATATTTAAACTCATTAATTTTATATTCAAGTCTTAAAAGTTTTGCTGATCTGTTTTTTTCTGCTAATTTAGTTTTTCTAAGTTCTAGTTGATCTATTCTTTTATTAATTTTTACTTTATATTTTTCTAATAATTTTGATTGTTTTTCATTATAAGAATTTTGTTTTTCAATTAATTTTTGTTCTAACTTAGCAAGCTTAACTTCATAATCTGTAATATTCTTATTTTTTTGTTTATATTTTTTAATCTTTATTTTTAAATTTCTAATTTTATAATTTAAAAAGACTTTACCTTGATTTGCAAAATCAGTATTTAAAGCAAATAAACCTGGTCTATTACTAAAAATATTTGTATTAATCAATAACTTATTTAAGAAAGTTGCAAGTATAATTGTTAACGCTAATGAAAATAATACTCCCATTAATATAATAATCGAAAACGATTGTATTGCATTAGAAGTTATTCAAAATAATGATATGGCTGGTATAACCAAAGAAACTAAAACATCAACTGCTAATGTAATATTTTCTTTTATAGAGATATTATAACTTGTCTTAATATTTCTTTGTTTTATATATAAATTAAATTTCATATTTTCGAATATCATCGAGAATATTTCTAAATTAATTGAAACAATAATTGCAACGGCAATAATAGCTTCAATTCCCAAAGTTAATCCAAATCATGTTGTAGACATTAATGTGAGCGCTGAAATTGCCAAAATCACAACAAACATAAATAGTCCTAACAATCTGTATAAGAATAAAGCATAAATTAATAAACTGATCGCTACAATTCCTAATAATATAATAGCTAATTGTAGCATCAACGAAGTTGCAGAAGGGTTTGTTTTTAAAATATTATTAACTGTAAAAATATATCCTTTTGTTGAAGCGTTAAAGATTGCCGCTCCAGTACGAGCTGCAGACTCTGGTTGATTGTAAAAAATAATTTTTAAATTAGTACCATCAACATAAGCTAATGAATTTTGAGATTGTTGTTTAGTAATTGCTCCAGAATATAGAATATAACTTCCGATTTTTTCTGCCATAACTTTTTCATTATTTGTCATAGCTGATTTTCTATCATCTCAGTATTTTCCCATTATAGTATTAATCGCTTTAAAAACATCAGCAATTTTTCCTAATGGACGTTGATTCATAGAAGTTAATGAATAACCTTCGATCGGATTGGCGTATTTCGCTTCGTCACCATTAAAATCTTCTGATTTTGAGTTTGGATCATAAACATATTTTGAAGTTTCGCTTAAAAAATTAAAATCATTATTAATAAATTCAATAAAATTAGTTTCTGTTATTTCACTATTCATTAAGTTAACAAAAACTCTTCTTTCATTTCCACCTGTATCAAGTCGCTTATATGTTCCAGCAAATAAATCTTCTAACATACTTTTTTGTAAATCAGAAATATTTTCTTTGTTAGAATCTCTATATTTATCTCTCAAAGGATTAATTACTTGTTCAAAATAACTTGCCACTTTTTCTGTTAAAGTATCTTTCTTAACTGTATTATAGTAGTTTCTTATTTCATTGTAAAAACCATCTGCGTCAATCATCAACTTCATATCTTTTGATGTTTCGCTTTCTGAATAAATACTTGTAAATTTTGATCCGTTTAATTTAAATTGAATTGCTGGACTTTTTGAGTTCCCAGAAGTAATAGCTGTTGTTTTTGCATCAGAAAAGTAATCGTTGATTCCAGATCGTGTAATTTTTCCATCTTCATCTGATGATAACTGGAAATCTTCATATTTTTGGTTAAGTAAGATTGCTCCACCATTTCTTTGAATTTGATTTTTAAATTGAATTTCTGAATCATACGCTGCAATTGGTGATAACACTTTTAAGTAATTTAAACCTGCAGTTTCAATGGTTATTTGGTTTGTCCCCATCGGGTTTAAACGTTGTTCTAAAACCGGTGCAGCTTCTTTTGCAACCCCGTTTGGTTGCCCAGCAACTCCTGCTTCTTTGTTTGCATTATTTACAGCAACCAAAGCAGAGTAATAACCTTTAAAATCACTTCCTAAACGAAAGTTCTTATTAAATGCTTGTGATGAGAAAAATATTCCCACCAATAAAGAAGCTAATATTACAAAAATTGTTAAAAAACGAAAAAAATTAAACTTAGTCTTTCTTGTGTTTTTAATTTTATTTTTTGGCGATTCTTTTTTCACCTTGATCACTTATCCCTCTAAAATAGATTTTAAATCACTAGCTATTGTATTAGAATCATCTTTAATCGATTCATAATTAATATATTCAAAAAGTTTATTAACTTTTATATTCATAATATAAAATGCTGCATCATTCACATTTCGAATTTTATCTTTTTTTAAAATTATATTATTAATGTAATTGTATAGATCTATAATGCTAATATTATTGATTTCTTTTCTAATTTCCACCAATTTTAATTCTAGCATTTTAAATATAACATATTTCAATTCTTGTTTTTTCATTTACAAATCACCATACTTACTTATTATACAAAAAAAAGAAAATAAAACCACAATAATTATATTTTTTTAGTTTTTTTAGTACAACTTTTTTTTGTGATTTTAGTTGTTTTTTTCTTTTTGCCTTTTTTTTGTTCTTTGTTGTATTTAACTAATGCAATTTGACGAATTTTTTCTAACTCTTGTTCGTCTGAAGTTATTTTTTTTAAAATAAAATCTCTTTCATCATTCTTTTTAATATCATAATCAAAAATACCTTTAATTGCCTTAGTTTGTAAAATGTTGATTTTCACATTTGGGTCTGCTAAAAATATTTGTTTTTCTATTTCGTCTCAGTTTAAAACAGTCATAGCAACCATCACAACTGCTCGATGTAAATAATTTCGATTAATTCTATTTGTAACATCTCAATTTATAATATCATTTTGATATCCATTATCTAATAAAGTCTTATTAATCTCTTTTGGATTATTAGTTTTAATCATATAAGTTCTAACCTTAAATTTAGGATATAGTGCATTTGTTGTAAATGCAGCAGATAAAACTAATCCAATTGAAGCGAATAATGAAGGTCCTAAAATAAATCCTAACTTAATTTTTGAAACAAGTGAAAATGGTAAAACATTCCCATAACCATTTTTTGCAGCATATTCAATTAAATACTGTCACGCATAATCTCTGTCAAAATTTGTAATATCACCTTGTCCTTTTAAATTATTGATAATCTCTTCAATAATACTTAAATAGTTATTAGCACTTGCTTGTGTGTCAACAACTCCATTTTTAATACCCATCTTTTGAGCGAAATCAGGATTTATAATTCCATTTACATCAATTAACCCTTCTTTATTAAATAAATAACTTAAAATTGAATTAACAATATCAACATCATTTTTATCCTTAGTTTTAAAAGCATTATCTAATCCAAGATTCTTTAAAATATTGACGATGTTATCTGAATTAATCATATTAACTGGTAAAATAATTGAATTCAAAGTTATTACAACTCCTAAAATAACAAGATTTACATTTCTATTAATAGCTCCGATTGGTTTATTTTTCTTTTTAGAAACATAAATAGATATAAAATCAGCTCCACCAGTTGATGAACCCATTTTATAAACAATCGAGTAACTCAATCCAAGCATCGATCCTCCAATTACGCCAAATACAAATAATCAAATTCCTGCATTTCATGAGTTTCCAATTTGTTGTAATAATTTATAGTTTACAATAAAGTGGAAATCAGTTGGATTTATAAAAGGTATTTTTTGTAAAATTTGGTCAAATGTAATTTGAAATAAAATAAATAATATAGTTGTAAAACAAAACTTTTTACCAAGTTTAATATATCCGAATACAAATAAAGGAATATTTATAACAAAATAATATATGAAATAAAATGAACTTTGTTTAGAAACATCATTTCCGAAAGTTAAGATGGATAAAAATCTAGCAAATGCACCAATACCCGCTGGAAATAATCCCGCTCTTCCGGTGATTGAAATAAAATAATCGAATGCAATTGTACTGATTAATGATGAAAGCATTAATTTTAATAAATCTTTTCAAAATTTATTTCTGAAATAGTTTTGAACTAATAAAATTTGTTCTCTTTTTGATAAAATTTTACTTTCAAAATGACTAACATCAATATCTTTTGTATTATCTGTTTTATTATCCAAATTTTGGATTTGACTGGCATCAGTTGTAATTTGTTTATCTAGAAATTCTTCTTCTAGTTGTGTTTGTTTCATTTTATTCCCCTCAATCAATTATTTATCATAATTGTTTTTCTTTTTCTTAACATTATCTATAAAATTATTTAATCCTTTATCTTTTCTTTTATCTCGTTGTCTTTTTAAAATCAATTCTCTCAAAACATCTGAATCGTATTTTGATTTACCACTCATTTCAGCTTTTTTAATAATTTCATTTTCTTCATTTTCTTCCGAATTTACTCATCTTTGATTATTTAAAATACTTTTTTGTTTTTGTGCTCTTTTTATGATTTTGAATAAATCATTTTCATCAACATCAATAGTTTCATTAATATCAATATAATTTGTATTTTCATCATCATCTAACGTTATTGTGTTTAAGTTTATATCTGATAATTTTGTAGTAGATAATTCTAATAATTCTTCAAATGCTAAACTAGCAGAAACATCAGCATCGCTGTTTTTAAGAACTTCTTTTTCTTTCTTGATTTTTTTCAATTGATTCACCTACTATAATAAAAAAATCATACCAAACAAAAATAAAAAAAACCACAATTAGTGGTTTCTTTTATTAATTTTAACCCTCAGTTTTTAAACGAACTGTAACTTTGAATGAACCAACTTTTAGTGGGTCATAATCATTTCTTGTGATGTCAACAACTGTAAATACATTTTGGTCTTTTTCGCTGTATCCACCAAATACTATAGGAGTATTAACTTTATTTTTTGTTGTCAAGAAGATTGGTAATCTTGCACTTCCAACAGCTGGAATTTTAATGTAAACAATAATTTTTTCAAATGGCGATTCAACTTCAGCTAACATTTGATTTAAGTGTTTCATAAATTCATTTGCTACTAATTGTGAACCTTTTTTCTTACCTTCCACAAACTCATGAGTATGATTGTGAGTAATGTAGAATGAGATTTGTGCATCACATGCTACAAATAAATGTTTTTTGTTTACTGTAGTTCCATCATATGTATAAGATGATTTGTCTTGAGAACGATCAGCAATTAACTTAGCAATGTTTTTTGCAACATCTTCAATTGTAAATATTTTTCCTGTTTTTAGATCATATTTAGCTGATTTATTTCATAATAATTCATCGTCATTTACACTTAAATTTTGTAAGAACATCAATTTACGTAATCATTTTTTTGGAGCATTTTTTCACTCGTCTTCTCCTAAAATAACTTTTGATGGTCCTTCATCTTCAATTTTTGGTTTCATAACTTCAACAACATCAACTGCTTCAGGTTTCATAGCTTTTTTATCAAGCAACATCAATGATGGTCCCATTCCTGAAATCAATGATACTGTATCTTTTTTAAATCTTCTAATTCATGCATCATGTTCTAATTCAAATAATTCATTAATTACTTCTAATTCATCGTTTGTATTTTTTGAAAAGTCGATGATGTATCTTGATGATAATAAGTTGAATAATCTTGCTAATAAGTATTTTAAAGTATTTGATGTTTCATAAATTTTAAATTTATGTAATGGATCATTATCTCATGGTGATAAAGCATTGTTGTACATAATTTTTAAAGCAACAAAGTTAACGCTTGATTTTTTAGCCACTTGAGCTAATGCTCCTGCTTCAGTATCAATAACATCAATTGTTTGTCCATATTTATCTACCATTTCTTTAAATTGTTTTGAATTGTAAATTAACATATCAGCAGTTCCAACAATACCATCAGAAACTCCTAATTTAAAATTTTTAACTTGAGTTACTAATTCAGTATTGAATGCAAATGCTTCTGGTTCATGTACAATTTGCCCATATTTGATGTCTTTAAATACTGTTAAGTCAGCATCTCTATAAATAAATTTTGTTGACATAACTGTGTCAGTTGTGTCAAATTTGTCATTTGTTGATAAAGCTAAATCTACGTTTAGCACTGTTTCTAAAGATGGATACTCTTCCATTAAGTATGTAATAGCCATAGCGGCATTTGCTTTACCGTATCCGATAGTTGCAACTATGAAAAATTTCCCTCTATACTTAATGTGTTGAATAACCATATTTCTTCATCAATATTTTTTAACAGTTTTAACACCTTCACGGTCTCTCACTGTAAAGTAAGCTGTCGAAATAATTCCGATCATTCTTCTGTCACCTCATATTTTCCGTTTCTACCTTTATACAAAGTGCTCACACAAATGTATAAAGATTAGTTATATTATACTAAAAAAAAATACTATTAACTACTATTTTAGCATTTTGGTATAAATATTTTTTATAAGAAAATTTTTAGAAATTTTTTTTAATCATAAAAAAAATCTAAAATCAGATTTTAGATTTTTTAAATTAAATTATTATTTATTAATATCAGTTATTCTAATTCTTTTGATTGTAAATCTATCAGCACTTCTTTTTAAATCAATAGTGATATTTTTATCTCTAACTCGATATTGATATTGATATAAGTTTATAATACTTTCATCAACTTGGTTTTCAGTTATGTTTGAATAATCCACAAACATTTGTTTTGCAACTAATTTTTGTTTTATATCAAATCTATATAAGAAACTTTGAATAACAGAAAGAAGATATTGAACACCATTAATATCTGAAAATAATGTTATTGCATTATCTGCTAGTGAGTTTTTAATAATTTGTTGATTATCATCAATTCCAATTGCGTTTAAAATGCTATCTGGATTTTTAATAATAGAATTTAAAGCAGCCCCAATATTTACAGTTAGGTTGCTTAAATTTTTAAAGTCTAATTTAAACTTAGTATTATTACCTTCACTTTTTTTCTTTTCTAAAATTGTAACGGGTATTTCTTTTGAGCCAGCTCCATTATCTGGAGTTGTTCCATTAGTTTCGGGATTACCAGATTTAGTTGATAAAAAGTATTTAGCTAAATTTTGTAAACTATTAACTACATTAGGATCAAAACTAAATCCAAATATATCATATAGACCTAGTTTTTTAATTATGTCAAAATTCTCAACAACATCAGCAATTGATTTTGCGTATGTATTAGGTTCGTTTAAAGGTATTTTTAAATCAAATATCGGGGCTGCATATGCAAGTAAGTTATTATTTCAAATTGTTCCTCATACATTTTTTCACAAAGTTTTTATTTTTAAAATTCTATACATAGCTCTTCTACCATCTTCTGTTAATGGAATAAAATCATTTATAGCATCAACAACAATGTCTTGAACAAAACCTCAACTTAAAACTGTCTCTGTATAATCTCCAAGCCCTAAAATTTCAACTTTAAGCATTGGATCATCTTTTGTTTCTGAAGATAATCACCCTAATGCACAAGTTAATGTATTTCCAAGATTTTTATTTGTACCCTCAGTAATTATACTATTTAAAATTGCTCTTATAAAAGCTGATATACCTCCGGTATTTGTATACTTATTATCAAAATCATCTGTAATAAAACTTTTAATTTCATTAGCCATATTTTTAACATCATTTTGCACTCCGGCTGTACTAGTTAAATTAGCAACAATATGAGTATATTTAGTATGAACTTTACCAGTTGATTCTGCTCTTGCATTTAGAGTTCATGTTAATCCGCCATCTCCAGCTGATTGATTTGCAAAATCTTCATAAAACAATAATCTTATTAAATTTTTAGCAGCCATTCCATCATTTATATATAACATTTTTAGCAAGAAATTAAATCCTGCTTCTAAATTTAGATTACTGTTAATTGTCTCTTTAAAGTTTGAATTACGATAAGCGATCATATCAGTTATTGAAATTTCATCATATGCAACATTAGGCTTACTTTTTTCAATAGGATCTTCACTAAAAGGATCTGGTGAAAATCTTTCTATAAACCCTGTCATATACATAAATAACATTTTTACAAAGTTAACAATGTCTGCAATTGTATCAATATTGTTAAATAGATCTAAAGTAAATTTAGCAGTACCATCCATTATATCTTGAATGGTTTGTGTTAATTGAATTAAGGCTGGAGTAAAGTTTTGCAAAACTTCTTTTTCAGTATTTGCACCTAAATTTTTTGGTCTTTTACCAGTACTTGCTGGGTAACAAAATTTATTTAAAGCATTTACAAATCCAATCATAGATGCATTTAATGCATTTTGTACACTCATATTTTCATACTCTTTTCGATAAAAAGCTTTTGAAATATTTGAAAATGCATTTGAAGGTAAAACTTTACTAATGATTGTTAAGATTGGATTTCTTGCAAAAGTATCAAAATCAACAAGACCTGATTCTTTTAATATAGTTGCACCAATTCCTAAAAAGTCTCGATTACCAACAGCTTCAAAAATTGCTGGTAGATTTTTTAAAATTGGAGTTAAAAATGATCCATCTTCAGGTTTAATTACATTATTTTTTAAATCAACTCCATCAAGATCAACATTATTTTCATCATATAATTTTGATTCAAAATATTTATTGTAAATATCTGAGTATTTTGAAGATGAAGCAAATTCATCTTTTACATCAAGATTAGGATTTCCATTAAATTTTTGAATTTGTTGGTTTTTTACAATGTTATCAAAAACATAATTAAAATCATATTTTTCAACATTATTTAGATATGCAGTTTTTGCAACTTCTTTTAATAATATATTCATAGATTTTGATGAAATGCTATTTACCACTTCATCTTTACCACACGAGACAGTTAAAGACGCTGAACTTGTTATTACAACAATCGATGCTGCAATTGAAAGTATTTTTTTCATTATTTACTGTCTCCTATTCCTTCGTTTTTATTTTTATCAAACAATTCTTTAATTTCTTTTTCTAACATTTGTTCAACATCACTATGAACAATTTTAGTTGGATGAATATTATCATCAAAAAAGTAACTATTAACATCAGCTGGATAACCAGGTCGAGGGTCTCCTCAAAAGTTTAATTGCACATTTATTTGTCTATTTGTTGAACTACTAGAATTAACATCTTTTGCTGCTTCTGCAATTTTGCTTACAATTTTTTTTAAAGTATCTGAATTCAAACTAAAACTACCAATTGGATCATAATCTGGTTTTGGATTACCTTCTGCTCATACCGCTAATCCAACATTGTTAATATAATTTTCATATTTAATTGTAAATTTTGATTGTTCATTAATACTATCAAACTTATTAAATAAATCAAAAGTTCTCAATCCATTAGGATAATAACTATGAACTTCTTTTACAATATTTTCAATTCTTCTATTAAACTCTTTTGTTGTTGCTTCAATAAAAATTGTTTCATTTGTTTTTTTTCTAATTGGAATTCCTGCAGTTATCGGGTTATCTTCATCTTCAGATTCTTCGCTATCTCCATTACTATAACAAATACTTCCTTCATAATTTGGATCATCATAAAGTTTTCCATAAGCATCATAGCACTTGCTTTTATTTTCATCCTCAGAATTTGGATCATAAGTTTTGTAAAACCTTGAAGCATTTTTTGGTACTTTATCCATTGATGGGGAGGTAATTAATAAGATGTTTTTTATTCCGTTATTTAACAATGAAAAAACTGTATATCTAATTTTTTCAATTGCCTCATCCATAATTTGAGTAGTTTTTTCACTAGCTCCATATGGATTATAGGTGCTAATCATATTAAATACATCATTTCCTCCAATTGACATAGCAACAACTGCTTTTGATCCAAACTTATGTTGAGATATTAATGCTTTTGCTTGATTGTCAATCGCTGCATCTTCTAACAATGTTGACATACTTGAACCAGTATGACTAGCAGTTGCTCCTCCAACTGCATAAGTTGTACCGTACTCACCTTTGTAAGTTGGTTTTTTCATCATTATGTTACTTGGTTTCATATCTTTAACATTAAACATTCTTCTACCCAACAAGAATGAAGCTGTTGGTCCATTTGAAAATGAACTTCTCAAATCAGTAGAAGTACCTTCATTGTTGGGAGTATCATTATTATCTTCGTTATCAGATTCTTCTTCACCTGCTTTTTTAATAATTTTATTTTGAAAAGTTGTTGGTTTTAATTTTGAAAATTCATCGACATTATCAAAGTTTCAACTAAAGTCTCCATCAAATTTAAAATTAATTTTTAAGTTTGATATTGATAATTTGGTTCCCATATAAGTTGTTAATCCATCAACATCACTTAAACTATCTCCAAGAATATAATAATTTGTAACACCATAAGAGTTTTGATCGATATCTTTATCTTTAATTGCATTTTTTCGGTCAATTTCTAAACCTATTTTTAATGGATTGTCATCCCCAAAAACTGCTGATGGTCTTTTATTGCATGATGCTATTTGGGTAACAAAAACAGAACTAGCACATATAGTTAAAAATAAACTTAATAGTTTTTTCATATTATCGCTCCCCTTATTTAGAAATTAATTATTATCTTCAAAATTTGATGTTTGATTAACATTTGAATTATTTAAATTTTGAGTTTGCATTGGTCTTTGATTGTTAAACTGATTTTGTTGTTGGTTGTTATAAGGCATCTGATTCATTGGACGTTGCATATTATTTTGCATTTGGTTATTTAACGGTCTTTGAAAATTGTTCATTTGTCCAACTGGGTGATTCGTTGGTCTTTGATTGTTAAACTGATTTTGTTGTTGGTTGTTATAAGGCATCTGATTCATTGGACGTTGCATATTATTTTGCATTTGGTTATTTAACGGTCTTTGATTATTGTTCATTTGTCCAACTGGGTGATTCGTTGGTCTTTGATTGTTAAACTGATTTAGTTGTTGGTTGTTATAAGGCATCTGATTCATTGGACGTTGCATATTATTTTGCATTTGGTTATTTAACGGTCTTTGATTATTGTTCATTTGTCCAGTATTTTGATTCAATGATTTTGTAGTTATATTTTTTGAATTATTAATAACTGGTTTTTGCATAACTTGTGTTTTATTAAGAGTTTGTGTTGATAGAACTTGAGTAGAGTTCGTTGTAAGATTTGGTTGCAATAGTGTAACTGGTTTATTAATTTTATCAGTAACATTATTAACAACTGGCCCACCAACAGATTCTTTAAACTTAACTTTTTTAGCTCTTGCTCTTTGTTTTTTCTCTTTTTTAGTATAACCTCTCTCTCTTTTGAATAAAAAACCAGAAGCAGTTAAACCCAAAGGAAGAATAAGTATACAAGTAAAAATTAAAGAAGTTCCTCATTTTAATCAAGTTAATCCTTGAGTGAACCAAGGTGAATATAAATCATCAATTGTTAATTTTTTTGGTAAATCTTTATCTGTTAATGAACCTTTAAAAATTCTTCCCATAACTGGACCTATTATTTGATTATGTAATCATTTATTATTAATTGCTAATTTGATTGATTCGATTTGTTGATTGATAAATCATATTTTATTATTTATTAAATTTGTTCCTGGAGATTTAATTACAGATAACGCTCCTGTCAATGAATCTCTTTTTGTTTGCATTTTGCTTTCATATAAACTTTGATTTACAACAGTTTGTTGTTTTGTAACTTCTCTATAAACATCTTTAGAATAAAGTTCTTTTATACCATTTTTCTTAACCATTCATTTGATACCAACATTTGTATAACCATATAAGAAAAACTTTGCCGCTGCTGCTTTATCAAATTTAATTAAATCAACAGCAACATCATGAAGATCAATATCTTCTTTATTATCAATTTTACTACTTCAATATTCTTTATATCAATCATTTGCAAATTGCTCATACATATCTTTATTTTTAAGCATTGCACCATCATTAAAATCAATTGCAGAAACAATATCGTTTACAAAACTCATTCTTACAGAAGAATCTGCTGCAATTTCATATAAACCAGTTTCATTTTCTGGTTTTCGATCTTTTTCATCATCAGTTTTATAAGCTGTTATCACATATTTTCCTTGTGGAAATAAATTTAAAGTTTTTTGTTCAATATCTTTAATAAACTTTTGTGATTCTAATCCCATTCCAGGAACTGTTAATACAAAAGATCCAAATGTATATAAGATTGTTGTAAATAACAAAAAAAAGGCTAAAAAACGTCTAATTCAACCACGAAAAATTACTCGTCTTCTTCTCTTAATTTTAACCCTCACAGGTTTTTGTGGTGGCATTTGTTGTTGCGGGTATTGTGGTGGGTATTGATACTGTTGTTGAATCATTTAATCGCCTCTTTATATAAGTACTATTTATATATTAACTTATTTAAATTTATTAATCTCGCTTATAAAACTATTTTTTGGAATTAAAAATAATTTTAAAATGAAAATTACTCTGTTCTTAAAACTTCTAAGGTTAAAATTAAATCAATTTCTGTATTTGTCGAAAAGACTTTTCCGCTATGAATAACATTATCACTATCAATTGCATTAACCATTAATGATAATTCTCTTTCTAAAATTCTGCCATGAAAATTTGTAACTGTTAATAATTTATCAACTAAATATTTGGAGAAAAAAATTGGATCTGATTGAGTTAAAACCCCATATTCTAATCTATTTAAATAACCACTACCTGTTACTTTTGCTTCAATTATCATATATTCACGAACTACTTTTTCAAGTTCTACAATAATATCTTCATTTTTGTCAAAATATAAAATGATAAAATCAGCTCTTTCTCTAACTTCCATTTGTTAATTTCCTTCACTATTACTTTCCATTATTTTGTTTCTTTTTTCAATTAATTCTTTTTCTTTTTGTTTTTTCTTTTCAAGTTTTTTAGCTTTTGGAGAATCTAAATGTTTATCTCTAAAACGTTTTTTATCTCTAACTTTATTAAGTTCAGCAATTTGTTCATCACGATAAGCTGCTTCTTCATCTTTTAATTCTCTTAAATCTCTTAAAGTTTCATTTAAAGATTTAACTATTTGAGTTGTTGCAAATGGATCATTTGGGTCATAATACATAACATTATCAAAGATATCTTGAGTTTCAACATTCGGCATTGTTCCAATAACAAGTGAATGAAAACGATTATAATTATCTTTTAAATCTGCTATTTGAACTCTTGTATCATCTGGAATAGCATCCATCATAAAATCAGAAATCATCAATAAATCTGCTCTTTTAAATTCTTCTGTTGTCATTTTTTGAACAACTTTTTGAAAAGCGGGTTTAGCATTAGTTCTACCATAAAATGATTTGGATAAAAACTCTAACATTTTTTGAATGTTTAACTGCCTTGCGTTAATTTCAAATTCATCAACATGTTGACTGGCAAAGTTTACAAAAACCAAATCTCTTTGTTCTTTTAAAGCAACTTTTGCAACAGCTATCGCTAATGCTTTTGCAATATATTCTCCTGAACCTTCCATTGATCCAGAAGTGTCGATACAAATTATAAATTTTCCTTGTTCTAAAGGAATTGGAGCTTCATATTCAACTTCTTCAACTTCATGTTCTATAATAGTTTCATTTGATTCAAATAAAAAAGCTTGTAATTGAGATTCTACAAATTTTTTATAAAATACTATTTCAAGTTCTGGATCAAATAAATTGGCTAATTCCATTGGTAAAAGTCTTTCGATATCTTTTGAAATAGTTACTCCAACCAATTCTTCAGGGTTATAAGGTAATTTTACTTTTGTAGGATAAGTAACAATTTGTTCAGTAATGTTAATTTCCATCAAATCATCTTCACCATTAAGTCTACCCAATAGCTCAGCAATTCTTAAAATACTTGGATCTTTATATAAAAACTCTGCAAAACGAGAAATTGATTCAATATTTTGATTTCTTAATTCATCATCGACTTCTGCTATTTTTCCAAAGACATCATACATAGTTTTATAGATTTTTGCATATTTTCCATAGTTTTTAATAATACTATAAATTTCAACTAAATAGTTATATCTTAAATCTTCAACAGTTTTCATACGATAGTCTAAAACTCTTTTAGTTAACATAAATGTTCAAGTTCTAAAAAATTCAGTTAATCAATCTCTTCCTTTTAATTCAAATCAACCATTGTCAATTTTTCATTGCATTGTATCAATATAAGTTTCAAATGGTGAATCAAATTCAATTAATTTTTGTCTTATTAAGTTTAATTTTTTTGCAAAATCAACCTCGTCAAATTTTTCAGAAACATAGTTATAATAAATAATTTCTTTTCTTATTGGTTCAGGAAGTTTAATTTGTTTAATTGTCGATAAATGTGAAGCGCTATAAAAATTGTTGATTTTGTCATCCAACTGTTCTGCTGCATATTCATGCTCTTTTTTAAATAAAGCAAAATCACTATTGTGTAGATCTCTTTGTCTTAATTTTTCAAGTTCTCTTTTAATCTCATTTACTGGTTCAAAATCATCAAATTCCATATTTTCACCTACTATTTTCTAACAATATTAAAAAGTGCGCTTAATACGCAACTTCTAATTCGCTATATGGAACTTCATTGATTTCATTCATTCCATCATTTATATCAACATTTTCGTCTTGTTGTGGAGCACTTGATTTTTTAACTGTATCAAATGCTTCTGCAATTTTTTCTTTATAAACCTCTTCAAAGAATAAACAATTCATACTTGTGTATTTTTTGTATTCTTTAAACATTTTTTTACTTACTTCTTTTACTTGTTCTTCAAGTTGACTAACTTGTTGAGCAATAGTCATCATTTGGTTATTAAATTCCATTGGATTATCATTTTGAATTTGATATTTTTTATTTTCATTTACAAATAGAATTTGATCTGATTTGTATGCTCTTACAAGCATTTTTTGAGTACCTTTGTATTTATTAACATTTGGTCCAAAATGTAAATCAATTTCAAATGGTTCACTTGGTAAATTACTTATTTTATTTCAATCAGCTGCTGAAATAAAACAAGTACGGTATTCTTCTGGTCCATCAGTAAAATTAATTAAATAATAAGTTCCTTTAATTTGCATTTTGAATGGCGAATCATAAGGTGTTAATCTTAAAAATTGAGCTTCAATTTGTCCAATTTGAGCATTCATTGTATCTAATTGGTTTAATAAGTTTCTTTTTTCATTTCTTCACTCTAAACCAAATTGCTCTAAAAATGCTTTATAAAAGATATTTGTATATTCTTTTTCTTGCTCTTCATTATCTCAAATGCAAAATGGGATAACAAATAAATCAGGAATATCCGTTTCACCTCTACCATTATAAAAAGCACTAGTTTTCATTAACCCAGAGATTTTTTTTCAACGTCTATCCGAAATATAAGCTTCTCCATTTGTATCTAAAATTATTTTTTTTCTAAAATAATGGATGAAATCTAAGCACTTACGACTCACTCTAACTTGTTTTGATTGTTTTTTTCAAATTTCAAGTTCTTCAAGAGAGATTTGTAAATTAGGATCAACTTCAACATCAAGTGATGATTCTCCATCTAAAAGTTGTTCAAAGTTATTTTCATTTTTTAAACCTTCAGCAATAAATCTAATAATGAAACGGTCAAATAAAGCTTCTAAACCTTCACCTTCAGCTGGTAATTCGTTAGAAGCTGATATAAGTAATTTCAATGGAACTTTAATATCTTTTCCACCATTTCTAAAGATTTTTTCATTAATGATTGTTAGCAACGTATTTTGAATACTTGGACCAGCTTTTCAAATCTCATCTAAAAATCCAATGTTAGAAGATGGCAAATACCCATCAACCACTCTAACATATTTACCTTCTTTTAAA
The DNA here is from genome assembly GCF_009730595.1 of Spiroplasma tabanidicola. Classification (NCBI taxonomy): domain Bacteria; kingdom Bacillati; phylum Mycoplasmatota; class Mollicutes; order Entomoplasmatales; family Spiroplasmataceae; genus Spiroplasma; species Spiroplasma tabanidicola. Next base: position 575,822 of record NZ_CP046276.1, on the reverse strand, counting down.
AGTCTTAGATCAATTGGTCCATAAATTTCTTCAGGAGTTGAGAATTTACTCATCAAATACTCAAAATTTGTTCCTCCTCTAATTGCAAATTTCATCCTACGTGAAATCAATGATTTTGCAATTCCTGGTTTTCCTAACAAGAAGATTGATTCTTCTCCTAATAAAGCAAGCATAGCAAGTCTAAAAATGACTTCTTTTTCATAAACTTGATAACTTATTGCTTCAATAAGTTTTTTTATTCTTTCTGTAATATCCATAAAAATATTTCTCCCTTTTTTATCAGCTAGACTTATTATAAACAAAACATTGATAAATAACAAAAGCAATATTAATATATTGCTTTTTATTTTCTAGCTTTTTTAATACGATTTGATCCATATAAGAAACATAATGTAGCAAATAATGCAATTGCTGCAATTGCATATGTTGAGTAAAGTTCTAAATCAGATACTTTAACGCTATCATATCCTCCAACATATTTTCCTTCATAATAATCTGGATAATATGATGAATTTGCTTCACTTGTTCTTCGGTAATAATCGTCTTTACCACCATATCCGTCAAGTGCATGTCCGAATTCATGAACCAAAACATGCATTTCATCTGGAGCAGATCAAAATCCAGATAAATATTCACTATTATAGTCTTTAATTGTTAAAGCATTTGCCAAAATTACAATATAAGAACTTTTAACAGAATATTTATTATTGCTCATTCTAACAAAACTTGTTGAAGTATATCCTGCAACTAATCCGTCACTTTTATCTCCAACTAATTTTTCATCTCCAGCTACAACAAATGCAGATATTAAGTTTGATAAACCTTCATCATTAGAGATGATTGAATATAAATAATTAAATAACTGAGTCACAATACTTTCAAAACTTGCTTTTTTTTGATCTGTTCAATCAAAATAATCATCTCCTAATTTTGAATTATGTGCATAATCTTTTTTTAAGAAGCTCAAGATATTTGAAAACCAAACGGTACTATAACCAGCTTCATCAATAGTTCTATTTTGTAAATATGAATCTAAGCTTTTAAAATCTCCAAAGTGTTGAGAATTAAAGCTCTCAAATAAAGCGATTGAAATATCTGGTGCTGGAGTGAATGAATCGTTCATTCAATCATTTAATAAATATCTTAATTTTGATTTTGAATCTTCTTTAAGTTCAAATATTTTACATTGTTGAATAATTTTTGAAATACTTTGGTCAAAATAGTTAACTCCATTAACACTTGACTTTCACCCAATGTTACTGTTTTGATAATGTAAATCAATCGTATTACTTAAAGGACTTTTTAATGAAATATCATATTCATTTGATTTATTTTGACCATTAATTCAATTTATGATAGTTTTTGTTTTATTTTGTAAAGTATCACCATTTTTCATTAACATTGGTAAAACATTACAAAAGAAGTTATTTGTTATATATCAACTTTTGTTCATTAGTTCTCTTGGTGTTTGCAATCATTTAGAAAAAGCTTCTGCAAAAAACTCATTATCCGATGAAGCCCCATATATACTAATATTCAAAGTACTTCCAATTAGATTTTGAATAAATAAACTTCTATAAAATTCTATTTTTTCTAATTTACTTGTTTTATCTTCTTGAGTATCTGATTCAGTTGGACTTTCTTCTTTTTTAACAGTTAATATTTCTTGAATTTCTCCAACTATATTTTGAGTTAAACCAGTTATATAGTTTGCATAGTAATATTTTAAAATTCTTCCTGAATACATCAATCAGTTTTCTGTAATATTAGTGCTTTTTATTTTGTCATCAGTTAAAAAACTATTATATTTATATTCAACTTTTTGATTATCACCATCTTTAACATTTGTTTCTTCGGAAGTTGCAAATTGTTTAACCAAAAAATTTGTTGTTGGTACAACATTTGTATATAAGCACGATCAAGATAAAAATATTTTAACCAAAATTCCCATTACTTTATAATCCAATCTATTTTTTAATCAAATAACTCTTCTCTTCTTTTTTTATACTTAGCTTTTTTAATTTTTGCTATTGACTCTTTAATGTGTTTTCTCCTTATATCTTTTTTAACTTTTTCAATCTCTAATTTTCTTTTTTTCTTATAACCAGGTTTTATAGGTTGTTTTTTAAAACGATTTATTATTTTTTGTTCTTCTAAAACCCCTGGATTATTAGGATTTATAACTTTATTTTTTTTTCTTTCAATGATATCAACTAATTGATTATTTGCTAATTTCATATTTTTAAACTCTATTTTTTTAGATTTTAAAGTATCAATTAGATGTTGATTTGTTGAGTTAAAAAGAACATAACTTTTTCCTAAATATTGATTTCTACCTGTTCTTCCACTTCTATGAATATAATATTCTAAATCTTTTGGCAAATCAATTGAAACTACATGGCTTACTCCATCAATATCAATTCCTCTAGCAGCAATATCGCTAGCAACAATTCATCTAAATTCCATATTTTGAATTCTTTTTTGCATTATTGATCTTTGTCTTGGATCTAAATCACCATGAAGCTCTCCAATATTTTTTATACCAAAATCTTTTAATCAACCAATCACTTCTTTTACTTGATCTTTTTTATTAACAAAAACTATAACAATATAAGGATTTATTGATTCTACAATTAATTTTAAAACTTCTTTATTTTCTTTGTTTTTAGTTCAAATTAAAATGTGTTCAATATTTTCATTTGTTGGTTTTTTATCAATATTTTCAATGAAAATAGATTTTGACAAATACTTAGTTAAAAATGGTTTTAATCCATTTGCAATTGTTGCTGAAAATAAACTAATATTTGTATCATTATTCATTTTTGCAAGCATATAATCAAGATCATCAATAAAACCAAGATCAAAAATCATATCACATTCATCGATTACAACATAGTTTGTTGTTGTTAATTGTAATAGATTGCTTTCATATAGGCTTTTTAATTTGGTTGGTGTTCCAATTACAATCATTGGTTGCTTATTTTTTAATGAAGATGCTTGTTTTTCAAAAGCTTCTCCACCAACAAAAAAAGCAACAGTTGCTTTATTATTATGTTTTAACATTTCTTTTGTATTTGCAAATATTTGTCTTGCAAGTTCTCTTGTTGGGGTTATTATTAAAGCTTGTACTTTATTTACTTCATAATCTAAGTTATTTAAAATTGGTAATAAAAATGCATGTGTTTTTCCAGTACCAGTGTGAGATTGAGCAATAACGCTTTTATGCTTTTTTAATAAAGGTATTACCTTTTTTTGTATACTTGTTGGCTCTTTAAATCCCTTTTCATCTAAAGCATCATTTATAAACTTTTTAAACCCAAAATCACTAAATTTCATTTTTATTTCCCACCTTGTTATTTATTATATAGAAATAAAAAAAGAAAACTATTTTTCCAAGTAATCTTCTCCTTTTTCTACTTCAACTTTACTTAAATCTAAATAATCTCATTGTCTTAGTACTTCATAAGTGGCTATACCTACAGAATTTGCAATATTTAAACTTCTTCCTGTTTCTACCATAGGAATTCTAAAACATCTTGAAAGATTATTTTTTAATATTTCTTTATCAATTCCAGTTGATTCTTTTCCAAACATTATAAATACTTCATCGTTTATTTCTTTGAAATTAAAATCACTTATCGGTTTTTTACCATATCTTGTCATAAAAAAAATGTTTACATTTGGATTTTTATCAACAAAATCTTGTCAATCTTCATATTTTACATATTCACAACCTTCAAAATTATTAGCGCTTGTTCTTGCAAAATTTCTTCTATCAAATATAAAACCAAATGGTTCAATTAAATGAAGTTTTGCATTTGTTAACGCACAAGTTCTCATAATAGCACCAACATTATTGGCAATTTCTGGTTCAAATAAAATTATATTTATTTTTCTCATATGTTATCCTTTCAAATAAAAAAAGAAATTAAAATTTCTTTTTGTAATCAAAATCATTGATATCAATATAATTTATTTCATCTGCTCTTTCTAACATTCCAATATTGTTAAATTGAGTAAAAATTTTATAAGTTGTATCTTGATCAATAAAATCTCTTTTAATTAAATTTCCAGTATCATGATTAACTATATTTGCATCATAAAAAAACTTTTTATGTTTTTCACTACAAGTATTAAAAATTATTTTTAAATAATCATAATGAGCTTTATGAGTAATTTGACCATTAGATGCAATTTCTAAATATAGTCTTGATTTATTATAAATAGATCTTTTTTTAGCCATAAATATTCACCTCTAAATATTTATGATTATACCATAAAATGTTTTAAAGTAGTTTCTATAATTTAAGAGATATACTATTGTTTATTTTCATTAAAATGATTTTCATCTACATTTTTAATTACTTTCATTAAAAATTTTGCTGATGATAAGATTTCATTAGGATTTCTTTGATATTTATGAGAATAAATATTGCAAACATTTAATAATACCTCAAGGTTTTTTTTATCATTTGGGTTATCAGACTTAAAGAGCAAAATTTTTTTTATTTTATTAAAATTTTTTGAATTTGCTGGTACTTCTTCAGAATATTTAAAACTTAAAAAATGTTCTATAATTCTTCTCATTACATTTGGATAATAAAAATAATTATTTTTTGATAAGTTTGATATATCATTTTCTTTTGAAAAATCATATATCTCTTTAAAATCATATTTATAAGGTAATTTTATTTTTTTATTTTTTATGATTTGAACGTAACTTTTATTATTACTTTTTTTCACTTCAAATAGAGAAACTTTTTCATCTCTCATGAATGTGTAAGAAAGATTACAAAAATCATCTCAAACATGAGTTAAGATAAATAATTGATAATTTGGATATGATAAAATTTCTTTTAAAATACTTAGAATATACATTTTATTTAAATCATCCACACTAGATATTGGATCATCTATAACAACAAGTTCAATATTTTTTTTAACCTCAGTTTGATTAATGTCTTCAAATAATTCAATATAAAAATATAAGATTGCTAGTAAGTTTTTTTCCCCATCGCTTATATCATTTATCTCTAACTCTTTATCCATTTTTGTGTTTTTTAAAGTATAGTTATTATTTGTTAGTTCTAAATTTATCCCAACATCTAAATTGTTTAAAATTTCATTAATAATAACCGCAAAATCAATTTTATTAGATTGATTATTTTCTAACTCTTTAATTTTTTTGTTTAAAATATTATTTTTTTCTTTAATTTCTTCAATATTTTTTATTTTTTCTATCAATAAATCTTTTTTTTCTTTTATTAGTGGATTAACAATTAATTCTAAACCTATTGAACCTTTTAATAAAATATTAAATTTATTTATTTTTTTTTCCAAATTATTTATGTCATTATTCTTTAAGTTGTTTAAATCTTCTATATTAGAGTTAATATTATTTAAATCTTTTTTTAATTCTTCTGTATCTACATTTATGATATTGGTTATTTCTTTTAACTTATTATTTATTAGATCAATAAAACTTAAAAGGTTATTAACTATTTTATTAAAATTTTCAAAGTATTTAGACAAATCAAAATTAAATAATTTTTCATATGATTTATAATTATTCAAAAAGAAATTATTTATATGTTCAATATAATTTTCTAAATTATTACGAAAAGAAATTAAAAATTGGTTAGCTTTTTGTTTTTCATCTTTATTATATTTTTGAATTTTAACTTTAATATTTTCTAAATTAATGTTATTCCCACAAAACTCACATATTTTATGGTTTTTGTGAATTTTTAACCCTTCATTCAATCAATCAACAACTTCAGAAGAAGGGATATGAGAATTATCATAATTATTTAATAAAATTTTCTTCATTTTTTCAATATCTTCGTCTTTTGTAAGTAAAATTTTATTAAATAGAACTTCTTTTTTTTCAATTAACAAATCTTCTAAACTATTATCACCGGTAATCTTCGATAATTCTTCCAAATTATTCTCTATTTTTTTTGCATCATCTACAAGCTTTTCGTATTTAGAAAATAATTCTTGGACATTTAAATAATGAGGATTTAATATTTTTGTATTTCCTTTTTTTCTATTAAATATTTGTTCATATTCATCAATAATTTTTTTTTCTATTTCATTGATTTCTAACTCATAATTTTTTATGTCCACTATGTCATTTTTTAACTTATAAATTTCTTTTCTATTTTCAACAGACTTTTTTCCAAAATTAGCAACTACACTTTTAATTTGTGTTTTATGCTCTTCTTCTATTAACAAGTTTTCTTCAACATATTTATTATTAAAAAATCTTATGTTTTCATTTTTTTTATTATTATCTTTAAAAAATTCTTCAACAATACCATAACTTAATGAAGTCTTCCCTTTCCCGTTATATCCAAAAATTATATTTTTTAAGTCAAAATTTTCTTCAGGACCGTTGTAATCATAAAATGATTTAAGAGTAAAATTATTTATTTTTTTTAACATAATAAATTTCCTTTTTTAGTCAGTTTCCCTATTTAAATATTTTTTTAATATCCATTGTTGTTATTGCTATTATTATCATTTGGATTTTGAATGTAATATCCGTTTTGATAATCATAAGTATATTGATCATCTTTTGTATTTTGATATTGATTTGGATATTGGTTTCCGTTTTGATAATAATAAGTATTTTGATAATCATATCCGTTTTGATAATTATTTGTATTTTGATAATCATATCCGTTTTGATAATTATTATATCCATATCCATTTACTGTAGCTGGTGTTGTTTCATAACCTTGTTGATAATTCAGATTATGATTAATATTTACACTTTGATATCCAATGAAATTCGAACTGTCTCTATAGTTATTTAAATATCGATTTTCATCATCTTTACCACACAAAGTTAAAATACCCCCTATTAAAAGTAATATAACCGGAAAGAATAAGGCTAATCAAGATATAAATATTAATAATAATGAGATAACTCCCAAACTTATTCTAAGTCCATTAGTATTCATCCCAGCTGTTAAAGCTGATAATATTATTAAAACTAATGATACAACAAACAATAAGCCTCCAACGATTTTATATATTTTAGACTCTATAATATTTTGTTGCATAATTAATGCTGTTAATTTCTCTGATAACATATAAAAAAAACTAAATACAAAACATATAATTCCTGCTGCTAAATTTATTAATGCGCCACTTTTTCCTAAACCTGCCATATAAATCTCCATTCAACACTTATTTAGTGAATTATAGTTATTTTATCTAAAAAAATAGTTAATACAACTATTTATAAGATAAAAAAACTTTTTGATATTTATTTTATAAAATCAAAAAGTTTTTACTATTTATTAATTAATGTGAAATTTCATATAACATTTTAAATATTCCTTCTTGTTTAATTAATGTTTCATAATTTCCTGATTGAACAACACCTTTATTAGGTTCAATAACAAAGATCTTGTCGAAGTTTTTAATCGTACTTAATCGGTGAGCAATAGAAAATGTAGTTCTACCAACCATTAATTTTTCAAGTTCACTTTGAATTTCTTTTTCAACTTTATTATCTAAAGCACTAGTTGCTTCATCTAAAATTAATATTTCTGGGTTTTTTAAAATTAATCTTGCTATTACTAATCTTTGTTTTTGTCCACCTGATAATTGACTTTCTCTTTCATACAAAATAGTTTCATAACCGTTTTCAAAAGACATAATCAAATCATGTAGTTTTGCTTTTTTTGCAGCTTCAATAATTTGATCATTTGTAACGTTATTTAATCCATATTTAATATTATCATAAATTGTTCCGCTTAAAATTTGAGGTTCTTGATCAACATATCCAATTTTATCTAATCAAAACTTTAAGTTTAAATCTTTAATATTAAACTTATCATTAACTATTACATCTCCAGTTGTTGTGTCATAAAATCTTAATAAAAATTTTGCAATTGTTGATTTTCCACTTCCAGTTGGTCCAACAAACGCATAACTTTTTCCTTTTTCAAACTCTAAATTAAAATCTTTTAAAATGACTTTTTGATCATCTGGATATCCAAAGTTTAAATTTTTAAATTTTATATTTTGAATTTCTTCATTTAAAATCATTTCTTTATGTTTATCAATTGTTATTTCTTGATTTAATAATTTATAAATATTTTCTGAACTAGATTTTGCACTTGGTATTTGTGATAAAACCATTCTCAAATCCAATAATGGCATAGTCATAACAATAACTCCAGAGCTAAATGTTGTAATTATACTTATTAAAGTTTGAGACTCATCAAAGTATAATAATACTCCAAAGATAACACTTGCCATTGAAAAACTACCAACACCCCCAATAATTAATCCTGAAGGAATTTCAGATAGTAATAATTTAAGTTTATTTTTTTTATCAACTTGTTTTGCTTTATTTTCAAAATAAGTTTTTTCTTGATTAAATGTTCCACTAGCTTTTATTAATCTTATACTATAAATTTTTTCGCTCATTTCATTTTCGTAATTTTTTGTAAGAGAATTAATATTTTTAGTTGCTTTAATTGACAATAATGAAAATAAAAATACTCCAATCATACATACTACTAATAAACCAAATACACATAAAGCAAGTTTTCAATCAACTGCAAACATAATTATTGAAGAAATTGTAACAATAAATGCAGTTCTTATATAACTAACTGTTGAATCTTTTATATATTGACCAATTAAACTTGTGTCTTTAACTAATGAAGTAATTATTTCTCCTGTTTTATTTTGACTAAAATAATGTAAATCTTGATCTATTAATTTATTTAAAAATATTGTTTTTAATTTAGTTTCATAACTTCTTGCAATCAAACCACTTAATAAATAAATAAAGTATGACAAAACAACTACTACAACAATGTTTAAAACCATTCATAAACAAAAATTATAAATATCTAATTTTAATCCTAATAATTCAACATAAAGTTTAGCACCATCATATTGAACATAATCATAAAATAACTCATGAATGATACTTTCAATAAACTTACTATCTTGTTTATAGTTTGCTAAAATAAATGCTATTTCTTCAGGTGATTTTCCTATTTTTTCTAATAAATCGTATAAAACACTTTGATTAGTTGAAGAACTAACTAATGTTTTTGATACTAAAAGTGATGTTATATATTGCACTATTTTAATATTGATAGTTGCTAATAAGGCTGCTGCAAAAATAAGTAGTATTAGAAGAATAGTTGCAAATTTTTTATCTAATAAAGCTCTTCTAACATGTGCTTTAATATTTGCATCTTTTTTTGTTTTAAATGACAATTCTTTCATATTATCGCCTCTAATCTATAAGTTTCAATTACACCTTCTTGTTTTATATGAAACAAGTTAATTATAGTTTTAGATTGCAATAATTTCAATGATTTTATTAAAATTTATAATTATTTTTTAAATGATTTGCTAATTTTTTTATAGCTATACTTCTGTGACTTAATTGTTGTTTAATTTCAAATCCTAATTGAGCAAAAGTTTTATCATATCCATTTGGAATAAATACCTTGTCATAAGCAAAACCTTCACTTCCAGCTTGATCAAAACCAATATATCCATCAACTTTACCTTCAAAAATCTCACTTATATTTGAATCAGTATCAATCATAGCTAATGTGCAGTTAAAATAAGCACTTCTCTTTTCAATAGTATTTAAATCATTTGCTTTTAAAATATCTAATAATTTATTATTTATAATGTTTCAATCGCTTATATTTTCTCCAGCTCATCTTTTTGAATGAACTCCTGGAAATCCATTTAAATTATTAATACATAACCCTGAATCATCTGCAATAATTATCCCTTTAACTAAATTAGATAAATATTTTGCTTTAATCATCGCATTGTCAACAAATGTAATTCCATCTTCAACAATATCTATATTTTTATCAATATCTTTTAAAGTTTTAATTTCAAAATAATCTAATAAAAAATTAAACTCTTTTATTTTATCTTCACTATTAGTTGCTAATCATATTGTTTTTTTCATATTATCTATCCTTTTTTATAATTTGTTTGTAAAAATATTTAAGTTCTTATTTATAATATAATATTTTTAGTTATGGAGATACAAATATGAATTTTAATTTTAAAGGTCTAACAAATGACATTAAAATCGATAATTTAAAAGTAATAAAAGTATCTAAAGATATTAGTGAAAAATATTTAGATAAACAAAATGAAATAAATGTATTAATTGCATTTATGAGTGCAAAACAAGAAATTATGATAAAACCAAGAACTATTGATTTTGAAAATAATCATTTAGTAAGTAGTTTTAAAATATTAATTAATTATAAAAGTCTAGAAGAAATTGAAATTAATCATCAAATCATTGATTTAGTAGTTAATGGAATTAATCAATTTCATGATATTAAATTTGATTTTAGTTTTATTAAAAGATTTAACTATGCTGACTTTTTAAAATTTTTTAAAGAAAATATTAAAAAACCATTATATGACTTAAGTCAAAATATCAACAAAGTTTTAGAATATGCAAATGATTTACAACAATTGCCAGCTATAATTAGTCATAATGATTTAGTACCGGGAAATATTTTGATACATAAAAATAATGATTTGAAATTTATTGATTATGATTATGTTCAATTAAATGATAAGTTCTTTGATTTAGCAAGTTTTATAACAGAGACTTTAAATGATAAAAAAGATTTAATAGATTATTTTGTAAAAAAAGCAATAAAAAATAATTTAATAGAAAAAAATGAATTGCATATCTTAAATAAATGTATTGCTTATCAAGATGTATTATGAACTTTATGAGCAAATTATATGTATGAAAATACAAATGAGTACATCTATTTACAAATTGCACAAGAAAAATATCAAAGATCAAATGATAGATATGAAATAGTTATATAAAAAATTGAGTTTATTATTTAAACTCAATTTTATTTTTTTTATTTTCTTTTTTTTGTTGTTTTGCTCTTTGTAATTCTTCTTTTTTATCTAGTTTTTTAATAATACGATTTTTCTTTTCTTCTTCTCTTTGTTTTTGTAATTGATATTCTTGTTCAATTTTTAAATCAAGCTTTGCTTTAAGTTCATCAAATTTCTTTTGCTTTTCTTCTCGTTTTTTAATCATTAAATTATAAGATTCAATTCTTTTAATCATTTTTTCACTTAATGATTTACCTTCTCGTTGATCTTTTAAATAACCTTCAACTAACTCTTTTCTTTTAAACTCATTATTTCTTGCAATATAAGTTAAAAATACTCCTGCAGTTACAGCAACTACTGCTGATAATAAAATAATAACTAATTTAATAATTATAAATATAGTATTATTTTGTTTAAATGCATACCCTAATAAAATTAATACAAAAAATACAATTGCTATTGTTACTACATAAGTGAAGTTATCTGCTTTATGACCATTTAAGTGATAGATAAAACAAGTACATAAAACACTATAAATTAAATAAATTATACATACTAAAAATACATAACCAATGATTGGATGAGGTAGATTTTTATTGAAAGAAAATGAGAAGTCATTTCCTATCAAAACTCAAATCAAAATACCTGGGATAATACACTCAATTAACAAATACCCTACACTTACAAAGAAATCCGTTCTTTGATCATTAAAGCTTTGTCACATATTTTTATTATTTTCATCTTTTTTCATAACTTTACCTTTTATTCTTCTATTTTATCAAATATAAAATTAAAAAAATAACACAACAATAATTTAAAATAAATATTATTTTTTATAAAAAAACTCCACGTTTATCAACATGGAGTTATACTCTAACGTCAATTGCATTGACCAATTTATATTTTCGCTCTCTTAAATGGAGCGGGTGAAGGGAATCGAACCCTCACAGTCAGCTTGGAAGGCTGAAGTTCTACCATTAAACTACACCCGCAAATTGAGTACATTAGAATAATATACTAATAGACTATATATTTCAACTAAAATGCACTATTTTTTTAATATTTTTTTTAAATTATTTTTTTTGATCAATGAAACCAAATAATTGTATTATCTACTACCCTACTAATCTTATATTTGACATAGTAGTTCCATCAATTTTTTCTGCAATTAATAAAAATAAAGTCATTAATGCTTGTGCTCTATATTTATAATCACCACTTAAAGCGTAGTTTATAAGGATTTTTTTTCAACCATTTACATCAGGTATTTCTTCAGTGTGATTATTTGTTGTAATAACATAAACATTTTTTGTGATTTTTTCAAGATATTCTAAAATTCTTGAAAGTGTGATTGTATCTCTTCCGGTCATAATAACTAAAATTAATTCATCTTTAAAATCAACATGTCTTACAAGTTCTAAGTTTATAGCACTATCCATAACATGAACATCAATTCCTTGATTTCTTAAGATATTTTCAAAATGTCTAGCTGCAGGACTTGTTTGAAATGATGGTGCAATTCATATTTTTTTCTTAGTATTAATTTGTTTTGCTAATTCTAAAATAAAATCAGCAGAAGACATTGCTCAATCATTAATTACCTCTAAAGATTTTGTATCTAATTCTTTATAATTTATTTCTTCTTTAACAGGAGCAGCAACCATTGCATTTTCATATTCAATCTTTAATCTAATTGCAAGTTCTTTATATCCTTCGCATTGAGCAGCTTTAGAAAATTGCGTGATTGTAGACATAGAAACATAACATGCAACTGCTAACTCATTTTGACTTTTAAAAATACCATTATTAAAATCTTCTAAAATTTGCTTTGCAATTAATTTAAAAGTGGTATTTTTATTGTCTTTTACAAGATTTTCGATTCTTTCATATATAGATATCATCCAAATCTCTCCTTATAAACATTCCTTGTTAATTATATTCTTTTTTTTACAAAATTTACAATATCTAGACACATTAATTCAAAGTTTTTATAGTTATGTGTAAATCAATTAGTCTCTTTTAATTGATTTTTAAACCATGTGATCTGCCTTCTTGCATATCTTCGATTATTTCTTTGCATTAAACTAATTGCTGTTTGATAATCATATTCTTTATTTAAATAACCAATAATTTCTGGACCACCAATACATTTAAGGGCTTGTGCATTTTTATTTTTATCGTTATCTATCCATGCTTTTTCTATCTCTTCAAATAATCCCATATCAACTAATTTTAAAACTCTTGAGTTAATTTTTGAGTGTAATAAGCTTCTGTCAGGATTTATTCCTATAAATAATATTTTATCATAATAAAATTCTTTATTATCAACTATTAAATCACTTTTTTTTATTCCATTAAGCTCATATATTTCTAAAGCTCTTATAATACGATAACGATTATTAGGATGAATTTGACTAGCACTAATAGAATCTTTTTGATTTAATATTTCTCAAAGTTGATTGTTATCTAAATTATCAAATTTTTTGTTAAATCCAGGGATATGATCATCACTTTTAAAGTTATATTTTCTTAATAAAGCATTTATATATAAACCAGTTCCTCCAATAATAATTGGAGTTTTATTGTTTTTTAAAATTTTTTCAATTGCTTTTCTACCATCTTTTTGAAAATCAGCAACTGAATAAGTTTCATTAACTTTTTTAGTTGATAATAAGTGATGTTTTATACCTTGCATTTCTTCTGTGGTTATTTTATTTGTTGCTATATCTGTTCCACAAAAAATTTGAGTTGCATCAGCATTAATGCACTCTCCATTAAACTCTTTTGCTAACTTGATAGATAAATCTGTTTTTCCACTAGCTGTTGGACCAACTATTACAATAATAGTAGAACTCATTTGAAATCCCCTTTTTTATTTAATTTTTTAAAAATACTATTTATTAATAATACACTTAAAAAATAAAATAAAAAAAAATATTTCCACCCGCTATAAAATGCATGAGATAGGAAATACTAATTTATAGAGCGGTTTTGAACACTCACGCAAACTTAAAGAATAACAAATATTCTTGGTGTCCCGAAGGACAATATAATTATACAATATCAAATAATAAAATGAAAATAAAAAATACCTTCATAGCGAAGATATCTTTTATTATTTTTTAGGTTGTTGTGTACGGATTTCAATGTTAATTTTTTTAGGTTCAACAACTGAAGGTTTGAATAAAACAGTTTTTTTAGATTTTGCTAATGCATCACCAGGAACTTTAACTTCTTTCATAAAGTTGTAAATTTCTCTTGTGTCTCTAATTCCTGTAACAACAGCTGTTCATTGTTCATCAGCTTTACGTTTAACTTTAGCATTCATTCAGTGTAATGCTACAATGTTGTTAACATCATCATATTCACCTTCTGGATCAATCAAAGCGTTAACTCATCCAAATTCTGATTCCAATCCATATTGATTAAATTTAATAATTGCTCCTGCAACATCTTTTCTATAAATAGCTGCATTTGTTGCTGATACTGGATCTGCTTTTTCTCAAATAAATTTTGATTGACCTTCTGTTAACTTAATTTCTTTTTGTTGAATTTTATTAGGTTTTGGGTCACTCGCTTTTTTTCTTGTTTGAATGTGTTCAGATCTTTTTGCGTTAGATGCAGCACGTTTAACCGCTGCTTTATCAGGTCCTTTTTTTGTAGTAGCCATCTTTTCGCACCATCTTTCTAATGTAAAACATATATTGATTTTAATTTGATTTGGAGTTAATCTATTAAATTAATTCCAAAACATAAGTTAATTATACACTAAATTATTGCTTTTTACTAATGTAATGTAATTATTTGTTTACATTGCTAAATTCTACATATAATTTTATCATTTATAAAGTTATATAAATCTTCTAAATCTTTTCCAAAATCATCAATCACTGAGAAAAAATCTTGATATCCACATTTTTTACATTGTTTTATAATATCTATGCATTTAACTTTTTCTTTCTTTTTATTATTAAACTTTATATATAAAGTTTCATCTTCTTCAAATAACGAAGCAAGTTTACTAATTATGCAACTATAAAATATTTTTTTTGCTTGTTCATACTTTAAAAATATATTTTCTTTTACAAGCTCAAAAAATATATTATTAGGATTAAATATATTTTCAAAAGATAAGGCCTCTATTTTTTTAATTAAATAGATATTTTGGTTGTAGTTACTTTTAACTATTAGATCAAAAGAACATAATACATCAATATATTGTCTTATTGATGATTTTGAAATAGGATAGTTTCTTGTAGTTGATGGAGTAATATTTTGATCACCGCACATTAAAAAATATTTTCCATTTGAATCTTTTACTTCTAGTTCCATAAACTTTTTATTTTTCGGTATAGATGAGTAATATTCAAAAAAGTTATATAAAATAGTATAAATTCTTGTTCCCATTTTTCAAAAAACAAATCCATTGTCATTGTCGAATAAATCTATTATTTTTTGAGCTTGACTATGTAAGTTCATATATTTTTTCTATAACTATGTTTGCTAATTTAATAGTTCTTTGTTCAATAATTTCAAAAGTGAAATTATTGATTGTTAACAAAGTATCAGAATCAACATTGAATGGGATATTTGAGATTGGAATATCTAATTTTTTATATATTTCTTTTTTCTTTTTAAATGGATAATTTTTTAACTTTGAATTATCTTGTGAATTTATCAATAGCAGATTACCTAACATATTTAAATGAGTTTTATATATATCTTCTGCTTTTTCATCGTATTTTTTACCGCTATTAGCCATAAATTTTCATTCATCAGTCATTTCTTTAGGCATTATATGCTCAATAGAAGGCTTTTTATACACTTTTCATTGTTCTCCATTTGAATTTAAATTTAATCAATACTTTTCAATTCTACGTAAAAAAACTTTAATTATATTATCATCTTTTAATTCACTCTTTTCAATTGAATCTAAAGCTTGTTGTTTTGGCGGTAATGTGTGTTCCATAGATATAAGTAATTTTTCATTTTCTTTATTAGGAGCAATTTTTGCACTAAATCAATCTTTTATAAGGTTTGGTAAATTTGTTTTGAAAGTACTATAATTTTCGTATGTTTTTAAAAACTTTATAAGTTTTCCATAAACCGAGTTTTTAAAAGATTGTCCTGTACCTTTAACTTGTAAAAGCATTACAACTCATTTTTCGATTTCAAATAAGCATGCTTTTAAATATTCTTCATATTGAAAATATAATCTTCTTTCATAAGAATTTCATGAATATGAACTATATACATCAAATAAATAAAATAATAATATAGTGAAATCTTTATGAGTTATATTTGTCAGTTCTTCAAAAAAGTTATAATATTCACTATTTTTTTCAATATAAGAGCTTGTTATATATATATTTTTATAAATATAAAAATATCTTCCTAAATCATTGCAAATAGATTTGTAATCATTTAAATCAATATTATGTCTATAATGGAGCTCTTTAAAAACTTTCAAAATACTTTTTTTATTTTGTTGAATTTTACCTTTAAAAAATGGACTAATAGTATTTTTATAATTTAAATAATTAAAAAGAAATGTTTCATATCTTTTAGATTGTTCTTCTTTATTACCCTTGTATTTTGTAACATTATCTAAATTGAAATATTTATTTAATTCCTTTGTAACATCACTTGTATGTAGATTAAATATTTTGTCATCAAGCATATTGAAAATATAATTTTTAATCATATCAAATGTATCTAGTTCTTTACCTTTTGAATTTAAATTTTCAAATATTTCCATTTCGTTAGTATTATCATCATCAAAGACAATGCAAGATAATATGAAATTATTATAGTAATAGTTGTAAATCAATAATAAAGTTTCTATATCATAAGAATTCAGTTCTCTATAAAAAAATTCATAATTACTTATAACACCGGCTTTTTGATATAAATTTAATTCATCTTTAAAAGCATTTTGATTTTTGAATCCCTTTAAAACTACATAAATACCATTTTGACCACTATCGTTATTAGCAGTTAAATTTACAAACTTTTTTCTTATTCTACGATCACTATATTCATTATTTTCTTTATATTCAAATAAATCTTGCAACTCTTTAGGAATTTTAAATAAAGGATTCAAGAAATCTTCATATTTTTTTTGTTTAAATAAGTCAAAAAAAGCTTTGAATAATATCAAAGAGGTAGTAACTCTTTGTTGACCATCTATTAACCTAATATTTTTTTCTTCGTTTATCAAATTAATATTTTCAATTTCAACATCTTCATTTATATCGCTATTTAGAATTCTACAAGCTAAAGCACCAAAATATATTTGTTCTTGAGTTCTAAATTTAGAAATCAATTGATTTATTAATTCTTGGCATTCTTCTTCCCCTCACCTATAATCTCTTTGGTATGAAGGAATAAAGAAATTATTTTTATCACTTAAAATTAATTCACCTATTGAGATTTTTTCTAATCTAATTTGGTTATTTTCATATTTAAATTCTTTTGCATCTTCTAAATATTTGGTCTTATTAAGTTTCTTATAGTATATATCATCAACAAAAGAATCAATTTTTATTTCTTTATCTTCTAATGTATATAAACAAAAATGCAAAATTTTTCTTAAGCACATTAAGTAATTTAATTTAGTCGAAAAAGTTTGTGAGGATTCACCATAATCAATTTCATTACTATCATGAAAATTACTATTTCTATCTCTAATAATAAAATTTATAGATGCTTGAACATTATTTGGTATTTCAATTTGATATTCTTCTTGAAGTAACATTGCAAAGTCTCTTCTTAAAACGTACAAAGATCTTTTTGAATTTTCATCTTTAGTAATTTGCTTAAATAATCTTTCTAATAATTTTGATGACTCTGCTAGAACACCATAAGATCCAGCTTCTACTATATTATCTTCAATGTTAGAAATAGATTCATAAACCCATAAAAATTTATTATAATTTTTTATAAACTCAAAGTTTTTACTTACCATAGTCTACCCTTCTTTCATTTTTGCTAACATATAAAAAATTACCACAAGAACATTTACAACTATTGAATTTCCAGCTTGTCTATATAAAATTGCCTTGCTTAAAAGATTTAGATTTTTCACTTTTTCAAAATCTTCTTCAAAAAACCCCATTAAAGAAAAAACTTCTCTTGTTGTTAAAAGTCTATAATTAGCTTTACTCTTATCAATATTTTCCAAAGCGGTTTTTTTTAAATCAATTACTCCGGCATTAGGATTTCTATCTTGCTTTGTTGTAATTGTTCTACAAATATTTAAAAAAATACCGTTTTTTTCAAAATACTCATTGTAATTATAACATTTATTATTTTTAGGTATTTTATTTAAAGTATTTAAATTTTCACTATATAATTTTTTGTTATCATAAAACATTTTTTTTCTACTTATAGTTTTATTAGGAATGGAATTTAATGCTTCATCATAATATTTTTTTATTTTATAATCAATTTTCAATACCTCAGACATTTTAAAATTTAAATTGTATTCTTTCGTTATATCCTTAGGTATATTCTTTTCGATAATTTTTTTTGTAGTTGTATATGTATCCAAAAATAAATTATTTTTTGGACTCAAAACACTTAGAGCATAAACTCTTTCGCGATTTTGTGGAACTCCATAATCTCTAGCGTTTAGAACATATGTTTGTGTATTGTATCCAATTTTTTTTAAAAATTTTAATCAGTCTAAATAATCATCTTTATGCTTTTGAGATATCATATTTTTAACATTTTCTAAAAGTAAATATTTCGGCAATCTATTATGTTTTTTTAGTTTTGAAAGTATTCTTTCAATCTCTCACAACAAACCACTTCTAGTTCCAGAGCCTTTTTTCATGCCTTTATTAAATCCATGTATACTGCCAGCCGCAGATAAATCTTGACAAGGAAATGAGTAAGTTAATAGATCGAATTTTTTAATTTTTTCTAACAATTTTTTTTCATCAATACTTAATATACTACCTTGATTATTAGAATTCTTATATGAGCTATATAATAGTTCTCTTACTAATCTCGGTTTTTTAAACAAAGTTTCTATATTCATAGGCTTTTTTGAATCATTAGAATGTGTAAAGTTAGATAAAAAACTATTAATTTCTTCGTCGGATAAATTTTTGGCTATATTCTTATTATTATGATGTATAGAATTATAACTTATGTTAGCTCAAATGTCTCATTCACTAGTTGCAACTATTTCGTAATCCAATATATTATTTTGTTTTAAAATATCTAAAGCTTTTCTTTGAGCTCCTATTCCTGCAAAGGTTTCAAAAACTTTTATTTTTTTCATGGATTTCCTCTTATAACTATTTTATTTCTAATTATTTTATAAACGAATTACTTTATAACGTTATTGTATAAAAAAAATAACCTAAAATTGAGCTATTATTTGAATATATTTTACAACTTATTTAAATTTATTTATATCATACAATCAGAAATAAAGAAATTCTTTTTTCTTAGAAAATTAAAATATGATTCCAAAAATTTCAAATAATAATAAATATTATTATATCAATTACTTATCTTGAAACTTTATTTTATATAGTGTAGTTGTATTATTTATTAATATATTTTTTTATTAAATAATTTAATACTAAAAATACAATAACCAATTTTATTTTTTTAATTTTTTTATTAACAATGGATTTTAAACATTTAAATATAAAAACTTATTATATGTGAATGTTTAAAATTTTGTGTTATTACCAATAACTTTTTTTCATAAATTCTTTTATGAGAAATAAGATTAATATTAAATGCTTTTTTGTTAAATAAATTTAAAGTTAACTAGTATAAAAAATTATAAAATTGAAGAAATATTAGTATATTGAATTAAATTATATATAATAGATAAAATTTAGATTTAGGTATTTTTATTTACTTATAAAAAAATTATTTTTTATTATATTTAGTACTTCTAAAACTTTTAAAAATCAACTCTCTAATTTACTTTGCTTATAAATATTATTATAAAAATTATCATCTATTTGTAAATTATGTACGGCTTTATTCCTATAATTCGACAATTCATTTTTATAAAAATCTTCTATACTTGTAACTTCAATATTTACAACTTGACTTCAATCATCTTCTACACCTAATTCAATCTTTAATTTTTTAATTTTTTTTGCATTTTCTATAAGTTTACTTATTTTATTTTGTGTTAGCAAATGAACAAAGTCATCTTTTAAGTATTTTTTTACATATGAGAAGTCTTTATCAAAAAACTTGGAACATAATTTTATCATTTCATTAAACTTTTGAAAGTCTTCTTTGTCAGAATAATAATCCTCTATTTTAATAATGATACTTTCTTTTTCTTGAAAAAAAATTAATCTTTGAAGTATAAAGTTTTTGAAATCCTCATCCGCACACTCTAAATTATCAAAATTATCAACAATGTGTTTTTTTAAATCATGTTCAAAATAAGAAAAGACTAATATTATTAATTCAATCAAGAAAACATTTACTTTCTCATTGTCATTTTCATTTTCAATTATTTTTATTTTTTGCTTAATATAATCTGTAAATGTAAGTTCACTTTCAAAAACAATAGACATTTTAATCACTTTCCATTATTCCTTTAATAAGTTTTTCAAAAGTTTCAAATCTTTTTATTAAACTATTTTTATTATTTGTATGTATTTTTAGAGAATTGCTAAAATCATTGTCATTTAACATAATATCTGCAAGTTTTTCAATAATAACTTTTTCTTTTTTTAAAAGTTTTAAACTATCATATTTTCTTAAAACTGACATTTCTATTTCAAAAACACCTCTATTAATTTTTGATCCTCAGTTTTTTTGATTTGAATTAATATTTTTTTCGTATACTTTGAATACTTTTTCTTTAAACAATTCTGCTACTTTTTTTATTGAATCTATGAAAATACTTTTTAATTCATCTATTTTATCATAACTAAGTTTATTTGCCTCATTCATAAATTCATTCATACCAATTGAAATATTTTTATAATTATTAAAATTATTGTTTTTATTATATAAATCATCAATATAAAAGAACCTTAATATTAATTCTTCATCCAACATTCTATTTCTCATATTCTCACTTAAAAGTGATCTATAGTTTATTTGCAAATATGTTGATAGCTCTTTCAAAAGATCTTTAAAAGCACCTTTATATAAACAATTTCTTAATTCTTGTGCATTCAACATTGTAGAACCTTTATTTAATCTTGAAAATATATCAAATTTTAAAAACTCTGAAGTTTCTTTTCCCAATATTGTAAATTGCAAAATTACATTATTAAATTTTCTTTTTATTACATCAGAAAAATCTTCATAAGTTTTGCCATTTAGTTCACTTATAGCGTTTAAGTTTTTTAGATTAAATTCATTGTTAAAAAACTTATAAATCGTTGTTAATCTCTGTTGACCGTCTATAACTTCTCAATTTTCCAAATTATTTTCATAAACAAAAATATTAGGTATAGGTATATTCAATAATAAAGACTCAATAAATTTTGAAGCATTAGTTTCATTTCATACATACTTTCTTTGAAAATCAGGTTGTAATATAATTTCTTCTCTTTCAATCATAGATATAATATCCTTTAAAGATTTATCTTGTCTTTCTCTATAAATCTTTCTTTTATCATGGTCAAAAATTAAATCTGCTTCTAATTCTTCATCTATAAATTCAACATCATTTTCATCAAAAATGTTTTCATTTTCTAAATTATTAGCTTTTTTTTATATTAACGTATTTTTTAATACACTTTTATTTCCCATAAATTCTCCTATATTTTTATATATCATTATTATAACAAAAAAATGATAAGTACTTTTAGGCTTAAATAAAGTTCATAAGTTTTCGCTATCCAAATAAGCTTATAATACATTTTAATAAAACATATATCATAATCTTATTATTAATTAACTTTCTATATTAAAAAAATAACTATTTTTAAAAAACTAAATAATTTTCAATTGTTTTATATTTTAAAATAAATCAATAATACTTTTTGCTAATCTTTCTATTATTTCAATAACTAATGCATTACCCATACAAAAATATCTTTTCTTTTCAGATGCTATTGTTTCTGTTCAATTGTCGGGAAATCCATTAATTCTTTCAGCTTCAATTGGTGTAATAAATCTATATTTATTTTTTACTTTTATAATATGCGTAGATCTATTCATAGATGTTTCGCTAGTTATAATAGTTCTTGCTTGCTTATTTATATCATCATAAAAACTCATAGATCCCTCAGTATAAAAATACTTTTCTCCATTAGGTCTTATTCTTTCGATTGATTTTTTTCCTTTTAGATATTTCATTTTTTCAATTTGTTCATTTGATAAAAAATATTTTTTATCAAAATTTTCTAATAAAACATCATTTAATATCTTTTTTTTACCATTAAAAACAGGATTATAATCGTACATCCTAACAATACCATTTATAAAAGTACCTTTATTTAAAAACTTTCCTTTTTTATAATTATTTGAAGCATCAATTTCATTTGGATATTCATCTATTAAATCAAACTCAACAGGTTCAATTTTAGGTGTACTTTTAAAATGCTTTTCAAATATTGACTTTTTATATTTAGATTCACTTTGTTTTCAAATAAAAATAAAAATTCTTCTACGTCTTTGAACCATCCCATAGTCTGCAGCGTTAATAACTTGTCATTCAGCGTTATAACCTAATTTATGAAGTCTTATTAACATAATAGCAAAGTCTCTACCTCTAAGAGATGATGGAGACTTTAATAATCTATCCACATTCTCTAATAATAAAAATCTAGGATTTTTATTTTCTATTATTCAACTTATTTCTCATCACAATACACCTTTTTTACCTTCTATTCCTTTAGCATTTGTAGCTGCAACTGAATAATCTTGGCAAGGAAAACCCCCTACTATCAAATCAGGATTATTAGGTATTTTGTTTTTAGCATCAACTATGTTTTCATTTATTGCATTTTCATTACCAAAATTATTAACATAACAATTAAAAGCATGTTGCATTTTTTCATTAGGTTCTCATTGATTTACAAACACAAAATCAAATGCATTTTTATTAGCTCTTTCTAAACCTAATCTAAAACCACCAACTCCAGCAAATAATTCAACAACAGTAATTTTTTTCATGCAAACCTCATTCTAAAACAAATATAATATTAACATAGGCAGGTAAAAAAATGAATAATGATCAGAGTAATAAACTATTAAAAATACAAGAAATTCTTGATAAAGCTAGAAAAATTATTGGAATAAAATTTAAAGACTTATGAGATATAGATTTTAATCAAAAAGATAAAGGAAGTATAGGTAATTTAATTCAAGAAAAGCTTTTTAATATATCAAGAAACAGTAAAAAAGAACCTGATTTTTTAGATTTAAATATAGAACTAAAAGTAATACCTGTAAAACAAACTGATTTAGCAAATGAGACTAAAACTCATATCTATAAAATAAATAACAAAAAATATAAAGTTGCTCCTAAAGAAAGAATGGTTTTAAATTTAATTAATTATGAAATCTTAGATAAAGAAACAAAATTTGAAGAAAGTAGTTTATTTTTAAAGAATAAAATAACCTTAGTTATTGTATATTTACATGATTTTAACTTACCCAAAGAAGAATGATTTGTAATAGATGCATTTATTTATAATATAAAACAAAATGAACAATATGAAATAATCAAAAAAGATTGAGAAATTATTAAAAACAAAGTAAATGATGGTTTAGCACACGAGTTATCAGAAAAAGATACAGATCTTTTAGCAGCTTGTACAAAAGGTAGTTCTGCTAATAGCGTTAGAAATCAACCACATAATAAAATATTAGCTAAGCAAAGAGCATTTTCGTTTAAGATACCATTTATAAATAGTTTAATAACTCAATACAGAGATCAAAAAGAAATTTTTGAGTTATTTAGTGAATACAAAAAAGAATATAAAGTTGCCTACGATTATAATGAAGTAATTTCAGAACTAAAAAAATTAATTGGCACAGATTTAAGTAATTATGGAAACTGGAATGCTTTTGGTAAAAGTCCTCATAGAAATGCTTTTAAAGAGTATTTAAAATTAAATAACAACTTGCTTTTTGACTATTTAATTAGCACTGATTATAAAATAGTTTGTAAAGTTTTAAAAAACAATAAAATACAAGAAGAAATAGGTGCACAACATGATTTAAATATTTATGATACTATAAATAATAACTTTTATGATAGTGAATTCTATAGTAAAGTAGTTTTGTTTAAATATATTGTTATTGGGATAAATAAAGAAAATAAAACTATTGAAAGCATTTATGAATATAGTTTTTCAAATGATGATATTGAAACTTTAGAAAAAGTTTATGAATTAACTAAAGATGAAATATTAAGAATAATGAACTTAGATCAATCTGATAGAATAAAACCAAATTTTATTCAAAAAGGAGATGATTTATTAGTACATTTAAGACCACATGCTAGTAAAGGAATAAATGTATACAATAAAAGTAGCCTTAATATAACAAGACAAACATGGTGAATAAATAAAAACTTATTTAAAAAAATAAAATAATGTAAAAATTTCAATATATTTTTACATTATTTTATATATAGCACAATGCAGATTCTTTATAAGATTAATCATAAAGTATGAATGATTTAAAATAAATTAAGATTTTTATATCAAATAAATTTATTTATATTATTTTTTAGATATATCAACCTGATGAAAATATACTATCTTTTTCTTTTTCTTTTTATCTCAAAAATAGAACTTCTAATTACAATTGTCACTAATATAAAACCAATAACAAGTGATGTTGGCAAAACCCAATTATTATTAGATTTACTTTCAACATTTTCTTTTGTATCTTGTTCAGTTTCGTATAAAGTATTTTCTTTTGTATTTGGTTCAATATTATTAGAATTTTGATTATCACTTGGTTGAGATTGTCTCCTGATTGACTAGAATCATTTGATTCTGAAGGATTTATTGGATCTGGTTCTTTTACTATAACTTCACTAAATATTTGTCCATTATATAGATTATTTTTAAAGTTACTATTTACTATTTATTTAAAGTTATCTTTACTATGACTTCCCTCACTTAATAATTGAATTATATGTCCATCCATAGCGTGACCAAATTCATGATTTAAAATAGCATAAATATTTGCACTACTTCATCATTTTTTTTAAGCATTGATCATTATCAGTTTCTTTTTTAAAATTATTTAAAGAATATTCTGTATATACTATATAAGTTGTTTGTCATTTTGCAAATGTTTCTTCAAAAAATTCTTCATAATTTGTTAATCCATACATAGAAATATTTATTGCATTAGATACTAAATACATATTAAATAAATAAGAATTATCTTTAAATTCTTGTTCTTTATCTTTATCTCCTATTCTGACTCTAAAATTTATATATCTATTTTTAAGTTATTTATATATTTGTTTTGATTAATATTTGAATGCTTATATAAAAAGTATTGTAATGATTGTCCCGACCACATTAAATCATTTTTATAAATGCTAATGTTTGATGCTTTTGCATAGTTTACAACATTATTGAAATTACTAGTGTTTTTATAAATAATATAGCTTGTTGAACTAAAAACTGATGCAAATATAATAAAAATAAAACTTGTAAATAAATCGCTTTAAAATGAAAAACTTTTTTTAAAGATAAAATAAAAACTTACTATAAATAGTAAGTTTTTAAATCTATTTTCTAATCCCTAATTTTTCAATAACTGCTTTATATCTATTAACATCTTTTTTAAGTAAGTAATTTAATAAGTGTCTTCTTTGAGCAACTTTTTTAACTAAACTTCTAATTGATGAATAGTCTTTTTTATGTTTTTGTGAATGTTCTTGCAAGTTTTTAATATCACTTGTAAGTAATGCGATTTGCACTTCTGCTTTTCCAGTATCTTTATCGTTACTTCCAAATTGCTTAACAATATCGGTTTTTTCCTTATTTGAAACCATGTATTTCTCCCTTTATTTAAGTCTCTATTTTGATTGAATGGGTTTAAACAAAGCATAAATACCTAAAGGGTTAAGATCTATGCAACGTATAAACATCAATACAAGAAATAGTATATATATTAAAGTAGGTTATGTCAAATTTTTGCATAAACTTATGATTTATATTAGTGCTGAAAAACTCAAAATTAGTTCTAATGTAAATTAATTATATTTTTTTAAATACATAAATTTTGTCAATTCTTGTCGATTTTCCAGCTCTTTGGCCCATTGAATTTGTAGCTTTTTTGTTTTGATCGATTGGATCTGTATATTTTTCTATAAGTTTTAGATTTTTAATAATTTTACTTATTTTTTCTTTTCACATATCATCAAAAGAATATATTGTATTTATTCTTAAAACTTCACCAATAACTATAACAAGAGTAGAGTTTTTATCCATTATTTTGCTTATAGAAGTCATATAATTTATCATAAAATTAACATAATTTGTTAGATTATGTTTATCATCCAATCCTATATTATTATTATCAATTTTATCCTCAAAACCCAAAAGTCACATTTTAATTCAGTTTTGTTGAGTGTAGTTAATTATATTAAGATATGGGGGAGATGTAAAAATAAGTTTTGGTTTTGCATCTATATAATTTGTTATATTCAAACTATTACCATATACGATTTTTGCCTCTTCATTAGAATATTGAGAACTTCCAATAATGTATTTCGCTCTTTTTTTTATTTTTTCAAAAATATCATCAACAGGCTTAATTAAATCATGTTTTTTAGCATATTTTATAACATAATTTTTTGACATCGAAATACAATTACTCATACTTAACGAGAAATATATACTTTCTCCGTTTTTCTTGGCTGGACCATGCATTAATCCCAAAACTATTGCTAATATATAATTATCAACATCATTTATGTTGTTTCAATTTCTTCCATATTTATATTTAATAAATGTTAGTTGCCTCAAATTTTCATCACTATAAAATACTTTTAAATTTTCATCCAATATAATCGCTTCATTAAAACTATCATAATTTCTCTTTCAAATATTTATTTCATTTTCGATAATTTCTCACGAGTAACTTTTGGACTTCGCCCTTGACAATACATATGCAAAAGGATTTAAATCAATTCCAAAAGCTTTTCTTTTTAACAATCTTGATTCAAGTATAGTTGTTCCTCTACCCGAAAAAGTATCAAATACATAATCGTTTTCTTTTGAAAATTTTTTTATAAAGTAGTTCGCTAGCCTCGGTGGGAACATTGCCACATATGAGCAAATTCTATGTGTTTTATCTCCTCACATCCTTGAATAATTTTTTCAAGTTATATCTTTTTTTAAAACTTTTTTCTTATTTTTAAATATTTTTCTTATTTTTTCATATATAACTTCATTGTTATCATTTGGCATTTTTTTCTCCTTACATCGTAAAAATATTAATTTAATTAACAAAATTAAGAACTTTTTTTAATATAGTTTTTAAAAAATCAGTTATTGAGTCCAAATAAATAATCCCACTAAGTTCATATACTCTTTGCGCAAACATTGATTTATGAATTAGCCTATTTACAATTAATGAGTTTTTTTTATATTCGTCATCAAATCATAAAATTTTATTATCATAATAAAATTTAATCAATTCAAAACATTCGATAACCTTTCTATCTTCTATTCCTAAAATTTTTTCAGTTATAATAAAGTTTATGAAATCATCTCACTCTTGTTTTGTGGTAATTTTTTTATATACTTCATTTAAAATATTACTCCCATTATAACTGGTACCAAAAAAATACTTATTTAAAAACTCTTTATTAGACATAATATCCTCTTTTGTTAGAATTTTTGATTCTGGATGAAATGTATTTTCTACATAACAACCCATAAAACAGTCAAATATTTTTCTTACGTCTTCTATGAAAATATTTTTATCATTTTCGTTTAATTTTTTAAAATTATTGAACCAATCTTTACCATTTGTAATCTGATTTTCTTCTGTTTCGAAAGGTATTTTACTTAAAATTTCATTTAATTTTGTATCTATTATATTTTCACTCACTATATTACAAATTTTTTCATCAAATTCTTTTTTTTCAAACTTTTCAATATTTTCTAAGTAAAAAATGCATAGTTTAGAAAATATATAACAATTTATAACTTCTATAGTAGTTCTAAGTAATGAGCTAAAAATAATTACAGATATATCAGAAACTAACAATTGATTTTTAAATTTTTTAATTAATTCAAATTCTTTTAGTCAAATATATTTTATATTTGATATTAAATTATTTTCAGAGTTATCATATTTATATTTAAGCGAATTATTTTCTAAAGTACTATCTATATCTTGAAAATCTGTAACTATTACTTTTATTTTAACATCTTCTATTAATTCAGGATTTATGCTTCCAATTTGTTCCAAAGATATGTTATAAATATTATTTTTAAGTTCCTCGGAATCATATCCCAAAGGAAAAATTAGTTGACGAATTTTTTTACCGGATTCCGTTATATCACTATTTTTAGATGATCTAGTTGTGATTTCTTTGTTATAAACGGCATTTGTAATCTCTTTTAAAATTTTTTGTACTACGTCATGATTATCTATAAAAGTATTTTCCGTTTTTCTTTTTATTTTGATAATACTTGAGTTATCACTTATTTTTTCTTTGTCTTCATAAACAAACTTTATAACTTTTGATAATGATTTTTTAGTTAAATCTTTATCTAGTATTATTAAGTTTGTTTTTGCCAACTCAAGAGCAGAAACAGAAAAACCACTTATATCTTCTGTGTCTATTTGTAAAAGTTCTTGATTTTCATCATTATATAAAATTATTTCAGAAGTATCAATATCCCCATTTTCTGTATCACCAAATTTTATTTTTTCATTATCTTTTTTATCCGCATTTCATGCATTTATACACTCAACAAAAAAAATAGCATTATTTAAATCAGAACTTGTTATTGTTTTACCAATAGTATTTTCAATTTTTTTGTTTATTACTTTTCAATCAATATTTTCACTTCTATTTTTCGCTTCTATAACAAACTTTACTATTAATGAATAAATTTTTTTTAATATAAGACCTCTTGGTCAATTCATTTTTCCCTTTTTCTTGCCAAAGTGTCTAGAATTCAAAACTTTATTTAATTGCTCCATACCTGTTTTTGAAATGAAAAAATTATAATCTAATACTTTGCAAGATATACTTAATCCAATTTTGGGATTCTTATCATATTCTTCACACTTTGCTAAAATTTTTTTAAAATTATTTATTTTAATTTTTAGGATAGTCTCTTTTTTTTGATCATTATTAAAATTAGTTTTATTTAAATCTTTTTCTAGCTTTTCAGTAAATTCTTTCAAATACTTTCTAGAACTATTTCTGTCACTTAATAAATCAATTACTAGAAGTCTTCTATTTCCTTCAACAACATAATAAATATCTTTTGATTTACTATAATTATAATTATCCAACCATACCGGTCTTACAACAAACATATCATCAATAGATGAATCGAAACCTTCCATCATTGATTCAATTAAGTCATAAGTGAGTTTTGGAGAATCGGCTGGTGCTAAAAGTTTTTTCATATTTTCCCTATAATTTTCTTTATACATATCACTTTCTACACCCATTAAATTTTCATTAATTATAAAGTCTTCTGATCCGATTTTTTCAATATTTATAAAAACAAGATCGGTATATCTTGGGTTTTTTCCTCATAATCTAAGAGTTTTTATAGAAATAGTTTTTTTTAAAATTTTATCATCCATAGTTATCGCCTCTTTTCTCTTAATTTTATAATATTAATAAAAAAAATAAATACAATTATTTATAAAAGTTTTTTATTTTCTTACCAAAAAACAAGTTCCAATAATAAATGGACTTAAAATTGGTATTCAAGCACATATCAATCATTTTCTATCAACTTTTTTCTTCATTTAAATAGATTTTTGAATTGCTTAAAAATGTAGCGCCAAGCCCGGCAGTTGTAACAAGATTTAAAAATACAAAAAACCCAGTAACACAATATTTTATAGCCATTAACTTTGTATCATTTGTTGAGTTATTAAAGCAAAAAAATCATACAACAAGACCTATTGTCATAATCATAAACACAATTACAGAACAAGTTCGACCTCCAATAAATGAATTTTTGTTTAATTTATTATTTATATAATATTCATATCTATCATTATCATCAAAACCTTCTTTTTTAAGAGCATCTGCATATTTGATAAATAATAACATACTAAATGTTGGTAAAATAGTTATTACCATTAAAAAAGCATTTGCTATTACAAAGATTTTTAATCGATATAGTGAGTGATGTGTTTTTTTTATAATAAATTTTGTAAAAAATAAATATGTAAAATGAGTAACTATAAAATATATTCCAGTATAAAAAAGAATATATTAATATCATTAAACATGATTTATGTTTTGACCAGCTTTAGCAGATATTACTAAAAAATTGCTACAAACTATGACCGCTGCAAAAATAGATATTCCAGCAATCATTAGTAATGTAGAATAAATTGATAAAAAAATGTAATATTTTTTTACTTTCTAAGCTATTTTTGGTTTTTAAATTATCATTACTTTTCATTTCTTTTTCACTCATTTTTCTTTCTTCTCTGTTATTTAATACTGATATTTTTATTTTTTTTATGATAATTAATTATTATAATTGCACCAATTACTGGTATAGCACTAATAATTATTCACTTTTTATCAATTTTATTATCTTTATTTAAAAAAACACTAGTACCAGTTAAATAATATCCACAAATTGAATTTAGTAAAAAAATTAACAATCAGAATGTGAAATTCAATATTGGAATTACTATTCTATTACTTTTAATATCATTTTCAATTTTAAAATATATACATAAACTTAAAAGAACTAAGAACATGATAAATATACCAAACCCAAAAACTAATAATTTTGATATGTTTAATATTTTATTTTTATCAAAACTTATGTATTTTTCATATCTATCTTTGTCATCATACCCTTCTTTTTTAAGAGCATTAACATATTTTAAAAATAATAAAATTGTAAATAAACAAAATATAGTTAAGATAGTTATTAATAAAAGACATAACATAAAAATTTTAATTTGGTAAAGTGAGTACGTAGTATTTTTTGCAATACTTTCCGGTTTTGCAAAAAAAGGTAAATTAATAGCAAAGTAAATGATACCTAATCAAACAATAAATGATAATACCATTTTGGATGAGATTCATTATCACTTCTAAAAATACGTCAAATATATACCTTTCCATATACTATTGAAAAAAACTATTAAACTGATACCTAATATAATTAAAAATAAACTATAAAATTTTAAATATGATTTACATTTTCCACTTTGTTTGTTATTAAATTTGATTTCTATATTGATATTATTATTATTATTATTATTATTATTATTATTTTTTCCATATTTTATTATACATTAGTTAATATACTTATTATTTAATAATGAATTTAATTATTAACTATTATGAAGTTTTTTATCTTTTTTATTGTAAAAATAAATCAGTAAAATGAATGATCCAATTATAGGAATCATACCAATAATTAATCATTTCTTTTTAATTTGTTTGTTTTCATTTAAATAAATATTTGTATCACATAATAATTTAGGACTTATCAATAAAATGATGCAAAAAAAGATAAATACAATAAAATTTAAAGCTAATATCAAACGCTTTTCTTCGACTTTAGATTCTTTATAATCAGAATTTAAAAACATAATTAATAAAAAATTGACTAAAATTATTAAAAAAATAAATAAATATAACATTATTTTTTTATTTTTATTTTTTGGAATAGCATTTGAATTTATATATTTATCAAATTTTTCTTCATCTTCAAGACTTTCTTTTTTTAAAAGGTCAATATATTTTAAATATATTGATACTATAAAAATTGGAAAAACTGCAATAATAAATATCAATAGATTAGCAAGCAAATATATTTTTTGCTGATATAAACTATATTTACTATTGTTTAAACCATTTCTTATATATAAAATAAAAATTAAATTAAAAATAATATTAAAAAAACCTATATCAAATATTAAATAATAATATCAATTCGGAATAGTAGCATTACCATTGCGATTAAAAATTTTTGTAAAAATCTTTCCAGAAATAATTGAAACTAAAATTAATGCAATCCCACATAATAAAAATAAAATACTAAATATCATTAATAAAGTTACTAATGATTTATTTTTATTATTGCTATTTAATTCTTTATATTGACTCATTTATATATACCTTTAATTTTAATTATAACAATCATACTTAATTTATCAAATAATAATATTCATAAAAAAAACAGACTTTAAAAGTCTGAAAAAAACTAAATTACTTTATCTCTTTTATTAACTATTTTCTTCTTACTATAATAAATCAATAAAGTTATTGGTCCAATTATTGGAATAGAACTTATAACAAATCATTTTGTATCAATTTTGTTATCACTATTTAAAAATGCATTTGTGTCACATAAAAATCTTGCACAAATTGTACTACTTCCAAAAACAATCATAAATGAATATGACCCAATTATTACAGTAGTAAAATTTCAACTAATAAAATCAATATTCTTCAAATATGCATAAATTAAAAATCCAACGAATAATGAAAAAAATATAGTTATACCAAAAGTTGTTGTAACTAAGATTTTCATATTAAATCTAGGATTAATTTTTGTATTAACATAATAATCAAATTGTTCTTTATCATCATAACCTTCTTTTTCAAGAGCTTTATTATATTTTAAAAATAAATATAATGTAGATGATGTTAAAACTGTTAAAACCATTACTAATAAATTACATAATATAAAAACTTTTCGTTGATATAAAGAATAATTTATTCTTTTTAAAATTTTTTCAATTCCAATCGCTAAAGAAATTTGAGATGCAAAATAATATACTCCAAAGAAAAAAATTACATAATAATATCATTGTGGATCTAAAACATTTTCTTCACGTTTGTAATTTCCTATCAATACTCTTCCGTATATAATTGCAAATATAAATAATCCTAAACCAATAAGACTTATAATAAAGCAATTGACTTTTAATAAAGTTAAAAACTTTTTACTTTCTTTACCTTCACTTGTTGGATTTTCAATTTTTATCTCATTCATAAAATTATCTCCTTTTATAGAAATATTATAGCAATTTGTATTTTTTATATTTGTTAAAAAAATAACTTTTAAATAAAAAAAAGAGTTTATTAATTAACTCTTTGAACTAATTCAATACTTATTTCACTTGGACTTACAAAGTTATCTGGAAAATAAGCTATATTACTTTCAAATTGAACTTTACAAACTACATCATTATAAATTACTCTATAAAAACCATCTTTTATAGTTGCTTTACTTTTTGAAATTTTAAAAGCATTTGCTTTTTCTGGGATTTTTTTTAAATCAAGTTTATAAATATATCCCATTTTTTCATTTAATAATTCAATTTTTCCTTCAGCTAATAATTGTTTTAAATTACTTGAAGAATATTTTTCAATTCTTGAAAACACAAAAACATTTTCTTTTCCAAATGCTTCATACAAGTCTTCTACTCTTCCTTCTTTATAGTGCCCAAAGGTAAAATCACTTCCGACAACTAAATGCTTTACATTTAATTTATTTTTTAAATAATCAATAAAATCTTGTTTTGAAACAGCTATAGTATTTTCGTTTACTTGAATTTCAAATAAAAATTCTGGATCAAATAAATCAACTAACATACGATATTTTATTTTTCTTGATTGTAAATTATGAAATTGCCCCGCTAAAAACTCACTTACTTTTTGATTAAAAGTCATTACTGAAAATATTTCATTATTTTCTTGTGCAATTTGTTGAGTTTTTTGCATTATTTTTTGGTGAGCTCGATGAATACCGTCAAAAAATCCAATGCAAATAGTGTTATTTTTTTGGATATCAAAATTTTCTTCTTTTTTCAAATATACATCAATTTTTTTCATTTTAAAAATCTCTTTCTGCTTCTGTTAAACTAGCTTCAAAGTCTTCATCTCATAAACCACGTTGACATGTATATAAATCTTTTGCAACTCATTTATAGATTGCAATAACATTTTTTTTATCATCAATTATAAAAATGACTTTATCACTTCTACCAGTTAATGTGATTGCTCTTCCTTGAATTATATCTCTACTTTTGTGATACTCAATCAAAGTATGATTATTTTGAATTAATCCATCATACATTGTTATTAAATCACTTTCTTCAATTTTTTCAATTGTTTTTGCTTGATCTAAATTAAAATTACCAGAAGCAACTCTTTCTAAAGAACTAACAGTTGAAATACAATCTAATTCTTTTGCAAAATCTTGAACAAAACTACGAATATAAGTACCTTTACTACAATTTACTTTTAATTTAATAGTGGCATTTTTTTGGTTAAAATCAATAACTTCACATTCATTAATCGTTACTTTTCTTGGTTCAATTTTTACTTCTTGATCATTTCTTGCATATTCATATAATTTTTTTCCATTTACTTTAATTGCAGAATAAATTGGAGGATATTGATCATAAATATAACCATTATATTTTTGTGCTAATGTTTCTACATCTTTTTTTGCTATTTTTTTAAATTCTTGTGTTTCAATTACTTTTCCAGTTATATCACCACTATCTGTTTTTTGAAATAATTTCATTTCAACAACATACACTTTATCTGCTTTTAAAAGATAATTAGAAATTTTAGTAGCTTGATTTGTTAAAACAACCATTAAACCAGTAGCAATTGGATCTAACGTCCCTGCATGACCAATTTTTTTTATATTAAATTTCTTTTTTATCTTTTGAATTAAATCATTTGAAGTTATGTTTAGAGGTTTATTAACTAAAAAAATACCCGATTCATTATTCATAGTTTTATGCTCCATTCTTATATATTTTATAATATATAAGAATATTTAAAAATATATATTTAAATTAAAATCAACATTGCTTTGTATACTAAATATATTTTGTACACTAATTTTTTTTACTATTATTCTAATATTAAAATTGAGCTTCAAGGTTTTAAAATTATTTCACTTTCTTTTATATCTATATTTTGTTCATTAAAAAATATTTTTGAATATTTATTAATGATATGTTTATTTTGATTTTTACCAAAGTTACCAATAAATCTTAAACTTGGTTTTTCATCAAGTTCTATACTAAAATCAATTATTTCATTATCGCTTTGATTCAACTTCATATTTCCATTAACAAAATAATCTAAGTATTCTCCTTTTCTTAATTGATTTAATTTTTTATAAAAATTTAAAATTGAGTTAGGATCTTTTAATTGATTTTCTACAGTTATGTCATTTTGGTTGTTATTCATAGTAATTCAAGGTGTACCATTTGTAAATCCAAAGTTTTTTTCACTATTTCATTGAATTGGTCTTCTTGCATTATCTCTTCCTTTTCAATTCATTAAATCAAAAAACTCTTTATCACTCATTTTTTTACTATCAACTAAATTAACTTTCATTCTAAATAATTCAATATCATTAAAATCTTCATATCTATTTCCAACAAAGTTTTTAGTTCCTATTTCTTGACCTTGATAAACAAATGGAGTTCCTACAACACTATAAAGTAATAAAGCTAAAGTTTTTGCAGAATCTTGTCAATAATCTGAATCTCCAAATACACTTATACTTCTTGGTAAATCATGATTTTCTAAAACAGTTGATAATCATCCTTGTGATTGAACAACTTGATTTGCAAAATCTACAATTGCATTTTTTAATTTTTCAACATTTAATTTACCAATTTTATTTCTAGAGTCTTCTTCATTTTTAATTGCTTTTATTGTTTTAAAATTAAAAACCATTGAAAGTTCTTCATTTTTTTTATCAGTATATAATAAAGTTTCTTCTAACCCTGCTCCTCAACATTCTCCAATTTTGACTGTTTCATAAGTTAAGTTACCTTTTTTCATTAACTCATTAATACGACTATGTAATTTCGGACCATTTGCAAGAATATGATTTTCAATATCTTTTCCTAATAGTTCTAAGACATCAAATCTAAACCCTGCAATCCCCTTTTTATTATGTCAATAATCTAAAACTTTAGCACATTCTTCTAAAACTTTTGGATTATCTCAATTTAAGTCTGGTTGGGTTTTATCAAATAAATGTAAATAATATTGGTTTCTTGCTTCACAATAAGTTCATGCTGGTCCTGTGAACATTGAAGTAATTGAATCATCTGGTTTATCTCTTCAAATATAATAATCTGAATAAATACTATCTTTTGATTTGCATGCATCAATAAATCATTCATGTTGATCACTTGTATGGTTAAAAACCATATCAATAATAAGTTTTATATCTCTTTTTTTAGCTTCTTTGATTAACTCATCAAAATCTTCATCTGTTCCAAAGATTGGATTGACATGATAATAATCTGCTACATCATATCCATTATCTGCCATTGGTGATTTAAAAAATGGAGATAGTCAAATTGCATCAAAACCTAAATCTTTAATATAATCTAACTTTTGAGTCACTCCTTTTAAATCTCCTATCCCATCATTATTTGTATCTTTAAATGATTTAGGTCAAATTTGATACATGTTACTTGTTTTTCATCATACATAATTTTTCATTCATATCCTCTTTTCATTTACACTAGAATATTAATACAAAAATACTTAAATAATTAGTTTTAAAACACTTTTTATCGGAATAGTTTTATTTTTAAAGTTAATTTATTAAAAATTTTTTCATACATATAGTGATATTATATTAATTAGTAAATCTAGCATCAATAATAAAATATA
Source organism: Spiroplasma tabanidicola (assembly GCF_009730595.1). Lineage (NCBI taxonomy): Bacteria > Bacillati > Mycoplasmatota > Mollicutes > Entomoplasmatales > Spiroplasmataceae > Spiroplasma > Spiroplasma tabanidicola. The sequence continues at coordinate 539,110 of NZ_CP046276.1, read as the reverse complement.
AAAAGTTAATAATAAGTCTTGTATTATCTATTTAATTGTGTATAATTTTATGCTATAATATATGAGATTAATGGTAAATAAAGAGGTGGAAACATATGCGTATTAAATCAGATTTCTATAAAGAAATTGAAGCAGAATTTAAAATAATTACTGAAAGAGAGCATCTTGGAAGTGGTGGAAACCCTGTAAGTAATTTAAATACAAAAATGTTTTATCTTTCTAAACACCAATTTAACTCTTATGATGAATTTGATCAAGCAATTGTTACTGAAATTGCAAATACATTACAATCACTAGAAGACATAATAGTTAAAAAAGCTTTAAGTTATAAAGATCTTGCAAAAGAAGCTTATAATCAAAATGTTGATGCTCAAAAATGAGTCGATTTAGCTCAACGAGAAGCTCAAGAATTAAGTTATGAAATGTATGATGAAAGAGAAATAAAATACTTACGTCACTTCCATATAGTATGATTAACTTGAGTATATTGTGACGAAGAATTAAAAAAATTAAGAATTAAAGCAAGTCGTGATTTATATCATGATATAGGAAAAATTGAAAAAGATTATGTTAAAAAACGTACTGAAATTTTAAAAAATAAAGTCGTTGATGAAGAAAAATGATAAAAGTCCATTATTAAATGGACTTTTATTATTAATTTTGTGCTTTTACTTTTTTAGGTTTTTCAGCTTTTACTTTTTTTTCTAAAACTTTTATATCATTTTTAATATTCATAGAGTCTAAATATGCTTTTAATGATCTTAAACCTCATCTAGTTTTCATTAAGAAGAATGCAGATGTAAATGAGACTCCCATTGACAATACCATTGCGATTACAACATTTGCTCCTGGTGGCCATGATGTAAATGCAGCATGTATTTTATTTGCTTCAAAATAATTTTGCGCATATTGTGCAGATCAATCAAATTGAACTAGTCCAACTCATGAAGCGCTTCCTAAGGAGTTTGCTACTGTATGAGTCATACCTAATCAATATCCTCCGACAGCAGAACCAATCATGGCACCCACTAGTAATGGTTTAATCTGTAAGTTTATCCCAAACATAGCAGGTTCAGTAATTCCTAGGTTAGCTCCAAATGCTCCTGAAATTGCTTTAGATTTTTCTTTTTTATCTTTTATTAATATTGCTGCAACTAATACAGCAGATCCTTGCGCAATATTTGATACACAAGCAACTGGTGTAATAAATGAAAATGAGTGACCATATGTTAAGTTTGTATCCATTAATAATTGTGTTTCAATTGGTAAAAATCCTTGGTGTAAACCAGTAATAACAATTAATGGATATAATCCTGCAAATAGCATTCCACCAAATCCTATACCTGTATAGTTAGTGTATTTGAAAATAGCGGTCAATGCAATAGCTATTCCTTTTCCAATAATTTGCCCTAATGGACCGATTGCTCAAAATGCTAATCATGATGAAATTATTACAACCCCAAGTGGAACAATAATAATTCCAACAATGTCTGGAATATATTTTCTCATTAATTTTTCTAAGTTAACTGATAATGCTAATACTAATAAAATTGGTACAATTTGTGCTTGATAACCAATTAATTTAATTTTAAAAAATCCTGAAAATATAGTTTGATAAACTCCAACTACTTCATTTGCAGATAGTTGTGATAAGCTTTCAGCAGAAATTCCTGCAGCTAACTGTTCAGTTTTTCATTTTTCAAATGCTTCATTAACTGATGCTTCAATTCATTCACTACTTGCATTAATATCTGCACCAATCATAACAGGTTTGTTATTTGCATATGAGTTCATTAAAGCTGGTGCTATCAAAACAAGTCCCATAGCCATTCCCAAATAAGGATTTCCTCCTCATTTTTTCGCAGCTGTATATCCAACAAATGCTGGTAAACTACCTAAAATACCTCCCCCAATTATGTCTAATATTTTTGCAAAACCGGTGTTTTTTGAGATCTGATTAACTAATGATACAAGCGCTAAACTCATCCCTCCTGCAATAAAGACAGGAACTAACGGTACAAATATTGCAGCAAATGAGTTCATTCCCCTTTTTGTAATCTGTAATGTGTTTTGTTTGAAAGATAATTTTTTATTTCATAGTTTAACTTTTGGTTTAGATTCAAAATTACCACTTTCACCATTTTTATTTAGTTGATTATTAATTGCTCTTACAAGTTTATCAACCACTCCAGCTCCAATTATTAATTGATGCTCTGTTTCTGCTAAATTATATCCTTTAACAATTTCAATTTGTTTAAGGTTTGCTACATTTATCTTAGAATCATCGTTTAAATAAAATCTACATCTTGTAGCACAGTTAAATATTTCTTTAATATTTTCTTTTCCACCAACATTTTTTATAACTTCAGTGGCATATTCGTCTCAATTAATTTTTTTCATACTTCATCCCTTTCTAAAAAAAATTATATAAGAGTAAAATAAAAAAAATAACTCATAGTTATAAGTTATTTTTAAAAATATTATTATTTTGAATAAAGATCGATAACTTTTAACATGTATGAAGAGACATTTTCTTTCATATTATCAAAATTTTTTGTTTCATTTTCTATTTCTAATTCCCTATCTTGAATTCAATTTTGAATAACTTCTACAGTTTTTAAACCCTTCTCTGTTAAATATAATTCATTTTCATTAGCTCTTGATGATGTTTTTTTAATAACATAATCTTTTGAAATTAAATCTGCTAAATTTCTCACTAAAGTTGATTTGTTAGTACCAGTTAATAAACTTAATTCCATTTGACTTATTCCTTCAACGTGTTTTATAAACATTAAATGAATATAAGCATTTTTATATAATTCTTTAAATTCTTTTTCCATAAATACTTCTAAATTCCTCGAAAGAATTGTCACAACAATAAATCCTTTAATTAAATTTGAAAACTCATTAAACTTATAATCTCTTTTCATTGACTTTACTCCCTTCTGGTGCTAAACTTGTTTTAAATGAAACAATTATATTTATATGAAATGTAATTCTTTTTAATATTAGCATAAATAAATAAAAAGGAGAAAATATGAAACTAACATTTTTTAAACTAAAGTTTGATGATGGAATTAATATTCACATTTGAAGAGCATTAAAAAATAGAATGTTTTTAACATTTTTTATGATAGTTTTGATTGCATTAACAGCAATATTAGCAGCAATTAATATTAAAATTGTTCAGTATATAACTGCATTGTTAGTTTCTAAATCAATAATTGGTGCTGCAAATAACCGAGAATCACTTTATGATCTATTAAGCAGTTTTAATATTGATCCAAAACAAATAGATATGATTTTAGATCAATACGGTAGTCCTGATTTTATTCAAAAAATTATAAACAAACTATTTTATGATTTTGTAAATTATGATGGAAAAACCTTATTTATCACATTATTTGGTTTTAAATTAAATGTTTATGATTTTTTAGTTATTATGGTAACAAATATTTTAATTATTGTTTTTATATCTTATATTATTTATTTAATTAGTGGAGTTATATCAAGAAGTTATGAAACTAAACTAAAAAATGAGTTAATAAATTATTATATAGATCAAGATTTACAATATTTCAATGAAAATAAAACCGGCGAACTTATTTCTACATTAGTAAAAGACACAAGTATTTTAGGCCAATACATAAAAGAAGCGCCAGTTAGTTTGGTAAGAACAGGATTAGTTATTTTAATATCTTCTATTATCATGTTTATAGTTGATTGAAAACTTACTTTATGTGTTTTTGGATTACTTACTGTTTGTATGTTTGGTGTATTTTTATTTTCAATCTTATCTGTATCTGCTACAAAAAAAATAAGTAAACTTACAAAAGATTATGAGAATGATATGAGTGAAAAAATTTATAGTATAAGATTAATTAAATCAAGTGGTACTTTTGATCAAGAAAAAAATGATTTTGAAAAAGTTGCAAAACAAGTTGATAAAAAAAATAAATTGAAATTATTACTTTCTGAAATTCCAGCAGGACTTATCATTGGAGGAGTTGGTAGTTTTTCAATGGCAAGTGTTATGTTTGGAGTTATTTTGTATTATGAAAACTCTCAAACATTAATTAGTATAATAACAACTTTTACAACAGGAGTTATTGTTATGACTATGCCTCTTTTAGATTTAAGATTTGTTTTATCACAAGTTCCAGCTGCAAAATATGGAGCAAAGAATTTATATAATTTATTCAACTACAAAATAAAAATAGATAAACATAAAAAAACAATATTTGATCAAAAAGTTAAAACAATTAAATTTGATAATGTTGACTTTAGTTATAATAATGATGATAAAATGGTTTTTAAAAATATAAATATAACTTTTGAAAAAGGAAAAAGTTATGCATTTGTTGGGCCTACTGGAAGTGGAAAATCAACAATAGCAAAATTATTTTTAAGATTTTATGACACAACTAATGGAAATATAATTATAAATGATGCATTTAATTTAAAAGATATAAATTTAAAATCATGATTAGACAAAATTGGATATGTAGATCAAGAACCACAAATTTTAAGTGGAACAATATTTGATAACATTAAATATGGAATAGAAAATGTAGAACCAGAACAAGTATATGAAGCTGCAAAAAAAGCCTTATTACATGATTTAATAATGAGTTGAGAAGATCAATATGATACTGTTTTATTTGAAAGAGGTGCTCAACTTTCTGGAGGACAAAAACAAAGATTAGTAATAGCAAGATTAATTTTAAAAAATCCAGAAATATTAATTTTAGATGAAGCAACAAGTGCATTAGATACAAAAGTCGAAAAAGAAATTCAATCTGAATTAGAAAAACTAATGGTTGGTAGAACAACAATTTCTATTGCTCATAGATTAAGTACAATAAAAAACTTTGATAAAATATTTGTTATGGAGGCAAATAAAGGAATAGTTCAAATCGGAAATTATGAAAAGTTAATTAAAGAAGATGGTATCTTTAAAGTTTTATACGAATTATCAACATAAAAAAATTAATCACATTAATGTGATTAATTTTTTTTAATTATCATTTTCCATAATTCAATCTTTTTCTTTTGTTTTATCAACCATTGTAACAATTAATCTCATCAAAGTTTTTATATCACTTTCGTATGCTAAAGGATATTTTTTATCAAAGTAAGGTACTAAATATTTTAATTTTTTATAATAACTAGATAATCAATTATGTGCAATAATATTTAGTTCTTCCATAGCTTCTCTTTGTTTCATTGATTTTATTTCTTCTTTTAATTCTTGAGATAATTTTGCATATAATTTTGAGCTTAACAATGTAAATCATTTTTGAAACATAGCAAAATTAGATAAACCAGATACTATAAATGGAGAGACAAAATATCTTTTTTCTTCATTTCTTGCTTTATCATAAGCAATTTTAGAAATTCCATAGTCTAATCCTAAATTATTTTGTATAAATACAAGATCTTTATGATTTTTTAAATCAAATATTTTTATTTCAGAAAAAAATGACATTGGATTATTAAAAGTAGAGTTTGTATTTAATGAATATCTAGAAATATCTGTAAAAATTTCAATATTTTCAAATTCTAATTCATTATAAAAATAACTATTAATGTTTTCTATTTTTGTAAAAATATAATAATACAAATTATTTACATCAATATGTTCTTTAAATCAAATTTTTAATGATTTGATTTTTTTAAAATTTTCAATATCCATTTCTTTATTTCTTTTATTAAATTTTTTATTAATAAAACTATTTAAACTTCTTGCAATATATTCGTTAAATCATGTCAATAATAAGTAATCTAAATTATAAGTATATTCAAATTGATTTTTTAAAATGTAATTAACAAGTTTTTTAATATTAAATAGTGTTCCATTACTAATTTTATTAGCTATACAAAAAGCATTTGTAACTTTTATAGCCAAATCTTCTTGCACTAAACCATTCCTATTTACATAATCTATTTTTTTATCTTCTCGTTTTTTTCTTATTAAGGTTATAAGTCTATAGGTTATATTATAACCTTTAAATTTTTCTTCAATAGCTATATAGTTTTGATTTTTTTTAATTACATATTTTATTGGTAACTTTTCTAATGTTTTTAAAATAGTTTCATTGAGTTGAGTAAATTTTAAATCATTTTTAGGAAAATATTTTATTATTGCAAGATCTAAATTTATGCTTCTTGAGTTGCTAAAAAAACTTTTATATTTAAAATCTCCTAATTTTTTTATATCTAAAAATATATTGTTAAATATTTTTTTAAACTCAAAAAAAGAAACTTTAATAACAGCATTTAAATCTTTATCCAAAATAATGTTTTGATTAATAGCTGTATTAAACTGCTTTATTAAATTAGGTTTAGCCATTAGTTTTCCTCTTCTCTGATTGGTAAAATTTCAAACTCATAAAACTTTAATCATACTAAAAAAATTCCTATATTCTTATCACTTGGATAAACTTCTTTTGAATAAAACTTTAATTCTAAATTATCATAAATTTTTTTATCTTTTTTCATTGTGAAACTAGATGAGTAATTTGAATTTTGAATATAAGGATTTGAATCATATCAAAAGTGTAGTGGTTTTTTAATATAAGTTTTATCATTTATTCAGTCTTCCACTTCATACAAATACTTATCTAAAAAATCTTTTGTACTTAAATAAGTATTATGAAATACTCATTTTAAGTTCTTTAGTTTAAAAGAAGAATATAACTGAACAAATTTTTTATGTTTTCTATAATATATTTTATTAGTTTCAAAAAGATTATCCACTACTTTTGCATTTGTAAATAAAAAATAAAAAACTGTTGTTATTCACTTTTTAAAAAAAACATTTCTAAACAGCTGTGTTTGTAAATCACTCATAACTAAAATTCTCATCATTAATCTTTGTTGAGCATCAAACTTATTTCTAAAATTTAATCTTATATAAAAAAATAATATTTCTAATTTTCTAATTGTTAATTTATTTAAAGTTTTAAACGTTTTTACATACTCTATTGCATTTGATTTAAAATACATGTTTTTCATACATAATATTACAGGATATTCATTATGAATAATCCCAGTTCTTATCATAATCGTAAATATTATTTTTTCTTTTTCATAGTAGTCCATTTTAATAGAGTCATTATGTATAAAAAAATCTTTTCTTATGTCAGGTCCATAAAAATATTTTTTTGTATTTCATTCTATTTGAATGTTTTTTTCTATTTTAAATTTTTTTCTTAAACTAACTAAAATATCTTCATTTAATTCACAAACTCAACAATCATCAAAATGATCTTTTGTTTCAGTTTCTTTAAAGTAAGTGTTGTACATTTCTTTATTTACATATTTTAATGCTAATAAATCTATAATTGGGGGTTCATCAAAATTATAAATATTTTCAATTGCATAGCTTCCTATTTTTTTTATATCTACAAGTTTTTTTAAAAATGTTTTTATAAAAAAAATGTTTTTATCTATTGTTATTTTTAAATTTTTATCTAATTCAACTGCTTTTAATTGTTCGTTAATTAATTTAACATCGCTAGTCAGTATTTTAGAATCATTTTTTTGAAACATATTTAGCCCCCTTTTTATGTATTAATTATATCATTTAACAAAACTAGTTTGTTTCATAAAAAATAGCACTAAGTAAGTACAAACATGCAGTTTCTGTTCTTAAAATATTGCTTCCTAAACTAACTTCACTATATCCATTTTGGATAAAAAAATCTACTTCTTTTTTTTCAAATCCACCCTCTGGTCCTACAACTATATTTATCGTATTAAAATTATTCTGTAAATAATTTTTTAAACTATTTATTTTGTTATCTTCATAAGCTATTAAATTTAAATCTGCTTTAATATTTTTTAAATCATTTATATCTTTTATAACTGATTGAACATTTGGAACTGTTGTTCTTTTTGATTGTTTTGCAGCACTAATACAAATTTCTTGTCATCTTTTAATTTTTGTTTCAACTTTTTTATCATCTATTAATACAACATTTCTTTTAAATTGAACAGGAATAATATTTGTAACCCCAAGTTCTGTTGCTTTTTGTAAAACATAATCTCATTTTTGCTCTCTAATTATTCCAACTATTAGATTTACTTGAACATTATTTTGATCTAATAATACTTCTTTTTTAATAGTTGCTATTAAGTAATCTTTTTGTATTTCCTTGATTTCGCACAAATACTTAATTTGATTATTGATACAAAATATTTCTTCTCCTATTTTTAACTTCACTACATTTACTATGTGGTGAAAATCTTTATCTTCAATTACAAAGTTGTTATTTGATTTTTTTTCTACAAAAAAACTAAACATTTAAAGTCCCTCATTTATAAAATTATTATATAATATTAAAGTCAATTATAAATACTAATTAATTGGATTCCAACTTGTTAAAAGATTGGAGTAAAAATTTGAAAAAAACTGATGAATTATCAAATCAAGAATCAATAGTTGAAAATAAACCAAATAAATTGACAATTAGAGATGAAGATATTGATTACGAAATCAGCAAACTATCCAAAACAAACAGACATGCAAAAATTAAAAGCGAAACGCTTAACATAACCCTTGTCAGTTTGTTACTAAGTATGTCTACAGCTGTTAGTTTAATAAATGTTGTTATTCCATTAGGAATAACAGGAGTAAATGTTGGATTTACTCTAAAATACTTTGTTATTGCTATAAGCTTTCAAGTAGTCGGTTTATACTGGGGTATGATTATTGGTTTGTTGGATGGACTATTACAATTTATATTATATGGAATGAGCCCTTTATTTAGATTTACATCTAGTTTAGGACTTGCATTATGAGTATTTTTATTTTGACTGCTTTTTTATAAAGTATTTAATATTTATGATAAAGAAAGCAAAAGATGAAGAGTTTTTTATTCTTTTGTTAGTGGAACTATTATAATGATTGTGCAACCATTTGCTGGTGCTTCAATGACTTATTTTAGATCACTAATTGAAGTTGGAGATGAATCATTTGGTTTTGCTTCCTTTATGAATTCATGAATTGGTCTTATGATTTTTGACTTATTCGCTATTATATTATTTGTATTATTAACATACAGAATCCAATTAATTGTATCCAAAATAAGACGACAAGAAAAATAGCAATAGCTATTTTTTTTATATTTAATATACTTTGTTATAATTTTAATAAATGAGGTTTTAAAATGAATGTTATTTTAGCAGCTGTTGGTTTTAGTTTATATTTTATATTTACAATTTCAATGTGAGTTGTTGCTTTTATATTAGCAAAACAAGGAAAGAAAAAAGCAGCAATTTTAGTAGGAATATTTTTAGGTTCAATTTTAGGACTTATTTTTGCAGCAGCTGGAGATGACTTTTATTTAATAAAAATTAGAAGAAATAAACAAATTGCAGAAAATAATTTAAATAAATAATTAATATTATTTATTATAATTTGATAAAAAATGCTATGATATTACCAAAATTGAAAGGAAAAATAAAATATGAAAAAATTATTAATTATTCTAGGAGGTTTTAGTTTTATTTGTTCAACTTCTATTGAAGCGATTGCATGTAAACCAACTGTGGAATTTCATAAAAAGGATTTGAAATATATGGATAGTAAATATTCAACTATTACTCCAGACTCTAATGATATTGAAGCAGTTAAAAAAGCTGCATTCACAAGTATGTATGATAAATATTTTAAAAAGTTTGAAGAAACAACAGATATTGTGTTTAGCGACTTTGTAGAAGCTACTAGTGAAAAAAATGGATCAATTGTAGCAACTGCTGCAGATACAAGTGAAATTGTTACCGGAACTGTAACATTTGTAGTAAAATATAAAGCTCCAAGTAGCAAATAAAAAAATACTTCTAGTTTTATTAGAAGTATTTTTTTATTTGCTTTTAGTCATTCCATAAATATTGTTAACACTAATTACTAATGTATTTTTAGCATTACTTGCAGATAAAATAAATTTTGTTATTTTAGATTGATTATCTACTATCTTTTTCATAAATACATGAACAATTGCGTAATCTTTTTTATCTTCAACACCAAATATATCAAATTGATCTTTATTTTCTATTGGTGTTAAATAAATATCTTCTATTAAATTATAATTAGTTATTTTTAAGTCAGCAATTGAATTATCTATAGTATTTTCTATACTATCTTTTTCAACAAAAATGTTATCAATATATTGAAGTTTTTTTAAAATTTGAAAACTAAAACTATAATAATAAGTATCATCAAAAATAAACTTGCCATTAGACTTATAGCTTTTATAATAGCTTATTAAAATTTTAAATTCTTTATTAGATACTGTATCAATTTTAATTTTGGCTAATATATCATCTTGTTTTATATCTTCCTTGTTATCAAAATGCAAATAATCTAAACTACTTGTGATTTCTTTTATTTTATTAATTATTTCTTCTATATTATTGAATCTTAATTTTTTTTCAAATATTTCTTGTTTTAACAAATTATTAACAAATTCTACTTTTTGCTTTGAAATATCTTCTTTATTATCTGTTTTACATCCCAAAATATACGCTTGTTGTATAACAAGTGATGATGATAAACATAATGTAGTTAAAAATTTTTTCATATTACCTCCATACTATGATAATTTTATTCATTATAGAAAAAATTTATTCTAAAGTTTTTCTAATTACTTTTAGTTTTATTATACATTAAAAAACATTGTTAAGTTTTTAAAATAACTTTCTGAAATTTTTGAATCAATTAACAAATTATTTTCTATATTTCATGTATTTAAATTATTTAATTTTTTCACAAAATTGTTTTTATATTTACTTTATCTGTAAAACTATAATGCTATTATTTTTTTTATTAAAATTATATTTTAATATTTTTTCTTAATTATAATCAAAAAAAATATTTTATCTTTAAAAGAACATATAAAGAAATTTTTTTTCTCAAACATTTACTAAAAGTAATATCTATTATTTTCAATTGATTCAATATATTTTATCGCATTTATTTCAAAAGAATAACTTATGTCATCTATAAGTTTATTCTAACTATCATCTCATCATTAAGCATTTAATATAATTTTGATTAAAGCTAGAACTGTTAAAAGTTTTAAAAATCAGTTTATTTATATTTTTATTTATATTTAAAACTGTATTTTTTCAATAAACTTATATAATTGCTAAAAACATTATTAAAAATACTTATTTTTTTTTAACTATTTTTGTCATTTTTTCATTCCTAATTTATATGAGCTTAATATAATATAACAATCTTCATAAATTAGAATATTGTTATCGGATTCTTTATATGCATAACCACTTATAATATCTGTATTATAATTATAATTTCAAGTTATTAATTTAGTTGTGATATTTACCTCTAAATCTTTAATTGATTGATATTTAAAAATGAGTTCATTTTTTTAGTTCATAAAACATATAATTCTGATACATTGGTATTAATATCATTATCTGCACCATAAATGTTTTTTACACTTATAATTTATGCATTTTTTAAATTACTTTAACTTAACTCAAAATTACTGATATCTATTTTATTATTTATTATCTTTTTAATTTTTTATATAACAATTAGCAGTTTTACCATAGTCTTCAAGTCTGTAACTTTTAATTTGATCTGATTTTCAAAAAGGATAAGTTTGATATCTTCTATTTATTTAGAATTAAAATAGCATTAGGTTTTTCAAATCGAACTAGTATGTATCAAGAATAATTGATTAATTTAAAAAGAAAAACTTATAATAGAAAATGGAGTTTTTTTATAATGATATAGTTTTTTACTTTCATATGTATTATAGTAATAAATTTATGTTTCAAAAGTTTTATAAATTTTTTGTTTTATTTCAACTTTTAATAATAAATCATCATTTTTAATATTATCATTTTTTTCAAAAAGAACATAATCTAGATCACTTGATGCATTTTAAAAACTTTTTATTGATTCATCTTCATTTAATGATCTTATATTTTTATTTATCAAAATTTCTTTTATCAATTTTTCAACTTTTAAAATATCACATGCCAATTTATAGTTTTGTCCTAAACCTTTACATGATACAACAGAAATTGGTGATAAAATTGTAATATCAAATAAATTCAATATATATAACAATTTCTTCATAAACACATTCTAAATTTAACAATAAAATTATAAAATATAAATAATGTAAAAAATAATATTTATAAAATAAAACGTTTTATTTTTTTTAAAAAAAGGAAAAAGGAACCTTATAATATAATTTAATAAAAAATTACTGTCTATATTACATTTATTTAAATACAAATCAAATAATCAAATTTTATTAATTATTAAGTTAAATTAATTTTGATAGTTAATTTATATTGATTATAACCAAAAATTAAATATGTATTTAATTTTTCTTCTGGATCAGTAGAATAACTTATTTTTATATCACAATATTCTTTATTATATTGATTTATATCAAATGTATATTTTAAGTCTATATCAGTAGAATCAAAAAGTTCTTTTATTATTGAGTTAAATTTTCTAAATTCTTCTGTTTTTATTTTTAAATAAAAGTTGTCAGCTTTTGTAAAAACATTAACTATCGAATTATTAATTTCATATTTTAAACTACTATCTTCATCTGACTGTATTTTAATGGTTTGATCATTTATTTTTATATCATTATCACTATATTTCTCTATTGTAAAAGTAAAATTATAAACTAAATTTTTAGTGACAAAATAATTATTTACTAAACTAAAATCTTTATCAAAACTATATTTACATGATATATAGTCTTCAGATTCATTATAAATTCATCCTTCAACAATCATTTTATCTAAGTTACTATAATCTACACTATCAGATTCAACATTACCATTTTTAAATAATAAGTATTTTTTAGCTAAAGCATTATTAAAATATAATTTTTTATTTTTAATTTTTTTATCAAAAACTATTTCTTTTTCCTTACCAACTTCTAAATTAATATCTTTCATATCATTATTGTTAATAAATGGGGAAATTGGATTGATAATTACTTTTATTTTAGTAGGAGCTGGGATATCATCAGCAATAATATTTAATCAAAAATAAGAATTTTGAAAAAATGTATTATATTTATCATCTTTATACAACATTGTTGTCATAACTTTTCCATTATTTATTACAAAATCTTCAATTAGACTATCTGAATAACTTGTAGAAGATACTTTTAAATTTTTATATTTAGAATAATTTAAAATATTAAATTCTATTCGGTTTCCCCATTTTGTGCTAAGTTCACTATTTTCAAGGTCTGTTTTAATTACAGGATCATAATCTTTTATAACATTTTTGATTTCGACAATAGTAAAAGGTTTAACATTTTTCGCTTTAAAAATAATTATAACAGTTTGATTATTTATATTTGAATTTATATTGGGAATCATAGTTATATTAAAGATACTTTTATTATTAGGATCAAAACCACAATTTTCAACCTGATCTTTACCATCTTTAATTTCATAACTTATTCCATCTAGATCTTGTAAATTTAAAATTTTTATAGATACATTTTTATTATAAAAATCAGTCTCAAATTTATCATTATCAACATTTATTTTATTGACTCATTTAAAAGCTTTATAATTTTCATTATAAAAATTACTATCACTAACGATGAATTCTGATTCAACTTTTTCTATTTTTTGTGCAGTGATAGAAAAATTAATTTTTGAAGTTGTTTCTTCTATTTTGTTGGCTTTTATTAAGTAACCTTCTTGATGAAGATTTCCAATACTATTTATTTTCACATAATTGTTATATTGCATAAAAAGTTGAACTAGTGTACTTGTTACTTCTTCCATTGAATGAAAATAACTATCACTTTTACTAAATTCATTATTAATAATATTTGCAATATCAGTTTCAGAAAGTTTTATTTTATTTCTTGAACATGAAATAACTGTGGTGCTAAAAGCAGCGGTTAAAGAAATACCGAACATTAACTTAATTAATTTTTTCATTTTTCCCCTTCATTTTAACTTTCTTTATATATAATTTGAATTTTAAAACTGTTTAAATTACTTTTGCCAATATTGTAAATTAAATTGGTTTTTTCTGCTTTATTAAATTCTTCAATATTTTGAATACTTATAACATTTATTTTAATATATTCAATATTTTTAGCAGGAAAATCTTTAAATGTGGGATTTAATGAAACTAGATTAGTATCTTCTATATACAAATCATTTAAGTTATTTATTTTTCTATAAAATGTATTTTTTAGATAAAAATTTATTGAGTTTGAGTTTGTAAATACTTTTATTTCTTTACTTAAATCATCAAAATTATATTTTAAATACTTATTTTTAGCTCTTGATTCAAATTTAACATCATTTTTAAAAGAAAATATATCTAGTTTTTTATCTCATTGTGTAACTGAAAAATGTAATCGATAATTTTTAAATTTTTGTGTATATGTTTCACCATCAATTACTTTAGAATAGCTAGAATCAACCAATACATAAGATTCTTTTTTTTCATTTGCTCATCAAGCGCTTAATATAACTTCATCAGTTTTTCTATATTTTACTTGTAAATTATCATTTGTATAATTTCCATTCTCAAATACTACATTTTCATAATCAAAACTTTTATGACTTAATGCAGAAAAAGTAAGTTCATCTATATTTTGATTTACTTTTAAATATGTTTTACTTGTTGTGGATAAATTTATATTTTCATCATTTAAATTTTCAAAAATTTCTATAGGTTTAATTGAAAAACTTAAAACCTTAGTGTTATATAAATCAGATATCAAATAAACTGAGAATTGTTCCTCTCTCAAAAAATTGTTATCCTTATTTTTTATTGCATAACCAGATATAATCCCGCTTTTGTTATCATATTTTATTTCTTTTAAATCAAAATCACATTTTATTTTTAAATCAGAAACTAAAGAATAATTTAAAACTTTAATTTCAAACTTATCACCTCATATTAAATTGACTTTATCAATATTTGTTTGAATATTTCGTTCACTATCAAATATATTTGTTATAGATATTACTTTTTTATTATTTACATTTGTTGCACTTAATTCAAATTTAGTAACATTATTTTTATAATTTATTATTTTTTTAAATTCAACAGCAATATAGACATTATCAAATTCATCATTAGTAATTCATCATTTCTCAAATTGTTCTTCGTTTTCAATTGGTTTAAAAGAAATTGTTTCAATTTTTGAATAATTTTTTATATAAATTCTTGCATATCCACTTTCTCTATCATTTTTTATGTCATTAGATTCTATTTCGATGTCTTCAATTTCTTCCAATTTTCTAAGAAAAGAATATTCAGATGATTGTGAATAATCACTTTTGTATTCATAACCGCCATTAATCTTATAAGACTCAAAAAATTCTATTGTTGTTTCAAATGATTTATCGTTTATTTTATTTATATTTATATTTATAAGAACATCATTTTCTTTTATATTACTATTTTTTTCAAAGTATACATCATCAATATCTTTTATATTGTTTACTATATTATTTATTATGTCTTGTTTATCTTTTAATCTAATATTATTATCAATTATATTATCTTGAATTCTTTTAATAATTTTGAATATTTTACCAAGTTGATCTGGAGTATATGCATAAGTACTACAAGCTAAAATAGTTGTTCCAGTGAACAACATTAGAGAAAATATACTCAATATGTTTAAAATTTTTTTCATTACTTATCCTTTTAATATTTTATTTTATTATAGCATTTATAATATATTCCAAAATACTTATTTTATAAAAAATTTTTATCTCATTTATATAAAAATATTTTTCTTAAAACCAATTAATTATTTACAATAGAAAAAAGATAGAATATTAATCATTAAAAGCATAAAAATATAAGTCATGAAAAAATTATGCGTATAAATTAACTTAAAAGACTTATAATATACGTTAACTTTTATTTAAATTTGAATAAGTTTTTCTTTTAAGATAAATGAACTTTAAAATTTAGATCATACTGGTTATAACCAAATTTTAACTTTGTAGATATTAATTTCTCATCTAAATAACTAAAATAACTTATTTTTATATCACAATACTCTTTATAGTACTGATAAATATCAAATGTATATTCTAATTTTATATCCGTGTCATCATCACTAAATTCTTCAATAATAGAATTGAACTTTCTAAATTCTTCAGTTTTTATTTTTAAATAAAAATTATCAGCTTTTGTATAAACATCAACAATATTATTATTAATTTCATAATTTAAATCATTATCATCGTTTGATTGAATTATAGTATTTTGGTCGTTAATTTTTATATCGTTAATTTTATACTCTTTTAATATAAAAAAGAAATTATAAACTAAATTTTTAGTAACAATAGAGTTGTTTAATAAAATAAATTCTTTATCGAAACTAAGATTGCATCATATATAGTTTTTTGATTTATCAAAAACTCAACCTTCAATTATCATTTTATCTAAACCACTATAATCTACACCATTAGATTCAACATTACCATTTTTAAATAACAAATATTTTTTAGCGTCATCTTCTTTAAAATGTAATTTTTTATTTTTAATTTTTTTATCAAAAAGTATTTCATTTTCCTTGCTTACATTTAAATTAATATTACTCTCATTATTGTTGTTAACAAATGGAGTATCAATAGGATTAGCTATTATTTTTATTTTTGTAGGTGATGGTATATCATCAGCCATAATATTTAATCAAAAATAAGAACTTTGAAAAAATGTATTATATTCATCATTTCTATACAACATTGTTGTCGTAACTTTTCCATTATTTATTACAAAATCTTCAATTAGACTATTTGAATAACTTGTAGGAGCTACTTTTAAATTTTTATATTTAGCATAATCTAAGATATTAAATTCTATTTTATTACCCCATTTTGTAGTAATTTCATTATTTTTAATATCTGTTTCAATTATAGGATCATAAGTTTTTATAACATTTTCAATTTCAATATTAGTATATTCTTTAGCATTTTTTGCCTTAAACAAAAATCTAATAATTCTATTACTTTGATATGATTCTAGATTTGGAATAATAGTTATATTGAAAATGTTTTTATTGATACTATCAAAATCACTTTTTTCCACTCATTCTTTACCATCAACTATTTTATAACTTATTCCATCTAGATCTTCAAAATTTAAAATTTTTATAGATACAGTTTTATTATAAAAATCTGTTTGAAATTTGTCATTATCAACACTTAATTTATCGATTCATTTGAAAGTTTTATAAGTCTGATTATAAAAAAAATCATCATTAACAATAAACTCTGATCCAACTTTTTCTATTTTTTGCGCAGTAATAGAAAAACTAATTTTTGCTGTTGTTTCTTCTATTTTATTTGCTTTTATCAAATAACCTTCTTGGTTAGGATTTCCAACACTGTTTAATTGTATATAATTATTATATTTCATAAAAATATTGCTCAAAACATTATTTACATCTTCCATAGATCGATAATACATATCACTTTTACTATATTCTTCATTTATCATATTTTTAATATCATTTTCAGAAAGTTTTATTTTATGAGAACATGATACAACCGTAGAACTAATAACTGTAGTTAAAGAAATACCAAATATTAATTTAATTAATTTTTTCATGCTTATATACCTTTTTTTAACTTTCTTTATAGATAATTTGCAATTTATAATCGTTTAAATTGCTTTCTCCTTCTTTGTAAAGAATATTAGTTTCTACTGCTTTTTTAAATTCTTCAATATTTTTAATAGTTATGATATTTACTTTACTATACTCTATTTTTTTATTAGGAAAACCCTTATATGTAGAATTTAGCGATACAAGATAATTATTTTCTATATAAAAATCATTTAAGTTGTTTATTTTTCTATAAAAATTATTTTTAATATAAAACCTTATTGAGTTTGAGTTTGTAAATACTTTTATTTCTTTTTTTGAATCATCAAAAGTATAATCTAAATATTTGTTATTAATAACTGATTCAAATTTAATACAATCCTTATTTGAAAAAATGTCTAATTTTTTATCTCATTCTGTAACTATAAAATGTACTCGATAGTCTTTAATTTTTTGTGTATATGTTACTCCATTTATTACTTTGGTATAAATTGAATCAACTAGCACATAAGTATCTTTTTCTTTATTTGCTCAATAACCACTCAATATAATTTCATTAATTTTATTATATTTTACTTGTCAATTACCATTTGTATAATTACCATTTTCAAATACAACATTTTCATTATCAAAACTATTATTTCTTAAAGAAGAAAAAGTTATTTCATCTATATTTTTATTTACTTTTAAATAAGTTTTATTTATTGTTGATAAATTTATATCTTCTTTATTAAAATTTTCAAATATATTAATGGATTTAATCGAAACTTCAATAAGTTTTCTATAATATACATCAGAAATTAAATAAAAATAAAATTCTTCATTTATCAAAAAATTGTTATTACTGTTTTTTATTGCATAACCTGAAATTAATCCAGTATTATTATCATAATTAATTTTTTGTAAATCATAATCTGACTCTATTTTTAAATCTGATATTAATGAATAATTTAAAACTTTTATTTCAAACTTTTCACCTCATACCACATCAACTTTAGAAATATCTGTTTTAATTTCTAAACCACCACTATAGATGCTTGTAGCTTTTATTATAATTTTATTTTTGACATTTGATGCGCTTATTTCAAGTTTAGTAGTTTTTGGTTTATTGTCTGTTACTTCTTTTAAATCAATAGAAATATATGTTTCATTATTTTTATTAAAAATATAAAAAGAAATAAATAGATCTTCATTGTCAATTGGTTTTATATATATAGTTTCTATTTTTGAATAATTTGTTATATGAAGGTTTGCAGCTCCATAAGTAGCACTATTAGTTATTTCATTAGACTCAACTTCAATATTTTCAATTTCATCTAATTTTCTAAGAAAAGAATATTCAGCTGTAGTTGAAAAAATACTTTTATATAGATACTTATCATTGCTTTTATAAGTATCAAAAAATTTTAAAGTAGTTTCGTATGTTTTATCATTTACTTTATCTATATTAACATCGATTAAAATATCTTTTTCTTTTATATTATTATTTATTTCAAAATAAACATCTTCGATATCACCAATATTATCTTTTATATTTTTTATTATTCCTTGTTTATCTTTTGATCTGATATTTTTTTCAATTATATTATCTTGAACTCTTTTTGTTATTTTATATATTTTATTATCTCATGAATTGTCTATTTTAATAGTTTTACATGATAAAATTGATGTTCCTGATAAAAACATTAGTAAAAACAAACTTAATATACTCATTACTTTTTTCATTACTTAATCCTTTAATTATTATTACTATTCTTTTTTATTATAACATTTACAGCCTTGATTTTTTTTTATTTGTAATTTTAAAGTTAAAGTTAAAAAATATTAACTTTTATATAAACTTTAAACAAGTATATAATATTTTCTTCGTACATCATAAATAAATGAATAAATAAAATATATTCAATAAAAAAATAGCATTAAAAGAATTAATAAAACTTTTTATAATTATAATAAAAATTGTACAAAAGTCATAATCTATATATTGATTAAATAAAATATTTTATATAAATACAAAAAATATTTAACATTAC
This sequence comes from Spiroplasma tabanidicola, assembly GCF_009730595.1. Classification (NCBI taxonomy): domain Bacteria; kingdom Bacillati; phylum Mycoplasmatota; class Mollicutes; order Entomoplasmatales; family Spiroplasmataceae; genus Spiroplasma; species Spiroplasma tabanidicola. The sequence continues at coordinate 519,465 of NZ_CP046276.1, read as the reverse complement.
TAATAAATAAAATCTAATCCAAGCACTTGAATAACTGAGTTGTTTTTTTAAAAAATATTTGAAATAATTAACATTAAAAATTACACTAAATTGGTATTTTTTTGAATTATTAATTTTATAAAATTTAATTCTAATAAAGAGTAAGAGATACACACTGTAAAATAATAATATAACTATAAAAATACTAATAAAAATATCTTAGTTCAAACTATTTTTAAAAAAACTTTTATTTATAAAGTAATGAAAAAAATTTTTTTAATAAAAAAACTAAAATGATATTAAAACATAATATCCTTTTAGTTTCTTTCATTTATTTTTATTCAAATAAAAATAATTTATAAAATATTAGTTAATAAAATTATTCAGTTATGACAAAATTAATAAAATTAATCAAATCATATTTTAAATAATTTTACTTCTGCAGTAGATTGCGCAGAATAAGAATTAACTCAAGAAGCATAACTTTCTACATACATTAAGCTATTTATATATAAATAATCACCACTTCAATATCATTTTATATTTCACGCACCTTTATCTCAATTAACAGCTCCTTCATACCCATGATAAAACATTTGTTTTTTATTAGGATTTGCATTCAAAGTTTCAAAATAAGAATGTTTACCATTTGATTGAAAATTTCCATTACCATTATTAGATGCTGTTATTTCTACATCAAAATTTATATATCTATGACTGTTCAGAAAAGCTGTTTTTCCTAATTTTGCATGGTATACATAATTATTTGTATATTCTGCATATTGTCTTGAATTATAAGCATAAACTTCTTTTACACCTGAATAATCATTTAAAATCATATACTCTTTTGAAGTATAAGTAACAACCGCATAACCTGTATAAGAAGAGTTTGAATAAGCTTTTATAACAGATGAACGGTAACTTTGTAAAGTTTTATCTATGTATAAACTTTCTTTTTTTAAATTATTATTCTTTGCAAATTCAGATATTATGTATTCATCATTTACATTTAACAAATTACCTAGTTCAGTAGATTTTACATTTGATAAATTAAATTTTAAAGTATAAGTAAGTATAAACTCTCCGAAATAAACATTAGAAAGTTTATCAGCTTTAACTATAACTTTTTTTTCTGAATTTCTTATATCTATAATAATAGAAACAAGATCTATTTTATAGTTATTTTTTAAATAATCTTTTACATACTCTAAAGAAGGGTCTTTTTCAAGAAGACCTAGATCTTTTTGAGAAACTATTTTTGATAAATCTAATAATTCGTTAAAATAAACTTGAACTTTACCTTTAAATACTTTTTCTTCAAGAGAATAAATAGTTGCAGTTTTTTGTGTTATATCTTTAATTCCTAAATATTTTGCATCTAGTTTACTAAATTTTTTATTAACATCAATAAACTTATCTAAAATTTTTACTGGTTCTAAACTTTCTACATAACCTAAATTATTATAATCGATAGTTTCAACAATGTCTCTTGTTTTATATTTTGTAGTTCTATGGAAACTTGCATTTATAACTAATTCACCTTCATAATATGAATTATCATCATTAGCTAAAATTGTAAGTTGATATTTATCACTAGAGTAATCTCCAAAGTTTTTAATATCTATGTCAAAATTATCTAAAGAGAAAAATTTTGAATACTTAGTAAATGATACTAACAAATCTTTTAAATCTTTTTTATATTCCTCATTCTGATTAATAGCACTTCTAATAACTGTTTTTGCTAAATCTAATTCAGTATAATTTTTACTTAGCAAACTGCTTATATCAACTTCTATATCATCTAAAAGCATAGAAGTTAAGCTTATTTTTTCATAAGCAATTTTATTTTTTTTGCTTTCTAAGTTATTCAATTCTAAAATATTAGAATTGTTTTGATATTTTTCTTTATTTGGAAATGCAGTTAAACCTAAGGAAGAACCACTAATCAATAATAAAGAATTTAATTTCAATAATATTTTTTTCATAATAAATCCTTTCTATTATTATATTAATTTATTATTTCTTAAAAAATTTTTTATTATGTAATTAAATTTTTATTTTTAAAAGAATATATAAAAACAACCTTTTTAAAGAAAATATTATTTAAAGTTTTTTAAATAATTTGGTCTCTTTAAGGCTGTCTATTTTAGTATTATTTTTAGTTGGTTTTTTATAAAAAATATCTACAATCAATAATAATATATCTTATAATATATTATTATTATCATAAGGTTGTAATGCTGGTCTGTATTTAATGTTTAGATTTATTTTTGCATCAAATAGTTTAACTAAATTTACTTTGTTATTGTTGATACGTTCAGGTATTTTTACTTTATAAAGTAAAACATCATTATTAATCCCATCACATCCATATAAATTTAAATAATTTGAAATATAACCAAAAATTCCAGTATATTTATTTATAGAAATTCTTATAAAGCTGTTATTTTTTAAATTTACATTTGAAACTAAATTAGTTAAATAATTAAAATAATTTTTTAGTAAACTTCTATTCTCATTTGAGTTTGCTTCTATAATTATATTTTGAACTTTTTCTTTATTTTCATTAAATAAACTTAAATCAAACTCTAAACTTGATTTTTCATAATCAAAATCATACAAATATCTTTGACCAATACCATAACTTCTGTTAGTTATTTCATAAATTCTCTTCACTTTATCGTTTGTTATTGAAGGAAAATATGCTTTTATAGAACTGCTATATTTATTATAATCTTTATCATATTCCAAGTCGACCTCATGTTTACTTTCATCCTCATAAGAATTAAGTATCATAAAATTTTTACTCACACTATTTACACATAAAACATTATTATCATAATTGTTATTTTCATATATTTTTATATTTTCTTTTTTCGCAAAAAGAAATAATGACAAGCTTATACAAAATAAACTTTTTAATATTTTTTTCATATCAATAATCCTTTCTTTTTTTATTATACTATATAGTTAAAAATAATAAAAATTTTGTAATTTATGTTTTCCTACTTCTTCGCAAATTGCTCATATTTCTATATAAAATATATATTTAAATTTTATTAGCATTTTTTATAACAAAAGACCAGTTATATAAACTGGTCTTTTGTTATAATTCCTATATATTTTATTTTTTGATTTCTTTTAATATTTTTTCAATTTTATTTGCTTTTTCTAAAGAACTATCGTATTCAAATTTTAATTCTGGTACACTTCTCATTTCAATTTTACCAGCTAAAATCATTCTTATTTCCTTAGCATTTTCTTTGATTTCTTCTTTTATATCATCAATTGAAGCTTCGCTATCCATTGAAGAATAAAATACTTTTGCTATACTCATATCATTTGTTAATCTAACTTCATGAACTGATAAAGAGTTTAAAAATTCAGTATCTGGGAACTCTCTTTGTAAAATTAAATTTAATTCTCTCATAATGGTTGATTGTGCACGTTCCAATTTAATTTCTTTACTCATGTTATTTTACCTCTTCTATCTTATATGCTTCAATTATATCATTTTCTTTTAAATCATTAAAGTTCTTGATAGTTATCCCACATTCACTACCTTCTCTTGCTTCTTTAATGTCATCTTTTTTGTTTTTTAACGAAGACATTTCACCAGTATAAATAACAATACCATCTCTTAAAATATGAACTTTGCTTGCTCTTGGAATAGTTCCAGATAACACTCTACATCCAGCAATTGTTCCTACTTGAGAGTGTCTAAATAATTGACGTACTTGTGCTTCACCTAATGATTTTTCTTCATAAACAGGATCTAACATACCAGTTGCTGCTTCTGCAATTTCTTCAATTAGTTTATAAATAATGTTATGAAGTCTAATATCTACACCATCTTCTTCTGCTTTTTGTCTAACTTGAGCATTTGGTCTGACATTAAATCCATAAATCAAAGCATTTGAAGCAAGTGCTAAACTAACATCAGAAATACTAATTGTTCCAACTGTTGCACGAATAACATTAACTTTTACACCCTCAATACTAATTTTTAACATTGAGTTTCTTACAGCTTCTACTGTTCCTTGAGTATCTGCTTTTAAAATAATATTAATAGATTTTAATTCACCAGATTCAATTTGATTTTTTATTGAATCTAATGTAAAAGTTTGATTTTTTTGTCTAGATTCATTAGCTTGTTTAATTGCTTGTGCTTCTGCAATATCTCTTGCTAATTTTTCTTCAACTACAACCATAAATTTATCACCAGCTCTAGGTACATCATTTAGCCCAATTATAACTGCTGGTTTTCCTGGTTCTACTTTTTTTATTTTTACTTTATGTTCATCTTCGATATCTTTTATTGCTCCAAAAGTTCCTCCAGCAATAACAATATCTCTTAAATTTAAAGTTCCATTTTGAATTAAAACTGTTGCAACAGGTCCTCTACTTTTATCCAAGTGAGCTTCAATTACAGTTCCTCTTGCAAATTTATTAGGATTAGCTTTTAAATCTTTTAATTCAGCGATCAATAGTAAAGTTTCAAGTAAATTATCAATTCCTACTTTTGTAATTGCACTTCCTAAAATAAATGGAATATCTCCACCATATTCTTCTGCTACAATTCCAAATTTCATTAATTCCATTTTCACATTATCTGGGTTTGCATCTGGTTTATCAATTTTATTCACAAATACAACGATTGGCACCTCAGCTGCTTTGGCGTGATCTATTGCTTCTTCAGTTTGAGGCATAACCCCATCATCTGCAGCAACTACTAAAATTACAATATCTGTAACTTCACTTCCTCTTGCTCTCATTTCTGTAAATGCTTCATGACCTGGAGTGTCAATAAAAGTAATTTTATTGTTTTTTAACTTAACTTGGTAAGCACCAATATGTTGAGTTATTCCTCCAAACTCTCCCTCAGTTACATTTGTATTTCTAATTGAATCTAATAAAGTAGTTTTTCCATGATCTACGTGACCCATAATAGTTACAACTGGGGCTCTTAATTTTAAATCTTTTGGATCGTCATTTTCATCAAATGTTTCAAAAATATTTTCTTTTGTAACTGTTGTTTCTTTTTTAAAGTCATATCCAAATTCTAAACATAACTCTCCCATTTGTTCTTCAGTTAACATTTGATTTTGAGTAACCATACTACCATTTGTGAAAAATCATTTGACAATTTCTGCAGGACCCTTTTGTAATTTTGAGGCAAAGTCAGCAATAGTTAGTGGTTCAGTGTATACAAAAACACCATCAATAACTCCTGTTTGTTTAGTCTCTCTTAATTTATTTTTTAAGTTTGCAGTATGAGCTTTAGATTTGTTTTTGGCTTGTTGTTTATTATTTTTGTTCTTATCATTATTTTGTTTTGCCATATTTACACATCTCCTTTGCTTATTTTATTTATTAATAATTTTGCAAAATTTATACTTTCTACGCCGATTGCTTTGATATTATTTTTTCCGATTGCTTTATTTAAATCATCACTGTTAAACAAACCATTATAAATTGGGATTTGATAAAAATTACATTTATCATTAATCTTTTTTAATTGACTTTTTCCCATATCACTTGTTGTTAAAACTATTCTGACTTTTTGTTGTTGAATTTTTTTAAACAAAGATTCTCCAGATATAATTTGTCTTGCACTTGAAACAAGTCCAAGAGTTTTTAATAAATCTTCCACTAGTCTCAGTTATTATTAATTTCTTCAACTAAAAGTTGATAAATTTCATCTGGAACTTTAGTTCTTAAACATCTATCTAATGCCTTTGTTTTTTTTAATTTTTCAACAGATTCTAGAGTTGGTCTTAAATAAACTCCTCTTCCGTTAGCTTTTTTTGATTGATCGATAAATATGTTTCCTTCTTTATTTTTAACAACTCTTATCAATTCAAGTTTTGAATACATTTTATTTGAAGAAACATCTTTTCTTAAAACCTTATGAGTAGTTTCGTTCATAATTAAACTTTCTTATTTTTCATAATAAGAATCATAATCATCATCAACTTCGATTGTTTCTTCTTGATCATCATCTTCTTTTGCTATACTTTCAAAAGTTTCTGCATATGTTTGAATATCTTCTAAAGAACTGTCTTGAACATAAATTGATTCATCAATTTCATCATACACTTCTTGTTGAACATTTTGTTTTGGTCTTTCAAAGTTAGATTGGAATTTGTTTGCATTATTGTTTGCATTAGTTTTTCTTTTGTTAACATTGTTAATAAAATCAGGATTTTTTAATTCTTCTTGAGTAATGTTACCATTTCATAAATTATCAATACCTTGTTCTTCTGCATTGTCTAGTGAAACAATATTAATTTTTGTATTTACTAAGTTAGCAACTAATCTTGCTGCCATTCCTTTTTTCCCAATTGCTAAAGACAATTGTTCATTTGGAACGATTGCAAAACATTCATTTGCTTCTTCATCTAGATCAATACTTATTACTTTAACTGGTGCTAATGCATTAATGATAAATGTTTTTTTATCTTCATTTCAAAGAACTATATCAATTTTTTCACCGTTTAATTCTTTTGAAACTTCTTTAATTCTATTTCCACCAGCTCCAACACAAGCTCCGATTGGATCTATATTTTCTTCATTTGAGTGAACTGCAATTTTTGATCTTTTTCCTGGTTCTCTTGATACTGATTTAACTTCAATTATTCCTTCTGCAATTTCAGGAACTTGAGTTTCCATTAATTTTGCTAAAAATTGAGGGTGAACTCTTGAAGCTAAAACTTGTGAGTGTTTGTTTTCTCTTGAAACTTCTTCAACATAAAAACAAATTCTATCTCCCTCATCAAAATCTTCACCAGGAATCATTTTTTTATTTCAAATTGCAATTATTGATCCATCAACATCAATTAAATAAGTTGTATCTGTAATATCTTTTACAGTACCACCAACTATTTCATGATTTTTTGATAAAAACTCTTCATATAATTTATTTTTTTCACCTTCACGGATTTTTTGTTTGATAATTTGTCCGACTTGCATTACTGCTAATTTTGAAAAATCTTCTCCATATTTAACAGGTTCAAAAACGTTATCGCCAATAGTAACTTCTTCGCCAAATCTTTCTTTTGCTTGATTTAAACCAATTTCTAATCAATCATCTTCTACTTGTTGAACTACAGATAATTGTTTAAAAACATTAATTTGTCCTGTTTGTTCATCAATATCAACTTTGATTATTGCTTCTAAATCAAAGAATTTTTCATATGCTTTTTTAAAACCTTCTACAATACCTTCAAAAATAATTTCTCTATCAATTTTTTTTTCATCTACAATTTCATGAATTGCTTCTAATAATTTTGCACCATCAATCATGGTCGCTATATCCTCCTATATATTTATATCGATATAAATATCGATAATAACTTGCCAACACAAATAGAAAAGAAGACTTACGCCTTCTTTTCCATCAGTATGAAACTTTGACAAACTAATTATAACTAAAAAATGAATAGATTTGACAAAATATCTTAAATTTCTTTTTTTTCAAATCATACATCCAATAGATTCGGACTTGCAGATTCATCTTTTTTTTCTTCTTTTTTAACTATTTTTACTTCTAAAGGTATTAAAAATGATTCTCCAGCTAGCACAGCCGTTCCGGTTGGAAGTACAGATAACCTATTTATTTGATATTCATCAATAAAAGGGTTACTTTTTTTAATATTTTCTAAATCAATACCACTTTTAATTCTATGCATTATAAAATTATTGCATTGTGATAAGACAGTTTTTGATAACTCACCAGGGCGCTGACTTGAGATGGTTAGATATATTCCAAATTTTCTACCTTCTTTTGCTATCTTTTCAAATATACTAAAACTTTTAGTTAATTCATTGTTATTATCTTCTTTTATATATCTATGAGCCTCATCAAAAATTATATTATAAGTTTTTAAATCATTTTTAGTTTTTTTGTTATTGAAAACTTGATTCAAAAAGAAATTTGCAAAAAATCTAAGATCATCATCCTCAAGTTCGCTGACATTAACAACTGTTAAAATTTCTTCATTATCATATATTTTCTTATAATTTTCAATTTTATTAATATTTGAAGAGAATAAGTTATCTTTATATTCCGATATTATATTTTCTACTCTAGTCATCATAGTTATACAATTAGGTCTTACTTGATTATTACCCTTTCTTTCTTCCCAAAGTAGTGCAAGCTCAATCCCTTCTTTTAATGACTCGATATTTTTTATTTTATCTAATGAATCAATAATTATTCTTTCAAAGTTATTATTTTTTATTAAATTTGATAATTTTTCTTTAAAATTTTTTTCGCTATCTTTATCCTCAAAATTTCCAAACCTAACATTATATGAATCTAGCAATTTTAAAAGATCAGGATTATTAATTTTTTCACAAATACCAACTATTTTTTGCCTTTTCGCAACAGAATCAGTTTGAACATTAATATATAGTTCTTTGACAATATAAGCTAATAATGAGTTCATATCAAACTTTACATCTTCATACAAATGAGCAAACTTTAGTGAGTTCTTAAGTATAGGAAGCTGAATTGAAACTGACGGTAAAACTAAATTAATTCAGTCTGCAAGATTTAAATTTTCTAATGGCAATGAAATGTCTTTTTTAGCATCAATAATTTGATAATTAGTTTGCATAAAATTAGAGTATTCATTATGAACATCAAATAAAATAAAATTGATATTTTTTCTATTTATGCTCTTATTAGAATCTTCTAAATCATTAACTAAGGAGTTAATTATTTCTTTTATTGTTGTTGATTTTCCAGATCCAGAATTTCCAATAATTGCCATATGATTTGAAAAAAGTGTTTTTAAATTAATTTTAAATTTTATATATTCTAAATTAACAATATCGCCAAAGTATATAGAATTTTTGATATCTGCACTTTCAAAAATACTTGATATTTCCCCTTTGTTTGCTAAATAAACATTTTTACCAACCATTGGATATTTGGTTATTCCAAACTTAAAAACATCATTAGTTCACTCGCCAACCGGACAAGCATCTGCTATATTTATATCTGTGAACTTTGAGTTTTCACTTCTATCCAATGCTTTTTGCTTTTGGTAAATACTAGTAATTCTTAATAAACATTTATTATTATATTCATTTTGAACCGTTATAAAATCATTTATACCATTCAACGTGTAAGAATCACCGTTATAATTATATGAAAAATCAGATGATTCTATTAATTCTATACCAATTCTATCTGTATATACATTTATAATTTTTCCAATCAATAAACTCAATTACTTATTCTCCTATATTTTTCTCTAATGTTTTTATGATATTTTCAAAATGATTTATTAATAAATTATTTTCATATTTACCTCCAATAAAAACAACATTATTATAATTTTTAGTTTTATCAAAAAATTTTTTGACTGGGTCTTCGTCTCCATCAATATCTGCAAAAACAATCAATGTAAAAGAATTACTAGATAAAGCCTGTAAAATTATTTGATTTATGTGTTCATCAGGAAAACCATAACCCATTATTACCAAGGTGGTATTATTTTTTTGTAATTGTATTGAAAACTCTCTAAATAACTCCGCATATGGTTTAAGAAGAGTTTCGTTATTTTTATTTAAAGTTGGATAAATCAGTACATTTGAGTAGTTTTTTGATCATGATTCAGATAAATTTATATCTTCAGAATTATCATTTTGCACTCAATTTATAGAACCGTGTATCTTGAATAACTTTATATAAGCATTAAAAGGATCTCATTTTTCTTTAAATCTATTTTCATCATCAACTATTCTAAACCTAAAATTTTCTATTGAAAATTTTCTATCTATATCACCATCAAAGCCTGTTGTATACTTTATTGCAGTTTTTTCCATCGCTATTTCATTAAAAATATCATAGTTTGTTGTAAAAATATTTATAGGATTTTTATATGGAATAGAAGATATTTCCTTTAACGAGCGTATTTTTAATAAAATATTATAAAAGTTTATATATAATTGTAAATTTTCTAAATAAATATTTTCATTTTCAAAAGTTTCTTTTATTTTATCCAAAATCATTTGTTTACAATTATCAAATAAATTTTTATAAAATGTTTTTCTTTCTTCATTATTTCTAAAAAAAACAATAGCACTATTTAATCAATTTAGAAAAGCCTCTAAATTTTTATTTTCTTCAAAATTATATGATTCTTTAACTAAATCAAAATCTTCTTTAAATTTTTCTAATATATCTTTAAAAATATTCGATAATAAAGGTATTGTTGGTTGAGAACAACCTGAACCAATTAAAAAACTTAAATTTTTTGAATCTTTAATTACAGTACATAGATAGTTATTTATAGCTTTAAGTTGTTCTTCTTCTTTTCCTATTTTATCAGCTTCAAATTTATTTTTAGCGTTTTTTCATCAAATCATACATACTTTCTTTCTATTTAACTAAATCTTCAATAATAGAGGCTTTAAAACCAAATTTTAAAGCATCTTGGTAAGTTGCTTCAACACAATATTGCTTTACTAAACCACAAATTTCTACTTCTGTTACATTATTAATTTTTAATCAATCTTCTAAAGCAATATTACACCCCGTTTGTTTATTAAAACCCGAATAGCTATCTTTATCTAATTCAACACCTTTTTTTACAATAAAATCAGCATAATTTGTGTCTAACAAAACTTCTGCTCCTTTTGTATTTTGTATACAATGAGGCGGTCAAATCTCAAAACTACAATGATTATCTGGATGTCAATCCATTGTATATACAACAAATTGATTATTTTGTTGATATTCTTCTATTTTTTTAATTATCCCTTCTTTAAGAGTTTCTCCACCAGGTCAATATAAACTTCCATTCGGATCTGCAAAATCATATTGATAATCTACTACTATTAATGCTTTCATATAATGATTATAGTGCAAAAAAACCACAAATCTATGATTTGTGGTTTTAATTTAATAGTTAAATACTAATGTTTCATGTAATTTTAATCGTTGTTCTGTTGAAGTGAAATGATCTACTATTTGTAATCCAAATTGTAATGCTCCTCCAATTGAACAACCAGTAATAATATTTCCATCTTCAATAGCTGTCATGTGCGGTTTTAAAGTAGCATTTTCTAAATATTTAGTACTTCCTGGATAATGGGTAATTTCTTTATTATCTGCTAAACCTAATTTACCTAAAATTTGAGGTGCAGCACAAATAGCTGCTATTGTTTTTCCTTTTTCACCATGAGTTTTTAAGTTTTTCATTAAAGTTTCAGATTCCATTAAGTTATTAACTCCTGGTTGACCTCCAGGTAATATTAAACAATCATAACTATCGAAGTTAATTTCTTGAATAGTTTTATCTGCTTTAATAGTTATTCCGTGTGATCCTGTTACTTCTTTTTTATCGCTAATTGATACAATATCAACCACCGGAAATGAACCTTTAAACATTTGTTCTGCTCTTCTAATAACATCAACTGTTGAAATCATTTCTGTTTCTTCATAACCTGTTGCTAAAAATATTGCTACATTTGCCATTTAAATTACCTCTTTTCAATAATAATTATATAGAAAAAATGTTTATAATCATAATAGGTGATTAAATTATGGGTTTAATAAAAGCAGCTAGATTAATAACAAGTTTTGTTAATGATTCTAAAAAAGTACAAAAGAAAAAAATTGATGAAAATAAAGTATATCAACTAGTTATAAATAACCAAATAAAAGATATAAATATAAGAAATATTAGAACTATTAAACAAAAGTTTAATGCTTTAATTTTTAAAGAAAAGTTCAACCATACAATGGGTTTTAGATTTATTGGGGTTAAAGGCTTTAATAGTATGGGATTTAAAGAAGAAGTTGATTTAATTATTTGTGATAAAAAATATCAAGTAATTGAAACTTATTCAAACTTTCCTCCAAACAAAGTAACTCAACACCATAATGATGCAGTTGTTGTTTTTGTTCTTGCAAAACATACAATCAAATATTTAAATATTAAACTAAATGATTTAATTAAAATTACTAAATATTAATACAAGTTTCTAATGCTATTTCAACCATATTAATAAGTTTAGTTTCTCTTTCTTCTGAATCTAAACCATTTCTATCAGTTGTATTTACAACAACATTTAAAATAGCTAATGCTTTTTTATCAAAAAAATTAGCACATGCATATAAAGCATAAGTTTCCATGTCGCTACATAATACATTTAAATCTGATCAAATTTTTTCTTTATAAAAATCAGGTTCTAAATTTTTTAATGTATATATTCCATCAGTACAAACTGTTGGTCCAACATGGTAATTTATTTTTTTTATTTTTGCAATTTCAATAGCTTTTGATAATAATTCAAAATTAGCACAAGGACTAAAATGTCAATCAGCTGGGACATTAAAATGAGTTTGAATATTTGAATCTGTTGAAACAGACATTGAAAAAACTAAATCATTAATTTTAGTTTTAGGTAAGTATCCTCCACTTGTTCCAATTCTAATAATACAATCAACATCATAATCTTCAAATAATTCTCAAGCATATATCATCATTGAAGGCATTCCCATTCCAGAAGCCATTACTGAAATAATTTCATTTTTATATTCCCCTGTAAATACTTCAATTCCTCTAACACTTGAAACTACTTTTACATTTTTTAAAAAATTATCTGCAATTCATTTTGCTCTCAAAGGATCTCCTGGCATAATAACTTTTTTTGCTATATCACCTTTATTTGCATTATTGTGTGGTGTAGACATATTTTATTCCTTTCATATAATTAAATTTTTTTATATACTTCTTTTAAAATATTATCATAAAAACCTTTATCTTTTTCTCCATGACCAATTCCACCGAAATGTAATCAAAAATTATTATTTATTCCACAATATTTTAAAACTCCAAACAAGTTGACATCAATTGGATTTCCAAAATCATTTGCTATTTCTTCTTTTGTTTCAAGAGCAGCAGTAGTTATAAAAGTTACTTTTTTTATATTATCTAATCAGCTTTGTCCAAAAGCAAAATCTTCAGTAAAGACTCTATCTAAAAAACCTTTTACTATTGCTGGAGTTTGAAATCAATATATAGGAAAAATAAAAATTAGCTCTTCACTTTCTTTTAAAATTTTTTGATATTTCAAAACTTGATCATCTTTAAGAACTTCTTTTTTCTTATAAACTAAATGATCTTCATAGGAAAAAACTGGATTAAATTTTTCTTCAATTAAATTAATAATTTTATAATCATAGTTTTTATCATTTAACTTTTGAATGACTTTTTGTAAAATTGAATTACAAAAAGAATTTTTATCTGGATGTGCATAAATAATAGTTTTCATTTTTTACCTCGTAGTTTTTTGAAATGGTATACCATTTGCTTTTGGTGGTGATGATTTTTTTGAAAAAATAACCATTGTAATAAGTGAAAATAAGAACGGAAAAGCTTGAAGTAAAGATTTGTTTAAAGTGAAAAACTCACTAATGTTTGATGAAGGCAATATTCTTGCTAATGCAAAAAAAGTTGAAAATATAAAACTAAATAATACAACATATCTTATTCTTCATTGACCAACAACTAAAATTGTTAAACCTAGATATCCATAACCATTTACAGTTCCGTTAAAACTTGCAGAACTATATAACATTACAAAAAAACATCCTGCTAATCCTGCTAATGATCCTGAAACTAAAATTGCAATATATCTATACTTGTTAACATTTATTCCTGCTACATCTAATAAACTAGGATTTTCTCCTGCAGCAATATGTCTTTTACCAACTGTTGTAAAAGTAAAATATATTCCTGCAACAAAAGTAGCTATTATTGCTATTAAAAAATAAATTGTAAAAAACTTTTCTTGTCCTCAACCCATAATTGTATAGCCTGAAGAAATTCTTCCCATTACACCAATTGAACTTGTAGAAACAATGTATAAACCAATTCCTTGTGCAACTAAGTTAATTGCAGTACCAGAAATTATTTGGTTTGCTTTTAAAGTTATTGACGCAAATGCATGTAGCATTGCAAAAGCAGCTGCAACTATCATTGCTATTATGATTGCAAAAAATTGTGTTCCATTAGCATTAAAACCTTTACCAACTAAGCTGAAAACTAGAGCACCAATTGTCATAAATCCATCGATACCGATATTAACTACTCCTGCTCTTTCCGAAATTAAACCAGAGAGTGCTGCAATTAAAAAAATTGTGAAAAATATTAATATTGAAGATATAACTAAATAAAAATTATCATACATATTTTTCAAACACCTCCTTTTGAATTTCAAAAAACTTTGTTTTTTCATTTTTTAATTTTTCTTTATATTCATTATCGCTTTTATTAATTTTATTTATGTTATTTTGATAAACACTTTTTTTATAATTATTTAAAAAACTTTTTGCATTTATCATTGCTTCTTTAAATTTATTTTGATTAATACTTATATCTTTTTTAAATTTTTCAAATAATATTTTAAAATTATTTATTAAATCATTTTTCAAGCTTTTTTTTATTATTTTAAAATTAGCAACGCTTTTATTTTTTTCAATTTGTTCATTGTAATTAGCTTTCAAATTAGAAAACTTATCCAAAAAATCAAAAGTAATATCACTTGTAATTTTGTTGTAGTAAACTTTTAAATTTAAAATAGAGTTAGTTTTAAAACTTTTTATTCTATCTTCTTTTATTTCGTTAATTTCGATCAGCAAATCTTTATTTTTTTTCTTCAATAATTGAATTTGTGCAATTGTATCAAAACTTAATTTTTGTAAATCTTTTTGTTCAGCTTTAATATTTTTTTTATTTTCTTTTAATATATTTTTTTTATTTTTTATAATTTGTTTTAACTCATAATCTTTATTATAAATGATCATATTTTTTATATACTCAATTATATTTAGTCTATAAAAAATTATATATATAGCTGCAGAATAAGTTATTAAACCAAAAATTAAAGTTGTAGTTTGATTTGATAAACTTACAAAACCAGCTGTTGATTGTGCTGCTTTAAATCCAATTTGAAATATTGATCACAATAAAGCAACAAACGGAATTGCTATTATATTATTGAAAGCAACTAAAGCAACTGCTATTGCATCATAACCAAGACTTGGAATAATATCTGTTTGAATGGATTGACTATAAGCAATTCCAAAATAATAAATAAATCCACCCATACTCATAAATATTCCTTGAACTATTGTAATAACAATAATATAAAGTTTTTCATTTACTCCAGCATATTTTGCAGCTGTTGTTGATTTACCTACCATTTTAAATCTAAATCCTCATTTAGTATAAGTTAAAACTAATGTGATACTTATTGCAGATATAACAACTAAAATTACAGGTACTAATCAAACAACACCAAATAAAGATATTCAATTATAATCTAAAGATGCAGATGTGTTACCTCATTGATTACTATTTAAATTAATTACTCACTTTAATAAAAAATAAGCTACATAGTTTAATAAAATAGTTGTTGCAACTTCATGAATATTAAAAAATACTTTTAGCAATCCAGACAGACATGAAATAAAAGTTCCTGCTAAAACAAAACATATAAAAACTAAAAATACTGTTCCTTTATTAACTTCTTTAAAATCTATTCCTTGTTTATTTGCAATTGACTGAATTATTAGTAATGTAAATATTAATCCAATCAATGCTTGGCCTGAACCTCCCATGTTAAACATTCCAACTCTAAAGCCTAAAGCTAATCCAAAACCAATTAAAGAGTAAATAGAAAAATATAATAAAACTTTATCAAAATTTGAAGTGCTTCCAATTTTTCTTATATCAAATGATTTTGCAATTGAAGTTCCTAAAAACGAAAAACCATTAAAGCCACTCATAAATATAAAAATAATTCCTAGTATTAAACCAAATAAAATAGCAAATATAGAAGTTTTAAAATATTTTAGTTTCTTATTATAATTTCCAATTTTATAATTTACTTTTAACCTTTCTCTAGTAGAGAATAAATTTCATAGCATTATCATTACTTTTTGTTTCCAATCATTAATTTTCCTATATTTTCATATGAGATTTTATCTCCTGTTAATTCTCCAATTGCTTCACCAGAACTTAATATTACAACTCGATCTGATAATGCTAAAATTTCATTTAGCTCATAACTTATTAATAAAATTGCTTTTTTTAATTTCTTAGCTTCTAAGATTTGACTGTGTATAAATTCAATTGACCCAATATCTAGTCCTCTTGTTGGTTGATAAATTAATATAAAATCACTTTCTCTTGTAAGTTCTCTTCCAATAATAATTTTTTGCTGATTACCTCCGGACAAAGATCTAACAATTGCATAACCATTACTTGCATTTCTAACATCATACTTTTCTACAATAGTTTGTCCAAATTTCTTTATTTCATCAAAATTTAAGATTCCTAATTTAGAAGCAAAAGGTTTTATACCAACATCTTGTAAAACTGTATTTTCAATAACATTAAAATCTAATACTAATCCATGCTTTTGTCGATCTAATGGAATGTGTGACATTTTATATTTATGATATCTTTCATATATACTTTTTTTAGTTATATCAATTTGATTTATTAAAACTTTTCCTGACTTAGGTTTTTGCATACCTGCTATTATATTTGCTAATTCTTCTTGTCCATTTCCTTGCACTCCTGAAATTCCTAAAATTTCACCGGCCTTAATTTGTAAATTTAATTTTTTTAAACCTATAACTTTTTTATTATTATTTTTTTGTACATTTAAGTTTTCTATTTCTAAAATTTTTTTATTATCTATGTCTTTATGATTATTAATTATTTTTTTTAATTGTCTTCCAACCATTGCAAAAGATAATTCGTCAACTGAAGTTTCATTTAAATTGTAAGTTCCAATTACTTTTCCTCTTCTCAAAACGGTTGCTCGATCTGCTACTTTTTCTATTTCATCCATTTTATGTGAAATTAAAATTATTGATTTACCATTATTTTTTAAATTAATTAAAACTTTTAAAAATCCATCAATCTCATTAGGAGTTAGAACAGCAGTAGGTTCATCAAAAATTAAAATTTCAGCTTCTCTATATAATAATTTTAAAATTTCTGCTCTTTGTTGTTCACCAACTGTAGCATTTTTTGCTAATAAATTTAGATTTACTTCTAAATCATTTTCTTTCATTATAGTTTCAATTTTTTTTAAAATTGCTTTTTTATTATTAAAAACTTTAAACTTTTTTATTTCAGATCCTACCGCTATGTTTTCTCAAAGTTTAAAAATATCAACCATTTGAAAATTTTGATGCACCATTCCAATTTTTAAATTATTTGCAACAATTGGATTTGAAATTATTTGTACATTACCATTTATTTTAATTATTCCTTTTGTAGGTTCATAAATTCCAAAAAGAATTGACATTAAAGTTGATTTACCTGCACCATTTTCTCCAATCAAAGCATGTATCTCACCTTTTTTAATATTAAGATTTACATTTTTGTTTGCAATAATATTATTATTAAATATCATTGAAATGTTTTGCATTTCTACTGCATACTCTATACTCATTTTTAACCTTTCTTAACTTTATAAATTAATTTTGAAAAACCTTTAAGGCCATTTCTTTTGTAAAACTTGCTTTTAATAATTCAAAAGAAAGTTTTGGATTTTCCTTCATAGTATGTTCATAATAATAATTTGACATTACTATCAAAGAATCTTTGCTGAACATTTCTATAATTGCATTATTAATATAGTCTTCAACAAGATTACTTTCTCCTGAAGTTGCCTCTCCACTAAGTCAAGCAGTTTTAGTTTGTCAACTTTTTCCTTTTTCTTTATCAAAATTAACTTTTTTATTTTCAAAATTTTGTTTATTCTCATCTTTTAAAATAACTTCAATATTATTATCTTTTGCATATTGTGCTGCTTTATCTTGATATTCTATATTATCTTTATATATATCAGTATGAGCTAATGCTATTAATCCCCCTTCAGTTAATTGTTTTATTGCTGAAGTTAAAATTAATTTATCATAAGATCTATAAACTTTTGACATATCAACATCAACACCAACTACTTTTGCTTTTTTACTACTATCATTTTTTAAAATAGCTAATGCATCTTCTGTTTGTGGTCCTGCAACTGGCATCAATATATTTGCACCTTGATTTATTAATATGTTTGAAATATCTTTTCCATCTCCAGCTGTATAAGACCCAGATTGTCATCCAAAGTCTCCATCCCCAGATGGATCTTTTTGAGTTCTTAAAACTTTAAACTCATTATTATCTAATCAATCTTTTAACTTTCCATATTTATCTAAATTTACCAATTTATTTTTATATTCATGGTACTTATTATTTTGATTTTCTTTAATAATATTTCAAACATCAATCGCACTTAAAAAACCAGCCATATAATTAATAACACTATTTTGATTTCCTGGCAATAATCCTCCAAAAGTTGCTAAACCTAATGTTTTATTGTTTAAATTATAATTATCATTTATTATTGATCAAATTATTGAAGCCATACCTGCATAAAAACCAGAAATATCTGCACGATATTGCACACCAACTGTTGAAGTTCAATTTTTATAAGTTTTATTATCAACTATAACAGCAGATCCATTTACTTTTTTTATTACTTCATCAAAATATCCTTTGGCAATTGCATCATGAGAATAACCAGATAAGACTAAAACTTTTGCTCCTCCTCCAACAACATTCTCATATGCTGATCTTAATGAGGCTTCTCCTATTTCTCCTAGTTCTTTATATGCAGCGTTATAATCTGATTTATCCATTATTTTTTTTACAAACTCATCTGCACCACGATACACATATTCTGTAAAAGATTGATCATCATGATATCCATCATTCATCACAACTCAAATATCGCCTAAAAATTTTTCTTTATTACAAGCAACTACGCTTGTTATTCAAGATGTGCTTAAATTAAATATTGTTAGTAAACTCAATATTCTTTTCATAATAAACCTCTATTAACATTTCATTTTTATTATAAACTTAAATGCTATTAAAATTATTTGCTTTTTAGATAAAAAAAATCTCTTTATAAAAGAGATTTTTAAAAATATAATTTGTAAATAATCTATAAAACCAATACAGTTGGTGATTCTTTTCTAATTCTTTTTGTTGTCAATGAAATTGATAACACATAAGAACCAATAATCAGTAAGGATGAGGCAAACGGAGTTCACCACATAAAGCCAACTGGAATTGATAAAATATTTTGACTTACATATTTCATTGTAAAGAAGACACCAAGATAACTTAATATCATTCCGAACAAGAATAGTGAGAATGACCAGAGCGTTACAAATCTAAATGTATAGTTTATAATCTCCCGATTCGAGTATCCAAGCGATTTCATAACAACCATAAATCGTTTATATTGAGTAACATATAAATCAGATATCAAGATAATTGTTAAAGTAGCAACAATAACAATAAAGATAATAAAAAATACTCCAATTGTAATAATCAATACAGCAATTTGGTTAATTAAATTTTTCTCTTCACTTAGAAGCTTAATTGCTCCAATTTCAACAGTTGAAGAAAAGTTATTTGGTACATTTATAGAATAATCCCCAATTCTTGGTGACATAGAAAATGATCCTTGTGTAGTCATAAAGTATGGTTCACTAGCATTTGAATAACTACCGTTGTATCACATAATAGGTCTAACTGCTTTTTGGGTTTCATCTTTACCATATAATCAATTATCTTTATTTTTTTCATCCACTTGAGATTCTGGTGTATTTAATTTAAAAGTATCAATTTTGACTCCATCAGCATCATAGCTTCCGGATGGTTCAGAAACATTTTCATAGTTGAAGTTAAATGGAATATATCTTGCAGTACTATATCCATTAATTAAGTTTGTTAATCCTTGGTCTGCAATAATTAACTTACTTCCATATACTGGAATTGATTTTACTTTTGTTAAATTGATTTTTGTAACATTTCCTTCAGATAATTTAGCTCAATTCATTTTTACATCACTTTTTACAGCCATTGGGCTATCTGATTTTGAAAAAATGTATTGTAAAAAGTTATATCTTGTATTTGTAAAGTTACTTGTTTCACTACCTTGTAAGTTATTTGATGGTTTTTCGTATGGTAAATTACTATCAAAGTACAATGAATAAGGTCTAATCCATAAGAACTGTTTTGGATTTTCTTTCATATTTAATGAGTTTTTTCAATCTTTAACAGTATCTTCTGGAACTTTACTTGCATCAACTGTTCCGTATCACGCATCACTAATTGTTGCATTACCTTGATTGATTACATTTTTAAAATCATCATATTTTTCATAAGGTATAAATAACATTATATCATCAAATTGATAATAAGGTCTAATCTCAGCAGATAGTTGTTCTTGGTTATTTTCGTCCATTTTTGATTGTAAATCATAGAAACCATAAGTATTATTAACTAATTTTTTTGCATAAGAATATCTATCAAATCCTTTTTTGTAGAATAAATCAACAGGATTTTTTTGCTCATCATCTGCTCTGCTTTGAACAACGCTATCTAATGAAAATGTTGGAGCATAAGTGAATTTTGAATCACTTAAAGAAGCTGGGTCTAATCAAGCGTTTTTAGTTTCTTCAGTATCACCATTTTTAAAGAATTGATAATCTCTATCATCATATTTTCATGCACTGTTTGGTATATTTGTTCCATCTTTTGCTAAAACTAATCTAGTTACAGATGAATTCATATTTTCAAGTTGCGAATTTTTATAATGATAATTAATTGAAGAGTCTTCATTAGCTAATGTAGGAACATTTAAAGTTTTTGTACTGTAATCATAAACTTTAAAACCATTAACTGTTATATCTGTTGTTGGTGCAGATTCTCTTGCAAATAAAAGATCTTCAATTTGTTTTAAACTATTTTGATCTAAAAAGATTTTTTCTCCATCAGTTGGTAATTTATAAGCAACTTGAGTTGAATCCATACCACTTACTTGAACATTGTCAACATCATTTTTCATATTAACTTTTGTATACATTGAATCCATACCTGGAATGTAAGTATTAAAAGTTCATCCGAAACGATATTGGTTTTTTCTATTTTCTGAAATATTTAAATAGTTTCTAATATAAGCTGGAGTTTGAGTAAGAATAACATCAACAATTTGTTCTTTTCAAGTTCCTTCTAAATCTCCTAACCCTGAAGTTAGCAATTGTTTAATCAAAGTTGGTAATCCTGAAGTTAGCAATGTTGAGTATTGAGAAATTTTTGATCTTCTATTAACAATATTGTCATATTCTGGATTATCTGAGTGAATAATTCAATCTAAAAGTAATTGAATATCTCCAATACTAATACTTTTTCCAAGCATTTCAAGAATATTATTACCAAAAATTGATGATATTGTTGAAATAATATTTGGTTCTTGAATAAGTTTACCGTTTTCATCTTTTATTCCTTCTGTTGCAACATTATAAGTTCAATCATATCTAACAGTATTTTTAGATCCATCAGCTGATGAAATCAATACTTTTGGCATAACTGAGTGATCAGAAATTGGTAATGTTGCAGAAGTTGTTTTACCTACATTTGTAATTCCTGCATCTAATTTACCTTGAGTATCAATATATTTATCTTCATAGCTTTCAACACCTTGCCATGGAGATAAAGCACTTTTTGATAAAGGACCGTTTCCAACTAAATCAACATAATCAACATAATTGGTGTAATTTACACTTTTATAATAATCATTTAAGGTTTTTTTCACCAATCCAGGTATTGCCATTGATCCCGATATAAAGAACGAAGCAAAGAATATTGCAACTGCTGTTAAAAGAGTTTTTGAAAATCCATTTATAGCAAGTTCAGTACTGAATTTTTTTGAAAAACTTTTATTTTTTGTAAGAAATTTTTTAATTTTTTCAAGAGTCTCATTTTTCTTAACAACATCTTTAATTTTTGCAATTTCAAGAACTGGTTTTCTAACCAACCGATATGCAACATAATAAGAAACACCAAGCGTTAATACTCCAAATATTCCAAGTGTTACAAGTAAAGCTTGCCAATCAAAGATAGCTTGCCAATAAGCACCACCTGTATAGGATATTAATAAACTAACAATTCCTTCTTGAAAGAATGATCCTAATAATCAAGCAACTGGTGCAATAATAAATGATGAAATAATACCATATGATAAGTATGAAACCGCAACACTTGAACTTGTTGCTCCCATAGCTTTTAATATTGTAATTTCTCCTGCATTCATTTCAATTGTTTTTTTAATCGCAATTAAAGTAGCAGCAAGTGCAATCAATGCAATTAAAAATGAAACTGTATAAGAAAAAATTTGAAACATTTTAGTAACCATTGGTGCTAATGTTCAGTTGAAAGATAGTGTTGAATCTGCAAAACTTTTATATTCATCATATCCCTTATTAATGCTTGACAAAATATCTTTGCTATTTTTAATTGAAGCTGAAGAATTATTTTGTGCATCAGCATAAGCTTTTTTTGCATAATAAGATTGATATAAATATTTTTCATTAGACATTAAAGATGAAAAATAATCTAAAGTTGCTTTTTCAGCATTTTTGCTATTGTTTGCAGTAACAAAAGTATCTAATATTTTTGAAGTATATTTACTAAAATCTTCTGTAACAACTCTTTTTAAAGTATCTTCTGTTGCATAAACTATAATTCCTTTTTTGATGTTAGGAATTGGAACATCCATATCTGCAACAGGATAAAAAGTAAGTGGGTCTGCTGCAAAACCACAAATAATAAACGCAGATCCTCCGATTGATAATGAACTCCCTAATTTAACTCCATTAACTTTTGCAAATTGAGAGTTAATTAAAATTTCATTGCTTGCTGTTGGAGGTCTTCCAGATACAATTGTTAATCTAGAATTCCATAATTCATCTAAAACAACCATACGATATTTCAACTCTTGAACAGTATCTGACATTCCCATTTCAGCACGATGATCAACAGTTACGTTAGTTGCTTCACCAACTATATCACTTTTTAAATAATATAATTTAATATTGTTTATTTTTGTTCTACTATAATCAAAACGATCTGAGAAATTTACAAAACCAGTATCTGTTGCAATATCTTCGTTAATTGTAGTTCTATCATTTTCAAATTTTAAAATTTTAGTATCACTCATACTACCTGCACTACCTGTTGGCATTGCATCTGATTCTTTTCCGTCAAGCTCAACTATAATTTGATTCAAACTTCCTCTTAAACCTTTTTTAAATTTATCAGTTTTATTTTGACAAGTATAATCAAAATATTCAACATCTGCTGTTGTTCGATTACTTTCTGGAGTTGTTTCATCAGCTCTTTTACGTGTTGATAAACTTGAAGTTTCATCTCCAATATCTGAAGAATTATCACTGGTTTTATCTGATTCCAATGAAAAAGATAAATCAACTTGTTGTAAATACGGAAACTGTTTTTCATCAATATTTATTTGTAATTTATTTAACTTATTAACATAATCATTATTATCTTTTTGAATATCATTTTCACTATAAATATTTCCAAAAATATATGTATATAAAATGTTTGCGATATATCTTGGATTGCTTACATTTCCATCACCAGTTCAATATTTAAATCCAGCAACATCTTTTTCTTTATCGATACCATCATCATTTACAACACCTTTATTAAAATATACTGCTAATTTTGAAGTATCGACATTAGTTGTGTTTTCAACTTTTGTAGCTTCAGCAACTGATGAGTCAATATAATATTGAACATATTCAATTGCAGAGTTTATAACTTGTCCTACTAAACTACTTAATGCATTAATTAAATATAAATCATATTTAGAAGGATATTTAACGCTTGTTGGCATTGCATATTCTTTCGTAGGTTCATCTATTTCACTTTCTTTTGGTGCAGGAGTAAAAATTTGAAAGAAATTTTCTTTGTTAATTATTCCTCTTTGTCATAATTTATCAAATGTAGTATTTTTTAAATATTCTTTTCTACTTGATAAATCTTGTAAAAAACACTCTCTTAAATAATAAATTGCTGTTTTTACAAAATTTCCATAAATAACTTTTTTTAAATTATAATCACTGTCACTTGGACTTTTATCAGATCCATCAATATAATCTGCATATTTTGTAGCTCCAGTTATTTCTAATTTATTATATTGATCATAAGTTTTTTTATATTCAACTACATCATTTTCCTTATTATATTGATAATGAAAAATGATATCTAAAAATCTAGTATTACTTAAAACTTTATGAAAAGCTTCTTTAACTTGACGTTGACTAAATGCATTTGAAATAAAAGTTTCTTGGTAGTTTTTATTGTATTGGTCTTTTAAAAGATCATCAAAATCATCTGTTACAGTAAATTTATCAGTAACCATGTAGTGATTAATTAATCCATTTTCATCATCATTTTGACTAAATTTATCATCTGCAAAACCTTTTGTATTTTCCGGATCGTTTTCACCTGTTATAGAAACTAAATTAAAATTATATCCATAACTTTTATTTAAGCCATCAAAATTATCTTTTTTAGCAGAATAATATCCAGCTAAAAATTGATAATCAATTAAATCCATCATCGGAACAATTTTAGGGTCATTATCCTTTTTTGATCCAACTTCTCTAGTAGAAACATAATCAAATTGATCCATTTTAGGCATAATTTCATTATAATTGTCTAAAATTCTTGTAGAAGCAGACAATGAAAGACTTAAAATTAAAGATGAAATAAAAGTTAGAATTACAATTACATAGAATTGAATTCTAAACTTTACAACACCTTTTAAACCTTGTTTTAAGTAAAGTCATATGCTACTCTTATACATTAATATCCCTACTTTTTCTAACAAATTTAATCTTAAAGATTTTTTATAAAAATTACAATAGCAAAATTTTTTATTATGATAAAATTTTTTTTAAATTAACTTATATATAATAATATTATAGGTGATTAAATGAAAAAATTACTCGCAATTGTAAGTGCACTGTCTATGTCTACGACAGTTTTTTCTGTGACATCATGTTCTCTTGTTAACTATAAAAAACAATATATAAAAAATAAAGTTGACTCAATTGTTGATGTAGCAAGTGTTGCTTCTAGAGGAGCAATTTTAAACGATGCTGAAGGTATAAGTGTTGATTATTTAAATAACTATATTGGTAGCAAAAAAATGAATGATATGCTACCGACTTTTAAAGCAACTCCACAAGCAAAAGTAAGTGATTTTGTTAATGCCACATTTGAAGACCCATTAGATAAAAAATTTTACACTGGGCTTGGTGATTCTAATGGTTATACTCTAGATGATGGAATATCTCCTGATTCATTTGCAGATAGCATTATTGATACTGGATCAACTGCTTTATCTGCTATTAAATCTGCAGGAGGAATCAAACCATCTTTAGGAGGAATATTAGAAAGTCTTTTACCAGAAGTTGGTGGTTTTTTAAGTGATGATGGTGTTGATTTTAAAATGTCAGATAACGCATTAAATACATTTGAAAAGTTAGCACCATATGCACAACAATTACTAAATGACTTTGGAAAAACTGGAATTGTATCAATTTTATGTCGATTATTTTTTAATATTAACTTTATAAATTCAGGTACATTAGATCAAGATGCATTAAAAGAATTAGTGACTATTTTAACTGGTGGACCAGATAAAAGTACAGTTGTTCCCTTTATTTTAGAAGATTATATTAATGAAATAATGTTCAACGATTTTAAAGGAAAATATCAACCAACAAAAGAAGAGTTAGAAAATCAAGATCCTGAAGTTCCAATCGATGTAAATCTTCAATTAACTCCAAAAGTAGTTCAACAATCAGCATTAGTTAGATTAAATAAACTTTTAATTAGACTAAGCGGGAGAAATATTGATGCAAACACACCTGAAACCGATCCAATAAGATTACAATTGGAAATGGATGATTATCACCCAATTGATAAACCTGAGTTTTTCAAAGAAAATTTAGGAGAAAACATTTTATATTTAGTAAAAAATAAAGATAAATTAAACTATGTTGCTATTATTGAAAATATTTCAGATTTATTTTTCATACTATGTAGTTTAATAATAAATATTGGTATTTTTGATTTTGAACAAATGGATAATACTTTATCAACTAGCCTTGGATCAGATAGTTTATTTTATTTCCAAGGAATAAATTCAAACATGGCTGAAGTTTTAGATAATAAAACATTTGCTTCAATAATGAATAATCAAAAAGATGAAAAGAAAAGAATGTTAGTAATTGACTATAATAACAGCATTAATTCATCAGGTATGCCTAATAAAACTAAATTTAGCGCTTATAAATTACTAAAAAATATTACTAGAGCTGTTAATGTTAAAGATAGTAAAAGTATGTATAGCATGCAAAGAATATTTTTCTTACTATGTTATTCAAATGCATCAAGAAATCCAGATGAAGATCCAAATAAACCTTTTGGAGTTGATTATAAACTTTCAGAAAATGCTAACTTAATTGATATTGTCAAATTAGGAGCTTTAACTGGAGGAATGTTTAACCGAGAAGTTGTCGGAGTTGATTCATTACTAAACGGAATTATTCAAGGAATTGGATATAAAATCTTAGATATGATAGATGGAGTAAGTATTCCTGGAATAATTAAGGGTCTTGGAGGGAGTGCTATATCAAGACTTGCTGGAGTATTATTAGATACAATTTCAAATAATAGAAGTATCCAAGGAGTTTCATCAATTCTATATACAATTAACACTTTCTTTGATACAGGTATAAAAATTAGTGATGAAACTACTGCAAAAATGGCAAAAGGATTTAATGCTTTATGAGATAAAGATTCTCAATTAATTACAGAATTGCTTAACAAAAAACTATGAGATAAACCAATAAATATTCAAAATTTATTAGGAGTTGATCTAGGAGATTCTGGAACAATTGAAAGTTTATTGAAAAAATTTACAGAATATTACAATGATGAAAATAGAAAAAATTATGATAAATCAAAACCAGATAATAGAGTTGGTCTTGTAAATGATGGAATAACTACACTTGCAAGAAGTTTAAAAGTAGAAAACAAAATTCAAGTAGTTTATAAAAGTGATAAATCTATTGTTAAAAATATGAAAGGTACAAGCGGAGATGAAGATGGGAAATATAACCCAATAACAATTGCACTTAACTTGATTAAATTCCCAGGATATGCTGTAAAAGGACCTGCACTAAAACCAGGTTCAGAAGAACAAATTTATGCAGGTGCTAAAGGTGCTTTATATGCTTTAGGATATGTTGATGGACAAAAAACTTTTAATCAAGGTTCTCCATTAGCTGCTATTGAAAATATCTTTGATGATGAAAGTGTTATTAAAATAAGAGATAATGCGTTAAGTGATTTCAAAAGTTTAAGTGATATTAAAAAAGAATATATTAAAACAAATATTGATAAATATATTGTTAATGATAACTTTAGTTATAAAATGGTTTCATATAGCAACATCACTGATGAAGATAAATATGGAAACATTGAAATGGAAATAACATATCGATCACCAATTGATGGTGTTGAGAAAAAATATCAAGTTAAATTAATCGAATATGCAACAAAAAGAAGCTGAACAATAGAAAGTACTAAAAAATTATAAAATCCTTTGTAAATACAAAGGATTTTTTTATTAAATTACAATAAAAACATTAATGTTAAAACTACTCCAATTAAACCCATTGGTAATAAAAATCATAACAATCATAATTTAGATTTTCATTTTGAAGCATAACCTGTTAATTTTTGTTTATCAGGCTTTACTTTTTTTGGTGGAACAATTTTTATTTCAACTTCTTTTTGACTATTTTCAGGAGGAGCTTTTCTTCATAAGTCGTGTTCTTTCATTGGAGTTTTATCTTCATGTTTCATTTCAAACTTATGAGGTTTATTTTCTTGTACTTTGTTTAAATTTTCATCAATCAACTGCTCTTTTTCATTTTCTGCTAATAATGGATCATCTGATTCTGGTAAAATTTCAATCTCAGCATTAGAACTTCCTCTTAAAGTTTCTACGAAATGTTGAACAACATTTCGATTAGGACACCCAAAAGTAATACCATTTCCAAAACTGTCATTTAATAAACTAACATAACTTAATCCACTATTCTTTGCAAGTTGCATTTGAATTTTTTGTAAACTGTATGAATCAAAAGGTAAATATCTTAATTGTGTATTTGTACCATTATCAGCTGTTTCAACAGTAAAGGTTCTTTTTGAAGTTATAAAAACAATACCAATACTTGGTTCTTCATATCTTTTAAAACTTGCTCATAAAGCAGATTTTACAGATTCATCATCATCAAAATACTGTTCCATATTAGCTCATACTTTTTCTAAAATATCTTTATAGTTAGGTAATCAATTATACCCAGCTTTTGCTAAATCTTCTTTTATTTGTAATGTTGTAAGCATAATTGATTCTCCTTTTAATTATTGTATTATTTTTTCTTAGTAAATTTATCATAAATTTCTTTAAGTTTTTTTTCATATGCAGAGTGTGGTTTAAACTCAAAATACTTAATATTTTTAATTTTATCTGGTAAATATTGTTGATCAACTCAAGCATTTTCATAGTTATGAGGATAAACATATCCATTAACTCCTAATTTAACTGCACTTGCATAATGTCCATCTCTTAGATAAACAGGAATTGGTGGGACATTACCGGATTTAACATCTGAAATAGCAGCATCAATTGCTAAATAAGCTGAGTTAGATTTTTCACTTAAAGCCATTTCAATTACTGCCATGCCAAGCATTTTAATACCTTCAGGCATTCCTATTTCTCTAAATGATTGACAAGCTAAATAAACTCTTTGAGCAATCGCTGGATTCGCAAGACCAATATCTTCATAAGCAATTACTTGCATTCTTCTCAATATAATTTCATAATCACCAATTTCCATAAGTCTAGCTCAGTAATGCAAAGCAGCATTTACATCACTTCCTCTAATAGATTTTTGAAAAGCACTTTTTAAATCATGATATTCATCACCTTCTGCTGTTCCTTTGACATTTGCTTTATCAAATATATTTTTTAATAAATTCTCATCAATTTTTTGATCATTATAAAGATTTTCTAAAATTTCCAAAACATTCAAAGCAGTTCTTAAATCACCATTTGAATATTGACTTATCAAGCTAATATTTTTATTATCAATATCAAGTTTTAAATCATTATCTATTATTATTTTTTTTATTCCCTCAATCATCTCTTCTTTTGAAATTTCATTTAGTTGTAAAACAGTACATCTACTTCTAATTGCAGGATTAATTACAAAATAAGGATTTTCTGTAGTTGTAATAAAAACTACAATCTCTCTAGTTTCTAAAAACTCTAATAAGTAATCTTGAATATTTCTATTCATTCTATGGATTTCATCAATTATTAAAATTAACTTATTTTTAGATGTTTTTAGTTCTATTAATTTTATTAAAGTTTCTTTTTTATCTTTTGAAGCATTAAACTGTATATATTCACAATTTAAATCATTTGCTAACGAAATAGCAGTTGAAGTTTTTCCTATTCCTGGAGGACCATAAAAAATTAAATTAGCAACAAAATTCTTTTCAACCATTTTTGTTATAATACCATTTTTATTTAATAAATGAGTTTGACCAATAACTTTTTTTAATGTTGTTGGTCTTAATAAAAAACTAAGTGCTTTATCCATTTTCTTCTCCTACTCACTTTAATATTTTAAATAAAAAATCAACACTTTGTAGTGTTGATTTTAAATATTAATGACTTTCTGCTGATTTTGCACTTGAATCTGATGAAGTAGCAATTGGTAATTCAGTTGTAAATGCAGCAGGTTTTGATCCAAATACTTCTTCATAAACTTCTTCATATCTTTGTACAGGTACAATTTTTAATGCATTTCTAACTTCTTCAGGAATTTCTTCAATATCTTTTTGGTTTTTAAATGGAATAATAATTTTACTTAATCCACTTCTATTTGCTGAGATTGATTTTTCTCTTAATCCACCAATTGGAAAAACTAATCCTCTTAAAGTTATTTCACCAGTCATACCAATATCTTTTGGTACTGGTTTATTTGTTAAAGCAGAAACTATCGCTGTTGTAATTGTTACCCCAGCACTAGGACCATCTTTTGGTACAGCTCCTTCTGGTACGTGAATATGAATGTCATTTTCATTAAACACTTCTTTTGGAATATTAAATGATTTGAAATTTGATTTTACAAAGTCATATGCAATTGTTGCAGATTCTTTCATAACATCTCCAAGTTTACCAGTTAAAATTAATCCACCTTTACCTGGGAAGTGATTTACTTCAATAGGTAAGATATCTCCACCAAATTGAGTATATGCTAATCCAGTTACCACTCCAACTTGAGCATCTTTTTCTTTTTCAGTATGTTCAAATATACGTTTTTTTAACAATTCATTTACAATTTCTGGAGTGACGACTAAAGTTTCAATTTCTTTATTTAACATTTTTACAACAAATTTTCTTGTAATTGAAGCAATTCAACGTTCTAATTGACGAACTCCCGCTTCTCTTGTATAGTGTTTAATAATTTCATTTAAACCTTCTACTGTAAATTTTACTTGTTCTGGAGTTACAGCATGATCTTCTAAAACTTTTGGCACTAAATATTCTTTTGCAATTTTTAGTTTTTCTATTTCTGTATAACTTGATAATTCAATAATTTCCATTCTGTCATATAATGCTTCAGGAATTCCATCAGGATAGTTTGCTGTTGCAATAAATACAACATCACTTAAATCGTATTCTTCTTCTAAGTAGTGATCTGAAAATTTTGAGTTTTGTTCTGGATCTAATACTTCAAGCATTGCTGAAGCTGGATCTCCTCTGTAATCACTTGCCATTTTATCAATTTCATCCAATAAGAACACTGGGTTTTTTACTCCAGCTTTTTTCATCCCTTGAATAATTCTTCCTGGCATAGCACCAATATATGTTTTTCTGTGACCTCTAATTTCAGATTCATCTTTAATTCCACCAAGAGCTACTTTAACAAAATTTCTACCCATAGCATCTGCTATTGATTTTGCTAAACTAGTTTTTCCTACTCCTGGAGGACCTACTAAAGTAATAATTTGACCTTTCACTTTATTTGTATTTTGTTTTACAGCTAAGTACTCGATAATTCTTTCTTTAACTTTTTCTAAACCATAATGATGTTTATCTAAAATTTCTTTTGCAAATTTTAAATCAGTTTTTTCTTCTGCTTTTTGTCATCATGGAGTTTGCATCATTCAATCTATATAAGTTCTGATGATGTTTGCTTCACTTGAAGATGAAGGTAATCCTTCATATCTTTCAATTTCTTGCATAATACGTTTTTTGATGTGTTCTGGGAAAGGTTCGGTTTCAAGACGCTTTTTATATTTTTTAATATCGTCTCCTTCCCCATCCATATCACCTAATTCTTCTTTAATAGCTTTTAATTTTTCTCTTAAATAGAATTCTCTTTGTTGTTCATCAACTCTAGATTTAATTTTTTTACTAATTGATGTTTCAATGTCTGCTGATTGACGCTTCTCATCTAAAAAGTCATTGATGATCCCAATTCTTTTAACAGGATCAATTTCTTCTAAAATTGCTTGTTTCTTTTCAATTGGCATAAATGGCATTAAGTGTGCTGCACTATCAACTAAGAAACTTGCATCCATATTTGCTGTTGAATCTTTTAAAATTTCTTCAACTTCTGCTGGAAATTCATCTTGACTAGCAATCATTTGTTTAATGTGTTTTGTAATTTTTTCAACATCATCTTTATTATTTTTACTATTAGGTATTTTTTCTTCATACTCTGCCGAATAATACCCATCTAATTCAATTGCACTAATTGCTGCTCTTGAAATAGTTTTTATGTTTACAGTTAAAGTACCATCTTTTCACTCTTTTTTAATATTTACTTTTGCAAGCACACCAAAGTTAAATAATTCATTTGTATCTGGATCATCTTCTAATGGTTTTTTTTGAGATACGATTAGTATCAAACCATCGTTGTGCTCAACAGCTTCTTTTACTGCTAAAGTAGTCTTATCCCTACCAATCTCTAGCACTTGTTCAAAGCTTGGATATACATAGCTACCTCTTGTTACCAAAAGCGGTAGTCTTTTTGAATTTTTCATACTATTCCCCCTAAATTTATATTGGTACAAAATAATAATAACATACTTTTTAGCACTGTCAAGTGTAAAGTGCTAAAAATTTTAAAAAAAATATGATATTAATCATATTTTAGCCATTATTTTCATATAAAAAGTCTACAATTTGCTCTCTGATTATTTCTTCTTTAATTTGAGCTTCTGGCAGAATTGTTTTTCTAATGTAATCTGCATCTACTCCAAATTGTGCTGCTAATTTACTATATTTTTCCTCGATTTGTTCTTTAGTAGGTTCAAACTTTTCTGTATTTCTTACTTTATCTGTTACTAAATAGCTACAAATCTTTCTTTTGGCATCGTCAAACAATTCTTCTCTTATTTTATCGTCAGTTAAACCAGTTTTTTTCTTATATTCTTTCATAGTTAATTTTTGATTTGCAACACGTGCTTCAAATTCTTTGTATAGGTTTTCAATTTCTCTATTAATAGCGGATTTTGGCAACTCTATTTTGGAAGAAGCAATAATCATATCAATTACTTTGTTTACAAATGTGTTTTTTAAACTTAATGTCTTTTGATCTATTATTTGTTGTTTTACACTGTTTTCTAATTCTTTATAAGTTTTTATATTTGGTAAATTTAAATCTTTTGCTAATTCATCATCTTTTTCCGGTAAAATTCTTTCTTTAATTGATTTTACATTTATTACAAATTCTGCATCTTTTCCTGATAATTCTGGTGTGTAATCTTCTGGAAAAGTTACTTTAATTTTTGACTCACCTAATTTCTTACCGATTAATTCATCTTCAAAACCAGGAATCATTTGATTTGACCCAATTACTAATCTAAAATCCAAACCTTTCCCACCTTTAAATGCGACTCCATCAACAAATCCTTCAAAGTCAAATATAGCAACATCTCCTTTTGCTATTTTTGCATCTTTGTCTTTATCTTTTTCTAATGCAAAACGATCACGATATTGATCAATTGCAATATCAATTTCTTCTTTAGTTGCTTTAAAATCTTCTTTCACTAAATCTTTTGATTTTAACCCTTTGTATTCACCAATTTCAATTTCTGGTTTTAAATCGAATACAAATTCTAATTCACAAAATTTTTCAGATACTTTTGTTGGGGTTGGTGTTGGAGAAGAAAATGGTTCAACATCACTTTTTTGTTCTTTTGCAAAATCTCATGCTTTTTCCATAATTGATTGAACAGCTGCATTTAAATATTTAACAGGTGTAATATGTTTTTCAAGTAATTCTTTTGGCGCTTTTCCTTCTCTAAAACCATCAATTTTAATTGATGAAGCTACTTTATTCTTCCCTTTTTTAACAGCAAATTCTCAATCTTTACCATCAATGGTTACAATCCAAACTCCTTGTCCCTTATCAACTAATTTTTTTGCTTCAAATTTCATTATACTTTTGCCTCCTAGTTTATACATATTTCATACAATTTTTATTATAACAAATATATGGTATAAATGCCCAATTTATTGCTCTAACTTTGAATGAAAATTTTTTAATGTTTTATCTAGATCAATAAAATTTTCTTGAATTGTATAAATAAAACTTGCATTATCTTGAGAGAAAACTATTGTTTTAAACAGTTTTGCTAGTTCAAATAAAAAATCATTCATATAATCATAAATATCTGATAAGTTTTTATAGGTTTTTTTTGAAAAATAACTTTTATCAAGATCTAAAATTAAATAACTAATTTCAATATATATTTCTCATTGTTTAATTATATTTCTTATTTTTAAACCTAAATCCAATTCAATATCTTTTACAATATTTTCAATATCATTATCAGAGTTAATAAGACTTATATAATTTTTTGCCTTAATAATTTTTAACTCTTGTTCGCACTCATTTAAATCTTTTAAAGAATTTTTTAAAACTTTTTTAATTACTTTTAAATGTTTTTGTTTTGCTAATACATTTGTAAAATCAGTTATTAAAATATTAAAAAAATTTTTTTTAGCTTCGAAATCTACCATTCTTGAATATAAACAACACCAACAACAATTCAAATTACATTCAACTTCATATATTGAACATGAACAATTATTTAAAATATTATCTTTACAATTACAACACATTTTAATCTCCTATTTTACACAATTAAAATAAGTTAAATATTTTCAACATTAGATAGTGATTCTATATATTCAATAGTTTTTAATAATACCGCATTTGGATAATCTTTTATTTCTTTGTAATTTTTTCTTAAAACATCAATAATAGCATTTTTATCCTCAAAATTAAGTAACGAACTAGATATAGCAATTTTAAAATCACTTAAATTATCACCTGGATGAGATAAAATTGGTTCATTTAGATTAGATTCATGATATTTTATTAAATTTCCGATCTCTTTTAAATATGAATAAATAACTTTTTTATTAGGCACATAAAATATTTCTTTGTTATCAAATGAATGGTATTGATTCAACTGCATATTTATTAATAAGTTTTTAAATAAACCTTTTACTAAATCAATTAAGTCACGATTTAGTTTTTGACCACTTATCTTTATTAGTTTTTTAACATTTTCTTCATTTTGAGTTAGTGCAATATATAGATTATTTAGTGGTATTTTTTGAAAATCTATTTTAAATCCACCATTTGATATAATCATTTCTATTTTAGCAATTGGAGCAGAAGATGCATGAGTTTTAAAAACGCTGTTAATCAACGTTATTAAAAAAACTCTTTTTAATAAAACTTTTGTAAAATCATATTCTCATAATTCAGCATTATCTGGTAGCTTTTTAATTTGCATAATAATGTTTTCTGAATCTAAATATTCTTCTATTGACATCCCATTTTCAATATATTCATATATTTTTAAAATCTGATTATATTTCTCGTAACTATCACTGTTAATTGGAGTTTTAAGCAATTCTTCTTTATCGTACATATTTACAAAATCTTTATATTTATCAATAGTTTCTAAAAATATTTTATATTTTTGATTATAATTAATTTCTTCTTTTTCATTTAAACTTGTTAAAATTAAAGTTAGTCGATGTTTTAACTCATCATCTTGTTTTAAATTTTTGTTGTTTATTCAAGTTAAAAAACTTGCTTCTATTATTCTTGTTGTTCTACTTCAATCGATTTTGGTAAGATTTGAAATAAAGGTATTATCTAAAGCTTTATCATGAAACTTATTCAACTCTTCATTTATATGTTGCTTATTTAGATAATAGTTATAATCTGTTTTTATAAAGAAGTTTCCAAAAAAATAATTTTTAACCTTTAAAATATCATCTTTATTTTGTGAAAACGATCAATTATTCAAATCAAAATGATTCTCTACTTCTCCTTTTAATTTTATTTTTCTTTTATACATATCTCGATAAAACTCTTTTATATCGTTAGCTAAGCTTCGTTTTTTACCGTGATTGTCTAAAAAATGAGGAAACGAAACTGCACTAATATTTCCTATTAATCTATAAATTAAATCTATTGCATCACTAGCTTTATAATTCATAAAAACCTCTTTTCTTTGATTATACCTTTTATTAGATGTAATTTCATCTGATTGCATGAGTGGTACTAAAAAATATAAAAAAATGCTTTTATAAAGCATTTTAACATCAAAATTCTATATGTTAAAATTTTGTTTTTCATCTTTTTCATGTTTGACAAAATTACTATTAGAATTTATTTTACTTTTTTTAGCACTATCAGTTAATAAAACTCTTTTAATAAAACTATCTTCTTCAAATATAAATTTGAATGCATTTTCTTCATTATAATCAAATTTTCATTCTTTTCCTTTTGTAATTAATTCTTTTTTAAACTCTTCTTTAATTTTATTTTCTAGTAATTCTGCAATTATCTTCACTTGTTCAAAAGCAAAATTAATATTTTTTTGATAATCAACATTTTTGTTGATTTCAAGACTTTTTAAATGTTTTGCTTTCAATTCTGAAAATATAGTATTAGGAATTATAATAGTTGTCATATAATGGGCTAATACATTTTTTAAATCATAAACGAATTTAAAATAGTATTTATAAAAGAAATATACAGGAGCACTTGTTATAGAATAAACTTCTTTAAATTGTTTTTCAAATAAAGGTTTATATTTTTTTCATCATATATTTTCTAAACAATTTGAGTATGAATTTAATCTATCAACAGTTTTATTGATTGATTTTAAATCCATTAATTCCACTAAAACATATTTAGTTCTAATGAATTTTGAGCTAAAAAAACCATTAGAAAAGTTTTCATAGTACTCGAAGAAATCTACCTTATAATCAAAATCTTGTTTCAACAATCACTTTTTTTCGAAACTTCCGTCTTTTGAAATTCATCAATTTTCTTTTTTATGTTCTTCATTAACAAAGAAAGGTTCATTGATAATTTCTTCAACTGTTTTAACTTTCCTTTTATTCTTAGAAACTAAAAGATAAAACATTCCTGGAATAGCAATTAAAAAAACTATTAAAACGATTGTTGATAAACATATAATAATATCATGTGACATTTTAGTATTTCTCCTATAAGATTATCTTTTTTTTATTCAACATTATTATCTTTTGTATTTTCTTGTAGTTTTATATTATTATTAAATTTTTTTTGATTTATATCATTGTTATTTAGTTTTGAAATAGCATTATTTGTTTGCATTTTATTAGCTTTTTTTGCTGCTTTTAAACGTTTTTTATAAATTCATCAATTTTTAAATTTAGATTGTTCTTTTAATCAAACTGAGATATTTCCTGATTTATATTTATTTTTTATAGTATTTCAAAATACGTATAATTTATGTTTCGGATCAGTTAATTCATCAATCGGATATGTATGTCCATATAATCTAAAATTAACAAAACTTTCTTCTTTTATAAGTGGTGTTTTATCAGTATTTTTTGGACTTGGTGCAAATGAACTTGTAGATGGTCTTTTTGCTTCTTGCGTTTGCACTCTTGATTTACCATATAATTCTTTTCAAAGTTTTTCTTTCTCAGCTTGTTCTTTTTCATAATCTCTTTGAGTAAGAACTGCTGGTTTTTTATCTACTTTTTCTTTTTCTTTTTCTTCTTTAGGTTTAAAAACTGAATTAGATTGAGCTTTTAAATTATTTTTAGCTTTTTTTTCAGCGTCTACTTTTTTCTTCTCTTCTGCTTCTTTTTTTTCTTTTTCTTTTCTAGCTTTTTCTTCAACTGCTTTTTTTTCTTTTTCTTTTCTAAATTTTAGTTCGGCTGCTTCTTTTTTTTCTTTTTCAAGTTTAGCTTTTAATTCTGCTGCTTCTTTTTTTTCTTTTTCTAATCTTGCTTTTTCAGCCGCCGCTTCTTTTTGTTCTCTTAAAGCAGCTTCTCTAATTCTTTTTTCAATTGAGCTTGCAATAGTTTCTTTTTTAAGTTTTTTATTTGAATCTACAGATGTATTTTGTTTTTCCAAATTTATAGTTTTAACATTAGTTTGTTTTACACTTTTTATTGGTTTTTTTTCTTCAACTTTACTTTGCTGACTTGAAAAATCAAATTTATTTAAAATGCTGTGGTCAGTTTTAAGAGCAGCCTGAATTGTTTTAACTTTTGTTTGTTTTTCAATAAAATCTAGTCTTCTTCTTTCAAACGCTCTTTGA
This sequence comes from Spiroplasma tabanidicola, assembly GCF_009730595.1. Lineage (NCBI taxonomy): Bacteria > Bacillati > Mycoplasmatota > Mollicutes > Entomoplasmatales > Spiroplasmataceae > Spiroplasma > Spiroplasma tabanidicola. The sequence continues at coordinate 481,783 of NZ_CP046276.1, read as the reverse complement.
TCTCACTCATCTTTTCTTCTAGAATCATTATCTTCAAGTTCTTGTTGCGCTTTATCTAGTAAAAAAACAATAAAATCGATTATTTCTGATCTAATATCAAAATCATATGTTTCATATTCTTGTGCAAAAAGAGCTACAGTTTGTGTAGTTAATCTTTTTTCCATAAGACCTTTAATTCTAGTTTTAGTCTTATCAGATATTAAATTAAAATCTTTTTCACTAGTTTTAAGTTCTTTTGCCATCCCGTTCACCTCAACTACTTTTTTCTATCAAAAACTATTGATGGAATTTTATTTATATCTACACCTTTTGGTGCTACAACTTTTTTATTATTATCTCTAGACAATTTTGCTAATGGACTTTGATCTAAAATTTTTTTAGTAATTTGAGAAACATTAATTGCTTCAATTTGTCTTTTTACTTTTTGTTTATTAATTTTTTCAACATTATTAGTATATTTTTTTACCATATCGTCAATTGTTTTTAAATCAAGTTCTTTTTTTACATCTTTATTATCTTCGTGTTCTTCTAGATTTTTATCATTTAGTTTTTTATTTGATGTATTAGAACTAAATGTCTTTTTTATATCTTCTTCATTTACATTTTTTTCATTATTTTCAGTTTTATAATTTTTTAAAGGTGATTGAAAAATTCTTTTTTGTCTATCATCTTCAATTCAACCTAGTTCTTTTGCAAAATGTTTTGACGATTCACTTAAATAATCAAATTTACTTAACAAACTTGCTCCTCTAACTGGAATTATTGATTTTGGTTCAGACTTTTTAAAACTAAATTTTTTATTATCTTTTAGTTGAAACAAATTATTTAAATCAGCTTTTGAAACATTTCTGTTGGTTAAATGTGAAGAAGTTTGCTTAATTTTTTTCTTGCTAACATTAGTGTTATTTATAAAAGTATCTGCAGCCATTTTATTTAATTTCTCATAATCTGCAGAACCAATTAAAGAGCTGTTTCTACTTTGTTTAGCTTTCTTTCTTCTTTCTTCTTGCATTAATTCATAATCAAGTTTTTTGGTATTTTCAAAATTTTTCTTTCTTTCGCCAAGTAATTCTAATTTTTCAATAACATTTTTTTCTTTATTTTTTACATTTAGTAACTGATCTCTACGCTTTAAATCTTTTTTAGATAACTTGTCTTTTACATCTAATGATTTATTCATTTTTAAAACTGCTTCATGAACTGCAACTTCCGTAGCTTTTTGATGAGACTTACCAATTTGACCTGTTAAAGTATTTATTGCAGAATTAGTTAATCCAATTTCTCTTAAATAAGATTCATTTGGATATTTAACTTTGTTAATTTTTGCTTTTGCCATAGATTTCAGTCCTTTCTATTTTAATAAAAAATGGGGGAGTAATATAAAATACACTCTGCCCCTTTACTTTTATTACTTGATATTCTTGTTAAATTTTCTACTAATTTTTTCAATTCTATCTTTTCTTTTTTGTTCTTCAAGTTCTTGCATTAATTCAGCTTTTTGTTCAAGTTCTATGAATTGATTAGATTTTTTAGCAACTCTTAGTGACTCGTCAAATAATTGATCATCATGAACTTTAGTGAAGTAGGCTTTCATTTTCAATTCTGTACGTTTGATTAATTCTTGCTCATGTCTAATTTGTGCATCTATAGAAGCAATTTCTGATCTATATTTTGCATCTCTCTCTAAACGTCTTTCTCTTTCCAACTTTAGTACAGTTGCAACGCGTTTTTCTTCTGCTCTTTTTAATTGGCGATCTTTCATTAATTGTATTAATTTTTGACGTTCATGCAATCTACGCATTCTTTCTGCTTTTTCAATTGCTTTTAAATTAATATCTTCACGACGTTTTAATCTTCTTAACTCACGAGCTTCAGCTAATCTTCTTGCTCTAGCAACAATATAACTGTTTGCACGTTCGATTTTCATCATATTAATTCTATGACGACGCTCGTTACGTAAATCTCTTAAAAACTCAATTTTTTGAGTCATCTCATCAATGACACGACCTTCTTTTTCTTGTGATTCAAAGAAATCTTGCATTGATGGACGTTTTTTATAATCGTAAGTTATACCATAATTACCTACTGGTCTTATTTCATGAAATGGTTTTACAACTTCTCCTGTTGAAATATCATAATTTGGTTTTCCTTCTGTTTTAAGTCCTGCATCATCAGTACTTTTATAAATTTCAAATCCTTCTCTTGATAAAATATTTCTTTTTTCTGGATTAATTAAATTATCTTTATCAGTATATACAAATGGAGATTGTCCTTCTTGCATCGGTTCTGCCGCTAGTCCATGTCTTCCTAATTGTTCTTGGAAAAATTCTGTTCCTAATTCTAAAACAGCTAATGCATCTGAATCTTGAGGAGGAACATATTCTGATTGTATGTTATTTAAAACATTAAACTGTTGACGGCTCATATCTTCACTACCGACAAATTCTCTATTCTGAATATTTTGACTATACGATAATGTGTTTGTTGATTCACTACTTGGAGCATTTTGATTAGTTTCATTTGAAATTATAACATCTTCATCTTGTTCTTCTTCATATCTTGATGAAGTACCATTTACGAAATCCAATAAATTTGGATCTGGTTTAACTTCTTGAGTCATAATTCTTGTTTCTTCATCAACATCTAATTCTTCAAGATTATCATCATTGTTTTGAACTGCACCAACAGTTCCAAACCCAACAAATTCTCCTGAACTATTGTTATTTTCTAAAATACTTCCTGGTTTATCAACACCACCTTCAACAGCATCTAAAATATTTTCAATCTCATATAGACTTTGACCTGTTTTTGGTTGCGCTTTAAAATTAAAAGGTTCTGTTGTGGTTACATTTTGATATCCTGCTCTTGAAAGAATTTCTTCTTGCGCTCTTCTTCCTGTACTTCCAGCCCCAGAAAGTCTTGACATTAAATCTTGACGTTTTGCATCTGGTGTATTAGGAATAACTTTTACATTAAGTCTGTCTTTTCATCCTGCAATATTGCTTTCTTGTCTCTTGTTATTATTAGCAAAAGTTTGTCAAAAGTGTTTGAATAATCTATTAAACTCAGTTTCTCATAATTCTATAAGATTAGGTCTTCTAGGATCATCATTTGGTAATGATTGAATTCTATCAAATGAAGAAATAAGTTTTTTATAATTTTCTTCAGTCTGTAAATTATATTTATTTATTAAAGCTAAAGCTTTTTGTCCAAAAGGTTGTCAAACATATTCTGAACCTGGTTTAGATGTTTCCTTTTTATTAGCATTCGATTTTTTTTGTACAGCCATATCAATTTCCTCCTAATTTTTACCTATAATTCTTAATTATTATATACTATTTTTTACCCTTTTTAAAGTCAACCTTTAAGTATCTCACATAACATTATAAATTTATACAATTTTATCAAATTTTAAAAAAATAAAAATATTTTTTAATAACTTTTTAAAATTAACAAAAACAACAAGCTTAAACTTGTTGTTAGCCTTTAATATATGCAAAGGCAATATTTTTGGGTCTTATTAAAAAATTCTTTTTGATTGATTCTTCAATTACAGACTTAATTTTTGCTTCATCAATTACTAAATCTTCTTTTTTTGTAACAGTCATTTTTATTAAAATGAATAAAATACTTTCATGATGCATACTAATTGTTGCTTTAACTTTTTTAATCCCCTTAGTAGCACTAGTTATATGGTATTCTACAATTTTATCAATAATTTTTTCTTCGACTTCTAAATTACCATTAACATTTCTTTCAATCGAAAAATACATATAAATCACTCTTTTCTTTTCGTTTAACTAGAAGCTCTTCCTGAATATTTTCCATCTGTCGTATTAATTACAACTTTTTCTCCTTCTTTAATAAATAAAGGAACCATTATTTCTAATCCGGTTTCTAAAACAGCTTTTTTTTGTGCACCACTAGTAGTATCACCTTTTACAGCTGGTTCTGCTTCACTAATTGTTAATTCCATTTTCTCTGGTATTGTAATTCCAAGAACTTCACCATTGTATTCTGTCATTTTTACCATTGTTCCTTCAACAAGAAATTTTAATTCTCATTCTAATTTATTTGAACTTATTTCAACTTGATCATAAGTTTCAGTATTCATTAACATACAATTGCTTCCATCATTATAAAGATATTGCATATCTTTTTTTTCTACCATTGCTTTTTCTACTTTATCTCCACCTGTGAAAGTTAATTCAACTCTTGATCCACTTCTTAAGTTTTTAACTTTAACTGTAACTTTCCCTTGTTGTCTTCCTGATTTTGAAAAAGAATAATCTAAAACAACAAATATGTTCCCGTCATATAAAAAAGTTGTTCCAGGTCTTAAATCGTTTACTAACATATAAATCTCCTTATATTTAAAATATTATATTTTATATTATATACAAAAACTTAGTTATTTAATATTATTTGAACATACAAGTAGGTAAAAATGGTGAGTTTTCAAATTTATATATTCCAGCACTTCCCATTTTTTTACCAGCTCTTTGTAATTCTAAAATTTTTATAATTCCTTGACCTGTTTGTACAATTATACCTTCTTTATCTAAATAAATTATTTCACCAGGTTGAAATATTTTTAATAAAGAAATATATTTTTCATCATCTTTTACTAATCTTGCTTTTTTTATTTTGATTCTTTCATCACCTAAATATGTAAAAGCTATTGGTAAAGGAGATTGTGATCTTATGAAATTTAATACTTCAATATTAGATTTTGATCAATCAATTTTTTCTTGTTCATTTGAAAGATTATATGCAAAAGTTGCTTGACTCTCATCTTGAGCTACTCCTACTATTTTTTTTTCAAAAATATCAATTAAATATTTTTGAATCATTTGATTAGCAAGTTTTCCCATTTTTTCAAATAAACTTCCACTATCATCTTCATCTAAAATATCTATTAGTTCAGTTTTATAAACTTCTCCAGCATCCATCTTTTTAATCATTTTCATTAAACTAATACCGGTTTGTTTATCTCCATTCATAATTGCGTATTGAATCGGACTTCCACCTCGATATTTTGGCAAAATTGAACCATGCACATTTATTGAGTTTTTAAATAAGCTTAAAATGTTTTCAGGTATAAATTGTCCAAATGCACAAGTTAATAAAAAGTCAGCATTATATTTTTTTATTTCTTCAAATGCATCTTTAATATTTGCTGGTTGTAAAATATTGTAATTTTTTACCAATGCATATCCTTTTACAACGGATGGAGTTAAAACTTTTTTTCTCCCAACCATTTTATCTGGTTGTGTAATAACACAAACTATTTCAAGATTTAAAGCTTCTAATCCTTTTAAAACTTCTACTGCAATTGGTGGCGTTCCACAAAATATAACTTTATATTTCATTTAAATTTCCCCTTTAATTTCTTTTAAAATATCTGGTGATGTTTCTTTTATATAATTTATTACAACTTGTAAAATTACAACCATTGCAAGAGTATCTCGATCACAATATAGCAACATATCTGGTTTGTATAATTTATCTCATAAGTCTTGACTAAAATAATTATCTGCAAATCTCCTAAAAACCGAACTTGCCTTATCTCCTTTATTAATTTTTAAATCTTTATAAGTTAATGAACTATCCAGAACTGGCTGAGTCACCTTTATAGAGGCTGAACCTCTAAACTCAGGATGATATATTAGTCAGTTATTTTTAGGAAGTTGAAAAAAGTTCATCAAATCTATTGTGTTTTCATATATATATTTTAATGGTTTAATGAATTCCGGAAACATTAATATTAAGTCTTTAATGACCATTCTTTCAAATGATTTATTGTAAGCAACATATTTTCCAGGACCTTTTAAAAAACAAGCTTTTAAAAAATTACTTAAAAATTCTGGTCTTGGATCATTTGGAGATTTTGCTATAAAATTATAATGAATCATAGTTTTATCAGGATTTTTAAAATCATAATTTTCATTTGTAATTATATGAACAGAAAATTGAAAAGGTATTTGCTGATAACTTTTAGATTTATTATATTTAGGTATCGCTCACATTGACGTTTCAAAATCAAACATATAAATTGGATAATTAAAGTAATCTCTAACAACTTCTTTTAGAACTTCTTTTTTATTAATATCAACCATATCCATAATGTTTATATTATTATTTTTTTTAATATAATTCTGAGTAATTTTTATGATTTTTTTACAATCTTCATTGAAATATTCTTTTTCACCATTTTTATAAAAAAATGAGTTTATGTCTCCTCAATCTAAGTCTTCAATATATACCTTATTTTTATCATAATAAAATCTTGCTGATTTTTCTTTATTTTTTGGTAAATCAAAAATTGAGAACTTTTTTTTGTTAAATCATTTAACAACATGACTACAAACTTTTTCTTTTATTTTTAAATTTAAATTTTTAAAATCTAGCTCATAACATCCACACATTTTATCACTTAATATTTTATCATTTATAAAAGTATTAGACATTTTTAAAATCTCATTATCTATTTCAAAGTTATCTCTTATGGATTTAAAAAAATCTATATAATCAATTCTAATTTTTCTTTTTTCTATTGAATTATTTAAAATAAATAATTTATCATAATTTAAATAGTCTGGTTCTTCTTCTTGTATTACAATTTTTCTTTTTAAAATTTCTTCTACCTCAAGTTTATAATCAACTAAATTAGAAGTATCATTTAAATCTTCGGTCATATATAATTTTCCATTTACCCCTCTAAAATACTCTTTATTAAGTAGGCATAATTTAATATTCTTTATTATTATTGATTCAGAAACGATATATCACTGATAGAATAAATCAAAAAAATGCGAATCTTTTTCTTTTGTAGATGCTTTTACTTCAATTATATCGAAACTACCGTCTTCATTTTTAAATAAAATATCACAACGTGTTTTCATTTTTCCATCATACTTTTCGAAAGTTGGTTCAAAAAATAATTTATATTCTGGATTATTGATTAATTCAATTGTTTTCCATTTAGAATCTTGATATCCGGATTGTTGAAAATCATAATATTTAAAATTAGTGTTATTTTTTATATTTTCTTTTGTTAGCATTTCTATAAAATACTCTCTTGCTGCTTGACCTGTGTCATTACCATCTAAAATAAAGTTGTTATTTATTGTTGACAACTCTAATCCATCAAATTCATCTAAAATATTTAGTAATAATTCTTTTTGTTTCTTTTGTTCTTCGCTTAGATCTTTATTATTTAAAATATTTTTATATAATTCTAAGGGGTCAAATCCAGAACCTGATTCAAAACCGCCTTCTTCGAGTTCTTCAGTTAAAAAAAACTCATACACTTTTTTGTCTCTTAAATGAATTGCTTTTTCAAAATTTTTTAAATTATGAAAAACTCAAGCTTCTTTATTACAACTTGCAAATCATTTTATAAAATCTTTCTTTTTAACAACATTTTTTAATTCCATAAATACCCTCAACTTTTTTAATTATATAAAAAAATAACACCTTATTAAAAGAAAGCGTTATTTGTTTCTCTTTGGAATAAATTTAACTGTTGCTGCTTTAACTTCGTCTGGAACTCTTAATGATGGATTTGCTTTTTGTTTTGCTTGTGTTTCTTTAATTTTTGCTTCTTCAGCTTTTAAATTAGCTCTTAGTTCTTTTGATCTAACAATCTCTTCTGCTCTCATTATTTTTCTTTCTTCTTTAGAAAGTTTAATTTTTTTCTCAGCTATTGCTATACGTTTTTTTGTATCTTCAATATCTAATTCTTTATTAACTTGTCAAGCAGTATTGTAAGTTTTTTTATCAGCTTTTGTTGTTATTCCTTCAACTTCATAAGCTGCAGTTTTAATTAATTCATTTGTTTTTGGTTCATACATTTGGACAATAACATCAAATACATCTCGATATTTATATTCTGGTCCTTTACGAGCATAAACTTTTTCATACTCTATTTTAATATTTTTTTGATTTTGAGTTTGTGATAGATAGTTTTTAATTTCTTCTTTAACCACCTTTTTTCTTTTAGCTTGTTCTTTTTTTTGTGCTTTTTTACTTGTAATTGATGAAATTACTATAAATATAATAATAACTAATACAATAACAGCAAAAATAATTGTTGTAGTGGTACTACTTCCTCCAAATAAACCTCCACTTTCACCATCTGCAAAAAACATGTCTTCATCTCCTTAATATGTTACTTTCATTTTAAACTATTTATTTGCTATTTTAAAACTAACTTATAACTTCATCAATTTTTCCACCACCAAGACAAATTTCATTTAAATATAAAACAGCTTCTTGTCCTTCGGTGACAGCTCTAACTTCACTTTTATAACTAATTTCAACAGTATTCTCATTTAATACTTCTACTTGGACATCAACATCAACTTGACGATAACGAAATTTAGCAGAACAATTAAATTTATTTGCTTTAAAATAGTTTTTTCAATTAACAATAAAGTTAAAATCTTTTACTATGCATTTCTTAGATTTTAAATAACTTTCATTACTTAATCTTGATACATATATAATTTTATTTTTCATATCTTTTTTTGCAACATAATAAGGTTCTTTTTGACCACCTAGCTTTAAACCTTTTCTTTGACCAATCGTATAATACATTGCTCCAATATGCTGTCCTAAGACTTTGTTGGTTGCTATATCAATTATTTCTCCAGGTTGATTAGGAATATAATTTTGTAAAAATTGAGTAAAGTATCTTTCTCCAATAAAACATATTCCTGTTGAATCTTTTTTTTCATAAGTAACTAAATTATATTTTTTCGCTATCTTTCTAACTTCTTCTTTTTTGTAATTTTGTAATGGGAAAAGAGTTTTAGAAAGTTGATATTGAGATAATTGACTTAAAAAATATGATTGATCTTTATTAGTATCAATTCCTCTTAAAAGTTCATATTCTTTTGACTTATTATTAAATCTAACACCAGCATAATGTCCCATTGCTATATAATCAGCATTTAATTTTTCTATTGCATATTTTAAAAATTTATCAAACTTTATATATTTATTGCAAAGAATATCGGGATTTGGAGTCCTTCCTTTTTGATATTCTGTTAAAAAATATTCAAAAACATACTCTCAATATTCTCTTATAAAATCAATACGATGTAATTTTATATTAAGTGATTCCGCAACTTTTAAAGCATCATTATAGTCTTGCTCTTGAGGACATAATTTTTCTAAATCATTTCCTAAAATGTCATTATTTAGATTACTATCTCAATTTCTCATGAAAAGAGCTTCTACATTATAACCTTGTTCAATTAGTAATGTAACAACAACTGATGAATCAACTCCACCACTTAAACCCACTATTACTTTTTTGTTTTTCATTATTTTTTTCCTTTTTGTAATTTAATCATTCGTTTCTGTTCTTTTTTTGCAATTTTTGAAAGTTTATTAATTTGCTTAGAGTTATTTAATCAAGCTTCAAAATCATCAAACTTAGAGGTTTCTAAATTAGCATTTTTAATAGTTTTTGCATTATTAACTATTTTTTCAACTAAAACTGTTGTATCAGAAGCACCTTTTTCTTGAGTAAGCAAAGGGTTATTATTTTCAAAAACACTATTTTTTATATTTTCATTATTTTTTATAACTCTTTCTAAATCATCTGTTTTGTCAGCTATTGTAAAATCAACATTATTAACTACTGGTATTGATTTTTCAATTGTATTTTGATATTCTTCTTGATTAGCACTTATAATATTTTTTTCTTCATTTTTTATTTTTTTCTCTTTTTTTGATACCTTTTGATGTTTGTTTTCATTATTATTTTTTTCTTGATCAAATTTAATTTCTTCTTGTTCTTGCTGCATTTGTTCTTCTTCTTTTGCTTCCTTGTAAAAGATATCTTCAAGTTTTTTTTCAAAACTTAATATTTTTTCTTCTATGACTGGGTCAACAACTTTGTCATCTTCTTTTGGAGGTTCAGGTTCGAATATGTTTTGTTGAGCCTCAACTTTATCTTCTAAAGATTCTATATTCACATTAAGTTTTTCAATATCTTTTAGTAAACTCTCTTTGTTTTCTTCATTTTGTTTTTCCGCAACTTCGCTTTTGCTGTGTTTAAATTGAATGCTCTCTTCGTTTCGTTTAACCTGAATATTATCTTCATTTTCATCAAAACTATCTAAATCTATTTCATTTCAATTTATACCCTGTTCTACATTTTCTTCTTGTTTTTTTTCTTTTTCATCTTCTTTTTTAATAAGTTTTTCAACATCTTTTGGTAAATTTTGAATTATATTATCTTTTATTTCATTTTTATCACTTGGAGATGTTAAAAATTCTTCATCATTATAATCTTCATCAATTACTTCAAATCCTTTTGTATCAAAGTTTTTTGATGCTCCTTCAATTAAACGATAATTATTAAAATTATTTTTAAATTTAATATCTACATTTAATTTATCCAACATTAAATCTTTCATCTTTTGTTCTTTTAAATAACTTGATTCTCTTAAAAACAAAATATCTGAAGGTAATTGTGATGGTCTTTTTAAAATTCGACGATCAACAATATTTAATGTTTCAAAAGTTGGAGTTCCTAAATCTTTTTTTTCAAAACCTACTTCATCTATATTTTTAGGTTTGAAAAAATGTGAGTTTGCATTTTGTACTAATGAGATTTTTGCAGATTTAATATTTTTTAAATTTATAGTTTTATCAAAATCATCTAAAGTTAAAGATTCTTCTAAAACATTATCAAATCAGACTTTTTCAACTGGTGAAAAATTATTTTTTCTTTGTTTTTTTCGTTCTTCAAATTTTGCTTGTCTTATTTGTAAAATTTTCACTTTATCTGCCATACATTACCCCTATTTAGTTATTATACATTATTTAAAGAATCAAAAAAATAGCATAAATGCTATTCTTTGAATTCATTTTCAACTTTAAAGTTGTTTAATTTGTATAGTTTTTCCATAATTTCTTTTTCTTCATTGTTAATTTCATTTGGTACTTTAATATTTATTTCTAAAAGTAAATCTCCACGCTTATTACTTTTGATTCCTTTATATAATCCATGATTTGCAACAACTATAATATCACCATTTTTTACATTTTTTGGTATATTAACATTGATTTGACCATCAAGAGTTTCAATAGTTATATCATTTTTTAATATGGCATCCAAATAAGAAATATTTAAAACTCCTTTAATATTATAATTATCAACAATTACTAATTTTTTAGAAGCATTTAAAAATATATCGGCATAGATATGTCCTTTAGGTCCACCATTTTTTCCTTCATTACCAGAATTTCTTAAAATAACTTTTTCTCCTGGAGATAAACCTTTTGGGATATTAAACATAACTGGTTCTTTTTTCTTTTTAACACCTTCTCCATGACAAGATTTACATGGATTAGCATTTTTTTTACCGTGTCCTTTACATTTTGGACAAGCTTGATTACTTTGAAACTTTGTAAATCCAAATTCTTGAACAACAGTTACCATACCAACTCCATCACAAACTTCACAAGTTACAATGTCACTTTTGTTTTTTGCACCAACTCCATCACAAACTTCACATTTTGAAATTAAATCTAAAACTATTTCTTTATTAACTCCGAACAATAACTCTTTTAAAGTAAGGTTTATTTCGATAATAATATCTTTACCTCTTGAAGCTTCTGGTCCTGAAGAACGTTTGTTACTTCCGAATCCACTAAATCCAGATTTTTTAGCACTACCACCAAAAAAACTTGAGAAAATATCTGAGAAAAAGTCTCCAGCTCCTCCACCTGTTGATCCTGACATATTAGAGAAGAAGTCTCCGAAGTCTCCGAAGTCTCCGAATCCAGAACCTTGACCCATTCCTTTTAAACCATCATGACCGAATTGATCATACATTTTTCTTTTTTTAGGATCTAATAAAACTTCACATGCTTCAGTTGCTTCTTTAAATTTTTCTTCTGCATCATGATTTTTATTAACATCAGGGTGGTATTTTTTAGCTAATTTACGATATGCTTTTTTAATTTCATCTTCAGTTGCACTTTTGCTAACTCCAAGAATTTCATAATAATCACGTTTAGCCATAATAAACCTCACTCTCTTTTGAAAAAACAACTAGAATAAGTTGTTTTGAATTATTTACTTTTTTATTTACTTGAGTCATCTTTTTTGTCATCGTTTGATTTATCTTTTTTACTATCTATATCTGCTTGTTGTTGTTGAGCTGCCATTTCTGAAGCCATTTTCATAGCTTGTTCTAATTCTTCCATTTTTTTCTCTAAAGCATCATAATCTTCTTTAGCAATTAATTCTCTAATAGATTTTGCAAGTTCTTCAGATTGTTTTTTTTGATCTTCAGGAACTTTGTCTCCACCTTCTTTGATTGATTCTTCGATTATATTAATGTAAGATTCAGCTTTGTTTTTTAACTCGATATTTTTACGTTTTTTAACATCTGCTTCTGCATTTTCTTCTGCTTCTTTTAACATTTTTTCGATTTCAGCATCAGTTAATGCTCCAGAATTTGAAATTGTTATTGTTTTTTCTTCATTAGTTTGCTTATCTTTTGCAGTAACAGAAACAATTCCGTTAACATCAATTTTAAATGTAACTTCAATTTGAGGCACTCCTCTTGGAGCTGGTTTGATTCCTGTTAATTGGAATTGCCCTAATGATTTATTATCTGCAGCCATTGGTCTTTCACCTTGTAAAACATTAATATCAACTGCTGGTTGATTATCTGCTGCTGTTGAGAAAATTTGAGATTTTTCTGTAGGAATTGTTGTGTTTCTATTAATTAATGGTGTCATAACTCCACCCATTGTTTCAATTCCTAAAGTTAACGGAGTAACATCTAACAACAGAACGTCAGTTACATCTCCTGCCAAAACTCCACCTTGAATAGCCGCTCCCATAGCAACAACTTCATCTGGGTTAATTGTTCTGTTTGGTTCTTTACCTAATAACGATTTTACCAATGCTTGAACTGCTGGTATTCTAGTTGATCCTCCAACTAAAAGAACTTCATGAATATCTGTTGCTTTTAGTTTAGCTTGTTCTAAAGCATCAACAACGGGCTTTCTAGTTCTTTCAACTAAATCTTTTGACATTTTTTCAAATTCACTTCTTGATAATTTTGCACTAAAGTTAACTGGTCCACTTTCATTCATTGCAATAAATGGTAAGTTAATTTCAGTTTCTAATTGACTTGATAAGTTAATTTTTGCTTTTTCAGCTTCATCTTTAAATCTTTGTAAAGCCATTTTATCTTTTGATAAATCAATATTATATTCACTTTTAATTTTGTTTGAAATTCAATCCATAATTTTTTGGTCAAAATCATCTCCTCCTAGTTGGTTATCCCCAGAAGTTGCTAAAACATCATAAGTTCCATCTGCTAATTCTAATACCGAAACGTCAAAAGTTCCTCCTCCTAAATCGTATACTAAAACTTTTTGTTCTTTATCTTGCTTATCAATACCATAAGCTAAAGCAGCAGCTGTTGGTTCATTAATAATACGTTCTACATCAAGTCCTGCAATTTTTCCTGCATCTTTTGTAGCTTTACGTTGTGCATCGTTAAAGTATGCTGGAACAGTGATAACTGCTTTTGTAATTTTTGTTCCCAACTTATCTTCAGCATATTTTTTCATATATCTTAAAATTTCTGCTGAGATTTGTTCTGGTGTATAATCTTTGTTTTCCAATTTTCTTTTGTTGGTTGTTCCCATTTCACGTTTAATAGAAATTGCTGTGTTTGGGTTTGTAACTGCTTGTCTTTTTGCAGCTCCCCCAACAATAATGTCTCCATTTTTAAAAGCAACAACAGAAGCTGTAGTTCTTTGTCCTTCTGGATTTTCTAAAACAATTGGTTGACCACCTTCCATAACAGCTACAACTGAATTTGTTGTTCCTAAATCTATTCCTATAATTTTTTCTTTAGCCATAATCTTATACCTTCCTTTTTTCTTTATAATTATTTTATTTTTTAGTTTTTAAAATCTCTTTTTAGATCTTTGAATTCTTCTTTTAAATCTTCAAGTTCATCTTTTAAATATTCAAAGTCTTCTTGTAAATCATCAAGATCTTCTTTTAAATTGTCGAAGTCTTCTTTTAAATCGTCATAATCTTCTTGTAAATTTTTAAAGTCAAATAACGAGTCGTCGAAGTCTTCTTCTACAAATTTATATTCTTTTTTAAATTTGTGTTTTTTATTTTTTTTGCACTTTATTTCTTCTGAATTAATATTTTCTTCTTTATTTTTCTTTGTAAAAATATTTCGAAAACCTTTAAAAGTTTCATCAAAAGTACCAAAAGTTTTTTTTGTAGTTTCATTTGTGAAATCTTTAATAATTTTTTCATAATCTTTTGATAATTCATATAATCTTTTATGATAAATACAATCACATTTTTCTTTACCATTTTCGCAAATATCAATATTATCAACAATACGATGTATATTGTTCTGACATTTTTCATTAGCTTTTTCACAATTTTCTTGACAATCTTTAGCTAACCTTATTAAGTTTTCAATATAATTTTTAAAGTCATTCTTTTCCATTATTTTTTCTCATTTCATTTTTAATAATTAGTATTTTAAATTACTTTTTTTTCTAAAATTGATTGATAAACTTCATTTTGAACATAATCATCAATTTCACTAGCTATTTTTTTAATTTTATGTTCAATGTCGTTATCTTTTTCTAGTTCTTTAATTAAAATTCCTTTTCCAACTTTAATTTTTAAAACTTCTTTATTAATAACCACATTTTTAAATTTTTTTTCTTTAATCATTTTAATTAAACTTATTTAGCAACTTTTACACCAACATGTTTTATTACTCTGTCATGTAATCGATAACCATTTGAAACAATAGCTGCAATTCTTCCACTTTTTACATCTTTTGTTTCAATTTGATCAATTGCGTTATGAATATTTGGATCTAATTCATCTCCAATTTTTGTTTGAATCATTGAAAGTCCTGCGTTTGATAATGCTTGATCAATTTGATTGATTATCATTTCAAAACCAATTAAATAATTTTTAATTTCTGGATTATCGGGACTTGTTTTTAAAACTGATCTAAACATATCAATTGCTGGTAGTAACTCAGTTGCAAGTTTTTCTCCCCCATATTTTCTAACTGATGCAGCTTCATTTTGATATCTTCTTACAGTATTTTGATTATCTGCAACCGCCATTAGTTTTTGTTCTTCTAATTTAGAGTTTGTTTCTAATAAATCTACAAACTCTAATTCTAAAAGTTCAATACTTGTTAATGGTTTTTCTTCAGATTGTTTGGAATCAGACTTGCTGTCTTTTTCGTGTTTAATGTTTGTTTTATCATTTAAATCTACATTATTATTATCAGTTTGCTGTTTTGGAATATTGTTATTCAAATTTGAATCAATATTTAATTCTTTTTTAACATTATTGATTAAATCAAATACTTTTTTATACTTTTCTTTTTCCATATCTACTCTTCTCCTTTGTGGAACTCTTCAATTTTTAGACTAATTCATTCTAATAAGTCAGATACCTTATCATACTGAATTCTTTTTGGCCCAACTAGAGCCAAAGTCCCTTTCCCACCCGTGTCTGTGGGAAAGTTAGTACCAACAACTGCAATATCGTCATTACCTATACCTGTTTCAAAACCAATTGCTACAGCTGGTTTTGAATGATTGTTTAAATGTGATTTAAATCAAACAAACGGAGAAGCTCCTTCTATAAATTCAACAATACTTTTAATTTTGTTAGGATCGTTGAATTCTGGGTTTTCAAGCAAATATTTCATTCCTCCAGTTTTAAATTGAGAAGAACCAGTATGCAATAAAGCACTTACGAATGTATGTAATATAAATTCATACTTTTTAACTTGTTCTTTTAGAATTGGAACAATTGCTTGTACTTTAAATTCAATTTCTTGAATTTTAGAGTTTGATAATCTTTCGTTAAATAAATCAATTGAGATTTTTAGTTCTTCAATTGAAACAGAATCTAAATCAATTGTTTTATTTTCAATACTTCCATTTGAAAGTATAAATATAACAACTGCACTTTTTGGAGATAGCGGTACTAACTCGACTCTATTTAATTTAACTTCTTCTATATTTTCGCTAGTAGATACAACTGTTGCTAACTTTGTCATTTCGCTTAAAATCTTAGAAGTTTGTTCTAAGATTTCATCAATTGTTGCACCTCTTCTTTTAAAAATTTCTTCAATTTGTTGTTTTACATCTTCAATGTTATTTCTCTTCATAAGATTATCTACATAATATCTATAACCTTTTGTCGAGGGCACTCTCCCAGAAGAAGTATGAGCTTTTTCTAAAAAACCATGTTCTTCTAAAAATGCTGACTCGTTTCTAATTGTTGCAGAAGATATATCAATTGACATAACTTCTTGTATTCGTTTTGAACCTACAGGAGAAGCTGTTTTTATGTATTCTTCAATAATTAGTCTTAAGATTATCTCTTGTCTTTTAGTTAACATAAAAACCTCCCGAACAATCCTTTTTTAGTGTACCAATAGCACTTAATGTAGTCAAGTGCTAATTTAATTTATTTGAACTAGAAACCACAAAATGATCATTTTGTACATCTAGAACATAGTTTCTTTTAGGTTCAATTTCACTTGAAACTATTGATTTTGCTATTACAGTTTCGATGTTTTTTTCTATATATCTTTTAATTGGTCTAGCTCCAAAGTCTCTATCATAACCTTCTTTTAAGATTTTTTCTACACTTGTTTCTGAGAAGTTGATTATATATTCTCCATTTTCAGTAATTCTTTCTTTTAATTCAATTAAAGTTTTTTCAATAATTTCTCTAATAACTTCTTTTGAAAGAGGATTAAATCTTACAATGTTGTCGATTCTGTTTAAGAATTCTGGTCTAAAGAATTTTTTAAGCATATTTTCAATTTCTTTTTCATCAATCAGTTCTGGCTCAGTGGTCATTAAATAATCTGATCCTATATTTGAAGTCATAATTATAATTGTATTTTTAAAATCAATTGTTTTTCCTAAAGAATCTGTGATTCTTCCATCATCTAAAATTTGTAACAACACATTAAATACATCAGGATGAGCTTTTTCAACTTCATCAAATAATACAATTGAATAAGGGTTTCTTCTCACAGCTTCAGTAAGTCTTCCACCTTCTTCATATCCAACATATCCCGGAGGAGATCCAATTAATTTAGACACTGAGTGTTTTTCCATATACTCACTCATATCAAGTCTAATCATTTTTTTCTCACTACTAAATAGTTGTTTTGCTAAGCTTCTTGCAACTTCAGTTTTACCAACCCCAGTTGGACCTAAAAATAAGAAACTACCAATCGGTTTTGATGGATCTTTAATTCCACTTCTACTTCTTAAAATTGCTTCGCTAACAGCTTTTAATGCTTCTGGTTGACCTTTAACCATTTTTCGAAGTGAAGTTTCTAAACCTAATAATCTTTGTTTTTCTGATTCCATTAAGTTTTCAACTGGAATACCTGTTCATCTTCCAATAATTGTTGCAATTTCTTTTTCTGAGACTTCTTCAGACATTAATTGATTTTCATCTTCTTTTTCCGCTTTTTTTAATTGTTTTTCAATCGCTGGAAGTAAAGAATATTGAATCTCTCCTGCTCTCTCAAACTTACCTTCTGCTTGAGCACGATCTAGTTCTGTTTTTAATGAATCCATTGTTGATCTTAATTGATTAATTTTTTCATGAGCTTTTTTCTCTTCTTCTCATTTACTTGTTAATTCATTTTGAATTGTTTTATATTTCATTAACTCTTTTTCATTAAAAGTTAATCTTTCTTTTGATTTTTCATCAGTTTCTTTGCTTAAAGCAGCTCTTTCAATTTCTAATTGCATAACTTTTCTATCAACTTGATATAATTCAGTGGGAACAGAAGCTAACTCAGTTTTAATTGTTGCACTTGCTTCATCTACTAAATCAATAGCTTTATCAGGTAAAAAACGATCTGCAATATATCTATCACTTAATTGTGCTGCTGCTACTAAAGCATTATCATGAATTCTTACTCCATGATATGTTTCAAACTTTTCTTTTAATCCCCTTAAAATTGATATTGTTTCTTCAACTGTTGGTTCAGATACCATAACTTTTTGAAATCTTCTTTCTAAAGCGGCATCTTTTTCAATATATTCACGATATTCTTTTAAAGTTGTTGCACCAATGGCTTTTAATCCGCCTCTAGCTAAAGCTGGTTTTAAAAGGTTAGAAACATCCATTCCTCCTCCATTACCGGTTTTTCCAGCACCAACAATTAAATGTAACTCATCAATAAATAAGATTATCTCTCCATTTTCTTTTTGAATTGCATTTACTATCCCTTTTATTCTTGCTTCATAATCTCCAAGATAGCTAGCACCAGCCATAACACTTCCCATATCTAGTTCTAAAATTCTTTTATTTTTTAAGATGCTTGGGACATCGCCTTTATTAATTCTTTGAGCAAGCCCTTCTGCTATAGCTGTTTTACCAACCCCTGGCTCTCCTACAAGAACAGGGTTATTTTTTGTTTTTCTACTTAATATACGAATTACTCGCATTATTTCATCATCCCTACCAATAATAGGGTCTATTTTTCCTTCTTTTGCATCCTTTGATAAATCCCTTGTATATTTACTTAAAATTTCTGGATCATTTAAAGGGTCTGGTTTTTGTTGAAAATCCATATTTTAACCTCCTGATTAGCACTCTATACGTTCTTTTGCTAATCAATAATATAATACATTGGTTTTTAGCAATGTCAATAGTAAAGTGCTAAAAAATTTGAAAAAATAAAAACAAAGATAACTTTGTTTTTAACAAGGGATATTATGATTTTAATGGTTTGTCACTCTAGTATAATCATCAATGTTATTATTAATAAAATGAATTATTAATTGCATAGCAGTTGAAAATAAAAGGTGTTTATATTTTCTTTTGCTTGTTCTTAGATTTCTCATACTTTTAATAACTTCTCTTTGCATAACAAATACCTTTATGACTAATATGGGTTCTGCAACAATTTCATCAATAATGTCCCTTGTTTGAATGTTGTTGTCATTTAAATCTATTGACATTAATTTATTTATAATGCTTTTTTGAGTTTTAGTAAGATCAAATCTACTATCTCTTAATACATGATAATTAATTATGTAATAAATGATACTTCAATCCAAAGGACCATTGTTCATGATTTGTTTAGAATTATTTATATCCATTTTTAATCAAATATTTGGGTTGTATCTGATGTAAATCAAAAATAACTGACAATAAATATTTAATTTAAACAGATTTTCATAATCAACTTGATTTTTAAATCTATTCTCAAATAGTGTTTTAGTAGTCTTTGCAACTAACTTTAATAAATGCTTTATTTTTGAGCTTGGAAAATCGTTTTTTATGTAATCGTTAATTGTTTCAAAGTCATTTGACAAGACAGAATAATTTAGTAACCTGAAATATTTATTTGTAACTTTGTGTTTAATTAAATTAGGATTAACAAAAAACGCTAAGTTTTCATCATTTTTAAAAGTAAAGTTCAGCTTTGTAAAATAAAAAGATGATCCAAGTTCTTTTAAATTTCTATGTTGTAAATCTGCTAACATATACTAATTTTCCTTCCCAATAATATAATCGAAAAAAAAGTATAA
Organism: Spiroplasma tabanidicola; assembly: GCF_009730595.1. Lineage (NCBI taxonomy): Bacteria > Bacillati > Mycoplasmatota > Mollicutes > Entomoplasmatales > Spiroplasmataceae > Spiroplasma > Spiroplasma tabanidicola. Next base: position 462,157 of record NZ_CP046276.1, on the reverse strand, counting down.
AAATTTTCAAATTTTTATACTTTTTTACTCTTTTATAAAATATCAACAAGAATATCATTTAATATATCAAAACCTTTATCATTACATTTTAAATAATTATTTTCTAATAATAAAAATCCTTTTTTAATATTGATTTCAATTTTTTCTTTATAAAATAGATAAGCATCTTTATTTTTTTCTAAGCTAATATTAATTCCATCTACTAATCTTAAACCCATCATTATAATTTGAAAATAATAGTCTTCTATAGACAATTCTTCAAATTTTTTTTGATAATTTAAAATTGTACCTTCATTTATTGTTAAATAATACTTTTTATTTATTAGCTCAAAACCAGAAGCTCCAAAGCCAACTCCTGCAAATAAAGAGTTATCTCAATAGCTTAAATTGTGTTTTGAAATTTTATTATTTAAACAATAATTTGAGATTTCATATCTTTTGTAACCTAATTTTTTTAAACCTTCATTTACAATTACATCAAAAAATTCATCATTTTCAGGTTTTTTTAAATTCTTTTTACCTCAAATAGAGTTATCTTTCATAATTAATGAGTATCATGAAATATGATCAGGTTTTAACTGTTTTATGTATTCTAAATCTTCTATTATATTTTCCTTAGTTTGATTAAATAAGTTATACATTAAATCAATACTAATATTGTCAAATCCAATAGTTCTAATTAAATTAAACTTTTCAACAGCTAAATCTTTATCATGTATTCTTCCAATTTTTTTTAATAAATCATTATTAAAAGTTTGAATTCCCATACTAATTCTATTTATTTTATATTCTTTATAAATTTTTAATTTAGTCTCACTAACTGATTCAGGATTTAATTCAATGCTAAACTCAAAATCTTTATTATTTTTTACATATTTAGATAAAGACTTTAATAATAAAATAGTTTCTTCTTCATCTAAACAACTTGGTGTTCCTCCACCAATATAAATAGTTTCTAAATTATCTAACCTATTTTCATAACTTATTAATTCATTTTCTAGGTTATTCAAATACTCAATAACATTTTCTTTACTTTTTGGTTTAATTGTTTTTGCAAAATCACAATAAAAACAAATATGTTCACAATAAGGGATGTGAACATATAAACTTTTTATATTTCTATTCTTTAATTCTTGCTTCTTTGTCATGGTTTTCAACTTAATCCTTTTTTCTTTCTAATTACAAGTCAAGGAATTAATATTGCAAATAATATAATACAACAAACAACAATAAATATTATTAAACAAATTTTATTTGCTTTTTTTCTAATAGCATTAATTTCATGTTGTGGTATTATTTCATATCCATAATAACTAATAATATTATTTTTTCTACTTCTTGAAGTAATTATATTTAAAATATGAACTCCAAATACAGACATTAATACAACAATATTTACAATAATATCAGATTCAAATGATTTCATTGTACCTATTTTTCAAAAGAAAATAGTAATAGGTTCATCAGGATGTTCTTTATATAAAGCTTGTAATCCATATAAAATTCCTAAACAGATTGCACCAACTATATATGTTGAAAATCCAATCCAATTAATATAAACACTTCTTGCTATTATTGATCGATAGTTTCTTGTTATAAAGTAAGGAACTATTTCTCTACCATTCAATAAATCTCTTTCATATTTTTTAACATTTGAAGTTAGTAATGTATAATCTGTGACACTCATAAAAAAGAAACATGTTGAAATTAATAATAAGAAAATTGAAAAGAATGGATAAATAGTATGTTTTCTACTAAATATTAACCATTTTTCATTTTGATTACTTGTTTTATAATAAATTGCTAACATTAGAGATGTTGCAATTATTCCTGTCAATCCGATTAAAAACAATAAAGCATTTCTTAATTTTTCTGCTCTAATTTCTTTTGCAATTTCATTTGGGATTATGTTAGATTTTGAAAATCTTTGTTTATAAGTATTATTATTATAACCATTATAGTTATTAGCAGGGCTTCTTTGATATCCTACCATTTGATTTGCTGCATAACTTTCAGGACGATAATATGTTTGTGCTTGGTTAAAATATTGATTTTGATACATATTTTGATTTGCTTGGTAGTTATTAAATCCTTGATTTTGCATTTTTTGTTGTTCAATATGATTTGTATACTGAATATGACCTTGATATAAGTTTTGATTTATATAGTTTTGATTTTGTAAATATTCTTGATTAGGATCATAGTAATTTCCATAATCAATTTGATTAATATTATCAAAGTCTAAAGCTGGTTGCTGTAACATATTATCATTGTAATAATTATTTGGGTTGCGATTTTTTCTTGGATAATTTTGAAATTCTGGTTGAATATATCCTTGTTGTGCATTTGTAAAATTTAGATTAGGGTTATTTTGAGGTTGATAATTTAAGTTTTGAGATTGTGGTTGATATTGATTTGGGTTATTAATATAAGGATTTTGATAACTATTATTTACAACTTGAGGTTCATTATATAAATTTGTTTCCATATATTGGTTATTATTTTGCATAGGAACATAATTTTTTTGATTAATCAATTGTTCTTGATACATACTAGTTGGATTTGAAAAACCTTGTTGCATTTGTGGGTTGTTAAACTGATTTTGTTGCATATTATTTGAATTATATTGGTGATGATGATTAAACTGATTTATAGGGTAGTTGTTTTGATTTGGCATATTCATTTGGTTTTGTTGAAACGCAAAATCATCAACAATATTTTGTTGATTTTCCCTATTTGATCCACCAATGATAGAACTTGTAATTTTTTTGAATACACTCATAAAAACGCCCCTTTTTTATAAGCAAAATATAACTACTTTTTAGAATTACGTCTAATTTTTTTAACTTGTGCGATTTCTACTTCAAAATCATTTCTAAGAGTTTCAAATTTGTCTAATCTTTTAAAATCTTTTGCTGAAACTTCTTCTTTTTCATACACAAATTTTTTGTTTTTTCTAAAAAGAATAAAAAAGTAAATAGATAAACTAGCAATCCCAATTAAAGCAAAAATTAACAAAATCACTCATAATGGAATTTCAAAAGTTAATACTTTAAAAAATGTTTTAGCTAGAAACATACATTCACCTTATTTTTATATAAGCCCATAAATTGTAAACCCTATCTACAATCATATAAATCATAACATATTTAGTATTTAATTTCTTTAATAATTTTTAAAAAAAATGTTAAAGAAATTAAATAAAATTAAATTTATTTATTAAAAAAATTGCTAATAGCAACTTTTTTAATAGCCATATTATTGTTCTCAACTTGCTACTAAAGCATCAATAATATCATTTTTTCATTCTTCAATATCTAAATCATTTACAAAGAAATCAATAAATTGATCTTTAAATGTAACTATTAAATTTCATGAGAAATCTTGTTCTTCAATTTCTAATTCTTTTATTTTATCTAATAAAACCTGAGGATATTCAGGATTAAATGCAATTGATTGAACACAATCTTCTGCAAAATCTTGAGCTTTTTCTTCTTCTGATAAAGCTCCCATTAAAGCAGCATATACATCTTCTTCATTAACTGAATTACTTTTTATTATTTTAGCTTTTTCTTCTGCTGATTTATCTTTATTAGCAGGGTCTTCAAAGACATTATCGATTTGTTCTCCAAAAATTAATATTGCAAAGTATAAGCTCATACCTGCAATTAATTCTTCAAACATCTTATCTGCTATTTCATCATCTAAATTATCAATAAAATCACTTATACTATTTGCTTGTTGATCTGTCATATTTTTAAAATTCTCCTTGTAAATGTATTATCTATTAAAAATAAAGATTAGTCAAAAAAACTTATATTTATTAATTAATTTTAACTGCTACAAAACATTAAGCAACTAAAAAATATAGTATATAAAGAATTATTTATAGAAATTAAATCTATATAATGAATATGCAAATAAAACTAAAATTGAGTTAAAAATTAATATCAAAAAAATCATTAATGCTGTATTAGGACCTTCATAAACATAATCTTTTATAATATATTTATTATTTAAATATGAATTATTTATTATATAAAAATTATTACTTTTATAAAAAATTGCACTTTCTATTGTGGTTATGTTATCAAATGTTTTATCCACTAACCCAAACTTGCTTAAAAATTCTAATCATAAAAATGGACTTGTATAATAGTTTGCCATTTGTAAAGAACTTAAAGTAAAACTATCTGGCTGCTCTGTGTTATTTGTAAAAGGTTCTTCATAGTTTCAATTATTAACTAGATAAAACAAAATGCCTTGATAAAGTAATTTTGCACTAGAAGTTTTTTGCATATTAAAAAGAATTTTTTGATTTTTAATATAATCAATTTTTTCATTAAAAGGTGCTTTTAAAAAATCTACAATATTTGAATTATTTCTTCCAACCGAATTAGATAAAATAAGTATTTGGTTAGTGAAATAAAATCCTTTTTTATAAATTTCCAAAATCAATTTATTTATAGACTTTAAATCAAAATAATATGAATTTATTTCATTATTTATTTTAAAGTAATTTTCCAATTTATTTATGTAACTATTAAGTTCATGTAAATAAGTAGAACTTTTTTTTAAGTTTTTATAGTCATTATACTCAAAAATATCATTTTCATTTTTTGTGTCTTTGAAATTATAAAGTTCCTTAAATAATAAATTATTTTCAATTAAACTAGCATCATATTTAGCTTCTCTATAATATTCATCCTTTATTAAATATGTTTTATTAAATTCATTAAATAAATCTATATTAGAAAATAAATCACCACTGCTATAAAAACTATTATCTGTTATAAATCTAAAGTAATAATCTTTTAGACGACTTTCTTCTAAATTTAAACTTTCCAAATTATCAAAATGAATTAGATTTTTCATTTTTTCAGAATTTTTACTATATTCTACCAAATCACTTATAATTTTATTTTCTTTTTTATTTTTTTCTTCATATGTTTTAATATAGTATCTAAGGTAAAAATTATATTCGCTGCTTGATATAAGATTGCTACCATTTTTACCAGAATCACTTTTAAATTCATATAAAACGGCATTTATTAAGTAAAATAAAGTCATTAATCCCATAAAAAAGCTTGAAAAGATTAAACTAATTTTTTGTAAATTTAAACTTACAATTAACAAATTTAAAGAAAAAACAAATAGAGGCACTAAAAAAATAATGTATAAATTTATAAATAAAAGTTTAGTTACAAAAATATTATCATTGAATATTATTAGCGACTCTATAACAACAACAGTGGAAATAATTATAGAAAATATAAAAATAACCAATAAAAGAGCTGATACTTTTGAAAAAAATATTTCTCATATTTTCATACCATTTTTTATTTCTATTGTTTTTACACCATTTTTCTTTTGATTGTAAAAAACTCATTTGATAAAAGTATAGAAACAACACTTAAAAAAATAAAAATTAAAACTGTGTTAATATAATTTAAAACAAACAAATCAACAGATTCCGCTTGAGTTAATTTAATATAAAGTCCAAATATTAAATTAATTAGAAAAATTGTTGACAAGAAAAAAATTGTTACAATTAAAGTTGATTTTGACTTAAAAATTGAAAAAAGTGCATATTTAAAACATATATAAAATTTCATCATTACTTATCTCATTTCATTAAATCTTTAAAGTTTTTATTTCGCTTTTCATTTTTGATACTCTCAAAATAAATCAATTCTAAATTTTCTTTTTCTTTATCAAACTTTTTATTCACAACTACTTTACCCTTATTTATGACAATAACTCTATCAATTAAAGTTTCTAGTTCTTCTAAAATATGACTAGCAATTATAATAGATTTATTATTTTCTTTCATATCTTTTATCAATGATATTAATTCTTTTCTTGAATCAATATCTAAATTAGCTGTTGGTTCATCAAAAAAAATAATTTCTGGATCATTTATTAAAGATACTGCTAACATCGCTTTTTTTTGCATACCAGCCGATAATGATCTAAAAGTTTTATTTTTATATTTATCTAACTCCAAATTCTTTAATAAATGTTCTGTTCTTTTTTTTGCTTCTTTAGGTTTTATTCCTGCTAATTCTGCATTATACATACAAAAAAAATTTAAAGTTACATTTTTAGGAAATAATGACTGATCTGTGAAAAAACTAAATCCTTTTAAATTTCCTTGTTCATTTTGATAAATTATTTCTCCACTATCTTTTTTATACTCTTTAAAGATAAGTTTTAATAAAGTTGATTTTCCTGCTCCATTCGGACCAAGTATACCTATTATTTCTCCTGGTAAAAATTTTAAATTGATATCTTTTACACCTACATCATTTTTAAATACTTTATATAAATTTTTAACTTCTAACATTTTTTGTGATTTTAAAAATAATTATAATTAATCAAATATGATGTAAAGTTGTTTAATCATAAGTTATTTTTAAAATAAGTAAAAATAACTTTTTTGTATATTTCTAATGCACTTATATTTTTTGAAATTTTCATTAATATTTATTCTCAAACTTTCTTTTTTGTATATTATATATTTTATATTAAATTATGCTGCTAGTGATTCTTTTATTAATAAAAACGATATACATATTTAACTATTTTTTATTAGGTTGAGGGGCGCCATTTCTTTTGTGCTCTGATACTTTATGCAATTGTTCAATTCTTTCTTTTATATGATTTTCAACATTTTGACCCAATAAATATTTATCTATTAAGTCATAACCAAATCCAATTTCTTGTTCATCAGTTTGATCTTCTCAGAGACTAGCGGTTGGAGCTCTATTAATTATTGATTCAGGTACATTTAAAAATTTTGCAGCTTCTTTAACTTCGCCTTTTAGTAGATGAACAATTGGTAATAAATCTACCCCCCCATCACCAAATTTGGTAAAGTATCCTAAATGTCACTCTGCTCAATTATCAGTTCCTAAAACTAAATAGTTATGTGTTTGAGCCATTGAATATAAAGTTGTCATTCTTAATCTTGCTTTTGTATTTGCTAATGCAAGTTTTGATTGTTCAATTCCAGATTCATTTAAAGCTTTACTAATTGTTTCAAAAGTTGATTTTAAATCTACTGTAACTGATTTTAAATCCAAATTATTAATTAAGTCTGCTTTACATTTTTCATCTAAATCACTTGATTGACAAGGCATTCAAACTGTTAAATAATTGTCAGGAAATGCTTTTTTACCAAGTGCAGCAACCACTGCAGAATCAATACCTCCACTAATTCCAATTATTACTCCTTTTTGACCAGCTTTTTTAACTTCACTTCTTAATCATTCTACTAAATAATCTAAATACTCTTTTAAATTCATTTTAATCCATCCATTCTAGTTCTAAATCAAAAACTTTTACTATATCGCCTTTTTTAGCACCTTTAGTTCTTAATAATTCATATACTCCTAAATTTTTTAATTTCTCGTTAAATAATAATAAATTATCGTGAGTTGAAATTGGTGTTTTTTGATAAACTTTTAAAACGTCTTTTCCTGTTATATCTCATTTTCCATTTCCTAAATTATTTACAACAACATCTTTTAAATCAGATTCAAAAGTATATAACTTAAAGTCACTTTCTTGATCTTCTTTTATTAATCATAGAGGTTCATCTTTTAAGTTTTCTAATTTATCTCCAATTTCTAAAAGAAGTTTATCTATATTTATTTTATTTAATCCAGATACTTCTATTATATTCTTATCATTATATTTTTCTTTAAAATATAAAGTATTTATTTGCGCTTCTTCAGTATCTATTTTGTTTGCTACTATTATTTCTAATCTTTTTTCTAAATTAAAATTATATTCAACTAGTTCTTTTCTGATTAATTCATAATTTTTTACAACATCTTCTGTTCCGTAGTTTCCTGACATATCGATAACATGACAAATAATTTTGCATCTTTCAATATGTCTTAAAAATTCATGACCTAATCCTTTTCCTAAACTTGCTCCTTCAATTAATCCAGGTAAATCTGCAACTGTAAAGGTTCTTCCTTGTTTGTCTCTAGAAACTCCTAATTGAGGATTAATGGTTGTGAAAGGATAATCTGCAACTTCTGGTTTAGAATTTGAAATTGCTCTTAATAAAGTGGATTTACCAGCATTTGGAAGACCAACGAATCCTACATCTGCTAAAACTTTTAATTCAGCTTTAATATTAATTTCAATTCCAGGATCTCCAGCTTCAAAAATTGTTGGGGCTTTATTTCTTGAGTTTGCAAATCTTGCATTACCTCTTCCGCCTTTTCCTCCAAGTGCAAGTATTTTTTGTTCTCCATCCGTCGTAAAATCAGCAAGCAAATCTCCAGTTTCATCATTAAATAAAACAGTACCCACAGGTACTTTTACAATAATGTCTTTACCGTTTTTTCCATGCATATTTTTAATATCACCTTTATGACCGTCTTCAGCTGCATATGATTTTTGTAATTTTAAGTCTAATAATGAAGATTTTCCTTCATCAGCAATAAAAATCACATCGCCACCTTTTCCACCATCGCCACCATTTGGACCTCCATTAGGAACATATAACTCATGACGAAAAGAAACAGCTCCATCGCCACCTTTTCCAGATTTGATGTTAAATTTTGCTAAATCTACAAACTTCATTTCTTATTCCTCTTCTTGATTCAAATCAGAAATTTGAATTTCTCCATTTAACAATTGGTTATAACAATTATCACAAGCAAAAGTTGGCATACCAATTGATGAGTTGTAATCATCAACTTCTTGTCATGCTTCAAGTGGTGATTCTATTAATTTATCTAATTCTTCATCGCTTATATCAGGATTTTCATCATATGCTTCTTGAGCAATTTGTCCAATTGTTTTTGGAGCGTTAGAAGCAACATAAGCAATTTCATCAATTCCACAAACACTACAACTAATTCCAAATAATTGTGCCATTATATTTTTTTTATCTTCAAAGACTTTAAAGTCTTCTTTATTAAAAGATTCTTTTTTCATAAATAAACTCCTATATTATTTTTTCAAACTTACTTAATAATAACATTGCATTGTCATAATTAAAATTTAATTTATCATTTAGATAAATATCTTCACCAATCCCTAATGCTTTTCTTGAATAGATATAAACACATGCAACAATATCATCAATATTATTTTGTTCAAGTTTAAAGTCTGGAAAAATATTATAAAAATAGGTATTTGCAACATGACGACAAATAGAAAATAAACTTGGGTCTTTGTCGCTTACTAAAGTCATTAAGCGATATTCTAAGTTTCTTAAAAAATCTTGAGATTCTTTTAAATCAAATTTAGCAGGATTAATTGTTATTATTCCTTCTTTCTTTTTAACTAAAAGAAACTCATCTAATTTTTGTTCAATCAAAACCATTAATAAAAATGTTTTATATTCATTTTTGATATTTTCATCATTCAAATAATCTTTAATATGATCTAAAATTTTTCTTGCATTAAGGTTTCTTAAATTATCAAAAGCAACTAAATGCATTTCTTGATCTAATGATTGTTGCATAATATCAACGACTTTTTCTAAACTTCAATTAGAAGAAGAAGTTTTTGAATCTTTTTTAAGAATTTCTTCAATTTCAAATTTATATCGATTTAAAGCTCTTTCAAAATCTTTTGGTATATAAGGAGCAGAAAGTTCATCATTGATAATTATCATTGCTTCTTCAAAGTGACTTTCACTAATTAAATCTCTTATATTATTTTTAGTTAATTCATAATAATTATCACTCATAAATAGCTCCTTTTAGTATCATTATTTTAACAAATATGTAATTTTATTAGTAATTCTTTTTATTACGAATTTGACTATAAAACAAATAGCTTGTCAATAATAGCGAAACACTAATTAATATATAAAAAATGTTTTGTCTTACTAGATCTATATTTTCATAGTCAATAAATATAAATCCAATTGCTGCAATTAATGTAAATAAAAAAGCAATAGCAAAGTTTATATATACTAGATACTTTTCAAACTTTTCTTTCATAATAAAGTTAACAAATCATGCAATTAAAACAAAAAGTATTATGCATGAAATTATAATAGTCATTATTAATATATATAGTTCGGGAAATTCAAAATTAATATTGCTTTTCACCCCAAAAAAATAATACGAATACATAGTTCCTGTTATAAATACTAGTAAAAAGTATATTATTAAACTTAAACAATTCATCCCTTTAACTCATTTGTATTTTTTCATATTATCACCAATATAATTATAGTTCAACTCCTATCTAATTTCATTAATTTATAAATAAAAAAACACTTTTAATAAAGTGTTTTAAATACTAAAAAAATATAAAATATGTTTTAAAAATTAAAAAGAAAGATTTTGTATATCAATACTTTTTCTTTTTTTTCTATTAGTAATATTAAAATAAATATTTTCTATATTGTCATCAGGATGCAAATATCTATCAAATACTATGTGTCCTTCATCAATTATTACTAATTTATTTATAAACTTTTGTAACTCATCTATAATATGACTTGTTATAAGAATAGTTTTACCGTTTTGTGCTAATAGTTTTAACAAGTTTATAAAATCAACTCTTGTGCTTACATCTAAATTTGCTGTAGGTTCATCTAAAACAATTATTTCAGGTTCATTAATTAAGCAAATTGCCAATAATGCTCTTTTTTGCATACCTGCCGAAAGTGATTTAAATGTTTTATTTTTATATTCTATTAAATTTAATACTTCTAATAAGTAATTTGCTCTTGATTTAGCTTCTTTTGTTTTTATACCTGATAATTTTGCTGAATAAATACAAAAATCTTTTATACTTATATTTTTTGGATATATACTTTGATCTGGAAAAAATGAAAATTTTTTTAAACTATTTTTGTTAAGCTTTTCATTTTTATATCAAAATTCACCACTATCAACTTTATATGCATTAAATAAACATTTTAATAGAGTTGATTTACCAGCGCCATTATCACCAACTAAACCAACAATATCACCTTGATTAAATGATGTAGATATATTAAAAATACCTTTTTTTTCTTTAAATTCTTTTGAAACATTGTCTATTATAAACATAAATACCTCCTTTTATAAATTTTCGTCATAAGTTATTGATATCTCAAGATATAAATTATTTTTATAAGAAAATACTGTTTTTAATTCTTGAGTTTTGCTTGGTATAGATTTTATTTTTTCAATATTAATTGATATTTGAACTGTATAAAAATTTTCGCTTTTACTTGGAAAAATATGACTAATTTCAGATACAACAATTACATCATTTTCAACAAATTTTGTGCTTTCTTTTATTTTTCTAAAAAAATTAGTTTGTAAATTTAAATTTATTTCTGAAGAGTTTGTTTTGACAAAAATAGCATTGTCAATATTTTTATATGTTAACTTTTTGTCCTCTTCAACCGAAATAAAATTATAATCATTTTTATCAATATATAGCTGTTCTGTGCTATTTACTATTTCAAAGCCTAGACTATATGACAAAACTTTTTGATATTCTATTGAATCAATCTCTATATAAAATTTACATTTTAAAACTCCAGATTCACGATTCATTATAGAACTATATCATCAACCTTCTAAACTTATTTCGCTTAATCCTTCATAATTAGCAGAATTCTCTTTTTTATCAATTTTTCCATTAAGGAAGGATACTAAACTATTTTCATAATTTTGATTTATTTTTAAACTTACATCTTTAAATCTCTTATTTAAAGTAAAGTTTGTTGGTTTACCTACATCTAATTGAATATTATTTATATCGATATCTATTGGTCTAATTGGTTTAATATGTATTGTTATTAATTCGCTATCATTTTCAGACCTTAAATTAATATATAAATATTTATTTTTATCAATTGTGTTAGCATTTTCGTTTTCAAAGTATGCTTTAAATTTTATTTGATTTGATACTAATTTTGCTTTGCCTTTTAAAATATCGTTTCCAGTGTCAAAAGAAAAATTACTTAGATTATTTAAATTTTTTATTGTTATTAATATTTCATCTCCTCAAAAAAACTCACTACCATTAATTGTGTAATCAATTTTTGCTGGTTCTTTTTTTTCATAATAAAAGTTGTTTATTTGTAAAACCGTATCTTGTTTAGTATTATTACCCGAGAATACAACACTAATAACAATTGGTTCTTTTGAAGTCAAATTTTTTTTAATATAAAAATAAATCTTATTGGATTGTTCAAAATCATACTCTCAACTTGAAACATACTCTCTATTTTTTGTGATCCTTATTTTTAAATTTTCCACTTCATCAAAATTTTCAACAATTATTGGATTTAATACATCGTTTCCATAATAATTTTCTTGATAAGAGTTTAAAATAACTTTATCAATTTTTACTAAAGATCTATTAAATTGATAATTATATACAATTGATAAATTATTATTAAAAAAATATTTACCATTTTCAAATGAAGATTCTGTTACTGATATATCAACATTTCAAGCGCTTTTAGAAAAGCTTGCTAAATCTGTTTTAATTAAAAAACTTTTTTTATTTATTTCTTCTTCTTCAAATCTTATATAGTCATAATTACTAAAAGCTTTTTTTATATCACTATTAATTTGATTAAAAGATAAATAAGATTCACTTACAAGACTATTTAAAATATTAGTTATCTCTCTTTTACCAATTAACCCATCATCTCTTAGAGAACTATTATTTTTTTTAGCATTACAAGATGAAAGCGTTTGCATTATAATGGGGAAAACGAATAGAAATACAAATAATTTTATTATAATTTTCATGTTATACCCCTTTCTAAAAGACATTAACCTTTCTATAAATTAAGATTCCAATTAAACCTGACAATATCCCGAATAAAATATATCCTATATATATAAATTCTGAACTAACTACTCTTTTAGATAAATTAATTTTTTTAATATATGAATTTTCTAAACTATCATACATACTAAACTTACTTTTATAATCACTTTGCATATAATTTGGATTTTTTTCAACTAAAAAAGATCTAATTGGCATATTTAAATCATAAACTTTGTTTTGAGTTAATATATCATCTGTATAACTAGAATATGTACTAAATCCTAATAGATTCAAATGATAATATATTGGATTTAATGTAAAAAACTTATTATAATAAAAGTCATTAGTTTGTATATAGTTATATATTTTTTCAAAATCTTTTAAGTCTCCTTCTCAAGTACTTAGATACTCATCAAATAAATTAAATAACAATGCCATATATAAACGATTTCCATTTTTTAGTTTTGCATTTTCATAAAAGTCTTTTTCGTTTACTAAACTAGTTTTATTTTCAATATCATAGTCATAATTTTGAATAATTTCTCTAATTAAAGAATAAACTTTATAATTATGGCTATCAAAATTATTGTAAAAAATACTTTCAAAATATTTCAGAAGAATATTATTAACAGAATTAATTTCTTCTTTTAATTCTTGATTAGACATTGATAAATTAAAAATTTTTTTTATGTTCAATATCATTTCATCTTGTTGTATATAAGAAAAATAATCTAATAATTGATTTTTACCAGATAAATTATTTTTTGAAGGTTTGTAAAAATATGTGTCTTCAAATTTACCTTCATTATTTTTCATTATAGTAATGTTAAAAAATTTATATATTTTATTTTCATTTATTTTTTCATTTAATGTGTATTTAAAATTTTGAGAAAATGTTTTACTATTATTTAAAAAATATTCCACATCTAACATCAAACCATTTGCTGCTACATAACTATACCCTCATGAAACATCTCTATTTTTATTTTCTTCATCAAACTGCTCGTAATAACAAATATAATTTTTATCTTCGCAATTATCTGTGGTACCTTTAAAATCTTTTTTTAAAGAGTAGTCATTTTTTAATGATCCTAAATTATATAATAATGAGTAGATTAATCCATCTTTTTTATATGATAAATCTTCTAAATTTTTTAAAAATTCTACATCATAACTAAAAGAATTTCAGTTAACATTTACTTTTCCTTCTCCTATAATAAACTGTATTCTTCCAACTAAAGGTGAAAAAATATAAAGAATAGAAACAAAACTAGTTAATGATAAAACTATTCTAATTTTTTTAAAAGAGCAAAATGTGAAATATAAGCCTGTTATTAGAAAATCAAAAGCTATAAAAGAAAGAAAACCAGGTATTAAATTCTTAGCAATATAATTAAGATTTACAGGATTTATGATATAAAGCAAACAAACCATTACTATTATTAATGAAATATTAAAAACAATAGAGTAAAAAAACTTTGCTAATGTTTTGTATAATAATAGTTCACTTTGTTTAAAACCTTTTGAAACCTCTAAATTAATAATTCCGTTTTCATGATCAAAAATCATTGAATTAGAAATAAATATCAAATTAATATAAGTTATTATAAGAGTTCATGATACATAAATTATACTGTTTGTATATATAAGAGTTTTTTTGAAATTAACATCGGATAACAAAAACATAACTATTCCGCATATAATTATCAATAGAAAAACTAATATGTTAAAAGTTAAAAAAAATTTGTTTTTAATATTTTTCATCATATTAAAATATATTATATTTTTAATAATATCCCTCCTTTTTTAAAAAAAAATAAAACAGCTATTATATTAAAAAAGGAAAATCTAAAAAATAATTTGTTAAAAACAAATACTACAATAAAAGATTTAAACTACTTATAAATCTAATGTTTTTAAATTTTACTAATTGTTATAATAATATTCATTATTCATTCTTTCTATTTTTATTATACAAAAAAATAAAGAAAGATACAAAAATTACTGAATAATAAAAAAACAGCATTGCTGCTGTAATTAAATTATTATTTAGTTGAATCTGGAGTTGCTTCTTTTTTAGGAGCTGCTTTTTTTGGAGCTGCTTTAACAGCTGTTTTTGCTTTAAGATCTTTTGATTTTGAATTAACAACTTCTTTAATACGTGCAGCTTTACCAGATAATTTTCTAATGTAATAAATTCTTGCTCTTCTAACACGACCACGTTTAATAACATCAATTGAGTCAATGATAGGAGAATGAATTGGGAAAGTTCTTTCAACAAAGATACCTCCAGAATTTTTTCTTACACATACAGAAAATGAAATTCCACTACCTTGTGTTTTAATCACAACACCTTCAAATGCTTGGATACGGTATTTATCTCCCTCTTTAATTTTTACATTAACTTTAATAGTATCTCCTGAAGTAAATTCAGGAAGATTATTATTTAATTGTTCTTCTACTAAAGATTTAGTCTTCTTAGTTAACATGTTCATTTTTCTATTCTTCCTTTCTATTTTTTAAATTATTTAAAAATTCTTTATCTGTTTTTGATAATTCTTGTTCGTTTAATAAGTCTGGTCTTTTTAAGTAAGTGTTTTTTAATCTACTTTCATGTCTAAATTTTTCAATATTTGCATGATGTCCACTTAACAAGACTTCTGGAACGACTTTTCCTCTAAAATCAACTGGTTTTGTATAAACTGAATAATCTAATAAATTGTTTTCAAAACTTTCATTTAAATGAGATTCATTTTGAATAACTCCATCAATTAGTCTAGTTATTGAATCAACTAATACTAAACTTGCTAATTCTCCACCTGTTAAAACATAATCGCCAATCGAAACTTCAAGATCAACATAATCTAAAACTCTTTCATCAAAACCTTCATAATGACCACAAATTATAATTATATGTTTACAATTATTTGCATAGTTTTTTGATAATTTTTGATTTCAAGTTTTTCCCTGAGGTGAAGTTAGTATTACTAATGATTCATTGGTTTTATATTTTTCAATAGCATTAACTATTGGTTCAACCATTAAAACCATTCCCTTTCCCCCACCAAATTGATAATCATCAACCTGATTATGAGAGTAATTTGTATAGTTTCTTAAATCTACAATTTCTATATCAACTTTGTTTTTTTCAATTGCTCTTTTGATAATCGATTCACTAATGTAACTTTTAATTAAATTTGGAAATAACGTTATTATTGTAAATTTCATTAAATTAATATTTCGATGTTTTTTGCATAAATAATTTTGTTATCATAATCTATTTCAATAACATATTCATCTACACAAGGTACTCAAAACTGTTTATTATCATTAGTTTTAATTTTAACTAAATCTTGAGCTCCATTAAACATTTCATCTATAACAGTTCCAATAGTATTGTTATTTACAACTAATTTAAAATCTATTAGTGTTTCTTCGTGTTCTATCAAATTATCTTCAATTTTAAAAAATACTTCTTGACCAATAAAATTTAATGCATCATTGATATTATCAATACCTTTAAACTTAATTACTAATTTATTTGCCACTTCATGAAAATTTTCAATTAAGTAAACATCTAAATTATTTTTTAAGTCTTTTAAAAAGATTTGTTTATCTTTTAAATCATCAATAATATAAATACCATCATCTAATCAAAACTTAAATTCACCCTTAATACCATGAGTAGATTTTAATTTACCTACTTTTAGCAATTGTTTATCCAAGTTCATCATATACCTCCACATCAATTGAGATTTTTTTTTCATATTTCGATACTTCTAGATTTAAAGCATCTAATATTGTTTTTATCAAACTATTTTTTTTAAATAGTTTTGAGTTACTAACTTTTTCATCAATTAAGAGGATAAATTTATATTCATCTTTTGTTTCTAATTGTTTTTTAAAAATATATGTTGATTCTTTAGGTAGAGCATTAAGTATAATTTTATCTAACAATAAATATAGATTTTCAATCATTACTATGCTTTTGCTTCTGCTACTTTTTTAGTAGCTTTTGGCTTAGCAGCTACTGGTTTTTTAGCTGCTTTTTCTTTTTTAGGTACTGATTTTGACACTTCTAGTTTCACATTATGTAATTCAGTCATAACACCTTCTTTTGAAAGAATACTTCTAACTGTATCTGTTGGTTGTGCTCCTTGTTGTAATCATTTTAAAGCAACTTCTTTTTTAAGATCAACAACTCCATTTAATGGGTTGTATGTTCCTAATAGTTCAATATAAGCACCGTCTCGTTTAACACGAGCATCTGCAGCTACTATTCTGTAAAATGCTGCTCTTTTTTTACCTGCTCTTTTTAACCTTAGTTTTACCATTTTTTCCTCCTTTTTTTTCTATTTTAAAGACAACTTTAATACTATATTAAATAAAAAGTTTGTCAAGTAAAAAACCTTAACAAACTTAAATTTTTTTATTATTGATATTTATAACCTTGACTTAAAGCATAATTCTTAACTCTTTTAAAATATATTAGATTTGTAAAAAATCCTATAAATGGTGTAAAAATTAAAAAACAACTATAAAAAAATATAAAAGTAAAGTTTTCTTTTTCATAGTTAACTGTTTTTTTTAATTTATATACACAAACAGCAAACATACATTGTCTCATAAACATTAAAAAAACATTAGAAAAAAAAATCCTGAAAAAATTGATGAATATACAGATTTATAATTTAAAACATACTTACTAAAAATTATGGCTAAAATTCCAAATAAAAGTGCAATTAACAATTCTATTAAAGCAGATCTGACATAACCTTTATAAACATTTTTTTTGATAGTTTTATCTTTTGTTTCATTGTCTAAAAACTTATAATTATAAGCATATCGAAAATAATCTCCCAATAAACTTCCTATTGACTCACCAATTATAAAACTCTTTTCTTTAAATTTGTATTAATTATATACTTATTATTGTTTTTTTATTGTCGGTTCTTTTTTTCTTATTTTATCTTTATAATATTTTTCATTTAAAACAAATGGATTATTAATAGTTGGAAATCAACTTAAAAATGCTTTTCCATTTCTCTCTAAAATAGCAAATACTATAATAGTCATTATTGGCCAACCTGGAATAAAAATAAATGATGTAATTCACAGGACCACTTTAGTTACTTTTTTTTCATCTCTTTCTTTATTTCTAGAAAATAAAAACACAAATAGCATATGTCCAATAATCCCACAAATATATAACAAAACTGCTGTAAATATATAAACAACTTTCTTACCATATTCGGTAAGTCCATTTTCATCATAAATAGCTAACATACAACATCTCCATATCTTTTTTTCAATTAAATATTAACATAGTTTTAAATAAATAAAAAAAGCAACAATTGTTGCTTTTGCGCTTTTATAAATGGCGCCCACGAGAAGATTCGAACTTCTGACCCTACGCTTAGAAGGCGCATGCTCTATCCTACTGAGCTACGTGGGCAATAAGACAAAAATATAATAGCAAAATTGAATTATATTTGCTAGATATTTTAATCTTTTTTTCAATTTAATAACTTTAACGGTAACTCTAAAGATTTTTGTAAGTCAATAACTATTTGGTTATTGCCATTTTTTTCTTTTTGGCTCTCATACATTCTAACAAAAGTTTCGAACTTATTGTAAAAATTTTCAATATTTTCTAAAGATTGAACTGTGTGGTCTAATGGATGCGGACCAAATAAAACTAATAAATATTTTAATAACTCATAAAGTCTATAATCAACTGTTCTTGCTGTATAATTTTTTAAAGCTAAATTAAAAGTCATTACTTTTCCAATTTTTTCAAATGCAGGGATAGCAATAAATTCTTCAAGATTTTTAGGATTTGATTCTAATGCTTGATTAATTTGTTCTTCTGTTAAAAAGAACAAATCTTCAGTAAAGTTTTCAAAATCAATCAATCTTTTATATTTATGATCTTTAACTTCTTCAAATATACCCAAAATATCACAAAATATTTTTTTCTTACCTTCAATTAAAATATCAATAATTTTGGGAAGATATTCATGGGTTAATAATAAGTTTCTTACCTTAGAATATGATTTTAAAAATATAAATAATGTAGTTTGCAATTTCTTATAATCACATGCAACATGTCTTTCGTTTTTTGATTCAATATAAGGCAATAAGATTGAAAAGTTTACATTTCTTTGCGAGAATGGTGAAAATACAAATTTATCATGTTCACCAAGATCATGAACTATTACCCCTTCTTCATTAATATATCGATCATAATCAATATACATTGGTAAGTAATTTTCTAACATTTCATAAACTTCTTCACCATCAGATAACATAGTAACAGCTGTAATTTCATCCTTCATCAAAATAGTTGTTATTTTTGTTAATTGAAATAAAGCTTTAAATCTTTCTTTCATATCAAACACATCTCATTTTGAAATAGAGAAATTACTTAAAAATAAACTTCATTCTTCATCATTATTTAATAGTTCATAACTTTCTTGAAGATAATCAATTTCTTTTTTCTTTCATTCTCTTCCAGCTTTATATTTTCTTATTAAATCATCTTTTTGATAAGTTTTTAAAATACGATTGTACAAACCTTTTTTATCAAAGATTTTTATCAAACTTAAAGTGAATAAAAATGGATATAAAACACTAGTTTTTAGTTTACCATCATCTGATTCATGGTTAATATCATATTCATAACTTAATAATGATTCACGAATATAAGAACCATTCATTCCTATTGTAGAACTTACTTTTTTAAAAGCATATTCATTCATAAAAGGAATAAATAATCTACTTATAATATCTTCACAAAGTGAATAAATCTCTTTATCATTAAGATTAATTTTTTTTGGCTTTTCTTTTACAAATCTATATTTAATTTTGTAAATTTCATCCATATTTTCTAAAATATAATTTACATATTCATTAGTTTCTTCTATTGGAATTTCTTGTAAGGAAATACCACGATATAAAGTGTATTGGATAACACCTAGGTGAACTAAAGGGTATAAATCATTTATAAGTTCTTTTTGAGTTGTAATGTTATATTTTAACTCAGGATCATCTTTTGCAATTCTGTGTAAACCAAATCAAAAAAGACTTTCTTTTTCATATAATTTCATTCTTTACCTCTTATAACTTTAAGATTGTAGTCTTTTTAATAAAAATTATCAACTTTTTTATTAAAAATGTCTTTATAAAGACTATAATTTATATTCTTTAATAAAAGTTTTAATTGAATTAATGGCACGATTAGAATACATTTCTTTTCTTACTTCTTTTTTTTCTTTTTTTATTAAATTTAGTGGATCAACAATACTTCAATTTGCTTTCATTGGTTGAAAATTTTTAGAATCTGTTGAAATAATATAATTTTGTAATCCTCCAATTACACTATCTTTTGGGAAAATAACTTGTTGTTCATTATTAATCATTCTCGCCATATTAATAGCAGCAATTATTCCACTACTAGTTGACTCAACATATCCTTCAACCCCAGTTATTTGTCCTGCAAAATAGATGTTTTTGTTTGATTTAAGTTGATTAAATTCATTTAATAATTCTGGAGAATTTATAAAGTTATTTAAATGCATTACTCCATATCTTACGAACTCAGCATTTTCTAATCCAGGAATTAATTGAAAAACTCTTTTTTGTTCTGGTCAAGTTAAGTTTGTTTGAAAACCAACAAGATTATATAAATCATTTGCAGCATTATCTTGTCTTAGTTGCACAACTGCAAAGTTATTTGTACCATCCAAGTTTCGTAAACCCGCAGGTTTCAAAGGGCCAAAAGTAAGAGTATCAAAACCTCGTTTTGCCATAACTTCAACTGGCATACAACCTTCAAATACTTTTAAATCTTTTTCTTCCTTCAAATGAGTATCTGTTATTTTTGCATTTATTAGTTCATTATAGAACTTTGTATATTGTTCTTTATTCATTGGACAATTTAAATAATCTTGAGTTTCTCCTTTTTCATATCGATTTTTTCTAAAAACTATATCAAAATTAATTGAATCTTTTTTTATTATTGGAGAAACTGCATCAAAAAAATAAAAATAGTCTTTTCCCACAAATTTAGAAATGCTTTCTTGCAATTTTTCACTAGTTAAAGGACCTGAAGCTATAATAGTTGGTATCGAACTATCAATATCTATTATTTCTTGTTCCATAACGTTAATAAACTGATTTTCTTTCATTGTATCTGTAATATATTGAGAAAACTTTTTTCTATCTACCGCTAGACTTTCGCCAGCTGGTATTTTTGCAAACTCAGCTGCTTTTATAATCAAAGAGTCTAATAATCTCATTTCTTCTTTTAAGGTTCCAACAGCATTTTTTAAATCAGTTGATCTCAAAGTATTTGAACAAACTAGCTCAGCAAATAAATCTAATGTTTGAACACTATTTTTTTTGATTGTCTTTTTTTCATATAAATTTACATATATTTGTCTTTTTGCAAGTTGATAAGCTGCTTCACAGCCTGCTAATCCAGCACCAATAATATTAACTATTTTTTTCATTTTTTAATTATACCAATAAAAAAAGAGTACTATATACTCTTTTAAAATTAATTCATCAAACCCGCTTCGTATAATCTTTTAAAATGACCATGTTCTTCTTTTAATTGTTCATATGTTCCAACTTGAACAATTCCTTGATTTCTTCCTAAAACTATAATTTGATCACAATTCATAATCGTACTTAATCTATGCGCTATTGAAATTGTAGTTCTATTTTTCATTAATTTTTCTAATTCTTCTTGTATTTCTTTTTCAACAATATTATCCAAAGCACTTGTAGCTTCATCAAGAATTAAAATTTGAGGATTTTTTAAAAACATTCTTGCAATAATAAGTCTTTGTTTTTGACCACCAGATAACATAAAACCACGTTCTCCTAGAATAGTGTCATATCCATTTGGTCAGCTCATTACCAAATCATGTAACTCTGCTTTTTTAGAAGCAGAAATAATTTCTTCATCTGTTGCATTAAAGTTACCATATTTTATATTATCCATAACTGTTCCATATAAAATTTGAGGCTCTTGTTCAACATATCCTACTTTATCTAAATAACTTGATAAATGAACATCTTTTAAATTAACATTATCATTTATAAAAATATCTCCAGTAGAAGGATCATAAAATCTTAACAATAATTTAGATATTGTCGATTTTCCTGCACCAGTTTCTCCAACAAATGCATAACTTTTTCCTTTTTCAAAAACGAAGTTGAATTTTGGTAAAATTAATTGTTCTGGTTTTTCAGGATATCTAAATTCAACATCTTTAAATACAATATTTCCTTCAATTTCATCTACGATGATTCCTTCACCTTCTTCATAGTGAGTATCAATTCTAGGTACTGTTAAAATAATTTCATTTACTCTATAACAACAAGTAGAAGCTTGAATTATCCCAGAAACTAATCTTGATAATGTCATTAATGGTCCCACCATAGAACCAACTCCACTTATAAATGCCGAAAGTGTTACAGTTAAATATTGAGGATTATCTTTATATAAAATAGCAGAACATATAACTATTATAATTTGTACAGAACTAATACCTGCAGTCATAACAGTTGATATAAAAGATTGCATTGTAATTAATGTAAAAGATTTTTTGTAATATTCTTTATGAACTTCATTAAATCTTTCGTTTTCATAAGCTTCTGTTCCACTAGATTTAATTAATCTTACAGTTGAAATTCTATCTGTTACATCACCATTAATTGTTGTAATAGTCTTTCTGACTCTTTTTGACATTCTTCCAACAACCGTAAAAGTTGATTGTAAAACAATAAGTAAAACAAACATAATTGCAATAACAATTAAAGTTAATTTTCAATCAATTGTAACTAAAACTCCTAACGACCCAAAAAATGTTATAAATGCAGAAATCATTGTAACCGGAACACTTGCAGTTTGATCTCCGATTATTTGAGTATCTGAAACAATTTTTGTAAGAATTTCTCCAATTTTTTTATCAGAGTAGTAACTCATATCTTGTTTAACTAATTTTTCTAAAGATCTATTTCTCAAATCAATTTCAACATTTTTACCCATAGTTCCACCAAGATAACTTGAAAAATATGCAGAAACTCCTAAAACTACAAATAAACTTAACTGCAAATAAATTCATTTATCTCATCCAAAATGTAAACCAAAAAATAATGTAAAGTAGTTTTTTGAATTACTTACAAATTCTTCTGTTAAAAATTGATTTTCATCCCCACTTATAAATACTTTTCCATCTAATAAATTATTTAACTCACCAACTGTTTTAGTACCATTATTAAAATAATCAAGTCCTGATGAAGGAGCTAATAAATTGGCCATCATATTTTGAATTAATTTTGGTCCCAAAACTGTTGCAACAGATGAAATCACACAAATTAAGATCATAAAAAATGTCATTCATTTGTTTTTTTTCATATAATAAATGATTGTTTTTGTAAATGAACCGCCTTTTTTTTTAACATTAAAATCTTTATGTTTTTTTTCATTATTTAGATTTTTACTTGAAAGATTAAGGGGTTCATTTACAGCTGTTTTTTTAGCCATAATCCCTCTCCTTTTTTATATTAATAAATGTAAATCATATCTTAATAATGGTATCATAATTATTTATTTAAACTTTTTCAAAAAAAAAAAAAAAACAAACATTATTAAAATGTTTGTTTTCTATACTCATCATTCATGTGTCGGGAATAAAATGATTAGTTAAAAAAATTATTAGGTATAAACCTTTTACAAGTGTGATATAAATATCACAAATTTATTATAACACTTTAAATTAAATTTACTATATCTTTTGCATTTTCTGTAAATTTTGCACCCATTTTTATCAATTTATTTGTTTCGTTGAACTCTTTTTCTGTTGTAGGGATTGCAAATATCTCTTTACCTTCATTTATAGCATAATTAACTAATGAAAAATAAGAATCTTTTGAATTGTATGGTGTAAATAGAATACCTTTTGAGATTCCACATAGCATTCTGTTTAGATATTCTTCATATTCTTCTGTTAATTGGTTATTTAAAAACTCATAAACTTCGCAAATAAATAGTTTATTTTCTTTTTCATTTATATTCTTAGTTTTTTCAATATAAGTTTTCATTGATTCAGCTAAAATTACAATATTTTCAAAATTTTCTTCTCTACATAAACTTATGATTTGATTGTTTGTTCCTTCTTTTTGATATGTAACTATAACTCTTTTTTCATTAATTAATTCTTTAACAATTCTATAAGTATTATTAATTGATTTTTCACTATATTTTTGTCCTCCAACAATTGATATAGTTTTGTTATATTTAGATAAAAGTTCAATATTTCCCTTATAAAATATAACAAATGGTGGTTTGTGTGCACTTTTTAAAAAGTTTGGATACAAAGGACTTAAGATTGTTAAGAAATCACAATCTATTTTTTGGCAAGTTTCTTCTAACTGACTATGTAAGATTTTTTCTTTTTTTTCTAAAGCGTTATAAATTTTATCTCAATTACCGTTATATTTTAAACTAAAATATAATAAAATTTTTTCCACTTAAATTAGTTTAATTGAGTTATTTTGCTTGCAACAAGTTCATTACCATAACTAGTAGCATCGCTTAATCCATAAGATACAAGCTTTCCTTCAATCCCTACTAATGATTGATCAAAATATTCATACTCATCTCCTAAAACATTACTTCATACTTTTACATTTATAAAATCTTCTTGTTGCTTTCCATCTTTATTTCTATACCCTCTTGGTACTTTTAATACTAACTTATATAATTTTTTTTCTCCTGTTTTTGAGTTGTAAATAACTTGTGGTAGTTCTTCAATTTGTCCTATAATTGTCACATTGTTCATCTTTAATTTCCTCCTGTATATTTAATCGTATAAAAAAAGAAAAAAAATACATTTTTTGATGCATTTTTTTAAATTATTTAATTTATTTCTAATATCTTTTTTAAATTTTTAAACATTTTTTCACATTTATCTTTTGCACTAATTTCATCTTTATCAACAGCAACAAAATAAATTTTTATTTTTGGTTCAGTTCCGCTAGGTCTAACTGCAAACCAACTACCTTCATTAAAGTAGAACTTTAACAAGTTTTGACCCGGCATATTAAATAAACCATGGAGATAATCTTCACAATATTTTAATTCTAAGTCTCCTAAAGCATTGAATGATTCTTTTCTTAAAGTTTTCATAATTGGTTCAATTTTTGATTCAACTTCTTCAGGTTTAAAATTCAAATTTTCAGTATATGTATAGTAATATCCATATTTTTTATAAATATCTTCTAATACATCTAATAAGGTTTTTCCTTCTTTTTTATAATATCAAGCAGCTTCTACTAACATAGTTGTTGCTTGAATACCATCTTTATCTCTTGTTGAAGAATCGATTACATATCCATAACTTTCTTCATAAGCAAAAACAAAGTTTAAGTTTCTTTCGGGTTCTTTTAAAATTTCAGATCCCATCCATTTGAATCCAGTTAAAGTTTTTATAACCTTAACACCGTATGTTTCACTTGCAATTCTATCACCTAAATCACTTGTTACAAAACTTGAATACATAACAGGATTTTCTGGAATCATATTATGTTTTTTCATTTGACTAAGTTTTCATTCTATTAAAATTGGTCCGGTTTGATTTCCATCAATTCTAATTCATTTACCATTATGATTTACAGCACACCCAATTCTATCCGCATCAGGATCTTGAATAATTATAATTGAAGCATCAAGATTTTTTTCTCCATATTCAAAAGGAATAGTTCAAGCTGGGTCAAACTCTGGATTTGGATTTCCTACATTTTTAAAAGTTTCATCTTCGAAAGAGTGCTCTTTTACTTCTATAACTTCATATCCAAATGATCTTAATAAAGGAGGTGTGAATTCGGTTCCTGTTCCATTAACTGCAGAATAAATCATTTTAAATCCATCTCTTGATTGATTTTTATAAAACTGTAAATTAGCAATCATTTTATTATAATCTTCAATTACTTTTTGATCGACTATTTCAATTAAATCTTCATCCGTTTTATAATTTCAATCAATTATGTTCTTGATTTCATTCATATTATCTGCAATAATTTGTGTTTCACTATCAATTAATTGACAACCATACTCATCATAAATTTTATATCCGTTGTACACTGCAGGATTATGACTTGCAGTAATAATTACTCCACCAATTGCATTTAAATCTTTTGTAGCAAATGACACAACCGGAGTTGGTTTCATTTTATTTTCTGCAAACAAATATGCTTTAATACCAAAACTTGTTAAAATTTCTGCAGCTAAGCGAGAAAATTTTGTTGAATTATGTCTATTATCATGCCCAATTACAACACCTCTATGTAAATCATTAGGATATTTTGAAATTAATAATTTAGCATAACTTATTGTAACTTTTTTGATAGTGTATACATTAAATCTACCAGGACCTGCCCCTAATATACCTCTAATTCCTGCTGTTCCAAAATTCAATTTCAATCCAAATGCTGCATTTAGTTCTTCATTACTTGCATTTTCTAATTGTTTTTTTAACTCTTCATCTAAGTTGTTATTTTCAACTCAGTTTAAATATTCCTTGTTAGACTTGTCAAAAATCATTGTTTTTCTCCTTAATAGCTGATATTGGTTTGTAAGTTAATCTATGGATTTCAAGAATCCCTAATTCTTTAACTTTTTGAATATGTTCTTTTGTACAATATCCTTTATGTTTAAAAAAATTATATCCTTGATATTGCTTGTCATATTCTATCATTATATTGTCTCGATATACTTTTGCTAAAATACTTGCAGCAGCTATTGATTGACTAAGATTATCTCCTTTAATAAGTTGCAATGTTTGATAATCTTTTATTGTAATTTTTTCTCCATCAACAAGACATAATTGCGGTTTTGTTTTTAATTCACTTATAGTTTCGATCATTCCTACAACACTTGTTTTTTTAGGATTTAATTTATCTACAACTTTAGAATCATACACTTTAATTGAATATTCAACACAATTATTTAAAATTTCTTCATATAAGATTTCTCTTTGTTTTTGATTTAAAAGTTTAGAATCTTTTATTAATGGATTGAAATAATCTTCTTTTAAAATAATAGAAGCAACAACGATTGGTCCAGCCATAGCTCCTCTTCCGACTTCATCACTTCCAGAAATAATAGTAACTTGATATTTTTCTTTTATATCTAAATCGAATTTATAGCGATTAATTTTTATCATTCTACTGTCAAATCGCTTTCTACACTATCTTCAATATCTTCTTTATCAATTGAAATTAAACTTGTTTTATCAATTTCGATTGGTTTTTCAAATGATATTCTTCCTAGGTTATTACTTATAAGATCATTTATAAATAAAGTTATAGCCTTTTCAACATCAGCAATATCATCTAAAATTACAAACTTATTTCTTTTTGCAATCTCTTCAAAAAGTTTAAAAGTATCATCATAATTTATTGGTCTTAATACATTTTTTGAAATCTTATATTTATCTTCAATTAATAAAGGATAACTATTATAGATATATCTCATTAATTTTGTTGCAAATCTTTCTTTTGGGACAACTTCAATTTTAATAGAATTAGTTGCAGCACAATTACATGCAATTGTTTCGTTTTCAAATTTTGCAGGTAATATTCCTGGTGTGTCGATCAATGTAATGTTTTCCGACATCACAATTCTTTGCATACCTCTTGTAACTCCTGGTTTATTTCCAGTTTTAATTTGCTTTCCTTTTGATAATCTTAATATTGTTGTTGATTTTCCTACATTTGGAATACCTACAACTAAAACATTTAATTTTGGTTTTTCAATTCCTCTTGCAATGTCTTTTTGTTGCTTTTCTTTTGTCATTAAATTAATTAATTTTAAAAGATCATCATAAATATTTTGAGTTTTATTTTTAACCAAATATGTTTGGTCACCTTTTTGTTCAAAATAATTAATTCAATTTTTTGTAACTTCTTCGTCTGCTAAATCACTTTTTGATAATACTATTAATCTAGGTCTTTTTGATAAAACCTTTCTTAGTAAGGGGTTTTGTGTTGAAAAAGGTGCTCTTGCATCAACTATTTCCATTACCAAATCTACTATTTGTATTTTTTCTTCAATTTCTTTGATACTTTTATTCATATGACCTGGAAATCAATTGAATTTTGCTTTTTCCATAAAATATATATACCTCACTAATGATATTTTAACTCTTTAATTATAAATAAACTTTAAAAGTTCTATAAATAATTTTAAAATTATTTATGATATGTCTCATTTCTTATAATTTTAAATGCACGATAGATTTGTTCTAATAGAATGATTCTTACCAATAAATGTGGCATTGTTAAAAGCCCAAAACTTAGTTTTTTAGCAATTTTATTTTTAAAATCAACACTAAAACCATCACTAGGTCCAATTATAAAACCAATTTTTCCGTTATTAAAATCTTTATTTTGTTCAACAATTTTCGAAAAACTTAAGGAATCATATTGCTTTGTATTAATTTCTAACAAATGCATCTCAAAATCTTTATAATTTTTAAGTTTTTTTATTAAATTATCTTCATTTATTTTCATATTCTTTTTGCTATCACTAAAAAACTCTTCTTCAATTTCTATAACTTCTATATTACAAAACTTTTTAATTTTATTTATATAAAATTCATATATTTCTTTGTATTCTTTTGAAATTTTATTAAAACATAATATTAAAAATTTCATATAATTCTCTTTTCTATGTGGATTGATATCATATACTATTTTAAGATAAAATTGAAAGATTTATATGGTAAAATAGATATATCTAATATTTGGAGGAAATACAATATGGCTGAAAAAAAACAATTTCAATCTGTAATCGATTTTAGACCACAGTTTGAAAATATCATTGATGCATTAGTACCTGATATTCAATTTTCTTATTCTGCGATTATGAATAACTCATCAATACAAACATACTTTAATATGATAAGTATGGAATATTATGGATACGAATACTTTCAATTGTTAAGATTGAATAAACTTGAATTTAAAATAAGTGAGAGAGTTTTAAATTTAACAATTTTAGAAATTGTTTACAATATTGTTACTCAAATAGTTGCAAGAAAATGAAGATATTCAGAATACATAGCTTATGATATGTATATCTTACCTTTAAGAATAAAAAAATATATAAATGCAATGAATTATAAGTTTGTAGAAACAGATACAGCTAATAAAAAAACTGTTTTAAAACTTGTAAGTAACTCAACTAGAGTTTTAATTGAAGAGATCGATAATCAATATCATGATGATAGATTAAACAACATTATAAGTCAATTTAGAGCAACAACACCTCAAGATGTTGAAACTAAATTAAGATTATTCCATAATATAGCTTTCTTTTTACGCGAAGCTGAAGCATTAGTATACCAAAAGTTTGGTGTAGAATTTGCAACAAATTACTTTAAAGAAGTATCATTATTAGAAAGTTATAAAGCATCAGAATTATCAGATCGTGAAAAACGTCATGTATCTAAAGTAATAGATGACTCATTTAATGTAGCAATTCTTGTATTACTATTAATGAATGATGCCTTAAAAACTGGAATATGAAATAAAATTAAAGCTGCAGAAAAACGTAGAATTGATGTAGAACTTACTAAAAAATCTATTGAAGAAGCTAATAAAAAATTACTTGCCATTAAACAAGAAGATGAAGCAATAAAGAAAGTTGAAGCAATAGAAACTAAAAAAGCAAAACAAACTGTTGCTGAAATCAAGAAAAAGAAAAAATAAGGATTAAACCTTATTTTTTTATATAACTTGTTTTGTGTCTGATAATACTATCTCTTTTAAAGAAACATTTTGTGGTAGAGAATATGCATAGTAAATAACTTCTGCAACTTGAATAGCAGTTAATCCACCTTTTAAATCTTTTTTATATTTATGATAATTTTCTAAAACATCTTCATTTGTTGTTGTTGAAATTAAATCTGTATCAACTAATGCTGGAGCGATTGTCAAAATTCTAACATTATAAGGAGCAAGTTCTTTTCTTGCAGACTCACTAATTGCATGAACTGCAAATTTTGTTCCATTATAAACAACGCGATTCTCACTTGTTCATCTACCAGCAACACTACTTACATTAATAATCGTTCCTGTTTTTACATTTTTCATTTGATTAATAACAATGTTCATTCCATTTAAAACACCTTTGATATTAATATCAACCATATCATATTGTATTTTTAAATCTAAATTATAAACTTTATCCAAAGGCATTATTCCAGCGTTATTTATTAAACAATCAACTGGTCCAAATTTTTTTTCAGCTTCATCAATTGCGGCTTTAAAATCATCATAATTTCTTACATCAACTGATTTACAAATAACATTATCTAGTTTTAAAGTTTCTATAAGTTCCACTCTTCTTGCAAGCAATAATAAAGGATATCCTTCTTGAGAAAATTTAATTGCTAATTCTTTCCCTATCCCAGCAGATGCACCAGTTATAACAACTAATTTTTTCATAATCTTTAAAATTTAAGCCCTCCCATATTTGGCATTCTTCCAGATTTAAGTTGTTTTGCCATATCTAAAACCTGTTTTTTACCTTTATCAAACTGATTTAATAAATCATTATATTCCTTTTCTGTTCTTCCGCAACCTTTTAATATTCTTTTTTTACGATTTGGCGCTTTTAAAACTCTTGGATCTCTACGTTCTTTCATTGTCATTGAACTCATTAATATATTTGCTACAAATAAACGATGTTGTGCTTGTTCGATTTGTTGTTCCGAAACCCTACCATTCATTCCAGGCATCATTTTCATCAATCCTCCAAGATTTCCCATTTTAGATAATTGATCTAATTGGTTTCTTAAATCTTCTAAGTCAAATTGTCCGGCAAACATTCTTTTCATTGTTTTTTCCATTGTTCTTTGATCAACAACGTCAGCTGCTTTTTCAAACAATGTATCAACATCACCCATTCCAAGAATTCTATCAGCCATACGTTTTGGGTGAAATTCTGCTAACGCACTTATTCCTTCACCTTCTCCGATAAATTTAATTGGCAATCTTGTAATATCAGTTATCGAAAGAGTAGCTCCCCCTCTAGAATCGCCATCAAGTTTTGTAACAATAACTCCGCTCAACTTTAATTGAGAGTCGAACTCTTGACTAACATTTATTATATCTTGTCCGGTCATACCATCAACTGTTAATAATATTTCATTAGGAGATACTGCTTTTCTTATTTCTTTTAATTCTTTCATTAATTGAGAATCAATTTGTAAACGACCAGCAGTGTCCAATATTATTACATCAAAACCATTCTCTTGAGCATAATCAACTGCTTGTTTTGCAGTTTTAACGGGATCTTGTTTTCCTTTTTCGAATGTATTTAAGTTATTTTTTGTTCCTAATTCAACTAATTGATTTATAGCACCAGGTCTATAAATATCTAATCCTACCATTAAAACTTTTTTCTTATATTTTTTTTGAATTAATCAAGCTAATTTACCAACAGTTGTTGTTTTTCCAGCCCCTTGTAGTCCTGCCATCAATATAATTGATGGTTTTTTGTTAATTTCTAAAGGGGTATTTACTTTACCTAAAATATCAATTAATTCCTCATGAACTAATTTAACCATTTGTTGATCAGCTCTAACTCCTTGTTGGATATATTCACCAACTGCTTTTTTTTCTACTCTATTAATAAATTTCTTTACAACTTCAATGTTAACGTCAGCTTCTAATAAAGCAAGTCTAATTTCTCTTAATACTTCTTTTATGTTTTCTTCATTTAAAGTTGTTTTTTTTAAGTTTTTTTCAATGCTTTTCTTAAAACGGCCAGCTAAAAAATCTCCAAATCCCATTTTTTATCTCCTTTTTCAAAGTTTATTATAACATTAAATTTTTTTATAAATTAACTCAATAATCGATAATAAAATAAAAAAAATTTTTATCCTAATTTTGAAGTAACGCTAAAAATATGAGTTTATTATTGCAATTAATCATTTATTTCTTTATATATGTTCGATTATTCATTTATCAATTCTGCTTCTTTTACCTGGAAATACTTTTTTTCAATAATTTTTTTTGTATTATTAACTTTTAAAAATATTTAAAGCAGTTTGTAAATGTACATCTAACCAAGCAGAAGATCTTATAAATAATAAATATGTTTATTTGCTAAATTATAATGTTGTAAAAATGAGCTTATAACAATTGTAGCTGTATGTCATCATATTGAAAACAAAATAAAACATATTCATAATTATTATTATAATCTAGATATTTTTTGAACTCAGGTTTAACATTTTGTTCAGCTACTACTTTAGCAACTTCTCCTATTTGTGAGTAACTTGTAAGATATGGTTTTTTTCTTTTTGTTCTAAATGTATCAACACTTAATTTATTATCAATATATTTTTTCATGCTTTCTGTAACATTTGCATAAGAAAAATATAGACTATTGTTTTTGCTTTTAATTTATATGTAACATTATCTTCTACTTCTTTGTCTACTTCAACTATATTACAACTTAATGCAGTTGTTGTTAAACTTGCAACTAGTGTTGCGCTAACTAATCCAAATAAAAGTTTTTTCAAAACTTATCTCTTTTTCATTAATAGTTTTATTAAACTATTAATGAAAACATAAACATTATTCTTAATATAATGCAAGTAAGAATGAAAAAAATTAAACTTTTTTATAAAGACAAAAAATAGAATTAAAAAACTTTATAAGTTTTTTAATTCTATTTTATAATATTGTTTGTTTTTTATCTTCTTTCATAAGTCCAGCATCATACAAGTTTTTAAAATGTCCTGGCAGCTTTTTCAATTCATCATAAGTTCCGGTTTGTACAACACCTTGTCCCGGAGCGAGCACAATGATTTGATCACAGTTTTTAATTGTTGAAAGTCTGTGTGCAATTGAAACGCTTGTTCTTCCAATCATTAACTTTTCTAGTTCTTTTTGAATTTCTTTTTCAACAACATTATCTAAAGCACTAGTTGCTTCATCTAAAATTAGTAATTCTGGATTTTTTAAAAACATTCTTGCAATAACAAGTCTTTGTTTTTGTCCTCCAGATAACATAAATCCACGTTCTCCTAGAATGGTTTCGTATCCCATTGGTCAAGTCATTATTAAATCATGTAGATTAGCTTTTTTAGCAGCAGCAATTACTTGTTCATCTGTTGCATCAGGATTTGTGTATTTAATATTTTCTTTTGCTGTACCAAACATAATTTGTGGTTCTTGTTCAACATATCCAACTCTATCTAAATAAGATTTTAATCTTAAATTTTTTAAGTCTTGAGTTTCATTTATCAAGACTCTTCCTTCTGTAGGATCATAAAACCTTAAAAGTAGTCTTGAAATTGTTGATTTTCCACTACCAGTTTCTCCAACGAAAGCATAACTTTTTCCTTTTTCAAATCTAAAATTAAATTTAGGTAAAATAATTTGATCTAATTTTTCAGGATAAGCAAATTTAACATCTTCAAAAATAATATCTCCATCAATATGTTCTAAGTTTATACCAGTTCCTTCATAGTAATGTTGATCAAAACGAGGTTTTGAAGTTATTACTAATTGCACTCTTTTTGTACATTGATTTGCCATCAAATATCCAAATGATATTCTCAAAACTTGATAAATTGGACTTACCATTGTACCTAATCCTGATGCAAATGAAGTTGCAACAACAATTAATCTTTGTTGATCATTTGAATAAAAAGCATAAGCACAAGTAAAGATTATTAATTGTACAGCCATAACAGCAACAAATGCAGCTGTTAATATTAAACTAAATCGTTTAAAAAAAATTTTTACAACATCATAAAATTGATTATGTATTTCTTGAAAACGATTTTTTTCATATTCTTCAGTACCACTCGCTTTAATAAGTCTAACTGTAGCAATTCTATCTGTTATATCCCCATTAACATAAGTAATAACAGTACGTAATTCCATCATTTTATTTTGTACTCTTGACATAAATAAGAAAATAAATGAAACACCAAATAAAACAAATGAAAATGAAATTAATCCAAGTTTTCAATCAATTATTGATAAAACAATTCCAGATCCAACAAAGTTAAATATAGCCATTAAAGCCATTGTTGGAATATTTTGAGTTTGTTCACCAATAATTTGAGTATCTTGAGCGATTCTTGTTAAAATTTCTCCAATTTTTTGATCGGTATAGTAAGAAATATCTTGCATCAATAAAGCTTTAACTGTTTGATTTCTTAAATGAATTTCAATTCTTTTTCCTAGTTTTCCAACTGAAAGGTATAAAGAAAAAATAGTTATAGCTAAAATACAATACATTCCAATTTGTAAATACATTCATTTCATTCAATCAAAATCTCAAACTATAAATCGATGAGTTAAAGCTTGATTTTCACTCTGCAATCCAGTAATCATTTCTTGCATAACCAAAGGAAGACTAACTGCAATCGAACTAGTAATGGCTGCAAGAAAAAATATAGTTATTCCAACCATTGGATGTTTTTTAAAATATTTAAAAAGCATTTTTAAATATCCAATTTGGTTTTTTTCTGATACTATTTTATCCATTATTTTGGATTTAGCACCTTGTTCATATGGCATTTTCTTTCCTCCTAACTCATTAATCCGGCTTTATATAATTCACCAAAGTGTCCTGTTGAATTTTTCAATTCATCAAAAGTACCTACTTCAATAATTCCACCAGCATCTTTTCCTAAAACAATAATTTGATCACAATTTTTTATTGTTGAAAGTCTATGAGCGATTACTATTGTTGTTCTTCCAACAACCAATTTATCTAATTGTGCTTGAACTTCTTTTTCGACAATGTTATCTAAAGCACTAGTAGCTTCATCTAAAATTAATAACTCAGGATTTTTTAAAAACATTCTAGCAATAACTAGTCTTTGTTTTTGACCACCAGAAAGGATAAATCCTCTTTCTCCTAAAATAGTGTCATATTTGTCTGCTAATCCTAATATAAAATTATTTAACTGTGCTTTTTTTGCAGCAGCAATAACTTCTTCGTCAGTTGCATCAAAATTTCCATATCTAATGTTGTCCATTACAGTTCCAAATAAAATTTGCGGCTCTTGTTCAACATATCCTACATGACTTAAATATGAAGGTAAATCAATTTCTCTAATATCAATACCATTGATTAAAACACTTCCTTTTGAAGGATCATAAAATCTTAACAATAATTTTGCGATAGTAGATTTTCCACTTCCTGTTTCTCCTACAAATGCATAACTTTTTCCTTTTTCAAAAGTTAAATTAATTTCTGGCATTATTAATTTTCCAGGAGCTTCTGGGTAAATAAACTCTACACCTTTTAATTCAATTGAATCAATTTTATCAATTTTTGTAGGTTCAGGAACATATTTTAATAAGCTTTTATGAGAATATATAAACACTAATCTAGAATTACAATTCATTGTTCTTGATAAAGCTCTTAAAACTACTGGTAATAAAAAAACAGCTCCAGTTAGTATAGAAATACATGAAATAAATGAAATTATCATTGCTGAGACTTCTGCAATTGGCAAAGTTTTATTATAAGTAAATAATATCGTTAAAGTGATAATTCCGGGTAGAATTCATCCAAAAAAGTTTGTAAAAATAATCATTATTGTAGATAATCAAATAGTTTTATTGATTTTTTGCCCATATTTTTTATTTTGCTCTTTAATTTTTTGATATTCACTTAATTCTGTTCCGCTTGATTTTATTAATCTTATATTCATCAATCTATCAACATCATCTGTATCATTTTTTTGCTTAAAATCAATTGATCTAATTAAAGCTTTTTGATATCTGAAAAATATAATTCATGAAATTACAAAGATAACTAAAAATATTCCAATACAAATTGCAGCAATTTTTCAATTGATTGAAAACATAATTACATTTATTAAAGTAAACATTAATACAATATAAGACAAGTTAACAAGAAACTCATTCATTCCATCAGCCATTCCTTGAGAATCTCCGATAATTTTTGTCATAATATTTCCAATTTGATTTTTAGAATAAAAACTTAAATCAACATCAGTCAAAGTTTTCAAACATTTTACCCTAATAAAAATCTCTGTTAATCTTGTAAAAATACCACTTGTGTAGTTCAATAAGTATTCAATTACAATATAAGATAAAACCATTACTCCGCCAATTATTACTCAATGATATCACTCAACTGGCATTCCAAAAATAGAATGGCCTCCAGTATTGGTAATACTTTTTACTAAATTTGAAACAATAAAGGTCATTCCAGAAAATAAAACTGTATCTAAAGTAGAAATGATGATAAATAAAGAAAATAATTTCGGATGAGCTTTGATAGCTTCTTTTAAAACAACGCCATATTTTTTAAATTTATCTTTTGAGAAGAATTTTAATCTTTCTTCTATAGATTGCATTTGTTGCATTTTTTCTCTCCTTTACATAAAAAAGTATTTTAAATAATAAAAATACTTAATATATTAAATTTTTACAAATCTTTGTTCGTTACAAAATTCAATTAAAATTATTATATACCTTTAAAAAAATAAAACCTCTAATTTAACAAAAAATAAAAAATCTTAATAAGACTTTTTTATAACTTTATGATTCATTCACAATCATTTTCTTCAAAAAAACATTTGCAATCACAAAAGTCACTACCACAAATTCATTCATTGCAAGCTTTACATTTTTGAGAAATATGAATAATGGATTTGAAATCTAAATTAATTAATTTAGCAAACTCTTCATAAATTTTTAAATAAAACATCTCATCTTTTGTTTCATCATTTAAAGCTAATATCTCTTTTTTACAATCAAAACAAACTACAATATTTCTTCCGCCAAGACGTTTATCATCAATTAAACCTTTTTTAAGTTCTACATCAATACAAATTGGTAAATTCTTTCAGTTTTTACTAATATATCTTTGAACTTCATAATCATTTTTTGACTCTAATTGTGCAACAACTAATTGCAGATCTTTTTTGAAACTTTCTCACTCATCAAACCTTATAAACATACAACCACATCCTATTTGTTTATATTTTATCATACTTTAAAAAATTTTCCAAATTTAATCTTGCTATATAGAATAAAAAAATGGTAAGATTTATTTACTTATAATTAATTCAGGAGATATAAATGGAAAATAACAATAATAAACTCAAAATTAATAATTATAGAAAAGCTTTTAAAGTTATAAAGCGGTATATGTACAACCCATTAAAAGTGTTTGTAATGGTTTTATTTTTTCCTATTGTATTTTTTTTAAGTTTTTTATGTTCAAAATTATTTATTTTTTACTTATTCAATTATAAAAGAATTGGTTTGTCTAAACAGGGTTTTAAATTAAATAGTTGAGACCAATTAATATATGATTTAAAAATAAAAGGAATAAGAGATTTTGCAATAGATAAAAATGATATAAATGAATTTGAGTTAAAAATGGAAGGCAATATTATTAGTGCATTAAAAATAATAAACAAAAACTCAAATAATTGAGTGATTGGATTACATGGTTTTAAGAGAAATAAATATATTGGTTTAAGAAATTGTAATTTTTTTTACAACAAAGGCTATAATATTTTAACTTTTGATGCTTATGCTCATGGAAACACATATGGATTTAAAAGTGACTTTGGAGTTACAAATGCAAAAATACTTGATTTTTTAATAAAATGAATTAAACAAAAGTATAACCCAAGTGAAATAGGTATTATTGGTGTTAGTATGGGTGCATCAACTAGTTTATTATTTGCAAAAGAATACTATATTAAAAATAAAGTTGATTGAGTTATTGTTGATTGTCCATTTATTGAAGCAATTATACAAATAAGATTCTTTTTAAAAAAATATTTAAAAATACCATGATTTTTTATGTCTTTGGGGATAAAAAGAAATTTTAAAAGTTATGCAAAATCTGATATTTCAACTATGAACATGTTTGACGGATATGAAAATTTCAAGGATTTACCAATATTATTTATTCATGGATTTAAAGATGATTTTATAACTTACAATTGTAGTATTGTTATGTACAATTTAAAAATACAACAAGAAAAAAATAAGATAAGTGATTTAATGATATTTAAAAATGCTAAACACTCTTCTTGTTATCATAAAAACGAAAACGAATATAAAGAAAAAATTTTTAATTTTATAAATAACTTTAAAAGATAGAGTTATTTAAAATTAAAAAATATATGCAAGTATAATAAATATATAAAAGAGGTAAAAGATGAAAACAGCAATAATTATCGACTCATCTTGTGGAGTCAAGGACTTATCGAAATATAAAGATACATTTTTAGTACCATTAGTAATTTTAAAAGAGGATGGTACTTCTATAAAAGATGATCAAAATTTTACAAAAAAAGAATATGATGAGCTAAATGCCAAACAAGTTTTAAGAACATCACAAACTATCACTGGGGATATGTTAACAAAATGAGATGAATTATTAAAAGAATATGATGAAATAATTTGTTTATTAATTTCAAAAGGACTTTCTGGACAATACAATACATTTAAAATGTTTTCAAATGATTCTGAAGGCGGATATGCTGGAAGGGTTCATGTTATCGATAACAATGGAGTAAGTATTTTAATTAAAAGACAATTAGAAGAAGTGCATCATTTACTTGATCGAGGTGTTAAACCAAATGATATTTGTAAAAAAATTGAAGAAAAATACAAAAAAATAAAAGGATATATCATTCCAAAAACTCTAGATCAACTTGTTAGAGGTGGAAGAATAACTAAGGCTGCAGCTGGTCTTGCAAAAATCCTTAAAATAACACCAATCTTATCGTACAAAGGAGTTATTGATAAAGAAGATAAAACTAGAACTTTCAAAAAAGCAGTTTCAAAGGTTATTGAAAAAATTATTAATGAAACTAGTGGTGAGTATGTTGTTGATATTGCATATTCAGATTGTTCTAAAGAACTGTTACAAAGTGTAAAAGATATGGTAGTTGAAAAAGGTTTAAAACTTGGGTTAGTTGAAAGTTTACCTTATGTAATAGTTTGCCATACTGGAGCAGAAACATTTGCATTTTTTGCAAATAAAATTGATAAATAAAAAAACATCTTTAATAATGAACATCTAAAATAAAATTGACAGTAAAAAAGTACTTTTATTGTTAAAATTTAATTGAAAGGTGTTCTTTTTATATGGCAAAACAATGATCAAAACAAGAAAAAATTAACATAGTTAATGAGGCAAAAGAAGTTGGAATAATTAATACTGCAGTGAAATTTAATTTAAGCACCAGTACTATTAAGAGATAAAAACATGAAATAAGAACTGAAGGTGAAGGTGCTTTAGAATGAGGTAATGGAGTTCAAGCTAAAAGTAATATTAAGAAATTCAAATCTCATGATTGGTTATTTAAAGATCCTGATGATATGAGTTTAGAAGAATTGAGAGAAGCGTTAAAATTAGAGCGCGCTTTAAAAAATCATTTGGCGAAGACTGTTAAGGAAAAGTACTTCGCTATTTTTAATGCGAAAAAGTGTTTCTCATTAAAAATAGTTTGTAAATACTTAGGAGTATCAAGATATGGTTATTTAAAATGATTAAAAACAGGTAAACCTAAATACAAAAACTATGATATAAAAATTGCTAACAAAATCATTTATATACATAATCTTTTTAAAAACGTTATGGCTACAATATGATTACACTCATGTTAAATAAGTATTTTAAAATGAACTTAAAACCTTGGGTTGTATACAGATATATGAAAATATTAGGCATTAAGGCAGTCAAAAAGAAAAGAGTACCCGATCATTATAAATCAACTCCATTAAGATTTAAAAATATTTTAAACAGAAATTTTAAAGCAAATAACTTAAATGAAAAATGGGTTACAGATGTTACTTACATTAAAACAAGTTCAGGGATGGTTTATTTATCAGTCATTAAAGACTTATACAATTCAGAAATAGTAGATTGAAAACTTTCTAAAAGACCTGATAATTAACTTTGCCATACAAATTTAAAATCTGCAATCACAAAAAAAAGTAAACCAAAACTTATTCATTCTGATCAAGGTTCGCCATACACAAACGAGACTTGAAAATATTTATGTGATTCTAATAATATAAAGATTTCTATGTCGAGAAGAGGAAATTCTCCTGATAACGGTGCATGTGAATCGTTTTTTGGAACTTTAAAAAACGAGTGTATTTATACTTATAAAGTAAATGAGCTAAATTATTCTAATATATATAATGTAATTTCTGATTATATTGAGTTTTATAATTACGTAAGACCTATATTAAAGTATAAAAAAACTCCATACGAAATTCGTATGGAGAAAGTATCTTTTTAATGTCAATTTTAATTGACAAGTTCAATAAAGATGTTTTTTATTTATTGCTCATTTTAATTTATTGCTCGCTTCATTCATTAAAATCCATAGTTAATATGACTTTTGATAGTTGCCCTTTAAAATCTTTTGAATCTGATGGAGATACAAAAGAAATGTAAAAAGTAAAATCATTTGTATGCTCATTTTTAAAATTTTCAAAAAAGCTTTTAGCATTTTCATTTCCACTTCATTTACCAATTAAAGTAGATAAATCTAATTTTTCAAACACATCATCTTTTGTGTTTGATGATGGATTTTTTTGATATGAAAGAGATATATTCATTATTTTTGTGTCTATAATTTTTTTAGTTAATGGTTTCAAAAAAGTATTTAAATTATTATTATATATACTTTCTAAAAATTCTTTAGTACTATTATCTTTATTATAAAATGAATTTAGTACAACTTTACGATTATAACTTGATTGATTCATTTTATCTGCACTTAATGCGTCTAAATTGGGTATTACTTTTAAATTATTTATTTTATCTTCATCCGCTTTTCAAACGAACTCATATGAATTATCTATTTTAATTCAGTGATTCTTTGGCATAAATGTAAAACTAAATGAGTCAGGTATGATGTTTTCTTCTAAAAGTGAGTTACTAAAAAAATTATTATGATTTGAATCGGAATAATCTTTATATTTTAAACCTTGATTTTTTAAAAAATAATCCTGACTCATATTTCGCGAAACTTCTAAACTGTCCTTTAAATTTAATTTATCCAAAAGAAGGTCTGGAACATCATTACCTCAACTTTTCAAATCATCATATATACCATCAAAAAGAAGGCTTTCAAGATCATTTAAAAAAGTTTTTTGTTTAACTCCTTCTCCATAAACTTTTTCATCTATTTTTTTAATAAAAAATTCTTGATCTTCATAAGTAAAGTTTAAACTGAAATTTAATTCAATGTATGGTTTTTGATTTAAATATAGATAGTGCTTATTACTTTCAATATCTGGTAATTCAAATTCAACTTTTATCAACTTCTCACTAGTAATTTCAAATGACTTTAACAAAATAGTATTAGGTTGATTATTATGTTTCTTCAAAACTTTAAATTTAGATTTTGCATTAAACATATTTACTAAGTTATCAATTGATGGTGCTCCATATTTTTTAATGTCATAAGTTCTAAAATCTCCAACAATTTGATTTAAATAGTCATAACTTGGACCATCATTACTGTTACTAGAACCTCCAGCAGGTCCTTGACAGGCAACAACAGATGTTGTTGAAGTTGTTATAACACACAAACCTAATATTTTTAACATTATTTTTAATTTACTCATTTTTTTCTCTCCTTAGCAAAACCAAGATAAAAATAAAATTATCAAAATACATTCCCTTAGTATTTTGCACTTTTTATAAGTTTTTCTGAAATATTTTTAAGTTAATTTAAATATATTCATTACTTTTTCCTTATAAAATAATTTTACTACAATATCATTTTTTTAATTTATTTTGTTCATTCTACAAAAAACTCTATACAAAAATGTATAAAGTAAGTGATTTTAAAAATACAAATATTAAAAAAAACAATTGAATTAATTTTAAACTATAATTTTGTAGATTCTCTTTTTTCTCTAATTAAAGTTATATAAATATCTCCTGGAGTTTTATTAATACTTTTTATTTTTTCTTTAATCTGTTGAGTTAAATTAAGCATTTCATGATCTTGAATAATGTCAGGATTTACTATAACTCTAATTTGTCTTCCTGATTGAAAAACATAAGCTTTTAAAACACCATAAAATTTTTCACATTCAGTTTCTACTTCTTTTAATCTTTCAAAGAATTGTTCTGCTCCATTATTTCTTGCCCCAAATCTTGCAGCACTTATTGTATCTGCAATTGAAATTATTTCTGCATAAACAGATTTTTTTTCCACATCTCCGTGATGAGATTCTACACAATTAACGATTATATTATCAATTTTATGCATTTTTAAAAGATTTGACCCTAATTCAACATGACTACCTTCTTGTTCAAAATCCATAGCCTTACCAATATCGTGTAATAATCCTGCTTTAAGGGCGATTTGTTCATCTAATTCTAATGCATTAGCAAGTGATTTTGCAATTTTTGCAACCTCAATCGAATGTTGTAAAACACTTTGTCCATAACTAAAACGATATTTCAATTTTCCTAAATTTAAAATTATTTCTTCATCTAAATCAAATATGTTTAAATCTTTTGTAACTTGATTACCAGTTTTAAAAAATGTTTCTTGTATTTTTTGCTCTTCACTTATCAAAGTTTCTTCGATAGCAGCAGGTTGTAATCTACCTATTTTTATTAATTCTGTTAAAGTATTATATGCAATTTCTCTTCTTAAAGGGTTAAATGAAGATATAACTATTCTATTTGGAACTTCATCAATTATAATGTCAACTCCGCCATATTGTTGAAATGTTTTTACATTCCTACCTTCTCTACCAATAATTTTTCCTTTTCACGAATCATCTTCGAGTTTAAAAATAGTTGTGTTTTTTTCAGTAGCTATTTGAACATGCGATTTTTCCATAGCTTCCATAATAATGTTTAAAACAATCTCTCTTGAGTTTTTCCTAATAAACTCTTCTTTTGTTTTTATTTCTTTATATATATCTTCAATATATGTACTTTCTGCATATATTAATAATCTTTCTTTCGCTTCTTCTGATGACATATCAGCTAGTTTTTCTAAAATTTCTACAACATTATCAACATCAACTGATAACTTATTTTTAACCCTATTATTTTCTAGTTGTTGTTCAACAATTTTAGATTCTCTTAGGTTTAAATTTTCTAAATCATCAAAGTATTTTATCTTTTTTTGTTCTAATAAAGCAGATTCATGTTCTATTTCTGCTCTTTTAGAAAAAAGTTCTTCTTCAATCGAGTTTTTTAAAATAGTCGCTTCAATCTTAGCAGCAGCAATTGCTTCCATTTTTATTTTTTTTGCTTCGTCTTTCGCTTTTTTTAGCACATGACTTCTACGACGGTTGAACAACAAGTAGCAACTAAGCAATATTAGTAAAAACACTGCAATCGCAAGTGCTGTCACAACTATAAGTCATGAGTTTCTTTCTGAATTAGTCATTTATTTCCTACTTTCAAGTAGACTATGGTGTTGTTTGTAACAATATTATTATACACTTTTTTAAACTTCTAATATAAAATAGAATTTATAAAAAAATTTTTATAGTTTATTATAATTTAAACAAACTTAAAACCATTTAAAATTAATTATATATTTCTCTGCTATCTCATACAAATTTCATAAGGTGTTTTATTAACAATAATTTTTCATTAATGAAACTAAGATTAAAATATCTGTAAGTAAATTATAGTTTTTTTAACAATATTATTTATTGTCATAATTCATTTTGATTTATCAATATTTAATCACCACTTCCAATGAAAGGAGTTATAAAAAATATCATTTTAAGATTTAATAAAAACTAACGCCTTGGTGGTTGCATAATCAAAATTAAATTAAGTGTAGTTGAGTTTCTATTTTAGAATAAGTGATCTCTTGTAGAATTTATATACTTATAGCAAACAAAAACACGTTATACTTATCAATGATAATACACTATTAAATTTCATATTTATTAATTTAAAGTTCAAATAGCAAAATCATATTTTTTTATTAATTAAATATTTTAAACATAATACTTTTCACATCTGTTACTACGCCATAATAAACAAATATACTATATGAATCTATTGTGTTTTTTATAAAAAGTTTATTGTGATATGATTAAACTGTTTTTCTAAAAGAGTAACAACAACTTTAATATATTTTTTTCTTAATATTTGCTTTATCTATTCAACGACCAATAACGTTTGAAAGATCTTCGATACTTTTGGAAATTTAACTTATTAGAACATCATTTTATATAAAAATTATTTTTCTTACTATTTTCAATAGAATCAAATAAAGTTAAGAGTTGACAATTTTAGACAAATATTTATATATGAATCTTTCTGTTAAATTTTTTTAAATGTTTAAATATAATTACAATTTGAATATGTATAATAACACTTATAATTTTTTTTCTTATTTGTTAAAACTATAAAAAATATAATTAATAATTAGTTGCTAAAATCTAATCATTGTTTACTTTTTTTATCCTAAATAAAAAGTTATTTTTTTAATTCTTTAGTTAAATTTATCAAATTTAAATAATTATATATATAAATAATAACTTTTATATATCGTTATTATTTATATATTTTATTTGATTAGGAATTAATTTAAAACCTATCTTAGATTTAATATCTTAAACAAGTTTTTTCTCATCATCAAGTATTTCTTTATTTACATTTCTTAATTTGTATATATTTGATTACCTTGATATAC
Source organism: Spiroplasma tabanidicola (assembly GCF_009730595.1). Lineage (NCBI taxonomy): Bacteria > Bacillati > Mycoplasmatota > Mollicutes > Entomoplasmatales > Spiroplasmataceae > Spiroplasma > Spiroplasma tabanidicola. The sequence continues at coordinate 417,641 of NZ_CP046276.1, read as the reverse complement.
ACAACTTATTCAATCTTTAAAATCATATTTAAAACATTATTTGTAATCTCAGCACTCAAATAACTTATTTGTTTTTTTAATATTCCAATCGATAATAAAGTTAATCTTTATTAAATATTTACTCCTTAAATATTTACTATGCATTTGTCTATTCCTATTAATACTTTATTTTTACTTAGAAAATATAAACTATTAATATAGGAACCGAAAACATAAAAGTAATATCATTCAAAAAAGTTTGTATTTTATTTCTTTAATTATTTTATTTAATAAAAGTTTACTATGATTATAAAGTTTATAGCAAAATTTTAAGTTTAAATATTTTTGTATATTGAGCACAAATAAAAAATACGTTTATAAAAAACGTATTTTTTTAATGAAGTATTTAATTAGTCGAGTACTTTAACTTTTTTCTCTTGTAATTTTTTATATGCTATTATTGATCAAAAAACAAAATTTAAAATTGGTATAAATAATGTATAAATTGCAATTGCAAAATATTTTTTATCTTTTACTTGATCATTTGATTTTCTACAAATATATGAATATTCATTTAAATAAGAAATTATTAATAATATGTGAATTAATAAACCAAATATATAAAGAGAAATACAATTTGCCGTTATCTTTTCATCTAAATATATTACTTTAGTTTGGATTAAAACAGCTGCAGTTAAAAAAACTATTATAAATATTGAAGCTATCAAACCTTTAACCAAAATAGATTTAGCTATACCTTTATTTGTGATTCCAAAAATATTATCGAAAAATCCACCAAATTTATATGAAATTTTATTTTTATATTCATAAGGACCTGCTTTAATCATTCTTTTTTTTATTAATAGTAAGAAATAAAAAATCATAATATTGAGAATCGGAAGTCATATACAAATAAATGCTATTTTTAAAACTGTATTATCTTTGATTCTGTTAATGGTTTTAATTTTTAAAAATTCAAGTGTACTTGAACAATCTGATATTGTTCCAAAAATACATACCAATACAAAAATTGGGATAATTAAAACAAGTTTTTCATTAAATGAATAATTTGGTAATTGCACTCAAAAAAGAGATATAAAAACACCAATTATTATAAGATAAACAAATGAAATCAATAAAAAAAATAAAGCTATTTTTTTAAATTCATTTGGATATGTATGATTATTATAACTTTTTAAATCATTTGTATTAGTCATCTTTATTTCTCTTTTCTAAACATATTTTTTATTTTATTTAATAATTTCATTGACTTTTTGCATAATTTCTTGTTCTTTTTCAGGATTATTTTTTAATCATTCTCTAACCGACTCTTTTCCTTGTCCTATTTTTTCTTCATTATATGAATACCAAACTCCTGCCCTTGTTAAAATATTATATAAAGTTGCAAGTTCAATAATTTCTAAATCTTTTTCAATTCCTTTATTATAAGCGATAATTATTGTACAAGTTTTAAAAGGTGGGGAAACTTTATTTTTTACAATTTTTACTTTAATTTTGTTCGCATTTGCTTCTCCGTTTAAAGTTAGAGTTTCACCTTTTCTAACTTCCATTCTTAGTGATGAATAAAATCTTAAAGCCCTTCCTCCGGGAGTAGTTTCAGGATTTCCAAAAATTACTCCAACCTTTTCACGTAATTGATTTATAAATATTACTGTTGTATTAGTTTTTGAAATTATTCCGTTTAATTTTCTCAATGCTTTTGACATCAATCTTGCTTGTAAACCAATTTGTTGATCGCTCATTTCTCCTTCTAATTCACTTTTGGGAACTAATGCTGCAACCGAGTCAACTACTATTACATCCATTGTATTTGATTTTACTAGCATTTCTAATATATCTAATGCTTGTTCTCCGGAATCTGGTTGAGCAACAATTAAATTTTCAATATCTACCCCTAAATTTTTTGCATACTTTGGGTCTAAAGCATGCTCTGCATCAATAAATGCAGCTCTTCCTTTATTTTTTTGTGCCTCTGCAATTGCATGAAGTGATAAAGTAGTTTTACCACTAGATTCAGGACCAAATATTTCAATTATTCTTCCTTTAGGATATCCTCCAATCCCAATTGCATTATCAATCAAAAAACTTCCACTCGGAAGTGCTTCGATAAAGTTATTTGCTTTATCTCCAAGACGCATAATCGCACCTTTTCCAAACGTTTTTTCAATGTCTTTTAAAACAGCTTTAAAATTTGGATCGTCATATATATTTTCCATATTTAATACAAACCCTTCGTTTACATTGCTTTCTATTTTTTTTAGCATATATTTTCCTCCCTATAAAATAAATCGAAAAGAAAATATTAAAAATTACATTTTTTTCAAATAGAATTAAATTTTTTTAATACATATTCTATTGCTTTTATTTTATACTCTTCTCTAGATAAATTATTCACATCTATAAATTCATATATAAATATATCATTATTAATTGCAAATCCAACATAGCTTAAACCGCTTCTAGGATTGTTATTATCAATAGGAGATGCAAATCCTGTAAAACCAAAAACTACATTAACATTTAATAATGCTTGAGTTTGTTTTAACATTTTTGTTAAAACTTCTTTAGAAACTTCGCTATTTTTTTTAATGATTTGTTCTTCTATATTTAAGTGTTTTATTTTAAACTCATTTGAATAACAAACATATGCTCCTTTAAAATAATCACTAGCACCAGACATGTTTGTAAATAAATTAGCAAACATTCCTCCAGTAAATGATTCGCAACTTGCTAATGTATAATTGTTGTTTTTTAAATATTCAAATAATTTATTCATTTTAACAAATCCTTAAAAAAAATAGTGAATAATTTTTATCATAACCCACGTTCTGTACGTTTTTACCGCATCAACCATCTATCTATCACTTAAAAAAGTGATCCAAAAGATCAATTTGATTCTCAATCTTTTAGCTCCTCTACCATAATTTGAGTTTCTTGCTTGTGGAGTTTACCCGTTCCATTTCACTATTTCTAGCTAATCGTCCCTGTGGCACTTTAAAGACTTTGCCATATGTAAAAACACTTAGGCTAATTCTTGTCGTCACCAATTAAGGCGCCTAGAGTTATTTTTTCCTCTAGCACAAACACTACATTCATCACAGAATGTGCAAGCGTGGAGTTTCCTCTATATTATTTTGCAAATATAGCGGTTGATTCAAAAAATTATTTCACTAGTATATTTTACACTAATAACTAATCTTTGTTTAAATTAGTTTTTTCCAAAGCTGAAATACGTTTAATAATATCTGATGAGTTAACTCCTTTTCTAGCTAACTCTTCTTGTTGTTTTTTTGTTAGTTTTAAAGTTGCAATTGTTTGATTTAAATCATTTTCTAAACTTTGACATCTTTCATTTAATTTTTGTATTATTTGTTCTTTTTCTGACTCCATTTTTTCATAATATTTATAATCTTCTGCTATTAAGTCTAAAAAAGAATCAACTTCTTCTACTTTATATCCTTTATATTCAACCTCAAACTCTTTTTCCAAAATATCTTTTTTTGTTAATTGTGCATTAATATTTACATTAGCCATAAATTAACCCCCATATATATATTTTATAAAAAATTTGTTGATTTAATAAAAAAAGTTATAAATATGTCTGGGTTATTGTGTCAATATATTACAAACAAAAAAAGTATCAAAAATTTTTTGTAATTTATTTATAGTATAAAAATAATAAATATCACTAAAAATTTTTTCTTATCCAAAAAAACCTAAGTAGACCAGTTAAAAAACTGGTCTTTTATATTAAAAAGAAAAAAATGCCTAAAAAGTATACAGAATAAATTAAAAAAATAGCATTAAACAGATTTAGAAATGGTGAATCAGTGGATAAAATAGCTTATGAATTAAATATCATATCTGGGGGTCAGCTAATAAGAATTTGAGATAAAAATGATAAACTTTGTTATTCTTATAATAGAAGCAAATTATGCAATGAGATTGATAAAGTGAGTCAAAAATCAAAAAAAGAGTTCATTTCTAAAGAACTAAAAAATAAAGAAAAAAAATAAAGTATTAAAAGAAAAAATAAAAATCTTAGAAAATAAATTAAAGTTTGAGCAACAAGAAAAACTACTAGCAATAGCGAGCAAAGAAATTTTGGAAAAGTCCATTCCTTCTTGCACAATAACCACAATGTTGAACATGTTAAGGATGGCAAGAAGGACTAGATAATGATAATGGCGACAAAGGCCTATAAACATTTCGCATGCTGTCAAATTTATACATTTATTGCAAAATATGGAATTGGTACAAATTATTTAGTTAAATATTTTAAAGTACATAAAAATACATTCAAAAGATTTAAAAAAACAATTTAGAAAAGCCAATAAATTTGTATAATCAAGGTTTAGATCTTAAAGATCTACCTAGTTTTAGGAGTCCTATTTATGATAGAGCTGTTGAAATAATAAAAGACTATAACGATGCAAATAACATGCTAGCATCAGGGTCTGATTTAATTAGAAAATGAATTTTTATAAATAAAAGTATTATAGTATTTGAAAAATTAGTTAGAAAAATAAGAAAAGATGTATCAAATATTTTAAAAAAAGCAAATAGAGTCAATAAAACTGGTTATTTTAAAGAATCTAAGAAACACAATAGTTATGTTAGAAATGATTTAATCGAAATGAATTATAAAACACCTAATGTTGTAGGCATTGATGGTACTAACTTTAAAATTTTTTTGAATAACTCAAAAAGTATAACAAAGCTAAGCTGTTTAATTTCTTATGATTGATTAATAAGAACAATAGTTAATTATAAGTTTGATCAAAGTGAGAATTCTGTAATTGCTTTATATGTAATTCAAAAAATTAACAATTATGCAATACAAAACAAATTAAAAAAAATTATTCAATCAGATAGAGGATTAGCTTTTTCAAATGAAAGTATTTTTTACTTATGTTAATAAAAATAAAAATATTATACATTCTATGTCAAAAAAGGGATTTAAGCACAATGTACCTACCGAAAGTTTAAATGGATGAATAAAACAAAAGTTTTTTGCAACATATGGTGATAGATTTGCAAATAAAGAGTGCTTTTATAATCTATTTGAGAAGTTTTCAAAAGATTATAATAATTTACAATATATAAAATATAATTGAAATATATAAAAGATCATTAATTTTACAATAAATGGTCTACTTAGGCTCCGTTATTCTAAATAAGATTATTTATTGATAAGTAAAGCTTCTATAATTTAATTTAAATATAGACTATTTCTATATATCCAATTTAAAGTGTAAGTTTTTGAATTATTATGTGAAATAACTTTCCTTTTTTTCATAACATTGTATATAAATTTAAAGTTTTATTCTTTTTTTTTATTTATTTGTACTTTCATAAAAAAATCCAGAAAAGTAATTTTATATCACCTCTTAATTTTAGAATAGACAACCTCAAAGAGACAAAGTTATTTAATATAAGTTATTAAATTAAAATAAACAAATATTCTAGAAAAAATAAAGTAATTATTCTCGCTTAGAAATATTCAAAAATAATCAAAAAAATAATAATTTAAAACTTTTACTTTCATTTAACAATCAAAGTCTTTATTATATAAATAAAATTTTTCCTTTATAATATATTTTTTTATTAAAGTTTTAAAATAATCGGAGTTGGTTAGTGTTATATTATAGTCATTATATTCAATCTCAGAATAAAATTGACAATGTAATGTTCATCATTTAAGCAATAAGAATCATCAATTAATTTTTCACAAAAACTATAGCTATTAAAATTAATGTTAACAAAAATAATTGTAATGTTATTTATTCTCTTTCTAAATTTATTTTTTATATATTTTCAAAAAATTAGCAGTATATCATTTTTAACTATATAAAAAAATATTTTTTTGATTACTAAATGCTAATTTTTTTTAATAATATTAAAAAAATATAGTAAACACAAAAAACTTTCTATAAATTTTAAACTTTAATTTCCCATAATTTAAGTAATTGTTTAAGTTTTAAAAGATTATGTCTAATCATATAGTGTATTATTATGTTTTGCGAAATAAAATCCAAATCAGTTAAAATTTTTTAAATTATTTTAGAAATTTCAGATTTATTTAACGATATAAATATTGAATGGAGTGTTTTATATGATACTAAAAAATAAAGGGATGTATTTAGAAACAGTTATAAATAATAGCTTACATGCGTTACTAAAAAAAGGTTTATTAATTCAAAAAGTGCCAATAAATAATTCTATAATAAACATTGAAAATAATGTAATAAAAGCAAAATTAGAAAAAAATAGTTTTTGTGATTATATAGGTATTTATAATGGGATTTATCTAGAATTTGATGCCAAAGAAACTAATAAAGCAGATTTTAATTTAGCAAATATAAAGAAAAATCAATTTGAAAAACTCAAATTGATTAACAATTTAAATGGTATTGCTTTTTTGATAATATATTTTCACGACTACGATAGTTATTTTGCTGTGAATTATAATCAATTATCTAATTTTAAAATTAAAAAAATTCCTTATGAGTGATTTAAAAATAATAGTTTTGAACTTTATTTTGATAATTTAGTTTTAGATTTAACTAAATATATTAATCGTTTAATCAATTATAACGAGTAATTTTTAGCTTGTTAGTTTTTTTGACATATTCATTTAGATAATTAATTAATTCATCAAAAGTCTTGATGTTATTTTCTGTGATTATTGATAAAATTTTAGGTTTAGAAAGACCTTTATTCATATATTCAATTATTAAATCTATATTTTCTTGAGTAAGATTGATTCTTAACATTTGCTCAATAAATGAATATTTCATATCTTTTGCCAAACCTGAGTTTTGTTCTTCTAAACTAACGATGATCTTATTAAAAAGCGGCGATAAATCTAATATTGATTTTTTACCATTTTGTTCAATTGTAATTAATCCATCGACTAATAATTTACTAATTTCTTGCTCAATAACATCTTTTTCAAGATTCATATATTTTGCAATTTGAGATGGAGTAAAATTTTTTTGTTCTTCATTTGATAACTCCATAATAATTAAAAGTATTGCTAACTGATTTTCATTGATACTAAATTTTGAGTAGTTTAATATAAGTAGGCTTTTTTTATTAATAATTCCCCTTTTAAATAGATCAAACATAACCCCTCCGCAAAAAAAAAAAAAAATAAGAGTTACCAAGCAACTCTTACCAAATTGTAACTAATTATTTTTTAGCTACTGCTTCTTTAAGTTGTTTTGCAACTTTGAATTTAGCAACAGTTGTTGCTTCAATTTTGATTTTTTCTCCTGTTGAAGGATTAACACCTTCTCTTGCAGCACGATCTGCAGTAGCGAATTTTCCAAATCCGGCAATAGCGACTTCTTCACCTTTAATTAAACTACTAGTGATTGAATCAAAAATGAAATTAACCATTTTTTCTCCATCAGCTTTTGAATGATTAAATTCTGAAGCTAATTTATCAGACAATTCTTTTTTTGTCATGTTTTACCTACCCCTTATATCTATACTACCTTTGCATGCTTGAAAAAATCATTTATTAGCACACTAGGCTTACCCTTATTGTATAGTATTTTGTACATTATTTCAAATAATGGAGAAGAAATTTTAAGTTTTTTAACGATTTTATAGGCTATTTCACAAGTTTTTACACCTTCAACTGTGTTTTTATGGTACTTTAAAACAGCAGAAGCATCATCTTTTTGAGCTATTTGAACACCTAATGAAAAATTTCTTGATTTAATAGAACTGGCAGTTAGTATTAAATCCCCTAAAGTAGCAAAGTTCATAAATGTTTCAATTTTTGCACCATATTCTTTTGCTATGTTATAAATTTCAGCGTTACCAATTGTTATAAGTGAAGCCTTAGCATTGTCTGCTGCATTAAATCCAAATAATAAACCGCTTGCAATAGCCACGGTATTTTTTAATGCTGCAGCAATTTCACACCCAATGATGTCTCTAGTTGGTTTAACAATAAAATAATCATTAGTAAATAACTCGGCAATATATTCAGCAGTTTTTATATCTTCATTACAGCTCATTACACAAGTTGGTTTCCTCATAATAACTTCAATTGCAACAGATGGACCATAAATCGCTCCAAAAGATTTCATAACTCCAGTTCCGGTTAGTTTATTTACAATGAATTTACTTAAAACATTCAAGTTGTTTTCATCCAATCCTTTAGCAACATTTATTACATGCATTTCCCGTTTTCCATATTTAATAATGTTATCCACAGCATTTTCAATCGCAAAAGTTGGTGTTGAAAGGATTACAACTTGTGCATTTTCCATAGCCTCTGCTATATCTGTTGTAGCTTTTATATTACTATTTATTATTAGGTCTTGAAAAAATCTTGTATTTAAATGATTGTTATTTATATCTTCAACTTGTATCCTTTCAATTCCATACATAACTACATCATGTCCATTATCTGCTAAAACATTTGCCAAAACCGTTCCATAAGCGCCTGTACCAATTATTGCAACATTTATTTTTTTCATTTTATTATTTCCTTTCTCTAAAAATTAAAGTTATTGGAACACCACTAAAATCAAATTGTGTTCTTATTTGGTTTTCTAAAAATCTTTTGTAGGAAAAATGTAAATAACTTGGATTATTTACAAATAATACAAATGTAGGTAAATAAGCCTCTACTTGAGAAGCGTAATAAATTTTCAACCTTCCTCCATTATGATTTGGTGAAGGATTAATTAATTGAGCTTTATTAAAGATTTCATTTAATATACTTGTTCTAATTCTTTTTTTAAGATTTTTTTTAATTAAATCAACTGCATCAAAAATTTTATTTACTCTCTTATTTTCTTTTGCGGATACAAACAATATTGAAGCATAATTTAGATATTTAAAGTATGCTCTAATTTCTTCTTCTTTTTTAATCATTGTGTTTGTAACTTTTTCTACAATATCTCATTTATTTCCAACAATAATAATTGGTTTATGTTCATCAAAAGCAAAACCTCCTATATTAGTGTCATGATCACTAATTGGGGTACTTGAATCTAAAACTAATAGTACAATATCTGCTTTATTAATAGAAGTTAATGAACGTAAATAACTATACTTTTCTAAGGTCTCATAAATTTTTCCTTTTTTTCTTAAACCCGCTGTATCAATTAAAGTATATTCAGAATTATTATACTTAATTTTTGTATCAACACTATCAATTGTTGTTCCTGCAATTTCAGAAACAATCATTCTATTTTCTCCAACCAAAGCATTAACAATACTTGATTTACCCACATTTGGTTTACCAACAATTGCTAATTTAGTTTCTGCTTCTAGATTTTCATCATTAAATTTAGGTAATTGTTCAATCACCTTATCTAATAAATCTCCTGTACCAATTCCATGTGAAGAAGATACTAAAAAGGGCTCTCCAAATCCTAATGACATATAAGAATAAGATTCATCATATTTTTCTTTTTTATCATATTTATTTATTGCTAGAATTATTGGTTTATTAGTTTTATATAGTAATTTTGCAACAGCTTCATCTTCGAGAGTTATTCCTTCTTTAAAGTTTAAAAGAAAGATAATAACATCTGCTTCTTTCATTGCTATTTCTGCTTGCATTTTAATTTCTTTTGCAAACATACTATCTTCAAGAGTAATACCACCAGTATCTACAACAATAAAAGGTCTAGTTAATCATTCTGCATTACCATACATTCTATCTCTAGTAACGCCAGGACGGTCTTCTACAATTGCTTTTTTCTCTTTAATAATTCGATTGAATAGTGTTGATTTTCCCACATTAGGTCTTCCAACAATTGCAACTATTCCTTTTCTTGACATAAATTTATTCCTCCTGATTAATAAATGATAATACTTTTGTTTTTACTTTTTCTACCACTTGATCAAATGTTAAATCACTTGTATCAATCACTCATGCATCTTTTGCAATCATTAGCGGACTTTCTTTCCTATTTTTATCAGACTCATCTCTTTGAATTATTTGTCTTAAAATATCTTCATAATCATTTGGATAAATATTATTTTCTTCATTTTGTTTAACTCTTCTTTTTGCTCTAGTTTCTGCAGAACAATCAAAATAAATTTTTAATTCAGCATTTGGTAAAACAACGGTAGTAATGTCTCTTCCTACCATAATTTTATTTCCATTGATTGCCATTTTTCTTTGTAAATCAACCATTTTATTTCTTACTTCTAATAAAGTTGCAATATATTTTATATTTTCAACCACATCATAATCTGATAAATATTTTGTATAATTTTTATTTCCTACATAAATTTGATTTCCTTCTCGATAATGAAAATCAAAGTTTTTTAACTGTTCGATAATTTTAACATTGTTATTAAAATCAACTTTATTATCCAAGCACATTTTTGTATATGCTCGATACATTAAACCAGTATCGATAAAATGAAATCCTAAATCTTTTGCAACAACCATCATAACAGAGCTTTTACCACTACTTGCTGTTCCATCTACTGCAATATTTATTTTTAAATTCATATACTTCTCCTATAAAAAAAATGGAATAATAAGAGCAATTATCATCATAAGTATTAAAACAATAAAAAATCAGGTTATATTTTTAAATCTTCTTTTTTTGTCATATGTAGCTCATACTTTATTTAAAGTTTTTTGTCCAGCCTCAAGTCTATCTTCAACAGATTTTATCATTATATTTGTGCTTCTAGTATCACTATTTCTAACTTGTTGAACTGTTGTCATTGAGATATCATGCGATGGATCTTTTAAAATTTTTTGTTTTACTTTAAACTTTTCAATATTATCATAAAAAACTTTTTCATTTGCTACTAAATTATTATAATATTTTAAAAACTTGGCACTTTTAATTTCAATTTCTTCATTCATTTCTGTTTTTTGAGGTTTTTTATCATAATCAATTGGTTTTATTTTCTTAAGTTCTGCAATTTCTCTTTTTATCTGAAATCGTATATCTTCTGATATTAAACTATTACTTTTATCTTTATCAAGATAAGGTTTTTCAATTTGATGTTTTTTATCAAAATAGTCTAATTTTTCTTTAAAATACTCACCATCAATTAATTTAAGTCTTTCAAAAGTGGTATAAATTAAAGATTTTTCATCTTGTTTTTGTTTTTTTTGAGCAATTTCTAATCTTATTTTGTTATGGAGTTCTTTATTTCGCTCCATTCTTGAAATATCGGCCATATATTTAATCCCCAATCTATATAATTATAAATTAATTAAACAGTTTTTAATATTTTTGTTATTATAAAAATAATAGGAGAGATAAAATGAAAAAAACTTGAGTAGATAAAACTCTTTGCATTGGTTGCGAAGCTTGTGTAAATATTGATGAAGATGACATCTTATTTATGGATGAAGATGGACTGGCTGAAGCAAAAGAAAATGATAAAGAATTAAAAACTTGTCAAATGGTTTGTCCTACAGGGGCTATTAAAATAGGAAAAGAATAATTTTATTCTTTTTTTATTAAAATTATATAAACAAAAAAACCTATTTTGAACTTGTTAATTAAAATTGACATTAAAAAGGTACTTTCTCCATACGAATTTCGTATGGAGATTTTTTATGTTTCAACATAGGTCTAACATAATTATAAAAATCAATATAATCTGAAATTATTGTATAGATATTTGAAAAGTTTAATTCTTTTATTTTATAAGTATAAATACATTCATTTTTTATTGTTCCAAAAAAAGATTCGCACGCTCCGTTATCAAGAGAGTTACCTCTTTTTGACATGGATATACTTATCTTGTTTTCATCACATAAACTTTTTCAAGTTTCATTGGTATAAGGACTACCTTGATCAGAATTAATAATATTAGGAGTGCCTCTCTTTTTGATTGCAGAGATAAGGTTTGTATAACATAATTTACCATTAGGACTGTTAGATAATTTTCAAGCAACAATTTCTGAATTATATAAATCTTTTATAACAAATAAATATGCATTTCCTGATGCTGTCTTTATATAACTAACATCTGTAACTCATTTTTAATTTAAACAATCTGCATTGAAGTTCCTTTTCAATAAGTTTTCATATCTCAAAGGACCAGATTTATCATATTTAAGTACTCTTTTTTTGCGAACTGCTTTTAAATTATTGATTTTCATATATCTATAAACTACTCATGGTTTTAAGTTTTGATTAAAATATTTGTTTAAAAGTAGAGTTATCATGTTGTAACCAAAACGTTCTTTAAATAAATAGAAAATAAATTTAATTTTTATAGCAAGAATTCGATTATAGTTTTTATTCATAGGTTTTCAATTTTTTAGTCATTTTAAATAACCAAATATTGAAATGCTTAAATCTTTACAAACTAATGACAAAGTAAACTTTTTTGAGTATTTAAAAATGGCGAAGTACTTTTCTTTAGTTGTCTTCGCCAAATGCTTTTTTAGAGCTCGCTCCAATTTTAAAGCTTCTCTTAATTCTTCTGTTGTCATATCGTCAGGGTCTTTAAAAATTCAATCATGAGATTTAAATTTCTTAATATTTCCTTTTGTTTTGATTCCGTTCCCTCATTCAAGAGCGCCTTCACCTTTAGTTTTAATTTCTGATTTTCATCTTTTGACTGTACTTGTGCTAACATCATATTTTAATGTAGCATCTGTTATTCCAATTTTTTTAGACTCTTCAATAATTTTAATTTTTTCGTTTTTTGATTATTGTTTTGCCATATAAAAAGAACACCTCTCAATAAAATTTTAACAATAAAAGTACTTTTTTACTGTCAATTTTATTTTAGATGTTCAATTTAATAGGTTTTTTTGTTAAAACTCTTGGTTTTTAGGCTTATATAACATCTCTCTTAATTTGTCATAAATATCTTCTTCATATTTTCTTGTTCCATTAATAACCGCTAATAATGGTTGTTCACCAACTTTTACTGGTAATTGTAAAGTATCTCCAAAATATTTATCAATACCTTTTATTAAAGCTGTTCCTCCACATAAAACAATACCATTTCTGAAAATATCACCAGCTAATTCTGGGGGAGTTTCTTCTAATACTCTAACTGTTAAATCTATAATTTTTGATAATGGAACTTTTAATACTTCTCTAATTTCTGGAGGAGTGATTTCAATTTCTCTTGGTAATCCTGAAACAACGTCACGTCCATAAACTTTCATAGATCTTTCATCAGGATATTTAGCTAATGAACCCATTTGAATTTTAACTGTTTCAGCAGTTTTGATTCCAACTTCCATTCCATATTGTGCTCTAATAAATTTTAAAATTTCTTCATTCAAAGTATTTCCAGCCACTTTAATTGATTTTGATGAAACTATATCTCCTGATGCAATAACTGCAACATCAGATGTTCCTCCACCCATATCAATTACTAATTGCCCTGTTGGTGAGTTAATATTAACTCCTCCACCAAGTGCCGCCATTTTTACTTCTTCTTCAACAAAAACATGTGCCGCTCCTAAATTTGTTGCTATTTTTCTAAGAGCATTTTTTTCTAATTCTGTAATTACTGATGGACATGCCATAAGAATCACCGAACCTTGTAAAGCTTTTGTTAATCTTAATCTAGCAAAAATGTGATTCAATTGTGATTGAGTTGCTTTAATATCTGTAATAACTCCATCAACCATTGGTCTAACAATTCTTAAATTTTTGTTGGCCTTACCTATCATTTTATAAGCTTCTTCTCCAACTGCTACTATTTTATTTTCTGCTATTTTATATGCTACTATCGATGGTTCATTGTACACAATTCCCTGTCCTGAAATATAAACAAGTGTGTATGCTGTACCTAAATCTAATGAAACATATAATGGTTTTTTCCCCATAAATTATTTCCTCCAATTTCTTGTAATTAATAAAGAAATTTAACTACACTTTGATTTTATCAAAAAAAAATCTCTTTTCCATTTTAAGAAAAAATAAAGAGAGATTTTTATCTATATCTATGATTAATTTTTTTCATTTGTGGTTCTAAGATTACAAACAACGCTCCACATATAGAAAATCTAACTAACTCAAATCCTGCGATAGTAAATGAATAAATAACAGCTTTTTCTTTAAATAAATCTCATTCATCTCCTTGAGCTTCGTGTTCATGTTTTTCATGATAACTAATAATTTTATTAATAATACTTTCGTCATGATCATCATGGTGATGTCCACTTTGGTCTGTTATAAATATTATTAAAATTGTAAAAGCTGTATATACAATTACTGACACAGGTATAAATCCAACTAATGGCATATATCTTTTAAACAAATCTTTTTTTCTATTTTTATCTTTGTGAATGTATGAATTTCTAAATACTACATAGTAGAAGAATCATAAAATTCAAACAACTGAGAAATATCCAAATGAATCAACAACGTGAGTTAATGGCGGATGATCTCCATCCATTAACATGTGAATTCATGGCATTATAACTCCAATAAAACTAGAAAAAACAGGCCCTATGCTTGCAATAGATAAACAAATAATCAAAATATCAAAATATCTAATTGATAAAATTATTTCATTTAATGGTAATTTGAAAAATCTTTCACCAAACATATCAATTGCACTTCCAATAGCAGCTAAAGCTAAAAATGTACCAGCAGCAGCTGTTCTAAAAATTAAATTTCTTTTAGATGTATAGATACTATTTTTTATATTAAAATCTTCATCTAAAATATCATCATGATTACCTTGCCCATCGAAATGGTGTTCTCCATGATAATGATCATGTTTTTTACCATCTTCTTTATGTTCAGGTATAACATGTTGTTCTTTTTTATCTTCCATGGTTTTTTCCTTCTATGTTATAATTTTTCTAAATTATAACTTTTATAATTACTTTTAAATTATAACATTTATAAATAAGAAAAATTAAGAAAATATACTTTTTTTATAAATTATATTAATAGTTTCATAGAAAGTTAAAAATAGTCAAAAGTTTGTTACATATTTAATAAAGTTAAAAAATATCAATACACTTGCAAATGAGTATGTTTTAAGTGCTTTAATTGCTTCTACTCCCATATATTCGCTATACATATCTAAAATAAATGTAAAGTTAATTAAAATATTAAAAAAACCTGTAGAAATAGAAACTACTACTGCTGCAAAAATATATTTTATATATATTTTCATTTTTCCTGTATGTTCTTTTTTCATATTTAATAAATTACTAACTAAAATAAAGAAAGATAAAGCAAATAAGTCACTTAAGTTCATAGTTAATAATCCAATTGGTTCTGCATTTGGATCAACTCCAACATATCTAAGTCACGTCGCAGGAATAACTAATAACAATGAGTAAAAACCATTAACTAATTTCCAAGCAATTATGTATGTTAAAAAACTAATCTCGACTCTTAAAAACCCACCAATCACTAATGGAGTTAGTGCAAATGCACTAAAAGCCGATAAAACAATATTTAATGCTAAAACTGTTGCTAGGATTGCAATTTTATAAGGTGTTAATTTAAAATACTTTCTTCATTTATTTATATAAAAAGTTCCTGTTTCAATTTCTTCAATACTTTTTTTAATATCGACTTTTTTGTTTATAACTTTTATTTTATTATTATCCTTCATTTTTATTAAAATGCCTTTCTTTAATTTGTTACTTTATCAAAATATAGAAATATTTTACTATAAAATGAATATGTATAAGGAGATAAATAAAATATGAAAAATAATGTAATTGAAATGATAGTTGAAATTCCAAAAGGTAGTTCAAATAAATATGAATATGATATTGCTTCAAAATCAATTAGTTTAGATAGAGTTTTATATGGAGCAAACTTTTATCCAGGAGAATATGGATTTATTGATGAAACTTTAGATTGAGATGGAGATCCACTTGATGTAATTAGTTTAGTAACTTATCCTACAATGCCAGGGGTTAAAGTGAAAATAAGAATTCTTGGAAGTATTAAAATGATAGACGCCGGAGAGATCGATACAAAATTATTTGGTGTATTTCATGATGATCCTAGATTTAATGCATATCAAAAGATAAGTGATGTTCCTCAACATTTAAAAGATGAAATCGAAAACTTCTTCTTACAATATAAATCTTTACAAAAAAAAGAAGTCAGAATCGATGGATGAGGTGATGTTGATCATGCAGAAAAAGAAATTATAGAATGTAAAGAAAGATATCAACAATATAAAGATCGTTATTTAAAACCTGGAGGTAAAGAAGAAATTCTTACTGAATGAAAAGAAAAAGGTTTAGGTCAAGCATAATAAAAACTCATATAGATAAACTATATGAGTTTTTATTTATAACATAGTAAAAGGTCCACAAAATTTGATATTACTTGTTTTTTTATTAAACAAAAATGTATTTAAATACAATTTATCAATTTTTAAAGAATATACTCTTGCAGCACCAATATCAGATTTATAACCTTCGCAATTTTCATCGACAAATTTTACAATTTCTCTTTCATAAGTTGCTTCTATATTTATTTTATGTTTTGTTGCAAAAAACAAACAAGTTATATACATAAAGAAAAATAAAATAGCTATAAAATCAAGTATAAAAAACTTACCTAAAAATTCAAAAAAACTACCATAATAATCAAAATCACTCAAAATATATTTATTTAAAATAATTAAAATAAGATCTAATATTAAAGCAACTATATAAATCAAAATAAAAGTTGAAGGTAAAATTTGAGCCACAAAATTATATCTTTTAATATATTTATCTTTTTTATAAAGTTTTGAGTTATATCAAATGCTTGCTATTAAATAGTCTAATTCATAACCCACACTTGGCATAATCCATTTTGGTATTTCGACTAATTGTTTTTTTCGATTAAGCATTTTTGTAATTCTGCAATAAAAATCTGTTTCTCCATAAATAATTTTTAAATCTGTTACATTTAAATAACTTACTAGTTTTGTAGTTATATCATTTATTTTAGACGTTGATATATTTATATCAGCAGAGTTTATATTTACAACTTTTATAGAAGAATAAATATATATATTAAACATTTTTAATGTTATTAAACAAACTAATGTAAGTGCTGTTGCAACATAAACTATAATTGACATATTATTTACTCTCCTTCCAAAATTATTAATTACATATTTACTGAATTTATCTTTTGTATTTATCAAATATTGATTTAATGCCTGGTTTTAAAGCATTTACTTTTTTAATATCATAAACTGATTTTATATTTCTCGCTATTCCATGACTTGCCATAAATGCATTAACATAGAATTTACCATTTTTATAATCAATTGGTCTTAATGAACCGCCAGCAGTTATTCCTGCTGCAAAAAACCTTGCCCTTTCATCAGCTATTAAATCTAAATCTTCTAAGATTGTATCAAAATCAATATTATGTTTTTCTATTCATGCATTTTCTGTTTGCATTCTTAGTTTAGTTTCTTTTTCATTTGGTCAAATTTCTTGATAAGGAACTAAACGTGATTGCATTTTACATCCTGAAGCAATTGCTAAAGATGCCATTAAACTCCCTTCAGGCGCTCCGCCAATTCCATAAACAAAATCAGCAGCACCATTCACAACATCGATTGCCGCAAGAACATCTCCATCTTGAATCATTCTAACTATGACACCAATTGCACTTAGTTCTTCAATAATTTCTTTATGTCTTGGTTTATCTAAAATAATACATTTTAAGTCTTTTCGTTGACAAAACTTTTGCATATCTTTGATTACATTAATAATTCCTTTTTTTAAATCTATCCATTCTCTAAACTCATCACTTACAAATAGTTTTTCCATATACATTTCTGGTAATTGCAATTGAGTGTTTAATCTTGAAACTGCAATTGCAGCAACACTACCTGCAAAATTATACGCAGCAGGATAAGTACCTTCAACAGGATCAACAGATAAATCATAAATTTTAGCCTCAGGATTTTCAATGTCTCCCAAAATTTGTCCCGAATATAACATTGGCGCTTCATCAAGCTCTCCTTCACCATTAACAACTTTTAATTTGAAATCTTTTTCGTTTTTTAATATTACTTCTAGTGCTTCAACTGCTGCTTGATCTATTAATTTTTTATCTTTTCTTCCAATATATTTGTGAGTTGCAAGTGCGGCTACTTCAACAGCTCTAAGTAAAACTATATCTCTATTCATTTATATTCTCCAATATTTTTATTATAACAAAATAAAGACTATGTTATTAACATAGTCTAGTCTTCTACATTATGATAAACGTTTTGAACATCTTCTAACTCATTTAACTTATTAATAAGTTTTTCAAAATTAGCAACTGCTTCTTCATCTTCAATTTTTATATTTTCATCTGCTAACATTATAGTTTCTGCTATCTTATAATCACCAATTCCGATGTTATCTAAAACTTGTTTTACAGAATTAAATGAGTTAAAAGGTGCATAAACAATTGTTAGACCTTCTTCTTCAACAACATCATTAACTTCGCAATCTGATTCCATTAATAACTCTAAAACTTCTTCTACACTTTTTCCTTCAAAAGCAAATAAACTAGTTGCTTGAAATGAATGCGAAACTGATCCAGAGTTTGCAATTTTTCCGCCATTTTTATTAAATGCATCTCTAATTTCGGCAATTGCTCTATTAACATTAGTTGTTAATGAATCAACAATTATCATTGAGTTTCCCGGACCATATCCTTCATATCTATTTGAAGTATAATTTTCCGCATCTCCTCCAGATGCTCTTTTAATCGCTCTTTGAATTACATCTGCTGGAACTTGTTTTGATTTAGCTTTATCAATTGCACTTCTTAATGCTAAGTTTGAATCCGGATCTGCGCTTCCGCTTTTTGCTGCCATATAAATCTCTTTTGCAGCTCTTCCGTAAATTGCCGACTTCATTGCAGCCGTTTTTTCCATACTTTGTTTTCTAACTTCGTGTGCTCTTCCCATATAAACCTCTTTACTTATACTTAAAATTTTACAATATTTTTAATTTGATGAAAATAAAAATTAGTTTTTTCGATTATTTGAATTATATAAACCATAAAACATTTTAACTTCATGCGTCTTTAATGCACGATAAGTTCCTAATTTAACATCACTAATTTCTAAAAATTCAATTTGTGTTCTTTTTAATTTTTTTAAAAATATATCTGCTGCAATAAGCATTTTTTTAACATGATGTTTTCTTCCTTCGGCAACTGTTATCTCTACTATTGATTCATCAAATTTTGCATCATAATTAACTAACTTTGCATAAATTGCTTTAGTCTTATAATCATCATCAATAATAACTCCAACTATCAATTTTTTAATTTGTTGCTTTGAAACAGTTCCTTTGCATAGTGCTTGATAAGTTTTTCTAAACTCATATCTTGGATGCATAACAAAGTTAGCAAACTCACCATCATTTGTCATAATAAGCGCTCCACTTACATCATAATCAAGTCTTCCGACAGGAAACACTCTAATTTTAGAATCTTTAAAATAATCTGCAACAGTCGGTCTACCTTTTGGATCATTCATTGTTGTTAAAACTAATCTAGGTTTATTGAATAAATAATAAACTTTATCGCTTACTTTTTTTACTTCCTTGTTATTGATAAAAATAACAACATTTTTATCAAAAGAACTACCAGCTTCTGTTACAACTACACCATTTACTTTTACTTTTCCTTGAGCAATCAAATTTTCCGCTTGTCTTCTAGAACAATATCCTCTTGCTGCTATAATTTTTTGTAATCTCTCCATTTTATTTACCTTCCAAAAATGTCTTTTTCATTTTTGCTTTCATCTTCTATTTTTGGTAAATCATCAAGACTTTTTAAATTAAAATACTTTAAAAAACTATCTGTAACTTTATAAAGACTTGGTTTTCCAACCTCATCACTTTTACCAACATTTGTAATTAAATTTCTAGTTTTTAATTTATAAAAGATAGCATCACAATTTACTCCTCTTATGTTTTCGACTGCAGCTCTAGTGATTGGACCTTTATAGGCGATAATAGAAAGTGTTTCTATACTTGCGGTTGATAATTTTGTTTCTGTTTTTATATTAGATAACTTTGTATAAAACTCAACATTTTCTTTTTTTGTTATCATTCGATATTTTGTTTTTGCAAAGTTTTGAATTTCTAATCCACATGAATCATCTTTTTGATATTTTTCTATTAAAGCATTAATAACTTCAACAATTTTTTTTTCATCATTAATTTCTAAAATAAGTTTAATATCTTCTATACTTGTCCCTTCATCTCCGTTTACAAAAAATAAACCTTCAACAATTGCCATTTGTTTTTTGAAATTCATTGATTATTCTCCTTTGCTAATATTTTCAACGATGATATCGTCACCTTCTTGAAAAATATTTATAAGTTTTTTTGAAGCTAAGTCTAAAACTGCCATAAAAGTTGCTACAAGCATTCTTAATGAAAAGTCTTTTTGTTCAATCAAATCTTCTAATTTTATTTTGTCAATACTATGTTTTATTAAATGCTTTTTAATTTCATTTGCAATTTCTTCTGGTGAAACTTCTGTTGTTGTAAGAATATTTGTTTCAACAGTTCTAAATTTAGATTTTTCAATGGCTCTTAAAAAA
Source organism: Spiroplasma tabanidicola (assembly GCF_009730595.1). Classification (NCBI taxonomy): domain Bacteria; kingdom Bacillati; phylum Mycoplasmatota; class Mollicutes; order Entomoplasmatales; family Spiroplasmataceae; genus Spiroplasma; species Spiroplasma tabanidicola. The sequence continues at coordinate 397,118 of NZ_CP046276.1, read as the reverse complement.
ATTTTTGAAAATTTATCTAAGTTAATATTATTTGGAGCTAATGGTAATTTTTCATCATCAATTCTTGTAATTTTAATAATAGATTTTGCTTTACTCAATCCTTTTAAAGATTCAATTTGTTGCTCTTTAAAAAACTCAGTAACTTCTTTAATCTTATGATATTCTAAAAGACGATTTAATAATTCTTTTCTTTGATCTTCTTCATAATCTCCATCAACTAATACTTCTTCTTTAGGTATTAAAAATTTTGATTTTAGTTCTAAAAAATAAGCAGCCATTACTAAATATTCACTTGCAAGTTCTATATCTTTGTCAGCTATTTTTTTTATATATTCTAGATATTGATTTGATAATTCTAAAAGATTTATTTCTAAAATACTTACTTGTTTATCTTTTATCATTTGTAATAAAAGATCTAAAGGACCTGTAAAGTTTTCGAGTTCAACTTGATTTCATCTTTCTTTCAAATTACTCATCCCTCTCTTGTTTTTGTAAATCTTCTAAAGTTTTTCTAATATCAGATTCTGACATTAAAGTCTTGTTTAAAACCAACATTATTCTACCAATTATTATAAATAATAACTCTATTAAAAATGTTATATTATATTTTTCTGATGGGTCTGCAAAATCATGCTCTAAAATATTTCTTAATTTTCTAACAAAGTGTCATGCTTTTGAATATGTAATAGTTTCAATTGTTGTAACTAATACTTGATAAGAAGCAACATTTTGGGCTAAAAAAGAAATATCATTAGGAAAATCTTTAAAAAATTTTAAAGACAATTCACTAACATCGATTTTATTATGTTTTAAAAATCTTTCGTTTAAATGACGAGCAATATATGTAAATTTATCAAAAACACTATAAAGATATTTAAAAGTTTCATTTTGTTGATGAAATTCAATAGTATTAATACCATATAAAGTTTCATAATCCGTTAAACTTTCGATTTCATATGTTTTTTCTAAAATGTATCTAACAATACTTTTTATTTCTACAAATATTGAAAAATTAAAAATACTCGAATCGCTATATAATGCTTTTTCAATGGCTCTTTTACAATTTGATAAATAATCATGCAAATTTTTATATGAAAGATTTAAACTACTTTCTTCAAATTGCAAATCTATAAATCTTGAGCTTAATTCTTGATGTTTAATAAGTTTTTCAGCGATGATATTTTGTTTAAAAAAAGTATCATCAATATATTCGCCAATTACATCTAAATAAGTATTAAACTCTTTTAAAGAATTATATGATTTTTTTGTTAAAATTTTGTTTATTTCGACAATATCTTTCAACGTAATTTTATCAGCCATAATTTACCCCACAAGATTAATTATATATTAAATATTTGTTTCTATATTGGTATGGTATTATTTTTTATAGAAGAATTGAGAGAGATTTTTTAATGATAAAACGAGAAAAAACGAGAAAAATTTATGTTGGAAATGTTCAAATTGGAGGCAACAATAAAGTTGTTATTCAATCAATGACAACTTCTAAAACTCATAATGTTAATGAAACTTTAAAACAAATAAACGAATTGTATAAAGAGGGTTGTGAAGTTGTAAGAGTTGCAGTTTTAGGTATACACGATGCAAACGCCTTAAAAGAAATAGTTGAAAAAAGTCCAATCCCAGTTGTAGCAGATATCCATTTCAATTATAAGTTCGCTTTAATCGCAGCAGATGCCGGTTGTGCAAAAATTAGAATAAATCCTGGTAATATCGGAATAGAAGAAAATACAATTGCTGTAGTTCAAAAATGTAAAGACAAAAAGATTCCTATAAGAATAGGCATTAATTCTGGTAGTCTACCAAAAAAACTAGTTCAAAAATATGGATGAACATCTAAATGCATGGTGGAATCGTTAAGAGAACATATTGAAATTCTAGAAAAGTATGAATTTTATGACATTATTTATTCTCTAAAAGCAACAGATCCAATAATGGCAATTGAAGCATATAGTATGGCAAGCGAAATTTGAGATTATCCTGCTCATATCGGGATAACCGAAGCAGGAAGTTTATTAAACGGAGCTATAAAATCAAGTTTTGGAATTGGATACCTATTATATCAAGGCATCGGTTCTACAATAAGAATTAGTTTAAGTGAAGACCCAATAATGGAAATAAAAGTTGCAAAAAGATTACTTAACTCTATAGGTTTGTTTGATAATATGGTCGAAGTTATTGCCTGTCCAACTTGCGGAAGACTTGAATTTGATTTAAAAGATGTTGTAAATGAAATTGAAGAATATGTTGAAAGTTTCAAATTTCCTTTAAAAATTGCAATATTAGGTTGTGTTGTTAACGGACCCGGAGAAGCAAGTCAAGCTGATATCGGGATTGCTGGAGGCAGAAATGGCGGAATAATTTTTAAAAAAGGAGAAATTTTTAAAACTGTAGAACAAAATTATTTAGTTCCCGAACTAAAAAATTTAATAAATGAGTATTATGATAATTGAAAAAAGCAACAAACTTAATTGTTGCTTTTTTTATATTTATTAAATTAAAAAAATATTTTAAACTTTAACTTTTAAATCTTCAACGTTAATTTGTGTTTTTGTTTTTTCAATAACTCTTCTTTTTAAAATTCCTTTTAAATTTTGCGTAGCTAATCGATAATTTATAAAATCAGCAATCAATTTATTACTACTATAATAATAAATCAAAGCAATTATTAATGTTAATGCAACACAAACTGAGAATAAGATTGATAATACATCAAAATATTGATTTTTTATCGCTGTTAATTGATCATTATTATTTATATCTCAAATTTTATAAAAATCTTTAAAAATAGAAACTTTTTGTTTTATTAAAATATTTTCAATTGACTCTATTATAAATTTTCCTAAAAATAGTGCAGAACCAAAAAAACCTGTAACAGGATTTTTTGGCGCTCTATAATTTCAAAACATACAAAACGAGAATAAAGTATAAATAAGTTGAGTATAAGTTATTCCTATAAATATATTTAAAAATATGAAAATATAAGGATTAGTAATAAACACTAGAATAGTATACATAATAAATAAAACCAACAAGTTCATCATAAATAAATATTTTTGACCAAAATATTTTAATAAATATTTAAATATAAAATAAGAAATAATTAATGAAGGAATGATAAAAGCATTATTAAAAGTTCTTAATCATGTTTCGATTTGTTCTTTTGAAAGTCCATATTCTAAAAACTTTAAGCTTAAAAATGTTTGAGTGATTATAGAATTTGATATTGAATATGTTAAAGATAAGAGTAAAGTTAAAGTATAAATTAACATAAAATTTCAATTATTTTTTTTAGGTAATTGAATTATCACTTCTTTATCAAATGCTCCTGCAAGACTTTTATTTTCTTTTAAAATAAAAATTGTTGATAACAAAACAATTAACCCAATCAATAACGCAATAATATCTAAGTCTAAAAAATTAATACTTTTAAAAACTACTGATTGTATATTTGCAATATAAACTCCAAATGCAGAACCTAAACCGATAAATGTATAACAAATTCAAGTTGAAGGTAAAGTGTTTACTCTATAATAAAATTGTTCATTTAAAATCAAATTATGAATTGTAGATGTAGATAATAGAATAGCATAAAATAAAGAAATTATTCCTATTGTTAGTTGGTTTAATTTAACAAAAATCAAAACAAACGAAATAAAAATCAAAATTGAATAAGATAAAATTGTTCAAAATTTTCTCTTTCTTATTACACCAGTAAAAAAAGTGGCTAAAGGTTTAAGAAATATTGCAAATAAACTAGAGCTAAATAAAATTATTAATATATAAGCCATCGAATCAATGCTTTTAATGATTGTGTTAGCAGCATTTGTTAATTGATAACCAATAAAAGCCACTCCTAATCAAAAAATAAAAATTTCTCCTAAAAATAGTCCTGCTTTTAGCTTTATTTTTTCTTTATGGATTATAAAAAAAATTACAAAAATACTACTAACAAAAATAATTGGTAATAATATTAAAAGATCTCAATTATTCATTTTTTACAATCTCCTTTAAAAAATACATATTATATTTTAATACAAAAAACAATAAATATCTCAAACTAATGTTGAATATTTATTGGTTGCTCTTTTTCTGATTTAGTATTTGTATTATCCTTTGTTTTAAAGCTTTTAACTTCTTTTTTTATTTTTTTCATATCATTATGAATTTTTAATAAATATAAACTGGTTTCATTGTTGAATTCTTGAATTTGTTCTATAACTTCAATTTTGCTTCCTAATTCAAAGTTGTAGAATGCTATTTTTTTGTATTGTTTATCACTTACACAAACAAGATAAACGATTAGATATATTGCAAAAGTAAATAAAAGCATTGGCGTTAAAATAATTAGCACTATGTCTCCTATTGCATATACTTTAAAGTTTATAAACGCGTCCGTCTCAAATAAATACATATGAAATACTTTTGCTAAAATTTGGTTGAAATTAAAACTTTTTAAATCTAAATAAGCATAACTTGATTTCATAAATATGCCAACTAAAGGAGTTATAAATCCTATAACAAATAAAAATATTAATCAGCAAGTTAAAGTTTTAAATCTCTTATAAATTATCGATTCGTTTAATGCTTTTTTATTAAACTGAGAATTTTGTCCAAAGATATTATTTTCATTCTCATCTAAACTTTCTTTAAAATTTAGATCTAGATTTTTTGCTATTTTTTGTTGCTTATTAAAATTATCTAATAACTTCTTTGTATTTAACGGACCGGTTGTTAAAGCATCAAAATGTTTTTCAATAACTTTTTCGTCTTTATTGGCAAGACCTTCAATTACAAGTTTATCAGTTTGAGAAGCTGTTAATTCACTATCTTCAAATGATTCATTAAATACAGGTTCACTTGGTTTATTGGAATCTTTTGTATAATCATATATATTTGGATCTGCCATTTTCTTTTCGAAACTTTGGTTTTGATCAATTATGTTTTGATTTTCTGACTTATTTTTTAATTTTTTTATTATTTCAATGTTTGTTTCTTTTAATACTTCAAAATTATTATTCGGCTTATTTTCAATACTATTAAGTTCAGTTTTTATTTCTTTTGTTTTAATAGTTTGAGTTTCTAAAATGTTGTTTTTATTTTCAGGTATTTCTTTTGTTATTATGCTTCCAATTTTTCTTTCAAATGCACTTAACATTCTAGTGTTATCATTTGTAATAACACTTTCTTGAACTTTATTACTTGCATTTATATTTTGTTCTAAACTATCGTTATTTATTGTGATACTTGATACGTTTTCTTGAGCAGCATTACTAAAACTGTTTTGATATTGCAAATTGCTATTATTAAAATTTTCTCGATACATATTTTGATTATTTTCAAAATTTGTATGATTATTATAATTATGATTATGTTTATCTTTTATATTTGATTGGTTGTAATCATTTTGTTTTTGCTCATTTTGATTATTAAAAATACTGTTTTTGATTGCTACATTATTATCAAAGATGTTGATACTATTGTCGTTTCCCCTTACTCTTGATGGCATGATTTTTGGTGTTTCATAAAGTTTATCTAAACTATTGTTAGATACTCTTTTTTCTTTATTAAAAATTGCAACCGGTTCCATATCACTTAAAGTTTCATCTACTGCAGGAGTTCTTGATAATGATCCTGTCAAATCAGGATTTATTGGAGTAGAAAAATGAACTCTTGTATCTGGACGTTCAAAATTTTTAGGCTCATCAATTTTACCTAAAACTTCATTTTCTTCTTCTTCGTTTAGCTTGATTTCGTCATCCTTTTCAATACTTTTTAAAGTACTATCAATTTCGATTTCTTCTATATCAAATAACGATTCTTCTTCACCAAGGTTGAAAAATTCATCAGAATCTTCTTCACCAACCCCATTGAAAAATGATTGAATATATTGTGTATCTTCAAGATTTTCTCTTTGTTCTTCTTTTATTGGTTTAATTTCAACTTCTTTAACCACATTAGAACTAACATTTAATATTTCTTGAGATAATACGTTTTTAATTTTTAAAAATATCAATTGCCCATCTGATATTTCCTTAGTTTTAACATCAATTATTACTCAATTTTCATCATTATAAGATACTAACGCCCCTAATTTGTAGCCCATTTTTTAGCACCTCTAATTTTTATTATAAACTAAACTATATTTTTAAGTCAATATATTTAATAATTAGTGAAAATAAAAAGAGTGCTTTAGCACTTTTAGATTGTCATTAAATCTTTTTCTTTATCTTTTGTAATAGAATCAAGAGATTGAATGTATTTATCTGTTAATTTTTGTACTTCATCTTCTCCATAACCTTTATCATCCTCAGTAAAATCAGATTTTTTAATCTTTTCATTTGCATCTCTTCTTGCATTTCTTACTCTAATTTTAAAAGTTTCTAATTCTTTGTGAACTTTTTTAACCAAGTCTTTTCTTACATCTTCTGTTAATTGTGGGATAATAATTCTAATTAAATCTCCCTCACTCATTGGGTTTAAACCTAAATCTGCTTTATGAATTGCTGCAACAACATTAGGTAATTGACCTCTATCATAGGGTTTTACTAATAATTGTTGTGGTTCAGGTGATGTAATTTGACTTGTTTGATCTATTGGAGTTGGAGTTCCATAAAAATCAACAACAACACTTTTTAACATTGAAGCATTTGCTCTTCCTGTTCTAACTTTTGATAAATAATGTTTAAAAGCTTCAATAACTTCTTCCATCTCTAATTGTGCATTTTCTAAAATATCTTTTAACATATTATGTTCCCTTCTTATTTGATAAACGTTGCTTCTAATTCTCCATGAGCAATTTTAATAATATTGTCTTGTCCGTTCATATCAAAAACTACAATATCTAGTTTTCCATCATGCGCTAAACTTGCAGCAGTTGAATCCATTACCTTCAAGTTTTTTACCACTAAATCATGGAATGATAAATTTGATAAAAACTTTGCATTTGGATTAATATTTGGATCTGAGTCATATACACCTTTTGTTCCATTTTTTGCCATTAATAATGCATCTGCTTCAATTTCAATTCCTCTAATACAAGCTCCAGTATCTGTTGTAAAGTAACTAAATCCAGTTCCTCCGGCAAAAATAACAATATATCCTTCATCTAATTTTTCTCTTGCATTTCTATAATTATAACTACTTGTTACTGTTCTAATTTCTAAAGAAGAATACACTTTAACTTTTTCAAATCCCATTTTTTTGATGGTAGCTTCAATTGCTAGTGCATTCATAATTGTTGCAAACATACCCATATAGTCAGCATCAATTTTTTGTAATTCTAAAGTACCAGCTAATTTACCTCTTCAAATATTTCCTCCTCCAACTACAATACCAACTTGTAGTCCTTCTCTTGTTAAACTTATAACTTGTCTTGCAGTATCTTCCAATTTAACCTTATCATAAATTTCATCCGAGCTACCCTTAAGTGCCTCTCCTGAAATTTTTAACAATACACGTTTAAATTTTAATGCCATATATACCTCACTAAAAAGATTATAACAAAATACTTTTTTAGAAATAAAAATTATTAAAGTTATCTAAATTATTATAAAAAAAATATTTATAAAGTAAAGGGTCACCCCAAACTACATATATTTTAACAAATTACTCTCAAAAATTTCTTTGGGAGTATTTTTTAATTTGTTTATTATTCTATTATTAGAATAATTTTATATACAATCTTTAATTCAATTTATAAAAGTTCCATTATCTTCAAACTTATAACCTACATAATAATTTTGTTTTATGCTTTTAAAAAATGTTTCTACTATCGAGTTTTGTCATGAAGCATATCTATCTGTCATGCTTTGAATAATATTGTAATTGTTACAAAATTCTTTTATAATTAAACTCCTAAATTGTGATTCTCTATCAGTATGGTAATGCTATTTTTTACATCATATTTAGCAACTAAAAGTTGCATACTATTAATAAGTTCTTCGTTTGTTTAATTGTTTGCAAAATATGTTATTAAAGGTAGTCTAGAATATATATATAAGCAAATAAGTAAATTTTTTTGTTTTTTATTTTTAACTCCGAAATATCTAAACAAATTTTTTCTAACGATTTATTTGCAATAAACTCGATTTTATTTGTTTCTTGGTTTTTTAATAAATTGGGAGCTGTATTTATTGGATCTTTGCTTTTTTTAGTATAAGCTTTTCATTTTCTACTTTTTTCACAATTTTCAGGAACTAGATTTTGTGCTTTCATAGAACTCAAGACCATTTTTAGACATAAACCAAATTTTAGTGCAATTTTTTTATGCCCTCATTTTCGATGAGTTCAATATTTTGAATCTTTATCGTAAAAAACTTTGTTTATAAATAAGTCATAACTTGTGTCTCTTTTGGTCATATATTCTTTTGAACCATTTGCTCATCATTTATTATAAGCTTTTAGATTAATATTTAAAAGATTAATTAGTCATGATAATGCTATATTTTTTCGCTCGTAATTTTTTGCTATTTTATACAATTCGATATTTACTTTTTGTTTTTTCATTCCTTGACTAGAGATGCTGTATACTTTTCCATAACTTTTACTTTACTTGTTAGTTTTTTATTCTTTTTTTCTTTAATTTGCATCTCTTTTCTTAAATGTTCCAACTCTTGTTTCGTTTTTTCAAACTCAACTTCTTTATTAATTTTAGCTTTTCTACCTCTCTGTGCATCAATTAGCCCAGCAATTCCTTTTTGTTTATAACGATTTTGTCAAACATAAATAGTTGATGTTTGTTTAATATTATATTTTAAAGCTAACTTTCTTGCGCTTATATCTGTAGTTGTAAACTCATCTATTATTTTCTTTTTTTCTTCAGTACTAAATAAAATAGTTTTTACTATAAAAAAATCACCCCTCTATAAAATTTTATACATAACTTTTATGTAGTTTGGGGTGACCCTTTAAAGAGTGTTTAGTAATAAATTTCTCTATTATCAAAATATCTTTTTCTAAGAATTGATAGCGATTTACAAATTGGTGGTACTAAAATTTGTAAAGTTACATAATCTGTTATTGTATTAAAAGAATTATATATAACAGAATAACTTCATCTACCATTTCAAACAAACGAATAAAATACATCATCTCCAATTGCATTTGGATTTAATCAATATAAAACTCCTGATAGAACTCTACAAAAATATAATATAAAAATTGGAGATATTACAAAAATAAATCAACTAAAAACTTGATAGTATATGTTTTTTATAGTTTCGTTTGGTTTAAAAAAACCTGCAACAAAGAAACATAAAGTTGGTATTCAATAGTCGAATAAATATTGTATAAAAGTATGTGCAGCAGTTGTTGGTATTAATATTGTCATAAATGCTGCCAACATACATAATGTAAATGTACAAGATATAGGAAGAATATACGCTCCAAAATATAAAATAATATATTTCAAAGAAATAGTGATTCAAAATGGCAATGTTGGTACAAAACCTGAAATAAAATCAATTAATAAATATAAACCTAATAATAGTCCAATTAATGTTATATCTAATATTCTTCAATTTTTAAATACTTTAAAACTATTTTTATTAAAATAAAAAATACTTTTTTTTATCATGATACTTGAACAAATTATACCTTCAATGCTAAATGTTACAATTGAAAAACAAAATAATTTTATTTTATTTTCATAATCAAAAATAAAATAAATAACAAATGCAATCGCAAAAAATGTAATTGCAATTATCATCGATATAAATGCAAAATAAACTAAACCTTTTTGAGATGAGTCTAGTTTTACAAGTTCTCCATCATCATCATATTGATTAGCATTTAAAACTTTAATCATATAAAAAATCAATAATCCAATAATAACAACTGTTTTTAAAGATGTTAAACATGCAATTACATAGTTTAATGTTTTTTTATTTTTTTCCATGAATTTCCTCCATGAAAAAAGCAGAATATGTGTCTTTTTCAAAGGACTCCCTACGATAGTATCAACTATATCAGGTTCTAAGAGTATTTCTCAAACTTTTACAAAGTTACCTCTGCCTTTTTCTATATTATTTTACAATAAAAAAAACCTTAAATAAGGTTTTTAAATTAATTATTAAGTTGTTATTAGTCGTCAAAATCTCCATCTTTAAATAATGCATCTTCTTCATTATTTTGACTTTGTTCATTTGGAACATCTTGATAAAATTCTTGATTTTGAGGCTCAGGATTATTCATATTATCTTGACCATAATATTGTTGGTTTTGATCTAATTGTTGATTTTCCATATATTGTTGGTTTTGATCTAATTGTTGATTGTCCATATATTGTTGGTTTGGATCTAATTGTTGATTTTCCATATATTGTTGGTTTGGATATAATTGTTGATTGTCCATATATTGTTGGTTTGGATATAATTGTTGATTGTCCATATATTGTTGGTTTGGATCAATTTCTTGTCCATCAATAATGACTTGTGTTGGAACTTGTTGAATATTTTCTTCTTCAGCTGGGTCTCCCATTTTTAAACTAATACTTTTTTCTTTAAAGAATATAGCTTCTGAACCTTCAAATTTTTCTAACCCTTCTGAAAGTGCACTAACTCAGATAAATTCTGCTGTAGTTGACTTGAATGGAATTGCAATTTTTTTCAAACTAGTTTTTCCTTCAGTATAATTAATATACAACATATTTGAACTTTGATCATTTAAAATGTTTACAATTTTTTCTTTTTTAATACCTTTATCAAATACAAATAGTTTTTCTTCATCAAAAAACACCCAAATTCTTTGTGGGAAGAAAAATAACAATATATATCATGTAGCAACTAAAGCAAATACTGCTCCTACACATCCTCATGCTATGTATAATGCCATATCATAATTATTTGGCATAATTTTTTCACCAAAATACATCAATCACCCTACTATTTGAGGTACCATTGTTAAAATTTGCAAAGCTGCTACAATTGCAAATCATTTAGTATTAAATTTCTTTTTATCTACATCAACTTTTTGAAACTTAAAAAATAATACATAAGTATAAATTGTTGGTACTACAATAACACATAATTGTACAATAAGAATTAATAAAATATTCTTTTGATCAATAGCCCCATTATTTCATGTTCCTGCTAATAACATTTTTTTCACTTAACCTTTCAATTGCGCTGCAACTTCTGCTGCAAAATCAGTAATTACTTTTTCAATTCCTTCTCCTACTTCAAATCTGTACATAGATTTTAAAGTAGCTTTTTTTGATTTAATAAAGTTACCAACTGTTTGTTTTTCGTCTTTTACAAAACCTTGATCTAATAAAGTAACTTCTGCAAGTTTTTTGCTTAATTTACCTTCCAAAATTCCTTTAGCGATATTTTCAGGTTTGCCAGTTAGATCTGTATTTTCCTTAATAATATGCATCTCTTGATCTTTAAAGTCTTGTGGCACTTCATCTCTTGATAAATATTTAGGAGCCATTGCAGCTACGTGCATACATACATCATAAGCATCTTCTTGTGAAATATCTCCTTCAAATTGTAGTAACACTGAAATTCTGTTGTTTGCATGATTGTAAACAGCAATTGAATCACCATCTACCGATACAAATCTTCTTAATTCAATTTTTTCTCCGATAGTTGCGGTTGCACTTATACATGCTTCTTTAACTGTTCCTGAACTAAGTTTTACTTCAAGTGCTTCTTCTAAAGTTTTTGCACTTGCTGCTAATAATGCATCACCTATTTCTTTAATAAGACTCATGAATTTTTCGTTTTTAGAAACAAAGTCTGTTTCTGAATTAACTTCAAAAACAATTCCTCTTTTTCCATTTGTTTTAGCAAAAGCAACTCCTTCTGCTGCAATTCTATCTGATTTTTTAGCGGCTTTTACTAAACCATTTTCTCTTAGTCAAATAATCGCATCATCAATTACGCCATTTGTTGCTTCTAATGCTTTTTTACAATCCATCATACCAGCTGATGTTATTTCTCTTAATTCTTTAATTTGTTGTGGACTTACTGCCATTATCTAATCACCCCTCTTGAACTTTCTAAGCTTTTTCTGCTTTATTTGCTTCTAAATCTTTTTTTGATTCTTCATTTTTAGAAGCATTTCTATCTTCGTCAAATCTTCTAGGAGCTCTTCCTTCACCAAATCTTTGTCCTTGTACACCATCTTCTTTTTTCTGAGCTACCACTTTTAATGTACTTGGTTGTAATTTTAATCCTGCTGCATCAGCATAAACATCAACTATATAATTAACAATTAAGTTAACTGACTCTTGAATATCATCATTTGCCGGAATTACATAATCTACCATATCTGGATCAACATTTGTATCACAAATACCAATTACTGGAATTCTTAATTTTCTCGCTTCTTTAACAGCAATTTCGTCGTTTTTTGGATCAACCACAAACATTACTGCTGGCAATTTATGCATTTGCTTGATTCCACCAAGTGTTTTTTCTAACTTAGCTTTTTCTTTTTTAATTAAAATTTGTTCTTTTTTAGGTCTTAAATTAATTTTTCCTGTTTTTTCTTCATTTTCAATATCTCAAAGCGCTTTAATACGTAATGAAATTGTTTTCATATTTGTTAAAGTACCACCAAGTCATCTTGAATTTACAAAGAAATTTCCACTTCTTAAAGCTGCTTCTTTTACAGCGTTTTTTGCAGTTCTTTTAGTTCCTACAAAAATGACTTTTTCTTTTTTAGCACCTATATTAGTTATTAATTTTTTAACATCATCTAATCTTCATAGAGTTTGTTGTAAATCAATAATATGATTTTTGTTTTTTTCACCATAAATATATGGTTTCATTTTTGGATTTCATCTTTTAGTTTGATGTCCAAAGTGAGCTCCTGCGTCTCATAATTGATCTCTTGTCAAGTCCTTAGCCATTTAGTTACCTTCTTACTTTCTTTTAAAAATTTTATTTGTTAGACTTCCAAACGGTTCTAAAATTTACCACTTATTTAATTAAAATAATAAGCACTGGGTAAAAAAATTCCCGTATGTGATTGCATACCCTTTTTGATAGTTATATACAATAAATTGAGTATAAATAATTTTTACAATAATATCAAGTCTATTTAGAAATGCTAATTAGATTTTATATATATAAAAATTGTTTTAAATACAGAAAGACAAAAAAAAAAAAAAATATAATGTGTTTTGTTACAAAAATTATATTTTTTTATTTATGTGGTGCAAATGGATCAACTACAGCTAGTGTATCTGGGTTATCACGTTTTGCAGCATTTTTGTCAATTTCATAATGATTTGAATTTGGCATATTTAGTCAATCAATTAAATCATTTATTTCTGCAATCTCTTCATAAAAATCAATTGAGAATCATTCATAAAATTTAAATGTTGTATAGTCTTTTGCTTCTTTTGCGTTATTTGCAAATTCATTTGTGATATTTGCAAAGTGAGTGCGATGATCAACATAAGCTTTTAAAATTTCAGTAATGCTTTTGTAACTAACTTTTTCTGCACTAACACTTGGTGCTTCAAAACTTTGACTTCTGTCCAATAAATAATTCATTATTCGTCTTTGATGTACAAATTCATCTTGCGCTTGAACTTGAAAGAAATGTGTAAATCCAGGATATCCTAAATCATCGCAATTTTTACTCAAGTTATAACAATTAAATTGCATTTTTGCATGTTCTTCAATGTATTTTTGTAAATCTTGTTGAATTTTTTTGTCCATATTTTCCTCCTTCAACATAAATATAACATAGTTTTTTATAAAGAAAATAAATTAAAAAATAAAAAAGTTTTATTGCTAAAACTTTTTTATTGATTATAGGTTAATAAGACTATGGATTTTGCATATATTTCAATCATTTTTTTTAAATCTTCAATTTTTACATATTCATTATATGAATGCATTGTTGAATCATTTAAATCAAATTCTGCTCCAAAAGCAATTATATTAGGCATTGATTTTGCAAATGTTCCTCCACCAATTGCAATTGGTTCAGTTTTATAATCTCCTGTTACTTCTTGATAAATAGACATCATTTTTGTTACTACTTCGCTGTCTTTTGGGAAATATACTCTATCTTCAAGTTTAACTGTATTTGTCTTTATGTTCTTTTCAATTAAATAACTTGATAATTTTTCTACTACATCTTTTTGAACATCTCTTGTACAAGGAATTCTTAAGTTTAAAGTATATTTAAAAGATTTTTTATTAATATCAATAATTCCATTACACGCTGTTAAAACACCAGTTTCATCTTCTAGATTACCAAAAATATTTTTCATTTCATAATCAGCATAAATATCATTTGCAACAAATTTTATTAAGGGATGATCAAAATTAAGTTTATTTAAAACAAATAACAATGAGTTACTTGCAGAAACCCCTTTAAACGGAAGACTTCCATGAGCAGAAATACCTTTTACATATAAAATTTCATTTTCAACATAACTTTTAACATTTATTTTTTCTAATTCATTTTGAATTAAATCAATTTTTGGACCGATATAACTTACAAGATCATTAACAGCATTGTAAGCTTGACCCCCTATAATTTCAAAATTACATTTAAAATCACCAATTAAATCTAAATCTGCAATTCATTTTTCAGCATATACTACTGGAAAATGTCCATCTGGTACATAACCTAGGTCACATAGTTTTTCATTTGCAATATAATTTTCCATACATTCTCAATTTGTCTCTTCACAAGTTCCAAATATAAATCTTATTTTATAGTTTGATTTAAAACCATTATCTATTAAATATTTAAAAGCAAATAAATTCATCATTGTTGGTCCTTTATCATCAAAAGCACCTCTACCATACAATTTATCATCAATTATTTTTGGCTCAAATGGAGGATTTATTCATTCACTTATATTTCCGGGAGGAACAACGTCTAAATGACAAATTATAACAAATAATTTGTCACCATCTCCATAATCTGCATATCCATATTTAAGTTCTTCTGAGACAAAAGTTTTTAACCCTCAGCTTTTGCATAAATCAATACAATAATTTAAAACATTTAATGTATCTTGTGGCAATTTACTTCCTTTTGTTAAATCTCTACGATAACTTGGCATTGCTACAATTTTTTTAGTGTTTTCAATAGCTTCATCAAAGTACCTACCTAATAAAACTTCTTTATTTATTTTCATAATTTTTATCCTTTCTTGTATGCTATTAAATTATATAATTATATTTATCTATTCAAATAAAAAAAATTCCTATAAGGAATTTGAAGTATTATTTTTGTTGTTGAGGTACAACTATTGCTCTAGTTCTATTTTTACCAAATCTTTCATATTTAACAATTCCTGAAACTAATGCAAATAATGTATCATCTCCACCACGCCCAACGTTTGTACCAGCATGAATTTTAGTTCCTCTTTGTCTAAATATTATTGAACCAGCATTTGCAAATTGTCCATCTGCTTTTTTTGCTCCTAAACGTTTTGATTCTGAGTCTCTACCATTTTTAGTTGACCCAACTCCTTTTTTAGAAGCAAAATATTGTAATCCTAATAAAAAACACATATTAAAGCACCTCCTCTATTTTAAAATTTTTTGGATATTGAATTTCTATAGTTTGTAATTGAATTAATAAAAATATTAGTATTTTTTGAAGATCTTTTGAATCTTTTTTTACTATAATAACTATTTCATTTTCAAGAACTATTAGTTCAACATCTTTTTTATACAATTGATCTAGTCCATTTAAGGTTCCTGAAATAATAGCGGTAATTCCAGCACAAACTAAATCATTTCCATAATTATCTGCTTCAGCATGTCCTGAAACTGTAACTTTCTTAATATTCTCATTTTTAAAGTTAAACCTTGCTAAAACCATTATTTTTCCTCTGGTTTTGGTGCTGCTGGTTTTTTAGGAGCAGCTGGTTTAGAAGCAGCATCTTTTGGAGCAGTAGGTTTTTTTGTCGCTGCCGGTTTAGGTGCTGCAGGTTTTTTAGGAGCAGTAGGTTTTGGTGCTGCAGGTTTTGGTGCTGCATCATTACTTGCTACTGGAGTATCAACTTTTTTAACTTCTGGTTCTTTTGGTGCTGCTACTTGTTTTGGTACACTTCCATCTAATGAAATTGCATCAATTTTCACTTTAGTATAAGGTTGTCTGTGACCATAAACTTTATTAACATTTTTTTTAGGATGGTATCTAACTACACGTAGTTTTCTACCTTTTCCTTGTTTAATAACAGTTCCAGTTACGATTGCACCACTTACAAGTGGTGTACCAATTTTTGTATCAGTTGCTAAAACTTGGTCAAAAATAACTGTTTTACCCTCTTCTACTACTAATTTTTCAACAAAAATTTCATCACCAGGTTTTACAGTTAATTGTTTTCCTCCCGTTTTAATAATTGCGAACATATATATTCCTCCAGTCTAGACTCGCCTTGTATGTGAGCTAAATACTACTTATTTACATACAAAAGAGCGGTTGAAACTAGCAACCTAAATTATTTTATACTATTTTTAGATTGAATATTTAAAAATATTCATTTTTTTATAAAAAAAATGGTCAAAACGACCATTTAAAAAAATTAATTAAAAGAAATAACTGGGGCAACTGGAATGAATGATTCTGCTGTCTTCGCTTCAATGTCTAATGCTTTTTTATCTAAATCATTTTTAGCACTAATTGAAGCTTTTTTACTAAATTTAAATGAACTACTTCCGTTTTTATATTCAAACTCATCAGCACTTCCTGCATATTTATAAGCTAAACCTGCTGTTACACCAGTATTGATTGTGTCTGTAAAAAATGATCCTATGCTTTTGAATATGCTTGCAATTCCTGAAAATAGAGCGCCAGTAATACCTGCTCCTCCTATTACATCGTGTTTTTCTTGATTGGTTAATTCTCTCATAAATTCTCCTTTCATATAATATATCGACAAAAAAACAAAAAAAAATCACAAATATTCTACTTTTTGTGAAATTCATTATATAAACTATTTTTATTAATACCAAATTTTTTAGCAACTTCTTTTATAGCATCTTTTTTAGCTAATCCATTATCAATCAAAATATCAACTTCTTCTATTAAATCATCTAAAATAATTTTTTTTTCTTTTTTAACTGCGCCTTTATTTAAAACAACAACAAATTCTCCTTTTTTAACAAAATCATCACTATTAACATAGTTTCAAACTTCTTTTAAAGAACCTCTTATTATTTCTTCGTTAACTTTAGTTAATTCTCTACAAATTGTAACTTCAACATTATGATTTAAAATATTAAAAAATACATTCATCGTATTTACAATACGATGAACTGATTCATAAAAAGAAATTACAATATCTTTATCACTTTTTACAATGTTTAATACTTGCTCGCTTATTTGGTCAGGTTTTTTTGACAAAAATCCTAAAAAACAGTTTTTTACAAAATCAAAACCTGATATAACTAATGCGTGAATATATGCAGGACCACAATTAACTGCTGAGATTGAAAAATTCAAAATTTCTTGAGAAAGATTATTTAATATTTTTAATCCCGGATCTGAAATCCCAGGCACACCAGCGTCACTAATAATTGCTATATTTAAATTATTTTCTATATCATTTTTTATGTTATCTGTTTTAAAGTTTTCATTAAATTTATGAAGTGCAATCAAGTTATTTTTAATTTTATAATTATCTAAAAGCGTTTTACTTGTTCTTGTATCTTCGCAATATATTTTATTAACTTCTTTTAAAATATTTATTGCTCGAAAAGAAAAATCATTTATGTTTCCAATTGGAGTTCCAACTAGATAAATGATTGGTTTTTTGTCTTTAAAAGTTTTTTGTACTACCAAAATAATCTCCTTTTAAATTAAAATTTTAATTCAACATCATCTCTATCTCAATCTGCTACTTCAAAAAATGATCTATATTTACATCTTGAAAATTTAGCAACTACATTTGATGGATAAGTTGAAACAACTTGATTATAAGTACTAACTGCATCATTATAATTTCTTCTTGCATATGAGATTGTTTCTTCAACTTCGCTTGTTGAATTCATCAAATCTCTAATTGCACTTGTTGATTTTAAGTCTGGGTAGTTTTCCATTTGCAAATTTATTTCTTTACCAATTTTATCTAAAATTTTTGAATTTTTTGCACTATTTTCCAAACCTGAACCCGTTCTCATTGATGTAAGTGTTGATAACAATTCTTTTTCAAACTTAATGCTCCCTTTTACAGAATCGATTAATTTCAATAGTAAATCTTTTCTCAATTTAAGTTGAACATCAATATCAGATTCTCCTTGATTAATTTTTACTTTTAAACGTTTAATTCTATTGTTAATGCCAATATGCACAAAAATTGGAATAATTAATAAAAATAAAAATAATCAAAATAAAATACCCAAAAAACTTGCTTTTACAGGTTGATTTGCATTGTTGTTAATGTTATTTAATTCTTGACCTGGTGCGACTTGCATTATTATCCTTCTCTCTATATTTAATATTATAAATAAAAATAAAAAAAGTTATTAACTTTTTTAATCAAAGTTAATAACTACATCTTCACGTTCAGCTTCAGTGATTTCAAAGAAATATTTATTTACATATTTTAAAGAAGCTGCGGCTTGGTTCATTGGATAAACCGCAATACTTTGGTTAAATTCACTTACATTTTGATTGTAAATTCTTCTCTGTGCAGAGATATCTTCTTCAATATCTCTTGTTGCATCCATTAATTCTCTAATATTATCTGTAGATTTTAAATTTGGATAGTTTTCCATTTGAATATTAATTCCTCTTTGGATAGAATCCATTGCTCTTTGATTTTTCATCATTCCTTCAATACCAACTCCAGATCTCATAGAAACAATTGTTGATAAAGTTTCTTTTTCAAACTTAATACTTCCTTTTACAGCATCTATTAATTTCAATAATGTATCTCTTCTTCTTTTAAGTTGAACATCAATTCCAGATTCTGATTCACTTACCTTAACATTCATTCTTCTTAAGTAGTTCATATTTCCAATATGTATAAAAATTGGAATGATTAAAATAAATAAGAAATATCAAAAAAATGTTCCAAAGGCACTTCTACTTGGTTTTTTATTTGCATCCGCATTAATATTATTTTCAATATTTGGTGTTAACATATTCATCACACTTTCTATAAATAATTTTATATCATTTTAGTTTTAATTTAAAAATTTTAATAAACTGCTCTAACACAATCAAATAGATGTTCGAACAAGTAAAAATCTGAAGCAATTTTATCAATTACACTTTTGATAAAAGTTGGTAAATTTTTTACATCAACTGTACTAAATGAACACACGTCATGTTTAAAATTACTCTGGCTTACCAAAAATCAGTCTGCATAAATATTACCTTCAATACCTACTGAATAAATATTTTTTATATCAAGTGATGATAATTTTTCAATTAACCTAGGACTTAAAAATTTTGGCCCTCTTATATCATTTTCTTTTACATTGATATAAAATCTTTTATTAAATTCTATAGAATCAGTTTGAAATAATCCTTTAACTGGATCTTTTTCTTGAACAACCCTTACTCCATTATATGTTTCATCATATTTTGTATTTTCCATATGTACTGCTGCATTAGATACATAATGAATTCTTTCATGTCTAACGGTATTTCCTTTTGAATCAGTTGTATAATAAACTTCAATAAATTTTCTTGGTGTTTTTATAAAAAATGTTACTTTTTTATTTTTATAAAGAAAATTAAAAGAGTTTTGTGTATTGTTATTAATAGCTAATATTCTTTTTTTAACAAAACTTCTATAATCTGCATACTCAGAAGTTATATCGGGGATTCTTTTTACTATTTTTATTTCAAAATCATCAGTATCTTTATCATCTACAAATTTATAATAAAATTCACTATAAATTTTTTGAATTTGTTGATCATCATAAAGAATATTTGTTATTTTTTCATCAAAATGTTCAACTCGAACTTTTTTTCTTGCAGTATATCAAAATATCAAAAGAATTAATCCTGCTACAACTCCTAAAACTCCAATTATAAATAAAATAATGATAGCTTGTGAGCCATATTCTACACCAGGTATAATATGATTTGTTGATGCTATTAAAATAACAATTCCTAAAATTAACCCTAATAATGCAAAGGTACCGAATAATCTACAATTTCTTTTTAACCTAGCTAGTTTTGCAATAATTTGTTTCAAGTCAGGATGAGAGTTTACTAAATTATTGATTTTTTTATCTAAAAATTCTTTTGCGTTCATATCTTTATCCTCTTAAATATTACTTAATTGTCAGAATTTCTATTTTATATGGTTCTTTTAATTCTCTAACTTCAATGATATCTTTCACTTTTTTACCCAACATAGCTTTTGCTAAAGGTGATTCGTTTGAGATTTTCCCTTCAAAAGGATCAGCTTCTATTGCACCAACTATTTTAATTTCCATTTGTTTATTAATTTTTATATTTTTAAACAAAACTGTATTTCCAATTTTTACTTCAGAAGTTTTTACATCACTTGAAATGATTTTTGCTCTTGAAATCATTGTTTCAAGTTCTTTAATTCTTGCTTCTACCTCAGCTTGTCTATTTCTTGCTGCATCATAATCAGCATTTTCAGATAAGTCCCCTTGCGCTCTTGCTTCAACTAATTCAGCAATAACTTCAGGTCTAACTACATTTATTAAATTATTTAATTCTTGTTTTACTTCTTCAAGACCTTCTTCGGTTAAAATTATATCTTTATCCATAATAAAATTCCCCTTTATAACTAATTAATTATACCTTTTTTATTTTACAATATGAATATATTTTTGTCATTTTCCTTTTAGTCATCGATTTACATAAATTATCGATCTTAAGAAAGGATCAACCACAACAGCTGAATATACACATAATAGTCCTGGACCTTCAACTATATTTAATGCTTTAACAAGTATAAATGGTAATGCAACCATTCCAATTCCCATGGTTACAAACGATACTAAAATTGGATATCATAAATCTCCAACACTTCATAAGGCACGTAATAAAGTCATATTTACAGTATCAAATAATATTTTTACCGAAAAAATTGTTAGAACAGAAACTCCTCATGGAATTGCTGTGTCTTTAGAATTTAAAAGCAATAATAAAGGATAACTAATAGCAATCATAATTATGTTTGAAATCAAGGTTACATAAATTGCTGCTTTTCAACATTCTAAGGCAATTTCATAGGCACCTTGTTTATCTTTTTCTCCGATTTTTCTTGATACAAAAACTGCTGTTACTGTTCCGATTGCTTGAATAAATGCAGATGAATATTGCCCAATACTATTTGCATTTCTATGTAAAATTATTCACTCATTTCCAGTTCCTATGTGCAATTGGCCAATCGCAACTGAAGTTCCAAAGTTACATAAATTTCAAACTCCCATTTCAATGGTAATTGGCAGACCAGTTTTTAACGTTTCTTTTGCATAATTTCAACTTAATTGACGTTTTTTATTAACTTTAAAATCAATATATTTTAAGCACATAAATAACATAAAAAATATTTGAAATAAACCAGTTATTGGTAAAACTAATGAGCTGTATACTGGAGGAATATTTGTACCATACAAAATAATAGAAATTAAACTTAAATCAATAACATTGGCAATCATTGTTCCAATTGTTACAACTTTACTTTTTTTAAAAGCTTGAAGACCAGCTACAAAAACTTGATAAATTGACATCATTATTAAATTTATATTTGTATAACGATAATAATGAGAAGCATATGTTAATTCAGTTGGTTCTAAAATTTGTTGCCCATTTATATCGGTTATCGGTTGAGAAGACGATGCTCCAACTCAACTCACAATTGTGTCACTTAAAATTGTGATAATAACAAAAATTGGTAGCATTATTGAAAGATTTACCAATAACCCTGTAACAATGACTCTTGAAACTTCTTCTTTTCTACCTTGTCCAATTAAATTTCCGGATACAATTATTGTTCCAGTAGCAATTAAACTCGGAACAAATTGTAATGTGTTATATGCTAAAACAGATTTCGAAGTTCCTTCAGCATAAGCACCACCCATGTAATTGTTAATTGCTATCAAGTTTATTTGAGTAATTAGAATAGTAAATAAAAGTTGAATAAAAATTGGGATAGCCATTCCAAATATCTCTTTTGGATTTGAGATTTTATAAAAAGGAGTTTTGATCTTTTCGAATGGCTCAATTTCAAATTTAGTTTTTTTAATTTTTGCTAATTTATGTTCAGAATCTTTGCGTTTTTCAACAACAACTAATTCTTTTTTTGTTTTTTTTAAATCTTCTTTTGTTTCACTCATGCCCATTCGTTCTTTCTATATTTTCAATTATACTTCTTTTTAAAATTACCTTTTATAATTTTTTAAATGCTCAAATAAAATCTCTGCGATTTTTTTGTTTTTAATAACTTCATTTAATTGATCTACTGATAAGGTTTGCATTGAGCTTATTGATTTAAAATTTTCATAAAGTTTTTTGATTTTTATATCTCCCAAACCTTTAACTTTAGAAATATAATCTTCTTTTAAAATTCCTTTTTGTTGTCTTTTTCTAAATCCGCTAATTGCATAGTTATGTACTCTTAATTGAAAATTTTCTAATAACTTAAACAAATCACTTTTTTTATCAATTTCAATTTTCCGTTCTTCTAAATCTAATATACTTTCAGTTTTATGATTATCATTTTTTACTAAACCCATTATTGGTATATTTATATTTAAACTTTTTAAAGCTTCTTTTGCAGCATGAACTTGAATGATTCCTCCATCCATTATTAGCAAGTCAGCTCACTTTTCTGGAAAATCAGCATCTTTACTGTATCTTCGATATATCATTTCTTTTATTCTATGATAATCACCCTTTTCATTTATTTCAATATTATATTTTCTAAAATCATTTTTACTTACAATACCATTTTTAAAAACAACCATTGCACCAGTTACATATTCATCTAACATATTTGCAACATCATACATTTCAATATGATAAGGAAAACTGTCTAACTTTAATAATACTTGAAGTTGTTTTAAAATATCTTCTTTTGTAATGTTATTATTATTTGCATAGTGTAATTTTTGAAATAAAAATTCTTTAGCATTTTCTTTTGCTAAGTTTAATAACCTATTTGTATTTAAATCATTTTCATTTATTATATTTTTTTCTAAATATAATTTTAAATCTTCAACATTAATTTCAATAGGAATACCTATAAAGTCAGGTACTAAATTTTTTGTATATATTTGTAAAATATAACTTTTAAATAAATCATTAATATCTTGACCTTCATTTTTAATAACTTCATTATTTTTTAAAGATAGTTTTCCACTTCTATAAAATAAAACTGTAAAGCAAATATAGTTTTCAAATTCATAATAGTTAAAAATATCACGATTAATATTATCATTTAAATCAACATCTTGTTTTTCTGTTGTAAATTTAAGATGTTCGATTATCTCTTTGATTCTTTGCGCTTCTTCAAATTGCAAATTTTTTGCAGCTTGTAACATTTTAGACTCTAAAATATTTTGAACATCATCTGAAACTCCTAAAAAGAAATTTTCAATTTTTTTAATTTGATTTTCATAATAAGTTTGTTCAACTTCTTTAAAACATGCACCACTACATTGTTGAATATAATAATAAGTACAAGGATGACCTAAATTTCCTTTACATCTTCTTAAAGGATAAATTCTTTCAATTGTTCTTAAAATTTTTCTAGCACTACTTCCATCAGGAAAAGGACCAAAAGATTTTTTATTTTTTGCATTGTAATTTCTTACATAAATATATTCAGGATCTTTTTCATTAGTAATTGCAATATAGGGATAATTTTTATCATCATTTAAAACAATATTGTATCTTGGTTTATATTTTTTAATCAAATTTTGTTCTAATAAAAGCGATTCTTTTTCGTTTAAAGTAATAATTGTTTCTAATTTTACAATATCTCTAACTAACTTAGTTGTTTTAACATCATGAGCTTTTGTGAAATATGAACTTACTCTTTTTTTTAAGTTTTTTGCTTTACCAACATAGATAACTTTATTATCTTTATTAAAATACATATAACATCCAGGTTTTTCAGGTAAAGTTTTTAACTGATTTTCTACACTCATAACATTTCACCTCATAAAAATATTATAGTATTTTTTAAGAATGCTAAATATTTTATAAAAAAAGTTAATTGTTTAAATAATATGTATAATATTTTTAAATTTAAGGAGAAAGATATGGATATAAAAGGAATAGAAGATTTTGTTGATAAAAAAGGAGCATACAAGCTTTTTAACAAAGCTGTTTTAAAAGGATATATTGCATTAAGCGCAAGTGAAATTATCAGTCAAGAATTAACAATTTTAAACTTAAAAGATTATGCTCAAAATGTTATTAATCGAGTTAATAAATTTGTTAAAACTGATATAGATGTTGAATACTTATTTGATATTGTAAACTTTGAGTTTTTTTCAGATTACGAAGCAACAAAACTACATATTGATAATCAAGAACAAATAAAATCAATTAAAGTAACTGTTAAAGAAGGAAAAGAAAATAGTTTGGAGCAAGTTTCATTAAGTGGTAGTGCAACTGTAAAGACTTTTTTAAAATTGGATTTAAATAACTTAATTAATATAACAACTTTAAATAACTTAAAGTTTGGAGCAATTCATCCAGGAGAAGGAAAAATTATTAGTCATTTATTAAAAGCTAATAATATTGAAGAATATAATAAAGGTTTAATAGTAAAAAATATTGATAAATCAAATAAAAGTGCAATTATAAGTTTAAGCGATAGATTTAATAATCCATATTTTTTATCTAGTGATATTGAATTAAATTATACATAAAACAAAAAAAGGATAATATCCTTTTTTTGTTTTTAATAAAAGTCTCCATTTTTAATATAAACATCCCTTGGTTTTGAGTTGTTTTTTGCTGGTCCTATTACACCATTTTCTTCAAGTTCATCAATTATTCTTGCAGCTCTTCCATAACCGATTGAAAATTTTCTTTGAATTAAACTGGTTGATGCTTTTTGTTCTCTTATAACATATTGTTTTATTTCTTCAAATAATGGGTCTTTTTGTCTTGAACCTCCAGAAGGTTCATAACTTTCATTTTCTTGAACCATAAATTCTTCTTCAAACATTTGATTTTGTTGTCTTGAACAATGATCAACAATTCTTTTAATTTCATCATCGCTTACAAATGAACCTTGTGCTCTTGTAACATTATTTGCATTTGGTGGATGATATAATAAGTCCCCTTTTCCAATTAATTTTTCAGCACCAGATGAATCTAAAATAGTTCTTGAATCAATTGTACTTGCAACTGAAAATCCGATTCTAGTTGTGATGTTTGATTTAATAACTCCTGTTATAACATCTGTTGATGGTCTTTGAGTTGCTACGATTAAATGAATACCTGCCGCTCTAGCCATTTGAGTAATTCTTTTGATTGAATCTTCAACATCTTTTTTATTTGCAGTCATCATTAAGTCAGCTAACTCATCAATCACAACAACATAGAATGGTAATTTTTTTGCAGGATCTTTAACAGTTGCGTTATAAGTTTCGATATTTTTTGTTTTAGTAGATTGCATCAAAGCATATCTACGTTCCATTTCATTAATTACTTTTTTTAATGCACTATTCGCTAAATTCATATCACTAATAACCGGTGCAAGTAAATGTGGAATTGATGAATAAATAGATAATTCTACTTTTTTAGGATCGATTAAAAGTAATTTAACTTCATGAGGTTTAGCTCTTAATAAGATTGATGTAATAATTCCATTAATCATAACCGATTTACCACTACCTGTTGATCCAGCAACTAACAAGTGGGGAGCTTTATCTAATTCTCCAAACAATAATTCTCCAGAGACTGTTTTACCAATAGCAAATAATAGTTTAGAACTTATTTTTGTTAATGGTGCTTTTTCTATAACACTACGTAAAGGAACAACCATTGAAGTATCATTAGGCACTTCAATACCTACTAAAGTTTTACCTGGGATAGGTGCTTCAATTCTGATATTTTGAGTTGCTAAACTTAATTTTAAATCATTTTCTAAACTAGTTACATTATTAACTTTAGTTCTTGGTCCAGGTTGTACTTCGAATTTTGTCACAGTTGGACCAATATTTTTATCCACAACTTTAGCATCAACATTAAATTCTCTAAAGGTATTATTTATTGAATTTTCTTTTAATTGCGCTTGTGCTTTTAGTTTTTCATATTCATGTCTACTATTTTCATCAACGTTTAATAACTCGATTGAGGGAAGTTGATACCCTAAATTTACAAAAACAGTTTTTTCGATTGCTTTATTTGTATCTAATTCGATTGTATTTGAAGAGTTATTTTGTCTTGAATAACCATAGTCACCATGAAAATTTGTTTTAACTATATTTTCCATTGGAGAAACATATTCTTCACTAAAGGCATTTGTTTCAACTTCGTTTTTATACACTTTATCTTTTACTAAAAATTGGTCTAATGTACTTTGAACTTGACCTTCTTTTTCTAGTTTTTCTTTTTTCATTGCACTTAAAAACTCTTGAGTTTTTCCATTAAAACCATGGGGAGTTATACTTGTTTGTCTTTCAAATGCTTTTCTTACATCTTCTTGTGCTTCGATAAAATTTTCTTTTGCTTCTATTTGACTGTTTGCAAATAATGAGTTATCATTTCCGGTAAATTGATTATTAGTATATCCCATATCTTGATATTGATTCATAAATTTTGGAGTTTGCTGATAAGATTGTTGATAATTGTAATTATTTTGATTATTAAAATTTTGATATTGTTGAAAATTTTGTTGTTCTGCTAAGTTATTGTAATTATCTTGAACTTGCAAATAACCTTTACTTGAACTTCCTAAAATATTTTGGTCAAAATCAAAAATTGGATCATAACTTGCTTGTGGACTACTTACATAATCTTCATTATAAAAGTTTTCATCAACATTTCTATAAATATAATGATCACTATTTTTTATATAACTAGGCATCTCAATTGTAATATCAGACTCTTTTACTGATGCTAAAATATCACGCTCATCTAATGTTCTTTCACCATCTAAATTAATCACACTAAAAATGCTATTTCTTTTAGGTCTTTTTATTTTATTTATATTTCCATTACTATCTTTACTTTTTAACGATAAAATTCTTAATCTTTTTCCTCTTCTTTTGTTTTTTGGTTTAAACAAATAAAATGGATCTCCTGTAAAAATTCAAACCATATTTATAAAGAAAAATACTAAAGCTAAAATTAATGAACCATAAATAGTTAAATAGCTTGATATTCCTGATAAAAATGCACCAATAAATCCTCCCCCAGCATATGTTGTAAAATAACTATCTTTACTTGAAACTAGTAAATTTTGAGTTGAACCAAAGAATGAATGAGTTTTTCACTGAGTTAGATAAGATTTAAGAGAGTTCAAAAAAATATCTTTACTTCAATAATTAGGAATTACAAGATCATCTGACTTTAAATTATGCGCAACAATAAACAATATTGATGAAATTACTCAACAACACATTATTCAAGTTACAAAAATCATGGCTAAAAATCTCTTTTTGGGTTTAAATTTAATACCAAAGTATATGGCAAAATCGATTATAAAAAACAATAAATATAAAAAATACTTAAATCAACCAAACAAAAAAGTGAAGACTAAATCATCTAACAATTGTCCAATCACCGTTATTCTTCCTAATGCTACAACATTTATGAAAAATAAAAGTAGCGCTGAAATAATTCATGCAATTGAATCAGGTCTTCTTTGTTTTCTTTGGATATCTAGTGCTCTTGTACGATCATCATCGTTAGCATCTAGTGTAATATGATTACGCCCATAATCATTCATATAATCACCCTATATTTGCCCTTACTTGTTTATTTTAATATATTTTATAGAATTTTACCATAATTTATAAAAAAGACTAAAAATTGATAAAAATATCAATTTCATTTTTTATTTTTTTATTTTTAAATAATCTTCATTATTTTATTTGTTAATTTGAATTGATTCAACTGTTTTTCTGCACTAAAAAAGACAATCATATACGGACTAATAAGCTTATAATTGAAATACAAAAAACAACAAATTAAAACCGTTAAAATTGAAGAAATAAAGATAGTAAACACTACTACAGATAATGTTAACTTTTGATTTCAAAATCTCACACATAAAATTCTCTTCATTCCATACTATTTGAAATTATCTTTTTTTAAACAAAAACTGCAAAATGCAAAAGAAAAACAGTAAAACAAATATAAACAATTAGCTTTGTTTTAAAATAATATTTATGAGTAAATAAAGATATAAAAATAAAACTTTTATCAATGATAAAAAAAATAACCACCAACTGCAAAAAATTTTATATATATTTTATCTTATAATGGAATATATAGCATTAAAAATAATATTAATAAACTAATTAAATTAAAAACACCTAAAATACTATAATTATAATTTATTCTAAATTTTATCACTAATTTTGAAACTAACTTTTTTTTTATTTTTTTTACTATTCATATTATCAGCTTTCTTTCTAATTTCAATCTTCATAACTTATATAAAATCTTATTTCGTTTAAACTATTCAAAAAATTTGTACTCTTTTGATTCGCACTAAATAATAAATTAAACTCTACATTATTTAAAACATTTTTATGTTTATTAGCTAGAAAAAAATCTTTATAATTTGTTCTAGATTTATTATCCAACTTCAATTGACTATTAGGATATAGATAAATATTTTTATTTGCTTTTATAGTTATATTTGTTATATAAAAATTTATTAGTTCTTGTAAAAATAAATTACTGAAGTTTGCAAAAAACTCTTTAAACATTGAATTAGTAAATATTTTAAAAACCCTTCAGAAGTATTGGTTAATTTTTAAAATCATTTAAGTAAATCAAATTAAATTTTTAATTTATAATTCTATCTTTATCAAAACCATTTAAATCAATCTTTTTATTTAATTTTGACTCTTTTCTTGTTCAAGTTATTACATTACCAAAATCAAAGTTTATATCTCTTGTGTAATTAAAATGCTCTATATTTAAAGGGATTAAACTATAATTGCTAAATTTCATACCATCTTTACCATAGATATTTAAAAAGTTGTTATTAATTCCATAGTCTTGTGCAAAATCATCACTATAACCAATGCTAGAAATATTGCGTAATCTAAAACATAAGTTTTAAATATAAATTTAAATACTTTTTCATCTAATGTTTCACTTAATATATTATTAAAAACAAGCCTAAGATTATCATCATGATTATTATATTTTTTTAATTCTCCGTTATAAACTAATTCATCAAAAAATTTTTAATGTATTTTTTATCTACTTCATTAATTTTAACTATGTAATTTAAATTAATTGATTTATTTTTGATCTTACTCATGGCAAGAGAATTACTTTTAATTTCAGGAAATAAAAATCTGTTTTACATAATTTGTATTTTTATTTTTGTGATTAATGATTTATAATTTATCTAAAATATGGTGCTTTCTTTTTCAATATTTTCTAAAACAACTTTAAATCTAGCTTTTGCACTTAATAAAGTGACTAACGATTCTTTTGTTGGAATTTTGTATTCTTTTAAAACATATTTTTTAATATTTCCAACAAAATAGCAAATATCACTTTGTTTTGCTTCTTCATTTCTATCTATAATTGTTCCTGAAAAAATAGCACTGAGATTGTTTGAGAAGTTATAGTTGAAGAAATTAAAATACTTAAAAAATATATTAGTTTTTTTAGATTACTCACATTACTTTTTGTTCATTTAAAAAATATTATATTTAAATTATATTCTTAATAAAAAAAATAAACCGAGAAATTGGTTTATTTATTTACCTTCTTTTTAGGCTCATAAAACGAATTAACATTAATTTCATTTACAACTACCAATACAATTGGTTGCTTTCCTGTTTCTTGTTTTATAGAACTTCTAATTTTAGAAATAATATCTTTTTTAATATTATTTAAATCATATGGAATGTTTTTTGTTTTTGCCTCAATCTTGTATTTTTCTAAAATTGTCACAATTTGCTTTTGCATTAATTTAAAAATTGGATTATCTTCTTGAATATAAATAACTCCACGCATTTGAATATCTATTAATGAAGCTAAGTCTTTTGTTTTTTCATCAATATTTGCACCAATACTTACAACTCCATCTGTTGCAAGTTGTTTTCTTTCGTTTAAAACTACAGCACCAATATCTCCAACTCCAATTCCATCAACATAAACATCACTTGTTTTTATCATTTCTGAAGCAATTACAAGTCTTCCGTCTTTTGAAATTTTTAACACTTGTCCATTATTAATTAATTGAATATTTTCTTTTTTAACACCAGCTTCAAGCGCTGCTCTTTCTGCACTTAAAAATTCTTTGTATAACCCTTTAATTGGTATAAAACTTTTTGGTTTCATAATTCTAGTCATTAATTTTATATCTTCATAACTTGCACGCATTGCTCAAATATTTTTATCACTCAAAGCAATTAAATTAGCATTTGTTCTTGCAAGTTCATCTAAAATTTCGGCATGACGTTTTTCAACCCCTGCTGCTGGAGGAGTTGCTAAAACAATAGTATCTTGTTCTGAAAACTCAATAACTTCATCATTTCCAGCAGCGATTTTTGCTAATCTAGAATATAATAAATCTCCTGCTCCAGTTAAAACTAAAATTCCATCTGTTGATTTCATATACTCTTCTAATGAGATGATGTCATCTTTTGAAATTTTTAAAGAATCTTGAATGATTTTTGATTCAACAACTTTTGAAATTGTTTTACCATAAATCGCCATTTTTCTTCCTTGTTCTTTTGCTTGTTTGATAATTTCAAATAATTTAAATACATCTTCTTCAAATAATCCTAAAACCAAACGATGTTTAAGATCTTTCATTGGCGTTGCGATATATTTATCAATTCGATGATTTGGAACTGTATATCCAATTCTTGAAGCATATTCTGAGTCACTTAAAAGTGCTAAAACATTTCTTTCTGCAATTTTTGCTAAGTGATTCATATCTGTTGAAAATCATGATTGTTCATTACCATCAATTATATAATCTCCTGCATAAACAATTGTTCCATCTTCTGTATGTAAAGCAAATCCAAAAGTTTCAGGAAAACTTGATGTAGTTCTAAAAATTTCTACACTGTTTTTACCAAATTTGACAATATCTTTATCATTTACAATTTTGAAGTTATTTTCTCTATTTTTTATTCTATATTTTAAATTTCTATATTTTAAAAGTGTTGAAGTTAATTCATTACAATAAACTGGAACATCAATTACTCTTAAAATATAACTTATTGCTCCAGCATTATTGCTACTTGGATTAGATAAAAATATTCCTTTTATTTTTTTTGCATTTGCTTCTAAATATTCAAAACTAGGAATAACAACATCAATCCCTAAAATACTTCTTTCTGGAAATTTAATTCCTGCATCAAAAACAAATAAGTCTCCATCAACACTTACAATAAAGGCATTTTTACCTCTTTCGTCTTGACCACCAAGGGCCATAAACTTAATTTCTGCCATATTAATAATTCTCTCCTATTCAATTCTATTATTTTTTAAAGGTATGTAAATTTAATGATTATCTTATATATTAAAAATTTTCAACAGGTTTAATCTTTATGATTATAATTTATTTTTTAACAAAAATACATAGTAAGTTTATATATTTACCAACATTTTATTATAAAATTCTTAAAAAATAATCACTTGATCACAAGTGATATAATAATTTTGAGGTGTTATTGTGAGAAGTATAAGTTATGAGGAGTTCAAACAAATCGAAAATGATCCTGATGTTTTAATAATTGATGTAAGAACTGATATGGAATATAAAACATTACCAAAAGTTCCTAATTCAATAAATTGCGAAATTAGTAAGTTATTATCAAATTATCAAGCAATTGTTGGAAATGATAAAAAAAGATTAATTGTCACAGTTTGTAATGCTGGAAACAGAAGTGGTGAATCAGCTGAATTTTTAAGTGAAAAAGGTTACAATGCAAAAGTATTAATTGGTGGAGCTTATGGATATAGTCGAAAAAAATAAAAACTCGAATTAAGAGTTTTTATTTTTTTCTAATTCATTTTCTAACTTTTTATAAAAGTTATTCATATTAAAATTTTTAACATCTAAAACCACATAATCTTTTTGGTTATCTACTTTTATACCAATTGATTTCAAATACTTAATATTTACAATACTATAACTTAATAAATAAATTTTATCTTTTTCTATTGAAGAAACATTTTCTATTCCACCTAAACCTTTCATAATATTTGAATAGGTAAAAGCTTTAGGATCATTTTGTAATTTATTTCTTTTAAATTTTATATTTATTCTTTTTGTAAAAGAAAGATAGATATAAAGAGAGATTAAACATAATGCAGATATTATTCCAACCATTATATAAATCAAATTATTGCTCATTATTCCACTTCTTTCTTATCAATAATAAATATTTCTCTTAATATATTTATTTCACTCATTGATTTAGGATCTTTATGGCTTAATACTTTTATTTTTTTGTTACTTACTTTAATATTCAAAATTGTTCCATGTACTTCTGTCACATGAGTATCACAAATCAGCACCTCTTGTTCAGTTTCAAATTCTAACTTTACATAATAACTATCATTTAAAATAATTGGTGAGTTTAAAGTTCTAAAGCGATTTGTACTTACAGGAACTAATTCTTGAATTTGATACAAGCCACTATTTTTAGGTAAAACAACACTTCCTCCAGCTGATTTAATATATCCTGTACTTCCAGTTGAAGTTGACACAACTAGTCCAGTTCCATGAAATGTTTCTAAATATTCATCGTTTATAAATACCTTTACATAAAGAGGTTTTTTTTCATTTAAAATTCTTATTTCATTAACTACATAATGGGTAGTTGGTCCATTCTCAACTTCTAATAATTGATAAGTTAAATTAAATAAATCATTTTTTTCTAATTTATCAATTATCATATCAATTTGTTTTAAGTCATTTTTGTTTGTATAAAATCCTATTCCTCCAAATTTAAAAGGTACGAAGTTAACTAAATCTAATTTTTCTTGATAAAGACGAACAGCTTTTAAAAATGTTCCATCTCCTCCAATTATAAATACATATTCGGGATTTTTTTCATCAATTATATGTCCTTTTTCGAGCAACTTTTCTTTTAAATTCAAAACTGGCGCTTTGGTTATTTCATAATCATTATTTACTATATTAAACTTAAACATCTCTTACCTCTTTTTAATCGCTATCACTATTTTAAATATTTTTAAGAGATATTGATAGGGTTTTTTAATTAAATTAATAATTTTTAATTAACAATATAGATTAATTATATTTATAATATTTATTGTATAACCATATGCATATGAAAAGGAATATTTTACTATGGATAAAAAAAGAATGGTTTCTGGTATTACTACCACTGGAAAAATTACATTAGGAAATTATATTGGGGCATTAAAAAATTTTGTTGAATTACAAGACGAATATGATATGTACATATTTGTAGCTAATTTACACGGAATTACAACACCAATTGAAAAAGAAGTTTTAAGACAAAATATAAAACAAGCAATTGCCCTATATTTTGCTTGTGGATTAGATCCAAATAAAGCTACAGTTTTTTTACAAAGTGATGTAAGTGAACATAGTGAATTATCATGAATTTTAACTTGTAATACAAATATTGGTGAACTTAATAGAATGACTCAATTTAAAGATAAATCAAGTAAATTAAAATCAAGTAATGGTACTGAATTTATTCCTTCAGGATTATTAATGTATCCGGTTTTAATGGCATCAGATATTTTATTATATGATGCAGATTTAGTACCGGTAGGAAAAGACCAAAAGCAGCATATAGAATTAACAAGAAGTATTGGAGAAAGAATGAATTCTAAATACGGACAAATGTTTAAAATTCCAGAAGAATATACTCCAAAAGTGGGTGCAAAGATTTTAGATTTACAGGATCCTACAAAAAAAATGTCAAAATCTTCTGATAATCCTAAATCTTACATAGCCTTATTAGATAATATTGATGAAGTTAAAAGAAAAATTAAGTCTGCGGTTACTGATAGTGAAAACTTAATCAAATTTGACCCTGAAAATAAACCCGGTGTAAGTAATTTGATTACTATATACTCTTGTTTAAAAAATATAAGTATTGAAGACGTTGAAGAGTTTTTTAAAGAAAAAGATTATGGAGTATTAAAAGATGAAGTAAGCGCAGCTGTTGTAGACTTACTAACTCCAATTCAAAATAAATACAAAGAAATATACAATTCTAAACAAGTTGAAGAATGATTAGAAATAGGTGCAAAAAAAGCAAAAGAAAAAGCTTTTAAAAAAATTAATAAAGTTAAAAACTTGGTTGGATTGAATTACAAGAAAAAATAATTGTGAATCTTTTTTAAAATTATAAGTGTTTACAATTATTTTTTTTATAATTATTATAATCTTATAGTTAAATCAAAATTATTATTATCTATATCAATTGTATGAGAGATAAATAGTACTGTTTTATCTAAATTTGCAACCATTTTTTCAATGTTTAATCTGTTTTCGTTGTCCAAACTGGCAGTAATTTCATCCATAATCATAAAAGGTTTATTTTGTAGTAACGCTCTTGCAATAGCAATTTTTTGCACTTCGCCTCCTGATAAATTTTTTGTATCATTAACCAACATAGTATTAAGATTATTTTCATTTAATCATTTTTTTAAATTCACTTTGTGCATAACATCAATAATTTCTTCGTCATTAATTGAATCATCAAATAAACTTATATCATCCCTAACTGATGCATTATATATTATGCTTTCTTGTGGTATATATGCAATTAAGTTTCATATATCTTTTACATCTAAGGATTTATAATTTATTTCATTATTTATTTTTATATCTCCTTTATAATTATTTATTAAACCAAATATTATTTTGAATAAAGTTGTCTTTCCTTTTCCGGACTCACCTATTAACAAATATTTTTTATTAATTTTTATTTCTAATTCAAAATTGCTATAAATTTTTCTTTTCTCAATAAAAAATGTTGAATTATCAATTTTTAAACTTTTAAATCGAATTTTTTTAGGAATATAATTATCTTCTTGTGCATTTTCAAAAATAAATTTTTCCTTTATTTTTTTTACAGTTTTAATTTTTATAAAAGAATTTGCCAAACTTAAAACAGAACTGTTTAAATTATAAGTTATTACTGGCGCTGATATAACAGAACCAGCTGTTGCTTTTCCAATGGAAAATAGGTAAATTCCCACTAAAACGATTGCTATTTTAAATAAATTTCTAACTAAACTACCTATCAAATTTTTACTATAATCAAAAGATTTTATTTTACTCTTTAAAAGTTCAATCGGTTTGTTTATATCACAAATTAATTTACTGAAAGTTTCTTTTTTATTACGGTATGATAATTCTTTATAACCATTTATTAACGATAGAGACTTAGTTGAATTTTGTTCTGAAGTTTTGGAATATTGATAATTATACTTTTCATCTTTTTTGTAAAAAAACATTGGTAAAACTATCGATACAATCACAGAAATAAAAGCTATCACTCCTAGTATTCAATTAAGTGAATAAAATGAATAAGCTATTATAAAAATTGATGGTGTATTTTTAAATATACTATAAATTGGGTCAAAAACATTTGATTGAATTAGTTCAACATCATTTGTAAATCAAGATATATACTGACCTTTTTTATATTCGCTATAGTTTTGAAAACTTAATGAATTAATTTTATCTGATATTGTTTTTCTAATTTCGATAATTAACTTTTTGTTTGCTCTAGCAACAATAATAAAACTGTTAAAACTAGATAAAATTTGACTTATGCTAAGTCCTACAATAATCACTATTGTATGAATAATTAACTTGTTTTTATCTTTATTCATCGCATCGTCAAGTATTTGACCTACTGCTAAAAAACTATAGTTCAAGATTAAACTACTCAATATATCTATTAATGTATAAAAAACATAATATACTCATATCTTTTTAAAATATTTTTTCATAATTTCCTTTCTTATAACTTTATTACATAATCAAAATTTTTATTATCTAGTTCTGTTGTATGAGAAATATATAAAACAGTTTTATTCAAATCACCTACAAGATCTTCAATGCTCTTTCTATTAAATTTATCTAAACTTGCAGTTATCTCATACATTATTATAATTTGTTTATCTTCAACAAGAGCTCTTGCGATTGCCATTCTTTGAACTTCCCCACCCGAAAAGTTTTTATTGTCTGGATTTATTTTAGTATCTAAACTTTGTTTATCAATATTTAATAAATTAACTTTTTTTAATGCCTCTAATATCTTTTCATCTTTAATACTTTTATCTCATAAATTTACATTATTTCTAATTGAGTCATCAAAAACTGTTGGTTGTTGAGGTAAATATGAAATAATTTTTTTAATTTGTTTATCACTTAAATCTTTATAATTTATATTTTTATTTATAAAAATATCTCCTGAATGATTTTTTATGATACCAAATATTATTCTAAATAAAGTTGATTTACCTTTTCCAGATTCCCTAACTATTAAGTATTTCTTATTTTTCTTAAATTCTAAATTAAAATTTTTAAATATTTGTTTATTTTCAACAGAGTAATTTAAATTTCTTATTTCTAATTCATTAAACTCAATATTTTTAAATATTTCTTTTTTTATTTTATTCTCTATTTTGTATTTTTTTATTAAACTTTTTCCTTCTTTTGCATTTGAAACATCACTAACCAAACCTACAAAACCAGACAAAAAGAAAGAAGAACAAGCTGTTGTTAGTAATAGCGCACCGGGCTTTACTAAATCTAAAAAGTATAATACAGCCGCTACTATTATTCAACTTTGCTGTAGTATCATTTGAAAAATACCTATTAAACAATTAAATAAAAATCCAAAATTATATTAGAATAGACAACCTTAAAGAGACCAATTATTTAAAAAAGTTTAAATAATAAGTTTCTATAGAAAGGTTGTTTTTATATGCCAAAAGTAATAGATAAAAAGATAAAATTAATTGCTATTAAAAAGTTTTTAGCTGGAGAAAAAACTTCTAAAATCTCTGAAGAATTAAACTTAAAAAGTGGTCAAGTTCAAATAAAACAATGAGTAAAAAGATATAATATTAACGAATTAGAAAGCGAATTAAATTATTCGCCTTGTGAGGTTAATATTTATATGAAAAAAGACATTGAAAATAAATTGCTTAAAGATGAAAATAAGAAACTTGAAAAAGAATTAAACAAGCTTAAAAAAGAAAAGTTAAAAGATAAGGCAAAAATTGAGTTTTTGGAAAAGCGCATGCCTTCTTTCATGAATTTATCGAAAACTCAAATGAAGATACAAACAAGTAAGAAGGCCTGAAAAACAATGCATATAATAAACAGGGAAAAATAAATTCTACACAAGAAAGAGGTGTAGAATTTTTTATGTCAAAAAATTTAACAATAGAACAATGAGCTGAGATAATCGGAATATATAAAACAAAAGGAATTAAAATAGCTGAACAAGAGTATCGTAAATTTAAATTAAAAGAAATTAAATTTTCGCAAAATCTTCAAAAAAGAATAAAACAAAAAGCTTATTTATTAGATAATTATGGTATGAAAAGTTTAAAAAGAAAAAAAGGTTCAGGAAGACATAAAAAGAGAGATGATTCTGATATTCCTGGAATAATTAATGATCTAACAGAAGAACAAAAACGTGAAATAATCGAAGATTGAATAAAAAACCAAAGAGATAAAAGAGAGAAAGAATCTATTAATAAAATAAAATCATTAAATATTAGTACGAAGGCAAGAATTATATCAATGCATAGAACAACTTTTTATAAAAAGCAAAAAATTAGAAGTTATAAATACAATAATTTAAAAAGTGAAGTTGTGAAAATCTTAAGTGAGTCTAAGTTTATCTATGGCAGTAGAAAAATAAGTATATTATTAGAAAAAGAAAAAATATTCATATGCGATAGAACTTTAAGACATTATTTAAAAAGATGAGGTTTTATAATCAAAACAAGAATTAAAAAAAGAAAACAAGAATCGAAAAATATTTATGCTAAATATAAAGACTTAGTTAAACGCAATTATAATCCAAGTATTGATAATATTATTGCGACTGATGTATCTTACATACCTGGTTTGGTAGAAGGAAATTATTATTATATATCTGCTGCTATTAGTCATAAAACTAAAAAAATTGAGTCATGATGCTTGTCAAAAAATAATAATACACAGTTGGTTGTTGATACTATAACTAAAATTAATAAATCTAATTTTATTCTACATTCAGATCATGGTTCTCAATATTCAAGTAACGAGGTTACTGATTAATAAAACAGATAAATGGCCAAACTTCAATGAGCAGAGTTGGTAATTCCTTAGATAATAGAGAAATTAAATATTTTTTTAGTTGTTTAAAAGGAGAATATCTAAATCATATTAATACAAGCAAAATGAGCTTCAAAGAAATTTTTAACCATATAGATTGGTATATAGATTGGTATATAGATTGGTATATAGATTGGTATATAGATTGGTATATAGATTGGTATAATAACAAAAGAATACAAAAAGTTTTAAATTGAAAAACGCCAGCTAGTGCCGGCGTTAATATTTAAAACTGTAGAATTTATTTTTCCCAGTTTATAATGTGATTTATTTTGATGAGTCTTGTGAACTAAATATGAAAGATAAATGTAAAGCTCTATTTGTTAATTTTTCTAATTATGCTAAATGAAAAAATAAAAATAAAGAAGAGCTTTTAAAAAATTAAACAATAGAATTAAAAAGAAAATATAATGATCAAGCAGTTGTTTTAATAAATAAGTTTACAGAAAAAAATGGTTCATCCGGTTCTAGAAATGTTAGTTCTTGAATAAGTGATGAGTTTAAAGTTAATATTAGTTATAAGATAATAAATGAATTACGAAATAAAAAGTTAGTAAAATTAGAAAAAATTAATAGAGAACATAAAAGACAAAATCTCCAAAGAGGTAATGTTGTACCTGATCTAATTAAGAAAGATTTTAGTACTCAATATAATTTACAAAAAATAGGAATGGACGGTTCATATTTAGACCTTATAACTAAAGGCAAAAAAGTTAAAATACTTGGTGAGTTTGCATATAATTGATATAACAGAGATATGATTGCTTATAATTTTTCTTTAAGTGAAAACTCAGAAGTTGTTGTAAAAACAATTAAAGAGGTAATAAAAGTTATAAGCAAATACAAAGTAGATTTTACAATACTTCAAACTGATCGAAAAATTGCAAATGCATCATATGCGGTAAAAGATTTAATTAATTTATGTCCAAATTTAGTTTTATCAATGTCTGAAGCTGGATTTAAACATAACGCACCAACAGAAGCTTTAAACGGTTGATACAAAGACTGTTTTTTTGCAGAATATGGAAATGAATTTAAAAGCATCATAGAGTTTAAATTATTTTTTGATGAATTCATTATTAAAAGAAATAATTTACAAAATTATTTATATAATAAAAAAAAAACCAAATATCATAAGATTTTTTGGTCTCTTTAAGGTTGTCTATTCTATTTTTTTAACTTATATTTTTCTATTCTAATAGAATAATTTGTAATTAATTTTTTAAACAAACTTTTTTTATTTCTAAAAGAAAATTCAGTATATCCATTTATAATATTTTTCTATTCCTTGCGTAAATACACCTTGTTCTTTTGATAGCTTTGATTGTATTTTTGATTTTATATTACCCAAAAATATAGGAACTAATAAAATTAAAACTCCTCCTATTAAAGTTAACAAAAGTAATATGTAACTTACAAAAATATAAATTAATATAAGAGAAATAGTACATAATATTAAATCCGATCATAGAAATATTAATTTTGCACTTATTGCATAATATACATTCGGAACATCATTTTTAAATCAAGATAAATACTCACCTTTTTTATATTTTTCATATTCTAAATCTGATAAAGAATTAATTTTTAAAGCAACAATTTCTATAAGTTTCATTTTTAATTTATAAGATAATTTTGTTGCTATCAAATTACTAAAATATTCTAGAACTATTCCGGAAATGTTTCCTATCGCTGTTAGCAGCACTAAAAATCACAAATCTAAAAAATGCTTATTTTCATTTATAATCTGATTAACTATTTTAGATAAAAAATAACTAGAAGATATAAAAACAATATCACCTATAACTTTTAAAATTAAACACAAAAAAATACTAAATCAATATTTTCTTACTATTTTATTCATTTTTTCATTTCTTTCGAATAAATTAAGTCAATTTTTAGTTATTTACTTAATTATTTTTTTATATTCACTCGTCATTTTTAAATTATTCCTTACTATCATTAAACGCTCATAATTGAGCTTTTACTTTTTTTAATAATGATCTATTATCTAAGCCTTTTTTATATTCCATACATCATGGATGGATAGCTATAAAATTTTTATGATCTAAATCTAATTTTTTCAAATTTATTAGATCAACAATTCATCCATAAGTACTCAACTTATCTTTGTCAAAATTCTCTTTAAGCATATGGAATTTACAAATATAGCACATTCTGTATTCTTCTTTTTCTTTATTAACAAGATGTGGAGCATTTTCTCAAGCTGCTTCAATATCTTCTTTATCAAAATCAATAACACCATTATTAAACTTTGCCATATTGATTCTCCTTCTTTATGAATAACAAAAAAACAGATTTATGAGTTGTGCTCTAAAATCTGTTTATTATTTTATCTTTATTTTTTAGCACTTAAAGCTTTTTTTGATGCTTCAACAATATTTGCAAATTGTTGAGGTTCATGAATAGCTAACTCAGATAGCATTTTTCTGTTAATATCAATTCCAGCTAATTTTATTCCGTTCATAAATTTTGAATAACTTAATCCTAAAGGTCTAACAGCAGCGTTGATACGCACAATTCATAATTTTCTAAAGTCACGTTTTTTAAGTTTTCTTCCAACAAATGCATAATGCATTGATCTTACTACTTGTTCATGAGCTTTTTTATAGTTTGCTTTTTTAGTTCCGTAGTATCCTTTTGCTCTTTTAATTCAACGTTTTCTTCTTGCTCTGGTTACTTTTCCAAATTTAATTCTTGCCATACTTTTCTACCTACCTTTTAGTTTTGTAATAATCCTTTTAGACGTTTCATATCACCTGCTGATATAAATGATGCTTTTTTAAGATGTCTTTTTTGTTTAGTTGATTTGTTTTGTGCTAAGTGAGATCTATAAGCGTGACCTCTTTTTAGTTTACCTGTACCATTCTTTTTCACTCTTTTTGCTAGAGCGCTTTTTGTTTTCATTTTTGGCATAGCTATTCTCCTTCTATTTAATTAACCTTTTTTAGGAACCACATACATATCTAAAAATCTTGTATTTAGTTTTGCTTCTTTTTCAACTTTTGCAATATCTTCTATTTTTTCAAAAAACTTGTCTAAAGTTTGTTTCCCGAACTCTTGATAAGCTATTTCTCTACCCTTGAATTTCAATGAGATTTTAACTCTGTCGCCTTCTTCTAAAAATTCTCTTGCTTTTCTAGCTTTGGTATCCATATCGTGATCGCCAATTCCAACTGTAAGTCTAATTTCTTTATTTTCAACTTTAACTTGGTTTTTTTTATTTTCACGTTGTTTTCTTTTTTGCTCGTATTTGTATTTACCAAAGTCTAAGATTTTTGCAATAGCAGTTTGATTGTCTTGCATCCCTACTTGAAATAAATCTAATCCTTGTTCTTCTGCCATTTTAATTGCTTCAAATTTATTAATAGGTCCTAGTTTAGTACCATCTTCATTGATTACAAGCACTTGTCTTGCTCTAATTTCTTTATTAACAAATTCTGTTTTTGCGCTTTTGTTATTTTCTGCCATTGTTCCTCCAAAATAAAAGTGTGTCCTTAAAAAAGATTAACGACACACTCAAAATTATTTAAATTTTCTTAGATTTAAGAATAATAAATAGTTTATTACCACTTCCTAAAAGTTGTGGTGAGCATGTGCTTCTTCTTTTTAAACAAAATAATTATATATCAATATTTTATATATTTATGTTTTTTTTATTATTTTTACATAGAATTTATAACATCAATTCCAATTAAATCAAAGCAATTTGATAATACTTGATATATTGCTTTAACTAATTGACAACGTTGAGTACTTAAATCAACATTCTCTTCATCAATTACTTTAAAATCAGAATAATATGAGTGAAACCTTTTTGCTAAATTTTGAATGTAATCACAAATCACACTAGGTAAACGATTGTTTGCGCTATATTCTACAGTTTTATTAAAAGCATCAAGCAATAAAATTATTTCTTTTTCTTTTTGAGTTGATAATAAATTAAAATTAGAGTTATTTAAATCTCAATTTAAATCATTAGCTTTTTGAATAATTTTATAAGCTCTTGCAGTTGCATATTGTGCATAATAAACTGGGTTTGTGCTATTTTTTTTCAAAACAACATCTAAATCAAAATCCATATGACTTGATGGATTTTTAGATACTAGCATATATCTTATTGAATCTTTTCCTACCATTTCAAGTAAATCAATAAGTCAAATTGCTGTACCTTTACGTTTTGACATTTTTAATTCTGTTCCATCTTTTATTAATCTTACCATTTGAATCATATCTATTTTTAAAATTCCTAATGGGTATCCTAATAATGCTAAGCCTGCATTCATACGATTAATATAACCATGATGATCTCCACCTCAAAAATTAACATACAAATCTGCCTTACTTCTTTTAAATCTTGAATTATGACTTGCTAAGTCAGGAGTTATATAGGTGTAATCACCATTTGATTTTTTTAAAACTCTATCTTTATCGTCGCCAAATTCGGTTGTTTTCAATCATAAAGCATTATCATTAGTGTATGTCTTTCCCAATTTTTCATATAAATCTAATGTTTTTTCGATTTCATGTGTTTCATACATTTTTGCTTCACTTGTATATAAATCAACTTCTACACCAAAATCTTTTAGTTGTTGTTTTATTATTTTCATAAAAAAACTAATTGATTCACTTCTAAATATGTTATGAATTTCAGGATCATCTATTTTATTATCTTCATTTATATTTGCATTTTTAAATTTGTCACCAAATTTTTCTAAAAATAATTTAGCAACCTCAATATACATATCCCCACCATACATTTCTGTTGGTTGATTTACAGGTTCATTTAATAAGTTTTTATAATGATAAAACAAAGTTGACGCACTAATATTAATTTGATTTCCAGCATCATTTGTATAATATTCTGTTTCTATTTCGTATCCAGCAAACTTTAAAATTCTTGCAACACTATCACCAATTGCTCCGTTTCTTGCATGTCCTATATGAAGATATCCAGTTGGATTTGCAGAAACTAATTCTAGATTATATTTTAAATTTTTAACCCTTGATTTACCATATTGATCTTTTTCTTTTAGAACTTTTAAAATAACTTCACCTAAACTTTCTTTATTAATTGTCATATTAATAAATCCTGGTCCAGCTATTTCAACTTTATCAAATAAACTTTCTCTACTTAAACTTGCTATTAAAACGCCTGCAAGCTCTCTAGGTTTTTTTTCATTTAATTTCGAATTTATCAAGGCAAAATTTGTTGAAAAATCTCCTTTATTTTCGTCTTTTGAGCTTTCGATAATTATTTCGCCTTTTAAATTATTTTCTATGATTATTTTATTTAAGATATTAGTAATTTTTTGTACAAATAAACTCAATTTAATGTTCCTCAATTCTATATGTCAAATATTATTATAATTAAAATATATCTATGTTTTAAAATTAAATAATTATTATTTGTTTTACGAAATAATAAAAATATAATGTATTTTATGTTGGTTCTTAAAAATAACTACAAATATTAGAAAGTTTTTTTGTTAAAAATTAAGTAAACTAAAAACAAGTGATATAACACTTGTTTTTAATCTAAAGTTATATAGATGCTTTTATGCACTCTTCAATAACTAAATCAATACTTTTACTATCAAATAGTTTAGCACCGCTTGCGCTTACATGACCTCCACCATTGAATTTTTCTGCAATTAATCTAACATTTATTGACTGACTTCTAAATTCTGTTCTTATGTGAGAATCATTCTCAACAAAAAATAATCATAATTTTATGTTTTTAATTTCTCCTAGCATATTTACTCATAACGCAACTTTATCTGGGTTATTAATTTCATACTCTTTCAAAACTTCTTTGTTTAAATAAATATATGCTATTTCATTTTTAACTATTTTAAAATTAGAAAGAATATATCCTTTTAATCTAATTTCATTTGTATTAATTTGATAAATATTTTTATAAATAGAGTTTAAATCTTCAATTTTTTTAGACAATATTTCTGCCATTTTAAAAGTTCTATTAGTAACATTTCTAAACATAAATCTATCAGTATCAGTTACAAGACCATGAAAC
The DNA here is from genome assembly GCF_009730595.1 of Spiroplasma tabanidicola. Taxonomy (NCBI): domain Bacteria; kingdom Bacillati; phylum Mycoplasmatota; class Mollicutes; order Entomoplasmatales; family Spiroplasmataceae; genus Spiroplasma; species Spiroplasma tabanidicola. Next base: position 352,593 of record NZ_CP046276.1, on the reverse strand, counting down.
AAATAAAAAGCAGTCTTATCAGAAAAAATTAAGTTAGATTTCGAAAATAAATCTGTTAATAGCTCACATGTAGCAGGATATGACGCATCAACTATTTCATAATCTGCATATTTATCTACATTTACGTGATGATCAATTTTAAATACTGTTGCTTTTTTTAGTCAATTTACATCTTCTATATCAATTCTAGCTGTATTTGCTGTATCTGTTATAATAACTAATGCTTTTTCAAAATCTTGTTCAACTAAATTGTCAACTTTGCCTATACATTTATATTCTTCTGGTAGAGTTGTTCCTAACTTTATAGTTTTATTTTTAAAATTATCATTAATAAACTGAAAGATACTCATTTGAGAACCAATTGCATCAAAGTCTGGAGAAATGTGTCGCAAAAGAATTATTTTATTATGAGAAGATATTAATTCAATTAATTTTGTAAACATTTTTTCACCTAATAATTCAAACTATTAATTGCAATTTTTGTATTACGATTAATATAGTTTTTATTCTTTCTAAATTCTTTTTTAAATTCTTTTTTTTGATAATTAGTTTCTAGTTTATTAATTTCACTACTATAATAAGTTTTTAATTTTTGTTTATCTTCAGTTTTTTTACTTATCAAAAACTTAATTTTTTCTTTTCTGCTTTTTTTAAATTCATTAACATTAACTTTCAAAAGTTCATTGTGTTTTTTATAAAGCATTTTTAAGTCTTTGAAATTTTCATTTTTAAATTCAATATCAAAATAATTACAATAAGAGATCAATCAAGATACTTTATAAGATAATTTTTTTGTCTTTTTAATTTCTTTTGCATTTTGACAAATAGTTTTATTTGTATATCCATAAAAAGCATATGCTTCATCAAAGCTTAAATTATTTTCTTTAAATTTTAATTTTTCATTTGCTTTATATAATGCAAATCAATGATGTTTAATTCATAAAATTATTTGATCAACTCATTTAGGGTTAACACCTAAGTTAATTTTTGCTCTTAAGGTTGAAGAAATAATTTCGATTAAAATTGTCACTAACATAATTCCTAACAGTAAAGTTCCAAACTCTGAAAAATATTGTTGTAAAAAATAACTATTTAGTAAGTATCCCATGTTACTTGCTCCAACAGCACCTAAAACAGATACTTCTTTAAAGTTTATATCAAAACGATATGCAATATAAGAAACTATACTACTAGTTGACTGTGGTAAAATACCATACTTAATACGTTGCCATTTGTTCAATCCTGTAGCTTGTAATTGTGAAATTAATTTCATATTTATATCATCAAAGATTTCACGATCATATTTTGATAACATTCCAATTGACCCCATCATTAAAGCAAGAGCTCCTGTAAAAGGTCCCATACCTACTAACGAAATAAAAATAATGGCATAAATATAAGAAGGAATTGCTCTTATTGCTGAATTAATTACTACAAAGAACTTAGCTACATAAAAGTTAACAATATTTTCAGAACTTATAACTCCAAAAATATAAGCAAAAATTGCTCCTAGTGTAGTACCAATGATTGATATAGATATTCCTTCTATTAATAAATAGATTACACTGTATGGTGCGTTACCGTGTTTTTTAAACAAACCAGTTCAATCAATATTAAATATTTCTTTAATATGTTGATTCGTAGATGCAATAGTTGCATCATTTTCTAATCTAAATTTTACTAAGGAAATAGAATATGCAAATAAACCAAGTATCAATAAATACATAACCATTCTTTTTATAAAAAATAAAGGTTTTTGTTTTAATACTTTTTCAACTGTTAAAGTTTTTTTAAATTCTTGATGTTTTGAAAATGCAGTGTCTTTTATTTCACTTATCATTTTTTCTTTTAAATTTAATACTTCCAAATTAATTTTTGTTATATAAATTTTGTCCATTCTAACATAATTGTTTAATTCTTCATTGAAGATAAACCAATTTCTTGAGTTTAAATGAACTTTCCTATATTCTACAAATTTTTGTTTGTCTTTTAAAATATTTTTTTTATATTCTTCTTTAAACTTATTTATTATTTTATTTTTTTCTATTTTTTTTTCACGAAGTTGTTGTAAATTTGTTTTTTTATTTGCTTTTAAAATACTCAATTCTGAGTTTCATTCTTTTAACAGAATATATTTTATATAAAATCTTAAGTTATTTTCTTTTTTTATAGCATTTTGTATTTTGATAGCTTTTTTTTGTTCTTTTTGATCTAGTAAATAATCTCTATCAAAAATAATATAGTTTTTAATTATGTAAATCAGTATTTCTAAAAAAATTATAATAACTATTAATAAGGCAAGCATAAATCCAACTTTATCGTAACGACCATATGAAACACCATTATTTATAAGTTGACCTATTCCAACACCCGTCACTCCAGCGATAACTGAAATATATCTTATATTAGTTTCTAAAGCATAAAATGCTGCAGAAATAATATGTGATGAGATTTGTGGAACAACTGCGGATCTAAATGATCTAAATTTATTAGCTCCTGTAGCTTGCATTGAAATAAATATGTTTATATTAATGTGTTCAATTCTTTCAAACAAAAACTTTGATGTGATTGAAAAACTAAAAATTGTTATTGCTATTGTTACCGTTGCCATTGTTTGACCAAAATATCCAACCAGAATTAAAGCATAAGTGAAAGATGGAATAGTTCTAAAAATAGCAATAATAAATCTTGAAAAATTATTAATAAATTTATTTTTCACAATGTTAGATGCTGCTGCTATTGAAAAAGGGATTGAAATCAGTACCCCCAATATTGAACCTGCAAAAGCCATTGAGATTGTTTCTCAAATCGACTTTAAAGCACTATTCATAAAAGAAATTCCCATATTATCTTTTTCTAGAAAATTTTTAAAGTCTCAATTTACTAATTTTTTTAACTTTTCACCGAACAAAGAAAAACTATTAAAAAATTTAGCTCAATTAATATCTAAAAAATTAAATCCAAAAATAATTAAACAAATAACTACACAAAAAAAAGTATAGAAAAAGACTTTTTTTGGTGCTTTTGAATAACTATTATTGATCTTAAAAACATCTTTAGAAATAATTGCATTAAATATTCTTTTTTGCATAACTAATAATTTTCTCCATAAATTAATTTAAGTTTTTCCTCATTTAAATCTTTTGATGGTCCATTAAAAACTATTTCTCCATCTTTAACACCAATTATTCTAGTTGCATATTTTTTTGCAAGTTCCACATGGTGAATATTTATAATAACAGTTATTTTATCTGTTTTATTTATTAAAGCAAAATCATTCATTACTTGATTTGCTAAAATTGGGTCCAAAGCAGAGACAGGTTCATCAGCAATTATTAATGCAGGATGCTGACTTATCGTTCTTGCTAAGGCAATTCTTTGTTGTTGTCCCCCGCTTAAGTTTTCAACTCTTGCATAAGCATATTCTAATAAATTTAATTTTTCTAATGATTTTAACGCTATTTCTTTATCATATCTAGAAAATATACCCGTTAAAGATCTTCAAAAATTAATTCTTGATATTCTTGCGTTTAAAACATTTTTTAAAACACTTAATTTTTCGATATTATTATATTCTTGAGACATCAATCCAATTTTTTGTCTTAATCTAATTAATTTTTTTCCTTTGATTTTGTGTACATTAAACTCTTCTTTTTTTTCATATTTATTATAAAAATCTATTATAATTTCTCCGCTAGTAATAGTGTTAATTTGATTTATAGTTTTTAATAATGTTGTTTTTCCAGCTCCAGATAATCCAATTATTGCAACAAACTCTCCATCTTCAATCTCTAAATTTATATTTTTTAAAGCGTGTTTACCGTTTGGTCACACTTTATTTACATTATCGAATTTAATCATGCTTCTACTTTAAAAATGTGAGATAACTCTCACATTTTTTTATATTAAGATCAGTTTTCGATCATTTTTAAGATTTCAGATGTTGTTTTAGATCAATTTGTTATTGCAGAGTCTGTACTTTTTTCAAAATCAGTAACGCTTCCTTCGTCTGGTCCAACATAACCTGTGTGATTATAAATTTTAAAAATATCTGCTTCAGAAATTGCTAATTCTTCAAAAGATTTTCTTAAATCACTTATTAATTTTTCATCTTTTAATTTTTTACGAGAGTATTGAATTCCATCATTTAAAATTGCATCACTTGCTCCTACTACAACTGTATTTTTGAATGCTTCAAGCGATTCACTTTCATTGCTAATTTCATTTCTTATATCACTGTATCCAACTGCAAAATCAAATGATTGAGAGTTTAATTTTGAAGCTGCTTCAGGATAAGATTCTTGTCTAGTTTTTAAATCTCAAAGTTTTTTTACTTGAGTATCATTTAAACCGATAACATTTTTTAATCACATGATTGGATATAAAGCACTTGCACTTGAAGTTTTTGATTTTCCAAAAGCAAATTTCAATGCGTTTTCTCCTGTAAAATTATTTTCATTTGTAAATATGTCTTTTAATTTTGTTACATATTCTTCTTTTGCAACCTTAGAAAAATCAATTTTATATTTATCACTTAATGATTTAACATTTGCATAAATATATGATCTGTAATAAGATGCTTTATTACTGTCATCTAGTAATTTTTCTTGTGCTTCTTTTTTAGTTGAAAATCCATTTTTTGTTATATTATTATAATTATTTGACAAATCATATGATAAATTTGCATCCATAACTTTTGAAGCTTTTGAGCTATCAAATTTATCATTTGTTTTAAATTCCTTTAGAGTTGTATCTGGGGTTACACCACTTCTTGAAGCGTTAAGTAATACCGCGGCATTACTATATAATCCAGTTGATTGATCCAAAGTACCTCTAATTGATTCATAAGTTCCAATTGGTAAAAATGCAACATCAATTGTACCATCACTTAATTCATTTCCAGCAACTTCATAACTAGTTGAAACTGAAACTTTTACTTTTTTAGAAAAAGTTCTTCCATCAGCTTCTGCTTTTTCTTTTAATTTAGCTGATAGTTTATCTTCTAATGGTTTAACTGTGTTAATTATTTCTGTTGCATTATTTGATGGTATAAATACAACACTTAGTTCATCATCGCTATTACAAGCAACAACATTTGACGCAGATGAACCCAAAATAGCTGCAGCACCCAATATAGAAAGTAATTTTTTCATTTAATATTCCTCCGTGAAAATAAATATACTTCATAAAAAAAAGAAATCAACAATTTATATAATTATAATGTCAATCTCCTTTTTGAAATTTATCTTCATTTTTATTTTATATTAGTTTTTTAATTTTTTATAATAAATTAAATATTTATATGTTAAATATTAAACCAAATTAAATCTAAATTGTTTTCAAGGAACCACAAAATCTATTAACCTTTTTTCAGACTCACTAATAGTTCCTAGATAATTATACTTTCCAATTTTATCTGCAAAGTTATCTTCTAATATAATATGAATTTCAGCTTTATATTTTTTATCACTGTTATTTATAATTACAACATCTCCTCGATTATAAAAACTTTTAGATTTTCTAGCTGGAAAATCATCATTTTTAAATTTAACCCTACTTTGTGTTGCTCTTATAAAATATTCTGTAATATCACCTCTACGATAGTGATCAAATAATAAAACTTGTTTTTCAATATCTGTAACACCTTCAACACATTTTAAGTCAAAAGTAACTTCATCTCTATCAACTGATGCTAATTCTTTTAATTCTTCATCTGTTGCATATGCATTTCCAAATAAGACTGTATCAATTTCATCTGTATAAAATAAAACTTTTGCTTGTTGACTAACTGGTAAATATCTTATTTCTTCAATTGTTGGTAACTCTTTTTGTCCAACTGCACTTGTCATAACTCCGTGATGACTTCCAATAAAAGCAGAAGTGTTTAACCGATATTTTAAATAGCGTTTATTACATTCCATAAAATAATCAAATGGAAGTCCTGTAAATTCTAATGGATAGAAGTTATGACATCCACTCAATCTATTTGCAATTGGTTTAAAATCCATTACATTATCTATCAAGCTATCATTATTTGACATATTTAATTGAATATCTACTTTTGCTTTGTTATGTGTAACAAATGCAATTTCAGCTGGTAAACTTGGAGAATCCAATCTTAAACAATCAATTCCATACTCATTACATTTAGATGCATCATTTATTGAAATTCCAATCAAATCCATTGATTTATATTCAACATCAACAATTGTATAAAATCCCAATTCTTTTGCATACTTAACAACTCTTAAAACTTTTTTTGCTTTTTCTTTCTCGTTTTCACTACCTACAAAATGTAAAATACTTGTAAAAACAACTTCATAACCTAAACTTCAAGCTTTATCCAAATATTTTTGGTCTTCTTCAAAACTTGACTGTTCAGGAAAAATTGATATTCCTATTCTTTTTTTCATATCTTTCCTCACTTCTAATATAATTTTATCAATAATTTAAATATATAAATTAGCAAATAAAAAAATGTCATAAGACATTTTTAACTATTTATTGATAACTTTATACATATCAATCATTTCTTCTGCTAAAACAATCATAGATTGAGTTGTTAACATTTGATCTTCTGCATGCATAAATAAAACTTTAAACTCAATTTTTTCACCATTACATTCTGCTGTAATAACATCCATATGCATTTTTTCAGCAGTTACAATATTATCGTGAGCTTCTTTAATTAATTCACTTGCTTTATCATAATTTTTTTCTTTTGCTTCTCTGATTGCTAAAACTGCATTTGTTTTTGCCATTCCAGCATAAGTAATTATACCCATTGATATTTCTTCTCAATTTAAATCTGTTGCCATAATAATACCTCATTCATTTTATTTTAGTAATCCATAATTATATAGTTTTTGAAATCTTCCTGGTGTTACTTTTAATTCGTCAAAGCTTCCAATTTGTGTTATTCCTTCGTTTCTTTCTAATACGATTACTTTATCAACATTTTTTATTGTTGATAATCTATGCGCAATAACAATTGTTGTTCTATTTTTCATCAATTCATCTAATTCTGATTGTATTTCTTTTTCTACAATATTATCCAAAGCGCTAGTTGCTTCATCTAATATTAGTAACTCAGGATTTTTTAAAAACAATCTTGCAATAATCAATCTTTGTTTTTGACCTCCAGAAAACATAAAACCACGTTCCCCTAGTATTGTATCATATTTATCAGGTAAGGTTTCAATGAAGTCGTGTAGCTTTGCTTTTTTAGACGCTTCGATTGCTTTTTCGTGAGTCGCTTCTCATCCCAAACTATATTTTAAATTATCCATAACTGTTCCGTATAAAATTTGAGGTTCTTGTTCAACATATCCAACATGAGATAAATAATTTGCTAAATCAAGATTTTTTATATTTATTCCGTTTATTAATAACTCACCCGTTGTAACATCATAAAATCTTAAAAGCATTTTTGCGATTGTAGATTTTCCAACTCCTGTTTCTCCAACAAACGCATAGCTTTTTCCTTTTTCAAAAGAGATATTTATGGTTGGTAAAACTTTTACATGCGGAGATTCAGGGTAATTAAAACTTACATTTTTAAACTCAATTGTTTCAATTGTTTTTATTTTTACTGGATCATCAATAAAATGAATAATAGTTTTTTCGTCAAATATATAATTTAATCGCATAGCACAGTTTGACATTCACATCATTCCACGCAAGATTTGAGTTAATACAGATAAATTAATTAAAAAGTTTGTACTTGCACTTATAAATGTAACTGTTAAACTAGAAAATTCTTTTATTGGCATTTTTCCTTGATATAAATAAATACAAATAATTAACATAATTATAGGAAGTAAGGAGATCATAACCCCATTAAAAACATTTAATGCACCCTGTCAAACAACAGCATGATTTTTTCTTTCTTCATACTTTTTATGCAGCTCTTTATTACGATTTGATTCAAAATTTTCTGAACCAGTTGATTTAACTAATCTAATATTTATTAATCTATCAATTATATCTGCATCTATATTTTGTCTTACATCAAAAGCGATAACATTTGCTCTTCTAAAATAAAGAAACATAATACAAATTATAATAAGCATAACAACTAATAAACCAATTGCGATTCAAGCAAGAGTTGTATCAATACTCAACATGATTGCAATTGTTGAAAATACACTACCTAACATTCAAATAAATGTTAAATAAAACATATTAAAAGCATCACCAATTCCTTGACTATCACCAATTACTCTAGTCATTATCAAACCAATTTGATTTCTAGAATAATAACTAATGTCAATATCTACTAAATGTTTTAAAGCAGCTTTTCTTAAATCTATTTCAAGTTTTTTTGAAAATATTCCTGCAGTTATATTTGTTAAAAACTCTGCTACAACAAACAAGAAAAACATTCCTATTCCAAAATAAATTCATTGTTGTCATGTTAACTCAACTCAACCATATAAACTTGAAGTTTCGGTGGTTTTAGTAGGATCTAATAAAATTGTTGTTAAACCTTTGATAACAACAGCAGAAAAAGATCAAGCAATTGCATCAATTACTGTAAAAATAGTACAAAAGCTAAAAACTATTGGGTGTCTTTTGATGCCTCCACCAACCATTATTAAAGCAGCAAACATTTTTTTAAAAGTAAAATTTTTATCAGTTATATATTTTTCTTTTTTTCTTCTAGCCATATTATCCTCTTTACTATTCATATCAATTTTGTTATTTATATATTAACAAAAACTATTTATTTTTATAAATAAAATAAAAATAGCAAAAGCTATTTTTATAATTTTTATACATAAACTTTATCATCAATAATTTGTTTTAACAATTTGATAAAATCTTCGAGTTTTATAGTTACTGATTCTTCACTACTATATTTTCTATAAGTAATTAAGTTTTCTTTTTCTTCTTTTTCTCCTAAAACTAATTGGAATGGTATTTTTCTAATTTGAGCATCTCTTACACGATAACTTAATCTTTCATCTCTTTTATCAATTTCAGCTCTTATTCCGTGTTTTTTTAATTCTTTTCTTATTTTTTCTGAATATTCATTATTTCCGTTATTTTGAACAGGAATAATTTCAACTTGTCTTGGAGTACATCATAATGGTAAAACTCCCTTAGTTTGTTCTAATAAAACAGAAATAAATCTTTCATAAGTTCCTACTAATCCTCTATGAATCATAATTGGTCTTAATAATTCCCTATTTGGTCCAACATAAGCTAATTCAAATTTTTGAGGCAATAAGAAATCTAATTGAATTGTTGAAACTGTTATTTCATGTCCTAAAGCAGTTTTTGCTTGAATGTCTAATTTAGGTCCATAAAAAGCAGCTTCACCTATCATTTTTTTATAATCTAATTTTAATTCTTTTAACACTTGTTCAAGTTGTTCTTCGGCTTCGTTTCACATTTTATCATCATTAAAATACTTATGTTTATCATTAGGGTCTCTTAACGAAAGTGAAAGATAATCAATTTTTATATCGAATGTTGATAAAACTTCTTGAATAAGATTAAAACAACGAATAAACTCTTCTTTAACTTGATCTGGTCTTACAAAAATATGTGAGTCAGTTAATTCCATTGCTCTAACTCTTTCAAGACCTGTTAAACTTCCTGATGATTCATATCTATGTTGCAAAGCATGTTCTGCAAATCTCAATGGTAATTCACGATAACTTCTTTGTTTATAATTATAAACACTAATGTGATGTGGACATGACATTGGTTTTAAAACCATTTCTTCTTTTGGTAGTTGCATTGGTGAAAACATATCTTCACGATAATGGTCTCAATGACCACTTCTTTTATATAAATCTGAAGTTCCAATAACTGGAGTTTCAATTTGTATAAAGTCATATTCAAATTCTTTTTGCATTAAATATTTTTTAATTTCTTGTTTCAAGATTGTTCCATTAGGTAATCATATTGGTAATCCTTGACCAATAATTGGATCTAAATGATATATTTCTAAATTCTTTGCTATAAATTTATGATCATTATTTCTTTGATCTTCATATCTGGTTTTTAAAACTTCAAAATCTTCTTTACTTTGTGCTGCTAAACCATGTAATTTATAAATCATTGGTTTTGAAGAATCTCCTAAGAAATATGCTCCTGTTAATTGAGTTAACTCAATTTTAAAAAGACTTCCTGTATTTTTTAAAAGTGCATGTCTTGCAAAAAATAAATCATCTTTATAATTTCCTATTTCATATTTGATATATCTAGATTCACATTCTTTTTTAACATAATCTTGATATTCTTTTTTAATATTAATTTTTCTAATTAACTCTGGGAATTCTTCTTCGCTATATTTTCCAAAAACAAAATCTGTTTTTTCAGCAATCATTTTATTTGCCTTCTCTTCAACTGATTTTAGTTCTTCAAATTTCATTCCCTTTGGATAATCGAAATAAACAGAAAACTCATCATTTGAAAGATCATCACTTTGCGGAACAATTTCTGCATCTGGATATATTTGTTTTAAAGCAAAAACTGTTATTATTCTTGCGGTATAGTTTATAACAGACTTATACAAGTCATGTCTATCAGTAATTAATTCTAATTTACAATCTTTATCTATAAGCGCGGTATTTGTTAAAACATCTTTATCATTTATAATAGCCCCGACACATTTCTTTTTTAAACTAATAGCAATATCTCCTGCTATGTCTAACACAGATTTTGGTTGCTCATAATTTTTTACTTGTCCATCTAATAATATGATTTTCATATATTGTCCTTCTATTTCTTTAATTTAACAAAATAATTATATATTAAAATGTAATAAAAAAAACATTCCTAAAAGAATGTTTTTTTATTCTTGATATTTAATTAACTTTTTAGTTAATTCTTTAATTTTTTCTTTATATTTATTTTTTTTAGTTTCATCTAAGATTTCCACCAATAATTTTAAATTTATAACTTGTATTGCAAAACTAAACTTCCTAGATTTTTGATAAACTCCTTTTAAGTAGTTCAATTTTAAACCGAATATAGTTTCCTTGCTAATATTTGTATCAGTATATTTTATTTTAGTTTTGTTTTTTACGCCTTTGAATAAAATAGATCTTATATATGCATTATTTTTACCAAAGTACTTAATTGTGAATTCTTCATCAATTTCGTAAGTATCTACTCTAAAAGTTTGATTGCTACTTTTTTTTGAAGTTATTCCAAAACACCCTTCTTCAATTTCGTTTATATCTATATTCGGATTTAAATCTTTTAAAGCTAATTTTACAAATGCTTTAAACACTTCATCCACAGGAGCCTTAATAACTGCTTTTTTGATTATCATTTGAATTCTTTTTGTCTCATCCATCATAGAAGAATAAACTTTTTTTTCAAATTCTTGTTCTAATTTTTCAAATTCATCTTTTAATTTATAATAATCTTCACCACTCTTAATTAGAACTTTATCTTTTAAATCAAATTTTTTCATAACTCTCCATTAAGATTTGGCTGTAGCCATTGCTCCAAAAACAATTAACAATATTCCTATAAGAATTCCTAAAATCTGTACACCAAACATTATTAAATGTAAACGTGGAATAGGCCTTCTTTTTGATTTACTATAAAATGATAAACCTACTCAAACAAATCCAGGACCAACAATAAATATTATTGCTAGAATTATAAAAACTCATTGTAATGGAGTTGCTGGTGGTACTGCATCAAAAATTTTTAAAAACTGCATAATCTTATTCCTAACTATTTATATTTTACTATATAGTTTATTATTTTTTAAAAACAATAACTATAGAATTTATTTAAAAAATAAATCTCATTCATCTAAAATAATTTTTAATTCTTTTTTTAAAGTATCTATATCAAAAAAAACTTCGTTGCCTTTATTTTCAATAACTTTTTTATATCATGCATAACTAAGTTTTGGCTTTCTTTCTCTAATTGTAGAATTAAAATCAACACTAACTAAACCATAATCTTTTCTATACCCACCACTTGGTGAATATATATCACAGTATGTTCATAAAGAGTAGCCAATAAAATTTATACCTAATTTTTTTGCTTCTAAAACTTTTTGTAAATGAATAGATAAATAATTAATTCTGTCATTATCTATAATCATTTCTTCGCTTTTATTGTCAAAATCTCCCATACCATTTTCTAAAATCATAAGTGGGGTACTTGCGCCATAAATTTTACATAATTCTTGAGAACCAGTAATAATTCTATCTGGATTTATTAGTCAGTTTCATTTTGTATATTTTTGTTTTTTTGGAAATACATAATAAATATCAAGTTCTTCATCATACTGAGGTGGAATATGTCAATCTTCATCTTTATATTTTTTAACACTATGAGCAATAAATACAGGTCGATAATAATTTCATCCAATTAAATCAAGTTTATTTTTTTTAAGATATTCTAAATCTAAGTTGTCAATTACAAAGTTTAAGTTATTTTTTTTAATATATTCAAAAAACACTTTAGGATAAACTCCTTTTATACTTGGTGATAAATATAATTCTAAATTTCACTCATTATATCTTTCACATGCTTTTGTATCTTCAATATCCTCAGAAAAAGCAATTGGTGGTGACCAATCGTGATCAACACCAATAATTGCTTCTTTAGATATATATCCTTCTTTTTTTGCTAATTCAAATTCTTCTTTTGTAACAGCTGCTATCATATTTAAATTATGAATAGCGTTTACAAAATTTCATTTACCTACTTTTTGGGGAGGTAAATAATCACTTAAATAAGCATCTCTTGAAAAAGTTGAATTTTCATCAGAAACAAATCAAACATCTGTATATTTACCCAGATGTTTGAAACATGTTCGAGCATAATTTCTAAATCAGTTTTGAATTTCTTTATTTTGAAATCCACCACGTATCTCTGCTCATAGAGGTGTGTCTCAATGAAATAAGACAGGGATTGGTTTAATATTTTTTTTGTTAAATTCTTCAAAGAAATCAATATAAAATTTTATTCCTTCAGGGTTAACATAGTTTTCATCTTTTGGATAAATTCTTGTTCAATCCATGTTGTATACAAATGCATTCAAACCAAGTTTATGCATTATTCTAGCATCAGTCTTATATTTATGATAAAAATCTGCTGCAACTTCAATACTATTAATTTCTCTTGAAGCCTTTCCGATGGGTGGTATAACAAAATTTCTTTTTGTAAACTCATCCCAAATTGATTGACTTCTACCACCTAGCGATCTTGCACCTTCTATTTGAAATGCACAAGTAGATACGCTAAATAGAAAATCTTTCATTTTTTACCTCTATCTAGAATTTAAATTAAGCTTTTATTTTACTTTCTTTAAATTTCATATTAATATCTTTTAATTGTTGTTTTAATTCTGCTTTTTTAGCTTTAAGTTTTTCATTATTTTGACGTTTTAATTCCATATATTTTTGTTTTTCATTTAATTGTTTTGATTTAATATCTGGCATTTTTGTTACAAATTCGTCTTTGATAGATTTAATTTGATCTTTTAAAGCTAATTTTTCATTTTTAATATCTGTTACTTCATGAGATAAAACTTTTTCATTTAATAAGAATTTAGCTTCATTAATTCTTCTTGGTTTTTCTCAAGCTTCTTGTAACATATTATTTCTTACTTCACCAGTTTGTTTTACAATTTCTGCTTTGTAATCATAAAATGCCACTTTTGCATCAGCAATAGCTAAGTTTTTTGCTTTTCTGCTTTCTAATTTAGCAGGATTTGTTAATTTTTGTTCTCAGAATCTATTTTGTGCTTCTGCATTACTAAATGCTGATTCACCATAACTTACGATTCTTTCAACTTTATCTTCTAATTTAATAGTTGCTCTAAGGTATGGGTCATTAAAGAATCTCATTTGTCTATTGTATTCTTCAATATTTTCTTTTCTTAATTTTTTGAAGTGTAAAATATTGTCTAATAATATGAATGGTGTATAAATTCCAAATGATGCTCCAAAACATACTAATGCTACAACAAACGCTTGTCCTGCTGTATGAATATATGTTAATGGTGATGCAATTAAGAATGGTGTTGTTCATGGAACTTGAAGTTCTGCATAACCAATCATATTCAACACACCTGGAGATGCTAATCATGCTAAGAAGATATTTACCATTGGTGCTATAATAAATGGTGCTAAATATCTACCATTTAAAACAATTGGGAAACCAAATACAATTGGTTCGTTAATTTGGAATACACCACAAGGTGCAGAGTATAATGATATTTTCCTATTATCTTGTCTTCGCGAGAACACAAACGTTCCTATAATTAGAGCTAATGACGCTCCTGAACCACCAATATTCATAAAACAATCGAATATCGGAGTGGAAAATACTCCCAATTCTCCAGATTTAGCCGCTACTGTATAACCTAAATCTGAAATTAATGTTAAGTTAACAATTAAAATCATTTGCCATATTGGCGAAAATGCACCATTAACTACATTTGATCCGTGAACTCCAAAGAATCATAAGAATGAAATAAAGAATGCATATGCTAATGCTAATCCTAATCCTCCAGCTGATCCTTTAGCAAATGATAATAAGAATGTTACAAAGAATTGATATACTGCAGCAGCAAGTCCGAATTGGTCATGATTAATACTTGCTGCTCTATATTTTGCAAAAAATACATAAGCTCCATTATATTCAATAAATTGTGAAGCGGCTGATGATGTAAATGAGTATATGTCATTTTTACCAGCTAATGTTAATATAAATGTTGTGAAAATATTTTGGTCACTTTCACCTAATGTTCCATATAGATTTTTTAAACTTTCAAAAGCTTGAGTTATATCTGAATTTGTAATATCTTTAAATTCTTTACCATTTAAAGAATTTTTAAAGTTTTGTGCTATATCATATATTTTGTTAAACATATCTTGACTAATATCTTTCAAAGCTGCTGGAGTAGACTCAGCGTTTACAAATTTATTATAAGCAGCTTCGGCATTATCTCCCAACCCTAAAATACTTGTTAACATTCTAGCAAATTCTGCTGGGGTACTTGCTGCATACTGTGATGCAGAGTTAACTCTAAATGTATCTTGTCAAAAAAATGCAGGAATAAATACCACTAAATTCATTGATGCCATAATTAACATTGTGAACAAGAATGGTAAGAAAACTGCAAATGATTTACTTACACTTGGTGGTACACCGTCTGGTAGTTTTATATATAATGCTTTTACGTTAGACAATTTAATAAAAATTTCTGTTGAAATTGCTCCAAAAATAATTGCTGAGATTAATCCAGCTGCACCTTGGAAGAAACTAACGTTCCCCATTGTTGTAGCCATAAATCCAATTGTTGAAGCAAATCCTCCTAAAATTGGTAATTTGAAGTTTCTGCTCATAGATAAGAAATATCCAAAAGTAAATGAAAATCAAATTGATGTGAATCCTATTGTGATTCCGTTTAATTGGTTAAATGTATATGTACCAATTAATCATATTTTTGAAAACACCGCATCATTTTGAATGAAGTCAGTGATTGCTTGATTCGAAAGTTCAGGATGTATCATTTTAGCAAATAATCCTAAAACAGAAACATAACCAGAACCCCCTCCGGCAAATCCTATAGAACCAATAATAAGTCCCAGTGATCCAGCGATGGTCAATGGAAGCAATGTACCAAAAGCATCACGCATTGCTGCTAAATGTTTTTGTGATCCTAATTTATTCATTGCAGGAACAAATTTTTTTCCGAATCAAACTTTTAATTTTGATGCTTCGGCATTTTTTCCTGTACTCATATTTATCCTCCTAATTTAATCTAGTAGTAACAAAAGATTAATAATAAAAAGTTTTTGCTAATTAATAAATAAAAAACATACACTTTACACAAATACTACTTTAACTTTTTAAAAACTTATTCCAGCTTTTTTCGCCATGTCCTTAGCCATTTGAATTGCTTCTGCACCTTTTGCAACAGCGTAAATTGGCGCTGGGATAATTGCTACAGGTTTAGTTGTAACTCCTTCAAACTCTTTTAAACCATAACCGACTTGAGGACCTAACATAACTACATCTCATTTGTCTATTTGTTGCTTACCTTCGGTTATGCTCATAGCTTCTATTTTACATTCTAAACCTTCACGACGTGCTGCGGATTGCATTTTAGAAACTAACATGCTAGTTGACATTCCTGCAGAACAACATAGTAATATTTTTAACATATTTTTAATTCCTTTCACAATAATTATAGAATATTTTTCCAAAATAACAAGAGTTTTATAAAAAAAGTTTTATTTTTTATAAAAATTTAAAAAAAAGTTTTATTTTTATTATAAGGGATTTTCTAATAAATGCTTATTTATAAAAATACTTTAGTAAATAAAAAAAAATTTGACATATGTCAAATTTTTTAAACTATTACTAATTCTTTAATATTTTCATTTCTTACAAATAAGATTTTTTCACCTATTTTAGCTCCTCAACTTTTTGCAATATTAATAATTGCTTTTTCGTCATTTAAGAACTTATCAAAGTCATCAACTCTATTCATAAAGATTGAATGTCAAACTCCAAATGCAGTTCATAATTTAGGTTCTGCACTAACGCCAAGAATTGTAACATTTGGTCTAAATTTAGAAATTGTTTTTAATAATTCACCAGTTCTAGAAGCAACAACTGCAAATTCATACTTTCCATCCATAGTATTTTTAGCTAATTGGTTTGCAATATCTGCTCTTTGTCCGCTAGTTGATTTTCTAGCATTTTCTAATTGTTTTTCGTAATATAGTTTTGTATAAAATTCAATTTCTGCACGTTTATTAATTGTCGCCATTGTTTCAGTTGTAATAAATGGATAGTCTCCATTTGCTGATTCTCCACTTAACATTGTTGCATCTGCTCCAAGTTCTGTTGCATAATAAACATCAGTTACTTCCGCTCTAGTTGGTTGAGGGTTGTCTGTCATTGATTCTAACATTTGAGTTGCAACAACTACTAATTTTCCTTTTTCGCGACATTTTCTAATAATTCTTTTTTCTTGGAATGGCACTTCATAGTAAGGAATTTCTAATCCTAAATCCCCTCTAGCAATCATAATCCCATCACTAGCATCAATTATTGAATCAATATTATCAATTCCAATTTGTGATTCAATTTTTGAAATAATTTGTACGTGTTCTGCGTTTTCTTCTTTTAAAATTTTTCTAATTTCTGCAACATTATCTGCTGAGTTTACAAAAGAAGCTGCAATATAATCAACGCCTTGTCGAATTCCAAATTTGATATCATTATAATCTTTTTCTGCTAAAAACGGTAAAGTAAAGTCTACTCCTGGTAAGTTTACTCTTTTATTAGTTTTTACAATGTGTCTATTAAATGCTTTACACATAACAATTTTTTTGTCTTTATCAACACTAGTTACGTGAGTTGTTAATTTTCCATCATCAATCAAAACAACGTCTCCAACTTTAACATCTTGACTCATATCATAAGACATTTGTAATTCTGTCGGTCCACATTCTCTTAACGCAAAGCTTTCAGGATCTGTATAAACAGTTAAATCTGTTCCTGCTTTAATTTCTTGTTTTCCGTCTTTCATTTTTCCAACACGAATTTCTGGTCCTTTTGTATCTAATAAAATTGAGATTGGCTTGTTAATTTCTTCTCTTAACTCTTTCAACCAATTTATTCTTTCTCCATGTTCTTGAAAGTCAGCATGTGAGAAGTTTAAACGAATTGTTGTCATACCATTTTCATATAACTCATTAATAGCACCTTTTGAGTGAACTGAAGGTCCTAGAGTTGTAATGATTTTTGTTCTTTTTACTTTATCTTTTAAGTTATAAGTTTTCATTTTATTCTCCTTTTGTTTTACATTAAAAATTATAACATTTAACAACCATTTCTACATAAAAAATGGGATTTCTCCCATTTTTTTAAACAATATGTTTAATTATATCTTCTGATTTAACAATTAAGATCTCTTCACCTTTTTTTGCTCCTCATAAACGAGCAATTTCGGCTGCTAATTCAGGTTTGTTAATTACATCATCAACTTTATCAACTTTATTCATAAAGATTGAATGTCAACATCCAAATGCATTTCAAAGTTTTTCATCTTCAATAACTCCAAGAATTGTAACATTAGGTCTAAATTTAGAAATAGTTTTTAATAATTCTCCAGATCTTGATAATACAACTGCATATTCATATTTACCATTTCTAGTAATATTCGCAAGTTCATCAGCAATTTCTGCTCTTTTTCCACTTGTAGAGTTACGAGCCATTTCTAACGCTCTATCATAATAGATTTTTCCATAAAAGTTCAATTCAGCACGTTTATTAATTGTTGCCATTGTATGAGTTGTAATATAAGGATAAATTCCTGCAGCAGATTCTCCACTTAACATTGTTGCATCTGCTCCAAGTTCTGTTGCATAATAAACATCAGTTACTTCCGCTCTAGTTGGTTGAGGATTGTCTGTCATTGATTCTAACATTTGAGTTGCAACAATACAGATTTTTCCTTTTTCACGACATTTTCTAATAATTTCTTTTTCTCAGTGAGGTACTTCATAGTAAGGAATTTCTAATCCTAAATCCCCTCTTGCAACCATTATTCCATCACTTTCATCAACAATTTCATCAATATTAAAAATTCCGATTTTTGATTCAATTTTTGAAATAATTTGAATATGTTCTTTTTTCTCTTCTTTTAAAATTTGTCTAATATCTTTAACATTTTGCGCAGTATTTACAAAAGAAGCTGCGATATAATCAATTTGATTTTTTGCTCCAAAACGAATATCTGAAACATCTTTATCACTTAAGAATGGTAATGAAAAGTCAACACCTGGTAAGTTAATACGTTTGTTTGTTTTAACAATATGATGATTAAATGCTTTACAACTAACAATTCCTGGTTCAACATTTACAACATGCATTGTTAATTTTCCATCATCAACTAAAATTGTGTCTCCACTTTTTAAATCAACACTCATATCATATGATACAGTCATTTCGTTTGTATCGCATTCTCTGTTCTTATATTCTTCTTCTAAAGTATAAATTCTAATATCACTTCCAGCTTTTATTTCTTGTTTACCATCCTTCATTTTTCCAACACGAATTTCTGGTCCTTTTGTATCAAGTAAAATAGAAATTGGTTTTTGTTCTTCTTTTCGTAAATCTAAAACCATTTTTATTTTTGCTTCATGTTCTTCTTGAGATCCATGTGAGAAGTTTAATCTAACAACATTCATTCCATTTTCAAATAATTTTCTAATTGCATCTTTAGTATTTGTACTTGGTCCAATTGTTGTAACGATTTTAGTTCTTTTAATTTTCTTTTCTAATTGATTAGGTTCATAAAACTCTATTTGTTTTTGCATAATAATTTTCTCCTCTTTTGCAAATATTAATTAAATTGACAAGTTAATTTTTTTAGTTTTTTCATACTCTTCAGTTTTATCTGGTTTTGGCATATTTAAAGTTGAGTTAATATCTCTAGCCACAAGTTTATTTTCACTCATTCCTATGTAAAGTCCACCTTTACCTTCTACTAGTTTTTCAACAGCAAATATTCCTGCATTAATAGCCAAGTATCTATCCATTGCAGTTGGACTTCCGCCTCTTTGAATATGTCCTAAAACTGTTGCTCTTGTTACATATCCAGAAGCCTTTTCGATTTTTTTTGCTAAAGCATGCGAATCATATAATTGTTCTGCAACAGCAACTATTACACTTCTTCTACCTGCTTTTGCCAGCATAGTTACTTGTTCGCAAATTTGATCTTCTGTTAAAAAACTTTCCTTAGTTGAAAATACTTCAGCTCCCGTTGCTATTGAACCATATAAAGTTAAATCACCACAACCATTTCCCATAATTTCGACCACACAACATCTACTGTGTGATTGCATTGTATCTCTGATTTGGTCAATTGATCTTACAACTGTGTTTAATGCTGTATCAAATCCAATAGTATAATCCGATGAAACAATATCATTATCAATAGTGCCTGGTAAACCAATACAATTTATTCCTAGATTTGTTAGTTTTTCAGCTCCCTGATAACTACCATCTCCACCTATAACAACTAATGCTTCAATACCCATTTCTTTTAAGTTTTCAACTGCAACTTTTCTAACAGATTCTTCTTTAAATTCAGGAAATCTAGCAGATCCAATTACTGTACCACCTCTTGCGATAATATCAGAAGCAAAAGATAGATCAACTTTTTCAATTCATTTATTGATTAGTCCTTTGTATCCTTCTCTTACAACATATGGTTCAATTCCTTTAGAAATTGCTGATTTTACAACTGCACTAATTGCAGCATTCATTCCTGGAGCATCTCCTCCAGAAGTTAAAACTCCAATTTTTTTAATCATATTTATGCCTCCATACTAAATATTATATAACTATTCTTTGTATAGATTTAGATAAATACAACTTTTTTAGTAAAAAAGGGTTAATTTAAAAGGTTTTATAAACTATTAAAATAAAAAAAAAAAAAAAACTAAAAAGTTTTTATCATTTTCAATCATCTAATTTATCTGTATCACAAACTGCTACATATGGTAAATTTCTAAATCTTTCATCATAATCAAGACCATAACCAATTACAAATTTATTTGGAATTGAAAAGCCACATCAATCAAGTTCAACATCAACTTTTCTTCCTTCTGGTTTATCAACTAAGGCTATAACTTTAACTTCTTTAGGATTTTTTGATTCTAAATATTCTTTTACATATTGTATTGTTAGCCCAGTATCAATAATATCTTCAACCAGTAATACTGTTTTTCCTTCAATATCGATTCCTAAATCTAGTAAGATATTTACTTTTCCACTAGACTGAGTTGCTCCAAAATATGATGAGACTTTCATATACTCTGTTTGGCATTGATAATCAATTTTTGACATAAGTTTAGCCATAAAAGGAACACATCCTTTTAATAGTCCAACTAATATTAAAGTGTTTTCTTTTACTTCTTGAGATTTATAATATTTTGTAACTTCATCTCCAAGTTCTTTAACACGCTTTTCGATTTGTTCTTCTGTTAATAAAATCTCTTTTACAAGTGGGTGTTGCATTAATTTTCCTCCATATTTTTATTCTATACTAATTATTATTATTCAAAAAAGTTTCTAAAATAAGTTGAGCTGCTAATTGATCTTTTGAACTTTTTTGTTTTTTTCGACTCAAATTAGCTTCAATCATAATTGATTTTGCCATTCTTGAAGTTAGTCTTTCATCTATTTTTACTAAATTATTATCATTTATGTTTATAAATAATTTTAAGTTTTCAATAAATTCTTCAACCATTTCAATACGATACCCAGATGAACCATTCATATTAAAGGGATAACCTATTATTAATTTTTCAAAACCGTCTGCTTCTAAAAAATCTTTTAATTTTTGTGCGCCAGATTTAAAATCATTTTCTTCAAATCTAATTGTTGAATGTGAATTTGCAATAAATCCTTCACTAATTGCTATACCAATTGTTTTTGAACCAATATCTAAACCAACATATTTAGCCATTTTGTTTTTCCTCAACTTTTTTTATTTTACTTTTCCTAGGTTTTATTTCAGAATCATCTTTATTTTTTATTTTTTGATCTTTTTTATAAAGATATTTTGCTAAACAATCTTTAACTAAATAATAACTACAACATGCTAAGAAGTTTGCCATTAAAACGTCTGTGATAAAATGTGCTAATATTAACACTCTAGAAATATCTGTTAAAAAAGTAAGAAGTGAAAAAATAATCATTAAAATATATTTAATATTTTTTTTCTTAGTTTCTTTGTCAAAGAAAAATAAAAAACCAAACATACTTGTAGAAGATAAAGCATGACCAGAAGGAAAACTTTGTCCACTTCTATTTTTTGTACTAATTTCAAATGGATACTTAAATTCATTTAAAGGATCTTTAGTAGCAAATATTTCTCTTGGTCTTGGTCTTGCAACAGCTATTTTTAAAAAATATACAACCGCCATACTTATTGAAATATAAATTAAACACAGTAATGCTTGAAATGCAATTTTTTCAATGTCAGGTTTTGTTTTTACAATTTTATTTGTATGTGAAAATAATAAAGTTAAAGTAATTGTTATTATTGCTAACACAATTATTAAAGAGCTTATTGTTAATTGCATTATATATTGAGTTCTATTAGCATTATCATTTCAATCTTCTATAGTTTTATAAAAACTAAAAAAACATAATGCTATTATAAAAACTACAACATAAACTACTTGAATAATAATATAAAAAACTTTATTTAAAGCTCCTTTTGCTCTTTTAAAAAGTAACAATGTAAGAATTGCAAATGAAAAATAAACTGGAAAACATATTATAGAATGTCCATATATATTAAAAAAATACATTATAAAACTTGCAAAACCATCATTTTTAACATTACTATCTAAAACACTTTTTGATATTTTGAAATCAAAAAAAGCAAAAGCAGTAAATATAGTGAAAAAAAATGCAAATGATAAAACTCAAAAAATAGCATTATTCTTTTTTGTTTTAAAAAGCATTTTTTTCACCTCAAAAAAATTATACATAAAAAAAACTCTATAAATAGAGTTTAATTAGATTGTTATTTTTTTAAGTTGTAGAAAGATTTATATCCATCATAAATTGCTGCATCTCCAAGTTCTGCTTCAATTTCTAATAATCTGTTGTATTTTGCAATTCTATCAGATCTTGACATTGATCCTGTTTTGATTTGTCCAGTATTTAAAGCAACAGCTAAATCTGCAATTGTTGCATCTTCTGTTTCTCCTGAACGGTGTGAAGTAACTGCAGTTCATCCAGCTTTTTGAGCCATTTGAATTGTTTCGATAGTTTCAGTTAATGAACCAATTTGGTTGAATTTAATTAAAACTGAGTTTGCTGCATGTTTTTCGATACCTTCAGATGTAATTTTTGGGTTTGTAACAAATAAGTCATCTCCAACAATTTGAATTCTATCTCCCATTACACTAACTTGTTCTTGGAATCCTTCTCAATCCGATTCTGCTAATCCATCTTCTATTGAAATAATTGGGTATTTGTCAACCAATTTATCTAAAAATCCAATCATTTCTTTAGTTGTCATAGCTCATTCTTGACCTGTTAATTTTTCAATTTTTTTGAAGTGGTATTTTTTATCTTCAAAATATAATTCTGAGTTTGCACAGTCCATTGCAATCATAATTCCTTCATGACCTGTTTTATAACCAGCTTTTTGAATAGCTTCTACCAATAAGTCTAAAGCAACTTCTACTGGAGTTTTAGCTTTGAATGCTTCAATTGTTTCTTGTTCATAAGCTCATTTAAAGTGAGGTGCAAATCCCCCTTCGTCTCCAACTGCAGTAATATCTCCTTTTTCATGTAATAAAGATTTTAATGCTTGAAATGTTTCTGATGCTCATCTTAAAGCTTCTTTAAATGAAGGTGCTCCTACAGGCATAATCATAAATTCTTGGAAGTCGATTGCACTATCTGCATGTTCTCCCCCATTAATAACGTTTAACATTGGAACTGGTAATCTTCTTGCGTTTGTTCCTCCAATGTATCTGTATAAAGGAATGTCTAATTCATCTGCTGCTGCTTTTGCAACTGCTAATGAAACTCCTAAAATTGCATTTGCTCCTAAGTTTTTTTTGAAGTCATCACCATCTAATTTACACATTGCTGCATCGATAGCTACTTGATCAAATACTTCCATACCTATTACTAAATCTGCTAATTTATCATTAACATTGGCAACGGCTTTTAAAACCCCTTTACCATTGTAACGTTTTTTATCTCCGTCTCTTAATTCTAAAGCTTCTCTTGAACCAGTTGATGCTCCTGAAGGAACTTTTGCTGATCCACGTCCACCAAATTCTGTTTCAACATTTACTTGAACTGTTGGAAATCCACGTGAGTCTAATACTTCACGTGCTACTACACTAACTATTTTTGACATATATTTTTCTCTCCTTACCTCTTTATAATAACTCTAAATGCCCACTAATATTAAGTTTTTTGTTGATTTTAATAGAATTTTTTTTATAAAAAAATAAAAAAATAGAAATTTTCCTAGTGAGGATCATTTCTATGTTGTCTTCTTTCATTACTTGAAAGTCATTTTTTTCTTAATCTAATATCATCTGGCGTAACTTCAACAAGTTCATCTCATTCAATAAAGTCAAGAGCTTCTTCTAATGTGAATTTTCTTGGTGGAGTAAGTTTTACAGCATCATCTGTACCACTAGATCTAGTGTTAGTAAGTTTTTTAGCATTAGTTGGATTAACTTCTAAATCATTATCTCTTGAGTGTAAACCAACTATCATTCCATCATAAACTTGAACTTGTGGTCCGATAAATAAAATTCCACGATCTTCTAAGTTATTTAAAGCATAAGGTAAAGAAACTCCACTTGCCATTGATACTAAAACTCCATTGATTCTTCCTTCAATTGGTCCTTTGTATTGTTCATATCCAATTAGAGACTTAACCATAACTCCTTCACCTCTTGTGTCATTTGTAAAATCAGATTTAAATCCAATTAATCCACGAGTAGGTACTGCATAAGTTACTTTATCTCTAATTCCGTCAGAATCCATATCAAGCATTTTTCCTTTTCTTAAATTAAGTTTATTAATAACTGTTCCTGAGAATTCTGATGGCACATCAACTATTACTTTTTCGATTGGTTCAAGTTTTTCTCCTTTTTCATCCACTTTAAAAACAACCTCTGGTCTAGAAATTCCTAATTCAAAACCTTCTCTTCTCATTGTTTCGATAAGAACAGATAAATGCAATTCTCCTCTACCTAAAACTTTAAATCCATCAGCACTTGAATCTGTCAAACTTTCAACTTTTAATCCAACATTAACTTCTAATTCTTTATCTAATCTTTCTTTAATGTTTCTAGTTGTAACAAATTTTCCTACTTTTCCTGCAAATGGTGAAGTATTAACTAAAAAGTTCATACTCATTGTTGGTTCTTCAATAATGATCGGAGGAAGAGCGTCAATATTATCAGGATTATTAACTGTATCTCCGATTGTTAAATCTTTAATTCCTGAAACAACAACAATATCTCCTGCTTGAGCTTCTTTTACTTGAACTCTTTTTAATCCTTGATAAACAAATAAACCTGAGATTTTTTCACGATTTATTGTTCCATCATTTTTAGAAATAGCTACTTGTTGTCCTTCTTTTAAAACACCTTTAAATAATCTTCCTATTCCTAATCTTCCAATAAATGAATCATATGCAAGTGAAGATATTTGTAACTGAGGATTTTCATTTATTAACTCTGTTGGATAATTCCCTACTTGTTTGATAATAGTTTCAAATAAAGGTGATAAATCATTTGATTCTTCATCGATTGAGTATTTAACAATTCCTTGTCTTGCAATTCCAAATAAAGTTTTAAATTCTAATTGTTCATCATTTGCATCTAATTCCATAAATAACTCTAAAACTTCATCTACAACTTCTAATGCTCTTTGATCTTTTTTATCTATTTTATTAATTAATAAAATTGGTTTTAAACCTAATTCTAAAGCTTTTGAAAGGACAAAACGAGTTTGAGGCATTGGTCCTTCTGCTGAGTCAACTAACAAAATTACAGTATCAACTGTTTTCATAATTCTTTCAACTTCACTTGAAAAATCAGCATGGCCTGGCGTATCAACTATATTAATTTTATAATCATGATATTCAATAGCACAATTCTTAGAATAAATAGTAATTCCTCTTTCTCTTTCTTGATCATTACTATCCATAACTTGTTCTTTTACTTCTTCATTTGCTCTAAAAACTCCAGCTTGATTTAAAAATGCATCTACTAATGTTGACTTTCCTGCATCAACGTGTGCTATAACAGCAATATTTATTATTTTTTTGCTCATTTAATTTTCTCCTAAATGTTTCACATAAAAAAATAATACCAAATTTTTAGGATTTTTTTATCATAATTCAACATAAAAATAAAAAAACATTGAGTTATATTCAATGTTTAAATACTAATTTTTAAATGTTACTAAATCAAAACTTGTTTTATATTTTGCTGAAAATCAATCATAATTACCTTCAGCATGTAATCTTTCTGTTGAAATGTCTTGGTATATAATTCCATTTATACGACCTCCTGTAACATTTAAAGTTATATAAATGGTAAAAATAGCAACATCCTTAATACCATTACTTTCTGTATAACTTTTTTCAATTTTAAATATTTGAGTTTTGTTACCGTTATTTAAATTTTCTATAGGTAATTCTAACTCATATTTTTCTGAAGATTCGTAATGACTATTTGAATCATCTCAATTTACACTACCTTTATAAGGTTTAGATCATTTTGCCTCTACTGTAAATGTAAGTTTCATTTTTGTATACTCTTGTTTGATTGAAGAAACTTGTTTTCCTAGTGATTTAAAGAAGGATACTCCACCATAATCTTCAATTCTTTTTATTGAACCCACTGTACTTGAATCTTTAGTTCATTTTGCATCATAAGAATCATTCATATTATAAACTAATGGTTCAGGTGGAATTTTATAACTTATGTCTAAACTATTTTTAAATCATTTTTTAGCTAAATCACTTTGTGCTCTAATTTTTGCTGAATCTTTTCCTTGCTCATAAATTTCCAATCCATCAAAAATATCTTTATTAAATCCGATGTTTTTATTTAACTCATAAAATTTATTTTTCATAGCTGTTGCATCAAATTTATCAAATTTTCCCAAATCTCCGTTTAATGTACTTAAATCGAACTGTTTAATTACATCAAATTTTACTGTTTTAGAAACTCTACCATTTTTTGATTTAATTGTCATTTCTAAAGTTCTACAGAAAATATCTTTTGATAAAGATTTGACTATGATTTTATGTCTTACAGAATCATAACTTGCAGAAACTACCCCATTTTTGCTAAATTCAAATACAGATGGATAATTATCTGAGTGTACTAATGAACTTCCATTTGTTACATCAATTTCTTGAGTATCTCCAGCATTCATTTGACTTACACTACCTAATTTAAAATCTACTTGTGGAATTGTTATTGAATAAGTAATTGATTGAACTGATCCATTTTTTGAACGTACTGTAATTGAACCGTTATTGACACTTTGATCTTTTGCTACAATTACAATTTCATTTACACTTCTATCATAACTTACATCAATTGCATCTTTATTATATCCACTAAATTCAGTTGGTAAGTTTTTATCAGAATCATATAAGTCATTAACATTTGTGACTTTAATTCTTGTTGATTTATAAACTTCTAAATTAATTGAAGTAGTATCTAATTTAAAGTCAACTTTTGGAATAGTAATTGAATAAGTAATAGTTTCAACATTACCTTCTTTAGATCTAACAGTTATTATTCCATTTGTAACTTCTTTTGATTTAGCTTCAATTACAATTTGAGCATTTTTTCTGTTATACCTTACACTTACTGCATTAGTATCATATCCACTAAATTCAGTTGGTAAGTTTTTGTATGCATCGTATAATTCATTAACATTTGTAACATCAATAGTTGTTTTTGTTTTTGCTTGAAGTACTACATTTGTTTTTTCTAATTTGAAGTCAACATTAGGAATTGAAACAGTAAATTTAACTTCTTTTCTAGCTCCTGACTCTGATTCGATTATTATCTGTCCATTTGCAACTTCTTTTTGTTTTGAAACTATTACAACTTGATTATTTTTACTATCATAACTTACATCGATAGCACTAGTATCATAACCACTAAATTTAGTTGGTAAGTTTTTTGACGCACCATATAAATCGTTTATATTTGTAACTTTTAAAGTTGTTTTTTCATTATACTTTAGATTTATTTCTTTAGCTTCTAATTTGAAGTCAACATTAGGAATTGAAACAGAATAACTTATTTCTTCACTGTGGCCTGTTTTTGATTTAACTAGAATTGTTCCGCTTGCTACTTCTTTTTGTTTTGCAACAATCACTACTTCATTTTTTACATTATCATAACTTACATTAATTGCATCTTTATCATATCCACTAAATTCTGATGGTAAGTTTTTTTCAGCACCATATAATTCATTTATATTTTCAACTTGAATTCTTACTTCGCTATTGTATTGAAGTTTTGCATCATGAGTTTTTAATCTAAAGTCAGCTTTTGGAGCTGTAATTGAATAATTAATATTTTCAAAATGACCAATTTTTGAGCTTACTTTAATTACTTGATTTGTAGCTTCATTTGATTTTGCAATAATATCAATTTGTTTTGTAACTTCATTAAACTCAACACTTAATAAATCATGATTATATTCAAATTGTTTTGGTAGGTTTTTATCTGCATCATATAAGTCGTTAATATTTTTTACATTTATACTTGTTTTTTGATTATAAACAAGAGATAAATCATGATTTTCTAACTCAAAGTTAACATCTAATGTATTTATATTTACATTAATTGTTTGTGGTTCATTTAAAAAATTATTTGATCATACTTTAACTCAAGCATTTACAACAGGTTTATTAAATGCAGTTATTTTAATTGCTTTTTTATTTATATCTAACTCAGCTTTTAAAATATTTGTATCACTAACTGAAATTTTATCTGGCATATTGTCTTGAACATATAATTCATCGTAGTTTGAAATTTTTATATACGTTTCTTCTTTAATGTTCATATCAACTGATTTGTGTTCTAAAACTGCTTTTACAGCAGGACAATCTAATGTTACTTCAATAATTTCACTATGTTCTTTTGCAATTACTGTTACTTTTAATTTGTCACTTGTATATCCATTTATAGATGATATTAAAATACCATTATTTTCAGCAGTTAAACTAGCGCTTATATAATTTTTACCATTATCATCAACTTCAACTTTATATGGAATATTTGAACTATCATATAGGTCATCAAAATTTGAAATATTAACGATTTTACTACTATTTCTATCAGCTTTTAAGTTAATTGAATTTTCGCATAATTGAAAGTCTACTTTTTTCGCTCATAAAGTTACACTTATTTTTTGTTTGCTATTTTCTCTTCCATCAGCAGAAATTAATGTAACTTCTAGTGCATTATCTTTTGGTGGTTCTTTTACATCTTTCGCTTTAATAACAACACTTTGTACTTCTTTATCAAAACTTACTTCTAAATAATTTGAATCATACTTTTCAGCTTGAGGATAATTTTCTGGTGCTACTAATTGATTAAAATTTTTAACTAAAATATTTTTTTGTTCTCCAATTCTCAATTCTACATGTTTTTTCTCTAATTGGAAATCAGTTTTAGCATAGTGATAAACACTAAAATGAATAGTTACATTTCCTTTGTATTTTTCAGAGTTTTCATTAGAAGAAACTAATAAACTACCACTAAATTCATTTTCATCATATTTATATTGTGAAAATGTTACTTCTCCTTTTAATTCACTATATCTATTAAATAATTCATTTCTTAAATCATCTTCACTATAAGCTTTTAAATTTTCAAATTTATGATTTACTATTACTTCTTCAAGTTCTCTTCTTGTATCAGCTGGAACACTTGGTTCTTCAGGTTGAACTGGTGTTTCTGGCGTGCTAGGATCCTCATTTGGAAGAGTATTACTTTGTCCACCTTCATCACTGTTTCCGCCATTATTATCTAGATTAGAGTTATTATGATCACTAGGTTTTCTACTAACAGATGAGTTTGTTATTGTACTTAAAGATGAAGTTGCTATAATCATTGATGATAGAAGAGCAAGTAGATTTTTCATAAGCTTTCCTTTCTAAATTTTATTATTCACTATCATTTTTACTTTTACTCTTATATATTATGTTTAATTACACTTTTTATCAATCTTTTAGTTTTTATTAACTATAAATAAACCATTTAAAATCAATCTTAAATCAAATAAAAAAAATTTTAAAAAATGATATTTTTTTTAAAGTATAAAAAAACACCTATTGTGAGGTGTTTTAAAAATATATTATCGATCTTCAGTTTTTGATTGATCAATAGCTACATTTTTTTCATAAATTGTTTTAATATAAGATTTTTTAATACTTAAAGCATTTATAGATACTTTATTTTCATAAAGCATAAAACTTGTATTTCCTTGTTTACCCTTCATTGAGAAAAAGTTATATTCAATAGTGCTTGTGGTTTTTCCAATTTGGTTTAAATTCTCTAATTCTACAAATGATTTCTTTAAAGTATCAAAAACTTTTCCATTTTCAATTGGTGTTCCTAAAATTTTTGTATCAAGGTTAAATAAATTACTAAATTCAAAATTAAAATCCTTAAAATCAATGTCATCTAAATCAACTGCTAATTTATTATCTTCAAATAAAAATTCTCCAAATTCTTCAATTGCTTTAATTACATCTTTATCCAATATTCCTTCTTTATAAGTTAATGGTTTTATTTCTTTATCACTAGCGTTTGAATCTCCACATGCAACAACAACTGATGGAGTTGCTAACAAAGTAATAGAGCTTAATATACTTAAAATCTTTTTCATACTCTCTTTTCTATCTACTTTTAGTACAATATAGTGTTATTATAAGTTTCTATATCATCTAAAATTTCTTTTATTATACTCCAAGCAGTTTCTAAATTCTTAGTCATCGCAATAATTTGAGAATAAATCGTTTTATTTTTAATGTAATTTAAAAACTCATTTTGATCAAAATCATCAAGAATAGTTTGAAACACTAATTTAATATAATAAATAAATAATATGCTACTAATATCTCAAAACTTTTTTTCTAATTGTTTTAAGTCTTGGTCATTAACTTTTTCAACTAAGTTTTTAACTTTTAAAAATAAAACGTCTAAATTTGATAATGATAAATTCTTATAAATCTTATAATCATTATTCAAGATTTCTAAACCACTTTGTTTTTTTCTTAAATTTAGATAGTTTTCCAATAATGTTGAAAAATATGTACTATCTTTTTTGCAACAAAATGGAAATTTGTCTTGTAAATTGCTCAATTTTTTGTCCCTAATTTTTTAATGTTTTATAAAATATTTCTTTTGCATCTTCGTTTAACATAATAGTTTCAGACATTCTCATGCCATCTTCTTCCATTAATGGTTTATTTTCTTCAATAATAGTATTAGTTATTTTTTCTTCTTCGGCTATTATTTTTTCTCTTAGTAACAATGCAAAATAAAATTTAGTTGAATAATAAATTGCAAAGTTGTAAAGAACAACTTCTTCTGAGTGTTCAAATTCATTTTTATTTTCACTATCATCTTCTAATAAATCTAAAAGATCACTTATTAAGTCATTTATCAAATAAGTTTTTTTAACTACCAATTTAGAATCATCTAATAGCTCAGATAATTTCACTATTTCATTAATTAATTCTTCTGTAATTGGTTTATATTTTGTCATTATTGTTAGATCTTTAAACTCATTAACAAGTGCATCATATAATGTAACTATTAATTCAACAAATGCATAATCATATAGTCTTTGATCTTTGTCTTTAATGTCTGGATCTTCATAAATTTTTTTTGAAACATCATAAATATACTCATAATCTGAGAATGTATCACAAATAGCCATTAATCTTAATAAGCAACTCAAACTATCTCTATCTACTTCTTGTTTTTCTGTTACTTCAGTTTCTTCAAATGCATTTTCCATATAATCTCTAAAATCAATCATATCTCTTTTTTCAAATCATCTTTTTTCAAGTAATTTTAAATATCGATTTTCAGAACCAAAAAGCGAAAGAAGCATATAAACCTCATTTGAAATTATATCTTTTGGTATATGACTGTAATACTCTCATTCTTTGTATTTCATTGTTTGTTTATCCCTTCAGCAACTCATTCAAATAGTCTAAATAACTTATTGCAATTGCAAGAATTGCTCATAAATTAATAACCATATCTTCTGCTAACTCATCTTTTATTGAAAGTAATTCTTTGAAATACTCAAAATCACCATCAGGCTTGATAAAAATTGTTTTTTCAAGTTCTTTTACATCATTTCAAAGTTTTCTATTCAATATTTTATTATAATACTCATCCTTAACAAAATTGAATTTTTTTGCATTTTTTTCTATTTCTTTTAATTGTTTATCATTTTTTTCAAATCCTAATGAATTTGCTTGGTTAATAATATATTTTGCAAATTCACCATCACTTGTTTTTGTTACATTTATTAATTGTAATCAATACTCACTTGATAAAGAATCTAATGTCACCATTAGTTGTCTAAAAAGATTGATTAAAATAATATAATCATTTACACCTTCATTTAACTGCATAATTACAGCAACACTATCTGCTGATGAAATTATATTTATTGCTTGTAATAAGGTTTTTTTGTACGTTTTATTAATATATTTATAAAAACCATCTCTATTTAAAGCATATTTCTCACTAAAAGAAACTAAATTTTCACTAAAATCTTTAACTACATTTATTAACTCAGATTTATCAAAATTTTTAATTAGTTCATTTGAAGATTTTAATAATTTATTTCAAACTTCTTTTTCCATATTCACTTCTCCTAAACTATTTCGTATTTTTCGTAATATTGTTCGATGATAGTTTTAAACATATTAATTTTTTTCATTTCAATAGCTGCATTTGGATCTGGATTAACATCTGGGTGAAATTGTTTTGCTAATTTTCTATATATTTTTTTAAAATCACTAGGCCGATCCATTTTTGAAATTCCAAAGTAATTAAATGCATCATTTACTTCATCATTAAATACTAATGTTTTTGTTTTTTCAAAGAAATCTTCAAAATCACCATCAGTTTCATCAATATTATTGTAATACTCTTGAGTAAATGAGTGAATAGTTTCATTGAAATCTTTTTGATAAATGTAAGTTTCTAAAGTTAAATCAACAACTTGATCAAACATTCTACTTCAATGATATGTAAAATCATCTCCTAAATCAATGATTTCTTCAACCAACAAATGATGTTTATATGGAACAATATCAATATCTGCAATTAATAATAAAGCTTTTTCAACAATACATTCAATAGCATCTAAAGCAGTTCTTTGCATAACTTCAAAAACCCGTAACAAAGTCTTATCATTGATGTTTTTATTTGAAAAAGTTGCATTAAAAACTTTTCAAAATTTTATAGTTGTATAATAACAATATTTTGTACATGCACTAATAACTAAGGTTGCTCCATAACTACCAATTTTTTTGTTTAAAAAATCATAGGTTTTTTCAAAAAAACTTGTACAAGGATATGAAGTAAATTCTTCATTATAATCTAAACTTATAAATCTTCAATTGTATGCTTCTTCTAATTTATTTGGAAAAAGTTGATTATTTAAAAACTCTTTAATTTCTAAATTATATGATTCGATCATTGCTAAAATATTTTCAATCGTTCAATAATAAACATCTTGAGATGCTCTTTCTCATTCTATAAAACTTGACTCATCAAAAGAGTTGTTAAAAATTGAGCTTTTTTTATTAAACTCTTTTTGGAACTTTTTAAACTCCTTTTTTCAGCCCATAGTCATAACTCCTTATAAGAATAATTATACTTTTATTATATCTAAATTACTACTTTTAATAAATCACTAGCTTTTTTATAATTTGGTAAGTAATTTTGAACATAGTATCAGAAATTTTTAGAATGATTTTTATGAACTAAGTGGGTTAACTCATGCACAATAACATAATCTAATGCATCAAGAGGATAATGAATTAATCTGATATTTAAAACGATTTTTGATTTTTCAGGATAACAAATTCCTCATTTTCCTTTCATTTCTTTTACTGACAAATTTTTAAAATCTAAATTCATTACTTGTTTTCAATAACTTATTCTTTGTACAAATATATTGTAATATTCAATAGACATTTTTTTATACATATGTTTTATTGTTAATTCTAATGACTCATATAATTTGTAAGTATTTTTTTGATTTTCATTTGGTTGAAGTCTAAAAAATGTTTCAATTTTTTTGTCAAAAATTTTTACGAATCCAGGATTTGCAACTTCAACTTTTTTATTCTTTTCTTTAAAATCTATTACTTTTTGAATTTTTGCTATATTCTTATAAATAAAATGTTCAATTTCTCAATCTTGAATACTCAAAGGTGCAGACACTGAAAGTTTTGTGTCAACAATTTTAAGTCTTATATATTTTTGATCTCTTAAAATTAAATCGTACTCAATCGGTTGCGTTTTATAGCTTAGTGTCTTTTTTAGTTTCAACATAATTACCTTCTCTTAAATTAACAAATCTACTTGTTATCTTTTTCCTTTTTTACTTTTTCAGGTTTTTCTTTTTTATTTTTTCACTACTTTTATTTTTAGAATATTTATTTTTCTTTGCTAATTTTCTTGCTTTTCTTTCTTCTGCTATTTTTTCTAGTCTATCAATTCTTCTTTGTCTATCTTCATCGATTAAATCTTTGCGTAAGTTTTTAATTTCAGTATTTAAATCTTCACTTTTAATTTCTCCAAACTCAAGTCTTCCTTCAATTACATTATCAACAAGTGATTGACCAACTTTTGGTTGTGAATATAAATCATCATAATCAAGTTTATAACTTTTAATTAATCCTGCTTCAACAGAAACAAATACTCCTACTAGAAGTAAAAAACATCATGTAATTTGATAAACGATATTTCAAGGACTTTTAAAAGTATAAGTTTCATTAAGTGCAAGATATGAAATTCTTAAAGGATATTGAGGACCATTGATATCTATATCTGGTCCCATTGGGAATCTTGATTTTAAAAAGTAAATTGCATAATCAATACCTAAAAAAAATAATGGTCAAAAAAATAAATTAAAAGCAAAAAATGCTTTTCCTGCTCATTTTCTTGTATAAAAGAATGGTAAAACTACACATAAAAAAATTAATAAGAACGAAGCAAATCAAATGATTGGTGCAGCAATATTTATAACATTATTAACATATGCAATATCAACAGTAAAGAGAACTTCTCCGTTAAGCATTTTTGGATGAACAACTGTTGCGCAAATATATCAAACTAAGTTTCTAGTTCCAGGATCATAAGCGAATGCTAGGGTCATCATAATTGGTGCTATAATTCAAAAAAATATAATTGCAATTCTAAAAATTAATACTAATATTAAAAAAAATCTACTTGTTGCTCTGGCAGCTGATAATTGTTCCTTAGTTTTTAATTTAATATCATCTTTAAACTTTTTAAATTTTTTTGAAAATCTTGTTTTAAAACTCTCTTTTGGTGTTTTTTCTTTCTTTTCTTTTATAGCATTAAGCATTATTTCACCCTCTAACTTTATGATTTTATCATTTTTATAAAAAAAGAATTTAGTATATAACTAAATTCTACATTCTATAACTAATGAGAACTATCATCTCTTTTTTTAGCTAAATATTTAAATCCACCTGCTAATCCACTATCTTTTCTAGATAATGATGTAGAACTAATACTATCATAATCTTCATTATTATAAATTGATGCTAATGGATCTTCGTCTAAGAAGTCATTTTTAGCATTTTGAAATTGTTGAACAGTATTAATTTGTTCTGTTTCATAAAATGAGTTATTTTCTTTTTTTGGTTGCAATACTTCTTGAGGAACAATATTTTGTGCTCTTGCTTCTTCAATAGATAATGGTTTAATTTTAACAGCATCATCACTATCATTTAAATCTAAACCGACTTTTATACCGTTTAAATATCCAGTTTTTTCAATTTCATCAATTGCTTCATCATAACTTTTGCTCAACCCACCTTGCATTTGGTGAATTCTTGCTTTTAAAGCAGTAGAATCTTGAATTTCAACATTATTAATCATCGGCATTGGTACAGATGATATATCACTATTTGCATATGCTCCATTTCCAACTTGTTGAATAATTGTTGTTGCTTGTAAGTTAACTGCTGTAGAAAGTATTGTTAAAATAATGTCAACTGCAACAAATATCATAAGCATAATTCCAAACATAATTCTTGATGAATTTGATGTTAAATCAGCAAAACAATACATACCAATTATTAAAATAAATATT
Source organism: Spiroplasma tabanidicola (assembly GCF_009730595.1). Lineage (NCBI taxonomy): Bacteria > Bacillati > Mycoplasmatota > Mollicutes > Entomoplasmatales > Spiroplasmataceae > Spiroplasma > Spiroplasma tabanidicola. The sequence continues at coordinate 316,659 of NZ_CP046276.1, read as the reverse complement.
AATGATGCAACTACATTAATTCCACCAAAAACTTTCATTACTTTATCTTTTGTACAATTTGCAACAATTGAAAAAGTTAAATAAAGTAATGCAAACATTATATTTAAAATATCTAGCGTTTGTAAATTATGAATAGTGTAACTAACTACTCAACCAGTGTCTATTTTTGCAATAACTAAAAAAGGCATAACTAGTATAGCCATTAAATCAATAAATAAAAAAATAACAAATCTTCAATTTCTTACAGCTTTCATACTCATACCTCTACTTTTCATTATTATATATTTAATATATTTAAATAACAACACTTATAGTCAAATTAATCATCTAATTTTAACACAGCAATAAAGGCTTCTTGAGGAACTTCTACAGAACCAATTGCTTTCATTCTTTTTTTACCTTCTTTTTGTTTTTCTAATAACTTTTTCTTACGAGAAATATCTCCACCATAACATTTTGCTAAAACATTTTTTCTCATAGCTTTTATAGTTTCTCTTGCTATAATTTTTGATCCAATTGCAGCTTGAACTGGTACTTCAAAGTTTTGTCTTGGTATTATTTCTTTTAATTTTTCTGTTAATACTTTTCCCCGATGATAAGCAAAATCTTTATGCACAATTGTTGATAAAGCATCAACAACATCTCCATTTAATAAAATATCCATTTTAACTAATTTTGATACTTTATATCCGATTAACTCATAATCAAATGAAGCATAACCTTTTGATATTGATTTTAATTTATTAAAAAAATCAAAAACTATTTCATTTAAAGGCATTTCATAAACTAAATTTCTTCTAGTATCATCAATATAATCAATATTAATGTAATTTCCACGTTTGTCTTGACATAATCCCATTAAATCTCCAAGATATTGATCTGGAGTCATAATCGAAACTTTTACATAAGGTTCTTCAATTGTATTAATTTTTTGAGGTTCTGGTAAAAAAGCAGGATTATCAATTTCAATAGTTTCATTATTTGTCATATTCACTTTATAAACAACAGAAGGAGCTGTTGCGATTAAAGTTAAATCATATTCTCTTTCAAGTCTTTCTTGAATTACATCCATATGCAATAAACCTAAAAATCCACATCTAAAACCAAACCCTAATGACTGTGAACTTTCTGGTTCATAAACTAAACTAGCATCACTTAAACTTATTTTTTCAAGTGATTCTTTTAAATCTTTATATTTGGCAGTATCAACTGGATAAATACCACAATATACCATTGGGTTTAATTTTTTATAACCATGTAATGGTTCTGTTGCTCCATTTTCTTTAGTTGTGATTGTGTCTCCAACTTGTACATCTCTAACTGTCTTGATTGATGCGCTTAATCAACCAACTTCTCCTGCTTCAAGTTTATTTTTTTTAACTTCAAAAGGAGTTTTTACACCAACTTCTGTTACTTCATAAGTAGCTCCAGATTGCATCATTTTGATTTGTTGGCCAACTTCAACACTTCCTTCAACAATTCTAATTGAAGCCATTACTCCACGATATTTATCATAATAAGAATCAAATATTAAAGCTTTTAACGGTTTACTATCATCTGCATCAAGAGGATAAGGGATATATTTTACTATTGCTTCTAAAACATCTTCAACGTTTAAACCAGTTTTAGCACTAATCATTGGTGCATTACTACAATCAATTCCTATGACGTTTTCAATTTCTTCTTTTACTCTTTCAACATCAGCTGCTGGAAGATCTATTTTGTTAATAACAGGAATTATTTCTAAGTTATTATCTAATGCTAAATAAACATTTGCTAATGTTTGCGCTTCTATTCCTTGGCTTGCATCAACTACAAGTAAAGCTCCTTCACATGCTGCTAAACTTCTTGAAACTTCATAAGTAAAGTCAACATGACCTGGAGTATCAATTAAATGAAAAATATATTCATTTCCATCTTTTGATTTATATTTTAATTGAACTGAGTTTAATTTGATTGTAATCCCACGTTCTCTTTCTATATCCATTGAATCAAGTAATTGCGCTTGCATTTCTCTTTTATCAACACTTCCTGTCAATTCTAAAATTCGATCTGCTAAAGTAGATTTTCCATGGTCAATATGGGCAATTATACTAAAGTTTCTTATTTTTGATTTGTCCATAATAGACCTCCATAAATATTAATTTTTCATTTTTGCATAAATTGATTTTACTTGAAATAATATTTTATTTAAATAAGTTTAAAAATAATTTAATATATAGTTGTATAAAAAAAAAGGAGATATAAATGAAAATAGCGATCGATATTGGAGGAACTTCTACAAGAATAGCAAAAGTTTTTGGATCTGAAATTAAGGATTTAAAAATTTTTGAAACAGATGTAAAAAATCCTTGAACAACTTACAACATTATTAAAGAGTATATTAAAAAAGCAAGTGAAAGTGATAAATTAGAAGGAATAGGATTATGCATTCCAGGTCCATTAGATCTAAAAAGAGGAATGATTTTAAATACTCATAATTTACCTGGATGATCAAATATGAATGTTTTAGATATGTTTAAAAAAGATTTTGATGTACCGATTGCTTTTAACAATGATGCAAATATTGCAGCATTAGGCCAAGCATTAGTGTTTAACAAATCATCTGTTTTATTTGTTACAATTTCAACTGGAGTTGGGGCTGGTTTTGTAATTGATAATAAAATTTTAAATGGATATTCTACAACTGCTTGTGAGATTGCAAATGCAATTCCAGATCTTTCACAAGGCGATGAAGTTAAATCTGGAATAGAGTTTTTTGGAAGTGGTTCCAATATACCAAGACAATTAAAGAAACGTGGAGTTGAAGTAAATAGCGCTAAAGAAGCATTTGATCTATACAATACAAATAGCAACGAAATTATAAATCAGTATTTTAAAGAATTAGAAGATAAGCTTGTACAATTTTTTTCAACAGGAATATATTTCTTAAACCCTGAAATCCTTGTTGTTGGAGGTAGTGTAGCATTAAATAATAAAGAGTTTTTTCAAAAGATATTTAAACGTATAGCTGTTGTTACAAAAGATATATCATTTGTAACACCTTGTGAATTTGCAAAAGATATTACTAATGCAACTTTACTAGGATGTGCACATCAATAAATAAAAAGTTGAATTTAAATTCAACTTTTTATTTTGCAAAACCACTTTGTAAATATCATTCTCACAATTTTGTTACATAGTCATGATCAAAAAAGTCTTTTTTTTCTTTAATCATTTTTTTCAATTTATCAATACTTTCTCATACAGTTTCGATAATATTTCTTGTGTATTTTAAAGATATTCTATTTCTATTAAACTCTTTTAAATCAAGTATTTTATAGCTTCCATCATTAAAAACTTTTATATCTAAATCATAATCAATATATTTAATAGTTTCTGATTCTACTATAAAAGGTGATGCTAAATTACAATAATAATTTATCCCACTATCTTTAAACATACATATAACATTAAATCAATAATCCTTGAAGAAAAATCAAATTGCAGGTTCATTAGTCTTTCATTTTCTTCCTGTTACTTCTGTTATTAAAACCTCTTGATTTATTAATATTAAGTGTTTTTCACTAGATTCTAATACAATTCCGCTATCTCATGATCTATATAAATTTCCGTTATGTTTATATGCATGAACAAGAAGTTTATCCCCAGGTTTTACATTTTCCATGTAAATCCCCCCCCTTCTTTAATTTGCAATATTAAATATTTATTTTTTGATATCTCTACAAAATTATTATAACTTTAAAATTTGCTTTTTAATTTTTTTATAAAATATGTTTATTGTATTAAATTTACCTAATTTTTATTTTGATATAATTAGTAAAGAAAGTATTGACTTATATGGAAGATATTAGAAAAGAACTATATAAAATATATGATGTTAAATTTAAACCTTTAGAATTTCAAAAAAAGGTTGATAAAATAGTTGAGTTATTTATAAATTATAATAGATACTTGGATAATTCACCTTTTGATACTCAGTTTTTATCTATGCAATTATTGAAATATGAAGCTAGGCATTCAAATATGATTGAAGGATTGGATACAAATGATGTTGAACTTCTTGCACAAGATACTCCCACAAGTAAAAAAATATCAAATTATGTAAATGCTTTAAAAAATGCTAACTTAGCAATAAAAAACAATAAACTTTTTACTGAAGAGTTAATCTTAAATATTCATCGTGATTTATTTCAAAATATGATGTCTGTTCATGCAATTAATGCAATTCCAGGAATGTGAAGAATTAAACAAGTAAAAATAGCAAACTATTACCCACCAAAACCACAAGACGTTCCAATTTATATGAATGACTTTGTCAATTGATTAAATGATAATAAAGGTTTTGAAGGATGCAATAAAGTTTTAGAAGCTCTTGTAAAAGGCGCGATTGCTCATGCTTATTTTGAAAAAATTCATCCTTTTACTGATGGTAATGGAAGAACTGGAAGAATCTTATTTAATCTAATAATTAACAAATATGACTTATCAACTAAACCTTATTTTTACATTTCAAAAGGTATTTTAAAAGACCAATTTACATATTATCAAGAGTTAGCAAAACTTGATAATAGTTGTGATTTTCAAAAATGAATAGATTTTTTTTTAGATTTACTTGTTTATCAACTTGAATCTAATATAAAAACTTTTAGCGAAGCGATTAAGCTTATTGTAAGAATTAGAAATGAAATAATCAAAGAAGAAAATCCAAGGTATAGAGAACTTAAAAAAACTATATTTGAATATATCTCTAAATATCCAATTTTTACTTTTTCAAGAGTTTATTTCAAGTGTAAACCAAAGTTTGATGATATCGATGATGCAACTTTTGTTGGTATTTTTAATATTTTATTAGAACAATGTGAAGTAAAAAAAGTTGCAGATAGTAAACACTATGAATTCAAAAAAATTGTTGATATTATTGTTGGAAAAAAATGATAAAAAAACATAAACTATTTTACTAATGTGAACAGTTTATATTTTTTAATATGCTCTTGCAAAATAAACTCTATATTTCGCTTGTTTTTCACAATTAAAGCATTTTGCTTCTATTTTTTCGTCAATATCAGGAATACATCTTGAATTTGTTTGAGTTCTTTCTTTAACTTGATTTTCACAATTGATATCACCGCAAAATGGAACTAATACTAAACCTTGGTTTTTATTCAAAATTGATTCATATTCATCAATTGTATTTGCTTCATATGTTTTATTTTTTAAATTTTTTAATGCAATATTATAAATATTTTTATCATAATCTTGAATTTGTTTTTCAACATATTCAACTACCTTATCTATACTTACTTGCTCTTTTGTTCTTGTATCTCTTCTAGATATCGTTACTACATTATTGGTTAAATCTCTTGGACCAATTTCTATTCTAATTGGAATACCTTTAATTTCAGCCTCACTTATTTTAAAACCAAATGATTTATCAGTTTTATCAATAAAAACTCTGTAACTATCTTTTAAACTATTGAATAATTGGTTTGAGGTTTTTTCTACTTCTTCAGATTCGTTAATATTAATAATTTGAATTTGAATTGGTGCAATTTTTGAAGGTAAAACTAGACCTTGATCATCTGAATGAGTCATAATAATAGCTCCTATTAATCTTGTTGAAACTCCTCAACTAGTAGAGTACGCAAACTCTTCTTTTTGATCTTTATTTTGAAACTTAATATTAAAAGCTTCAGCAAAGTTTGTTCCAAAATAATGACTTGTTCCCGATTGAAGAGCTTGACCATCATACATCAAAGCTTCAATTGAATAAGTTTCTTTTGCACCTGAAAACTTCTCTTTTTCAGTTTTTCTACCACTTATAACTGGTAATAATAAATAATCATTTGCTAATTTTTTGTAAACATCAAACATAGTTAACGTCATATTTTTTGCTTCTTGTTCACTTGCATGAACAGTATGACCTTCTTGCCATAAAAATTCACTAGTTCTTAAAAAAGGTCTTGTGGTTTTTTCTCAGCGCATTACATTAGTTCATTGATTATAAATCAAAGGAAGGTCACGATAGGATTTAACTTCTTTTGCAAAATGAGTACAAATTAATACTTCACTTGTTGGTCTAATGTATAGTTCTTCTGATAAATCTTTATCACCAACTTTTGTAACTGTTGCTAATTCAGGTGCAAATCCTTCAATATGTTCTTTTTCTTTACTAAATAAATTTTTTGGAATTAATAATGGAAAATAAACATTTTGTACATTTTGTTCTTTAAACATTTTGTCAGTAATAGCAACAATATTTTCCCAAATTGCATATCCATAAGGTTTAAAAATCATTGTACCTTTAACTGAACCATAATCTGCTAAACCTGCATTTTTAACTACATCTGTATATCATTGCGAAAAATCATCCTCTCTTGAAGTTATTTTTTCTATTTTTTGAGCCATTTTATTTAACCTCTTTTTCTTTTTTATTTATATTTCCAGTTTCTCCATAAAAAACATCAATATTTATATCATTTGCATTAACATATGTTTCAATGCGTTTTAAATTTGCCTTATCTTTTATCATGATAAAATCAATAGCATCAACTGGTATTGTTTCATATACATAAACAATGTTTCCGGCATTATCTAATGCTCAATCTTTTTTACATATTTTTGCAAGATTTACTGGATTTATTCCAATAACAGAGATTTTTTCAACATCAACTTTTGCTTCACTAGCTCATTTTCAAAAATGAGCTCTAGTAGAAGAATCAAACTCTAATCCAATTGAGTTATTGTTTTCTAAATATGTTCAAACAACATATTCTTCACCTTTGTTTAATTTTTGATCTTTTACTAATCTAATACCATTTTCTAAAATTAATAAGATATTGTTTACATCTGTATAAAAATATAAATTTTGGTTTTTCTTAGTCTTAATAATTTGTAGTACTTTTTTTTGTTCAGCTTTTCCTACAAACATTTTTTTTAAAAATCCTTTTTTTGGTTGTTCTTCTTTAAGATCTATATTATTTTTATTTTTAGCCATATTATCCCCTTTATAAAATTAATGCCATTACTGCATATTTCTTTCTAATAAATATAATACTAAAAAAACTTTCATAAAAGAAAGTTTTTTTAGTATTAATTTTCTTAATAGCTTGAATTTGATTTTAAATTATTAATTAAGTTATATCCTGAACTAGTTCCTATTCTATCAACACCTGCTTCAATAAATATAATTGCTTCGTCCAATGTTTTAATTCCACCAGCAGCTTTGATTTTGCAATCATTTCCTACAATTTTTTTCATTAACCTAACATCTTCTATTTTAGCTCCATATTATGAATAACCTGTTGATGTTTTCACATAATCTATTTTCGCTTCACATGCTAATTTACAACATTTCACAATTTCTTCATTAGTTAACAAACAATTTTCTAAAATAACTTTAACTATATTATTAGGGATTGCTTTTTTGATTTCTTTTAGTTCATTTAAGACCAATTCTCAATTATGATCTTTGACATAACCAATATTTATTACAAAATCAATCTCAGTTGCACCCATTTTTATACTTTCTTTTGCTTCTAATATTTTTACTTCTACGCTTGTGTTTCCAAACGGAAAACCAACAGTTCCTGAAATTTCAATATTGCTATTTTTCAGCATTTCTTTTGCAAGTTTTATTCTAGATACATGTAAACAAACTGCTGCAAAATCGTTTTCAATAGCTTCTTTGCAAAATTCTATTACATCTTCTTTAGTTGCCTCAGGTTTTAATAATGTAGAGTCAATATATTTGTTTATTTTCATACTTACCTCTTTTATTTATTTTTAAATTTCTGAATTTTATCAACTTGTTCTTTTATTTTATTTTCTTCAACATTTACAAAAGCACCTACAACAATAACATCTGCACCACTTTCACATATTTGAGAATATGTATCTTCTCTAGCTCCACCATCTGTCATTATAAAATAATTTAAACTTTTTTTCTCTCTAATGTCTTTCAAATTTTTTATTTTTTCATAAGATTCAGGAATTAATTTTTGACCATTAAACCCTGGCAAAATATTCATACACATTATTCCATCTAATAAAGATAGGTACTTTTCAATTTGATTTACACTTGTTTCAGGGTTTAAAGCCATAATAGGTTTCATACCCGAGTTTTTTATTTTTTGAATTATTTCATTTATATGTTGGGGGCTTTTATCTGTTATCGATTCATAGTGAAAGTTAAAGTAATTTGCTCCGGCTTTAGAAAAAGAATCAATATATTTATAACTTTCAACACACATCATGTGGATATCTATTTTAATATCCTTATATTTTTCTCTAATATCTGAACAAAATTTTTGACACAAAGCATAATTATTTACAAAAATTCCATCCATTATATCTAAGTGAATTCAATTTACTCCTGAATTTGTTAGTTGCTCTAGTTTTTTTCCAATTTCTAAGAAATTGAAAACATAGATACTAACTGCTACTATTTTTTTATTCATTTTTTTATTTCCTTTTTATATTATAATAATTTATATATACTTTTAGAGGTTACTAATTATGAAAAGTTTAAAATTAACTGATAGCGAACAATACGTTATAGATCAAATAGATAAAGATATTGAATATTTTATTTCTAATAATTTGAAAAATTTATCTATCAAATATAATGTGGGTGAAGCAACTTTAATTAGATTGATTAAAAAGTTAGAGTATGCATCTTTAAAGGCAATGCAAATTGATTATTCTCTAAAAACTAAAACTAATGAATTGACTAAAATTTATCCTCCAAACAGCAGTCAGAATATTACACATAATGTTTCAAGCTTTGAAATTTATTCAATACTTGAAAGTAAAAACATTGTAGATCATGAGCAACTTAAACAAGTTGCAGATGTTATTATTGCTTCTAAAAGTGTTGTTTTTTTTGGAGTTGAAGCTTCATATTTATCGGCATTATTTTTGTCAAGAAATTTGCAAAAAGTTGGTATTAATAACACTGTTTACGAATCTGTTCATGGATGTATTACTAATTTAAGTTTTGTTGAATCAGAAAATTCAGTAATTATAATTTTTTGTTCTAGCGGTCTTACTAAAGAAGCTAATGAAGTTGCAAAATATGCTATAAATAATAATATTAAAGTAGTTTGAATAACTTCTACTAATAGTATTGAAGTTAATAATGCTAATTTACAAAAAGCTAATTTTAAACTTTATCATTCTTATCATAAGAATGAGACTTTAAGATTTCCCTCAATTAGTTCAAGTAGTGGACAAATGTTCATATCAAATTTATTATTTAACTTAATTTTAAATACTGATAAGAATGCTTTTGAAACTCTTGAAAAATCTAATTTAATTTTAAAAGATTGAAATAATAGTTAATTATTTTTTTTAATAAACTCTTCAACTTCTTTTTTAGATGGTATAGAAGATTGCGCTCCTAATTTAGTTACCGCTAAAGCACTAGCTGCTGTTGCATATCTTATGCATTCATCAATGTTTTTATTCATTGCAAGATAAGTTGTAAATCCCCCCATAAATGTATCACCTGCAGCGGTTGCATCAACCGCTTTTATTTTATATGCTTCATATTTTTTAAACTCTTTTTTTTCATTTATTCACATTGATCCATTTATTCCAAGAGTTACAATTACATTTTTTTGAGATATATCTTGTAACTCGAAAGCATATTTTTTTAAAGTTTCAAAATCTTCTGTGTATTCTTTATTCAAAAGAATACATAATTCTGTTTCATTTGGAGTTATAAAATCACAACATTGAATTAAATCTTTTGAAATTAATTTTGCAGGCCCTGGATTTAAAATAACTATTTTATTTTTTTCTTTTGCATATTTTAAAAACTCTTCAATAAACTCAATTGATGTTTCTAATTGTGTTAGTACAATATCTGCTTCATCAATTAAGTGTTTGTAATCTTCTACTTCTTCTCTAGTAAAAGAGAAGTTAGCTCCTACATCTACAATTAACAAGTTATCTCCGTTATCATCAACAACTATATTAGCTATTTGAGTTGTATAATTAGATACTTTTTTTACATATTTTGTATCAATTGAATTATCCATTAAATTTTTAATTGAGATATTTCCATTTTCATCATTACCAACATGACCAATCATTTTAACACTTGCTCCGAGTTTTCCAAGTGATACAGCTTGATTAGCACCTTTACCTCCACAAAAAACTTCAAATTTTTTAGAAATTATTGATTGACCTTTATTAGGAAGTTTATCAACTAAAAATACATAGTCAACTCCAATAGAACCGGTTGTAATTATTTTTTTCATTTTTTTTCCTACTCTCTTTTAACTTTGCTTTCATTTACAGAAAGTTTTTTATCTGCTTTTCTTTTTTCTTTTTCAGCAATTCTATTTGCTTTAATTTTTTGTTGAATTTCTTTTAACTCTGCATAAAACTCAGGTCTATTTTTTCTATCTTTTCTTTCTCAAATTACTCCATCCACAATTAATGCAATCATTACACAAAGAACAATAGCTAACAATAATCATTTTGTTCATACAAAGTACAATATTCAACCAACTAATGACATTAATGAGTAGTCTGATTCTGCTCACTGTAATACATTATTTGGATCAAATTGAGCTCCATAAACTTGTTCCATTAATATGAATAAAATTGGTACAAATGATAATAATAAACCATTTACAAAAGCTCCCAATATAGCTCCTAATACACCACCTTTTATATTTCCAAATGTCCCACTAACTCCTCCTGTGAAGAAGTGTGCAATAATTCCTGGAATGATAACAGATGGTATCATCGCTGGGGCTGCTAAATTCAATCCAATAGAAATTAGTAATCCTATGATTCCCCCTGCAAAACTTGATACAAATCCTAATAATACTGCAGTCGGTGAATAATATAATGCAACAGAACAATCTACTGCCATTTTTGCTCCAGGTATTAATCTTTGACTTATACCTTCTAATGCAGGAATTAATTCTCCAACCATTGTTTTAATTCCATATATTAAAACTTCTACTCCTGCTGTAAATGTTAAAGCATCTAATAAAATTTTTACAATCACTGAGTCACTAGAACCTATAACTCCTAGTGAGACCATTTGTTCTTTACCATAAACACCTCACATTGAACCATATGTAATTCCAAATATAATAATCATAGTTACAGCAACTGAAACTGTTGAGTTTGAAAATACACTTAATCATTTTGGAAATCTTATATCCTCAGTAGATTTTACTTTTCCTTTTTTGATTTTTCCAACCAATCTACCTATTGCTCCTGCAATTGCAAATCCAAAAACATTTGCATGTCCGATATATAGTTTTTTATCTTGTGTTAAATATTCCATATATGGTTTTGTTAATGCTGGAGATAGTAACATATAAATTGAAACTATTCCTGATCCTACAACTAAGAAGTATCAAATATCACTTGATAGGTCTAATCCAGCAATATGGAACATAGTAGCTATTACTACACAAATAAATAAAGTATGATGACCTGTTAAAAAGATATATTTAAATCTTGAGAATCTAGCAAGCATAATGTTGATAATTATTGATATAAACATCATTAAAGCTGCTATTGTAGCTATTTGAGGAATAGCTTTCATAATATTACCTGCCAATGCATCAGAATTTGGCATAATTCCGGTTAATCCAAATAATTGATTAAACGAAACTGTGAAATCATCTAATGTAGATACTAAAAGACCAATTCCACCTGCTAGAATTAAATAACCTACAGCTGCTTTTAAAGTTGATAGCAACACATCAGTAAATTTATTTCTTTGCATTATAGATCCAAATAAAGCAAACAATGCTATTAAAACAGCAGGTGCTCCAAAGAATCCTTTAATAAAATATATAAATTCATTCATATTTTTTAATTCTCCTCCCACTAAAATTATTACACTTTATTTAAAAGTTAATTATTAAATACTTATTCAGGAGTAGTGCTTCAAAATATATACAAAAAATAAAATTAAATATAAAAAAATGGAGCTAAACTCCATATTAATTTCTAAATGGCGGATTGAGAGAGACTCGAACTCTCGCGCCGGTTGCCCGACCTAACACCTTAGCAGGGTGCCCTCTTCACCAACTTGAGTATCAATCCATACAAAAGAATTATAACAAAAAACAAGGTGATGTTTATATAAATATTAATAAAATCTATATATAATTAATAGTTTTATATTTAAATAAAGTTTTTTATATAAACTGGTTCTAAATTATCAATATCTTCAATTAATTCAAACTTTTCTTTTAAATCTAAATAATTTTTTACAAAGTCAATTTCATAATAATCCTTTATTAATGCAAAATCTTTATAGTTTTTACAAAAATCGCAAATATATTCGTCTGGTAAAAGCTGATCTACAATTATATTTCTTTTATTTTGATAAACTCCAACATATGATTTTTGGCCCTTGGCATCTAATAAACTCACACAATCACTACTTCCTGCTTGATAAGCTAAACTACTTATTGCATAAACTCTAAAACTGTTATTCACTGTTTTTAAAGTTTTTACAATTGTTATTGCTAACCTTACTCCTGTATAACTACCCGGCCCTTTTGTAATATAAAATTTTTCAATATTTCTTAAAGTTAAATCGTGTTTTTTTAATAGTTTATTAATTTCTATTAAAACTATATCACTTAGTCTTGTTTGATTTTTTTCAACAAAGCTATCAATTACATTATTATCCTTTTCTAAAATTAATATTAAATTATTATTACTTGTATCTATAAACAAATTCATATTAAACACCTTCTATCACAAACTTTCTAACATTTTCATTTACTATTTTAATTGATATTTTTATTATTTTAAAATATTGTTCATATTTTATGTTTAAATTATCACTTCATTCAATAATATTTAAAGCATTATAAAATTGTTCTAAATACATATCTGATTCTTCATTTTCATTTAATCGATATGCATCAACATGATTAATATTTAAATTATTTACTTTATATTGATTCATAATTACAAAAGTTGGAGAATTTACAACTTCGTTAACACCAAGTTTTTTTAATAATCTTTTAGTAAATGTAGTTTTTCCAGCACCTAAATCTCCAGATAATAATATTGCTACATTTTTTTTGCAATATGGTACCATTAAATTAACAACTTTATTTATTTCTTCTAAAGAATTTATAATCATAAATCTATCTCCAATTTCATTAATATATATTATGATATAATTTTTTAGTTAGGAGTAGCAATAAAAATGATAAAAGATGTTCTTATTATTGGGGCTGGGCCAGCTGGTTTATATGCATGAAAACTAGCTAGAAATTATGATTTGTCAGGAACTATTGTTGATGCTGAAAAATCATATGGAGGACAAGTCAATAGACTTTATCCAACAAAAACTTTAAGAAATTTACCTGGAATTGATATAAAAATTGCAAAAAATGTTATGGATGAAATGTATAACATGATTGAAAAAGATGAAAGTATTTTTGAACAAAAATTTTTTTGTAGTGTTGAAAAAATTGAGATGATTGATGAAAACATTGAAAAAAACTTAATTAAAAATTATTTCAAAGTTACATTTTCAGATAAAACAACTCAAGTCTATAAAAAGATTTTATGCACAATTGGTATTGGTTTTTATGAAAGAAAAAAACTTTTAGAAAAAGACTATGAAAATATTTTATATGGTATAGATAATTTAAAAAAGTTTAAAGATAAAAAAATATTAGTTTTTGGAGGAGGGGACTCTGCAATTGATTTTGCCAATGAACTTATAAATTGAACAAAAACAGTAAAACTGATTCATAGAAGAAACGAATTTAGAGGTGCATTAAGCGGAGTTAATGAGGCTGCTAAAAATGGAGTAGAAGTTTTAACACCTTATGTATTTAAATCAATTTTGAAAGAAGAAAATAATTTAGTAAAAGAAATAGAACTTGAAAATTGTGAAACAAAAAAAGTTTTAAAACTTGATTTCGAATATGCTGTTGTGAATTTTGGAGCAGATTGAAAAATGGAAAAAGATTTTTTTATAAATTATAAAGTTGAAAACAATCATATTATAGTCGATGAAAATATGATGACTTCAATCGAAGGAGTATATGCAGCAGGAGATTGTTGTACATATAAAGGAAAAATAAATAACATAGTTTCTGCATTTTACGAAGCAATGAAAGCAATTTTAAATATAGATAAATTAGTAAAAGATAGAAATAAACTAGGAAATGGTTGATAAACAAAAAACAAGCATTATGCTTGTTTTTTGTTTATATTATTTTTCAATTAATGATGGTTGAGTCATTTCAGAAGGTATTTCTTCTCCTATTAACTCTAAAATAGTTGGTGCAACATCTGCGATTGCAGCATCTTTTTTTCTTAATTTAACTGTTCTATCTGTAACAATAATTGGCACTGGTTGGCTTGTGTGTTTTTTGTTCGGTCCACCTTCAGCATCAATCATAACTTCTGCATTGCCGTGGTCAGCTGTAATAATAAGTACATAACCCGCTTCTTTTGTTGCTTCATATACTCTTTTTAATTGTTCGTCTAGAGTTTTGACTCCTTTAATAGCAGCGTCTAAAACTCCAGTATGTCCAACCATATCACAGTTAGCATAATTTAAAACTATTAAATCATACTTTTGTTTTTTAATTTGTTTTATTAATTGATCTGTAATTTCAACAGCTGACATTTCAGGTTTTAAATCATATGTTGGGACTTCTTTTGTAGATGGTATCAGATTAATCGCCGCACCTTTTAATTTAATTTCCTCAGGTGTTGCTAATCCATTTTTAAAGTAATCTTTTCCTCCATCAAAAAAGAAACTAACATGAGCAATCTTTTCAGTTTCAGCAATTCTTAATTGTTGATAACCTTTCATACTTACTCATTCCCCTAATCCGTTTATAACTTCAATAGGCTTGAAAGCAATGTATTTTGATAAAACACTTTCTGAGTATTCCATCATTGATACAAAAAAGATTTTATCCCCTAAGAAAGTTAATCCATTAAACTCTGGTGAACTTCAAGCCATATAATCATGATTTGTAAATGTACTTGCCATTTGAATTGCTCTATCAGGTCTAAAGTTTGCGAATAAAACAGAGTCATTTTCTTTTATATAACCATTTGGAGCAGATTGATTGTAACCAGGTAAAATTCCTTCATCATCTTTTCCTTCGTTATATTGTTCTTTAATATAGTCTGCAGGATTAGTAAATACATTAACATCTTTTCTATCTACTAATGATTTATAACCTTGTGCAACTCTTTCCATTCTTTTATCTCTATCCATTGAATAAAATCTACCAGAAATTGATCCAACAGAGCCAACGCCATACTTTTTAAATAATGATTCTAAATCATTTAAATAATTTATTGCAACAGTTGGTTTTGTATCTCTTCCATCTGTAAACAAATGAACATAAATTTCTTTTAATCCAGCTTTTGCTGCAGCTTCAAATGCTGCAAACATATGTAACATATGTGAGTGAACTCCACCATCTGAAAATAATCCCATAATATGGAATGCACTATTATTGTTTTTGCAGTTTATGATAGCTTTATTTAATGCTTCATTTTTTTCAAATGTTCCATCTTTAATAGATTTGTTAATTAAGGATAGAGATTCATACTTAATTCTTCCTGCTCCCAAATGAATGTGTCCTACTTCTGAGTTTCCCATCTGCCCTTCAGGAAGTCCCACTCATTCTCCGCTTGCATGCGCTTCAACTCATGGATATTCTTTTTTAAGACTTTCTACAAATTCCATGTTAGCTTCTAAAATTGCATTACCTTTTCCCGGACCTGCTAATCCTCATCCGTCAAGTATTGCTAAAAGTACTGGTTTTTTTGCTTTCATATTTATTCTCCTAATATATATTTTTTTATAGCCATTCCAACTGCACCTTCTAAAAATGTGTATTTAGAAATTACTTTTGCATGTTTTTTTATTTCATCTTTTGCATTTGCAGGGACAATTGATAGTCCTGCATAATCTAACATTGGTATATCATTGGCTCCATCACCCATAGCCATAACTTGACTTGGATCAATATTGTAATGCTTTAATATATACTTTAAAGCAATTGCTTTATCTACATTTTTACTAGTTACTTCTGCAGAAATAGAACCATCATGCCAAAAAACATTTAACCCAATTTCTTTCAACTCTTCAATTAACTTTTTATCAAAATCAATTAATAAAATTTTATAACAATCTGTAAAAATTGTGTTTTTTCCAACTATATGGATGATTCCATCAAAAAGTTTAGTTTCTACTTCCACAAGTTTATTATCTTCTATAGATTTATTTATAAAAATTCCTTTATTATTTTTTGAATACGCTCAAATACTTGTATCTTTATATTCTTCTTTATTTAATATTTCAAAAACTTTTTCTACGATACCTTTCTGTATCACATTTTCTTGTATTACTTTTTTTTCCAAAATATCATAAATTACAGCACCATTAAAAGCAATCATAAAAGATTCATTTTTTTTAAAGTTATAAAGATGAAGCTCATTCGCTTCACTTTCAAAAGGCCTACCTGTTACAAAAACTACTTTTTTTCCATTTTCAAGTACTTTATTAATAGGTTCTAAATTACTTTCGATATGTTTTCCCAAACTTTTATAACTAGTTCCATCCATATCCAAAGCTATTAATTCAATATTTTTATTAATCATATTTATTCAATTAAACCTAAATATGAGTCTTCAATTAATGAAGCTCCACCTACTAACGCTCCATCAATATCTGGTTGTGATAAAATTTCTTTTATGTTTTCAGGTTTAACACTTCCTCCATACTGAATTAAAACTTCATTCGCAATGTTTTGATCATACATTGATGCTAAATGATCTCTTATTGCTTTTATTACATCTTGTGCTATTTGAGGAGTCGCAACTTTTCCAGTTCCAATTGCCCAAATTGGTTCATATGCAATTACAACTTTTTTTACATGATTGGCACTAATACCATTTAAGTTTTTTGTTAATTGATTTTTTACGTGCTCCATAGTTTTTCCATTTTCATAAATTTCTAAACTTTCACCACAACACAAAATTGGCACTAAGTTTGCTTCTAATAAAGCTTTAACTTTGTTGTTAATTAATTCATCATCTTCTTTAAAAATATCTCTTCTTTCCGAATGACCAATTACTACATATTCAATTCCTATTTCTTTTAACATTGGAATTGATATTTCTCCAGTGTAAGCACCTTCTTCTTTGAAATAACAATTTTGAGCTGCTATTTTAATATTTTTAGCAACTTTTGTTAAATCACTTAACATAATTGATGGAGCAGCTATTCCTACAATTAAATTTGGGTTTCCTTTGATTTTTGCTTCTATATTTTCAATAAATCTAACTCCAATTTTATTAGTTTTAAACATTTTTCAATTTCCTACAATAATTTGTTTTCTCATAATTAACTCCTAACTTATTTTTTATTATACAATATACATTCTATCACTATGAAAAAGCATAATGATTACAAATTAAAAATAAAAAATAACTTTTTAATTTAAAATAGTCTAAATGAAAAGAAATTATTAATATTTAAAAGAAAACATAAGTAGAACAGTTGAAAAAATAGTATAGTTAGGTTCGATAATTATCTTACTTATTATAGTTTGTTTTTTAGTCTATAAATTTATTTTGTAAAATTTTTTATAATTTTTATTTATTATAATTGTAAAAATAAACAAATAAAATATCGCATTTATATTTTGTATTTAACTCAAAAAGATTCTTCAAATAAGGTATAATGTGCACTGTTTTTTAATTCTTATTATTTCTTACTATTTTAATTTGAGTTTTTGTTAATTAATGCAAGAAGGCATACACTTTTCCCAAAATTCAATTTCTGCTGCTTTTAAAACTTTTCCACCAGTTAAAGATGCATCAGATATAATATTTGAATAAATTGGGTACATTTCTCACATACCACGTTCTAATATTAATGACATATTTATATCTTTACTATCTGATGAAGCTTTAATAATATTATTAAAACTAACTTTATTTATTAAACCTTCTTTTTTAATGTATTTTTTCATATAAATATTATTCTCACAAAGTGGATAATATAATTTGCTTTTTGATTTCTTAATATTATATCTTTTACTCATTACTTTATTTCAATGTGTTCACTTTTTAAATTTAAAGTTTAGAAATTTTTTAAAAATTTTATACTAACTATAAATTTGTTTAGGGTAATAAAATTAATCTACTTTTCTATTGCTTTTAAAATATAAAAACAACCTTTCTATAGAGACTAATTATTTAAATCATTTTAAATAATTATCTTTATCTAAGGTTGTCTATTCTATTTAAAAACTAATTTCTTAATTAACAAATTCTACATTTAAAAGTTTAATTTTTGATCTTGCTGCAATATTAATAGCAAAATCACGTCAAGAAAGATTAGTTCTATTAATATAAGCCAACGTTTTAATATTAATTTTATATGAACTAGTATTATTTCCGTTATCTGATCATTCTATTCATACATAAAAATATATTTTAACTTCGTTTGTTGATAGATCGTCTCATTTTTCCCCATCATTATGTACTAATGTTTCTGAAGTATTATATAGACTAAAATTTGAAGATATATTTTTATTTTTATTTTCCAATCAACAACTTTGACTAATGGGTGGTGTATATTCTCTTGTTCAGTTATAATCCAATAATAAATTAACTTTAATTTTTGAAAAATCACGTCTTAAATTATCTAATGAAGTATTTGCTGTTCCTGTCGCAAAAGTTGTTCTTTCGCTTGTATCATCATTTTTATGCCCATAAGCATCAGTGTAATCTGTTTCTACATTAAATGTTTCTTTTAAAGGAACTTTAAAATTAACATTTGCCTCACCATATAATCATTTTTGAGCTAAAGCACTATTTGCTTTAATTTTAGCTCTTGAGTAAGAAATATCGTAAGCTATTAATCCGTCATAAATTTCTTTCTCTAAAGTTATATTGTTTTTATTTTTATTATAAAAAGCATCTGTTATTGTTGAAGCATCTTTATTACCAAATTCACCTAAATTTTTATAAACAAAATTATTTAAATCAAATCGTTTTATTACATCAAAAGTATAATCTTGACTGTATTTATTATTTTTTGATTTAACAGTCATTACTAAACCACGTTTAAATTTATAAACACTTTTTGATTCAATATAAATTTTATGATTGTTTTTATCATATCTTGCGTCAACTATCCCATTCACATTAAACGAGAAGTTTACAGGGTAATTATCTTCATGTATTAATGATCCGTAATTTGTAACGTCTATTATTTGAGTTTCTCCGGCATTCATATCTTTAATTGGAGATAATACAAAATTAACTTGCGGAACACTAATGTTTACTCTAATTTCTTCTGTATGCCCCATCAATGAAGTTGCTTTAATTACATAATTTGATACAGCTTTATCTTTTGCTGTGATTATAATAGCTCTTTTTTGTCTATTATAGAAAGCATTAACAATGCTTGCATCGAATTGAATTTTAGAAGGAATGTTTCTATCTCCATCTTGAATTTCAGGCATATTGGAAATATTTACCTCAGTTGTTTCATAAACTTTTAAGTTTACTGAATCTTTATCTAAATGGAAAGGTTTATCTTCAGGTGTAATATTTACTTTTATTACTTGTTTGTTATTTGGTAAGTTTTTTGATCATACTGATATTTCAACATTGTTCATAACAACATTTTGTGCTTCAAATTTTAATGATTTTGTTACTTTGTCCAAACTTACTTTAACAGCATTTGGGTGATTTATACTAAATTGTGATGGCATATTTTCATCTACTCTTAAATCATCATAGTTAACTATATTTATATTTTTAGTTGAATTGGTTGTCATTGTAATTGAAGTTGTTTCAAATACTGCTTGTTTTTCAGGATAAATCAAATTGACAGTAACATCAACTGTTCTGTTTCTTGATCCAACTGTTAAAACAACTGACTTTGCAATGTTTCCTGTTGCTTCAATTATCACTGATTTTCTTGAATAATCTACTCTTGCAGAAATTAATGCTGGAGCGGAATAAGAAAAGTGTTCATTATCTGGTCTATTTGAATCTTCAATTAAATCATCTCAATTAGTTACTAAAATCGAAGTGGTTTGACCACTTTGTGCTTTTAGGTCAACACTAGTTTTTGCTAAATTAAAGTCCATTGATTTTGCAAAAATTTGAACTTTTATTTCCTGTTGATTTCCAGGTCTTTTATCGTTTGACATAACAATTACTCTTTGTTCGCTTGCTGGAGGTTCTTTTATATCATCTTTCGCTGTTATGTCAATAGTTCCTTGTTCAGAATTAAACTCGATTTTTATATAAATTGGATTATAGACAAACTTTTCAGGTCAATTTTCTTTTGCTCATTCATAATAATTGGAATTTTCATCTTTATTAAAGTTTACAACTTTAATTTGTTGAGTTTCTCCCATTCTCATTTCTACATTATTTTTTTCTAATAAAAAATTATCTTTTGAGTAATGAAAGATTGAAAAGTTTATATCTACTAATCCTTTGTATTTTTTTGAGTCTTCATTCGCGACAATTGTCGCAGTACCTTTATCATGACTTGAATTTGTTGCGTAATCTTGTATTGTTACTTCATTTTTATCTAAACTTGGATTTATGTTAACAATAGCATTTAAAACAAGTTCGCTTGCGTTATCTTCATTATTAATTTTTACTTGATCTAGCTGAGTTCTTTTTATGACTTTTTCTAAATCTATTCGCTTATCTTTATTTTTATTATCATCAGTATTTGGTTTACTTTCACTATTATCTGTTTGATCTGCATTATTCAACTCAGAATTATCATTATTTTTTGAAGGAACATTGTCATCTACAACATAATTAACTGCACTACCCACTGATGAGATTCCAATTGATAACGATGATAATAAAGCTAATAAGTTTTTCATATTACCATTCCTTTCAAATTACTATCTTTATAGTATTTAATTCTATCAATAAATTCAAACTTATTAATAACATAAAACTAAAATAAAACCTTAAACATTGACTCAAAATAAATAAAATAAATTTATTAATTTAAAAAAATTTTAGAGATTAAAAAAATAGATATCATATCTATTTTTTAAACTGTTAATTCTGCTTTTAATAATTCTACTTTCGCTTGTGCATCGACTCTTGGTAAAGCTCCTCATGCCCCGCCTTTTCTATATGCATAAGCATATGATTTTAGTTTCAATTTAACTGAGTTTCCATCAAAACTAATATCGAAACTGTTGATTGCTTTTGTTATCCCTGTTACATCATCTTTAATTGGAAATTCTGCATCTATTTTATCTATTTCTACATTAGTAGAGTTATTTCCTAATTTTAACGCTACTGAAATAATACCTTTTTCATTTTTAAGCAAATCAGCATCTGAAAGTGGAGGATTATAATCATTTGGAGTATATGCTAAATAAGAGTTAAACGTAAGTTTTATGTTCGTATAAACTTTACTTAATTTATCAATCGAATCAGGTAATATATATGTTTTTTCTTCAGAAAAACTTTCAGATTTTGATTCAGAATGAGAAGAATATTCATCAACCAGTGATGTAGACAAATAAACATCATCAATTTCATAATTTCCAGGAGTAAATTTAAAGTATATAGGTTCACCTGTAAATCATCTTGTTATCGGTTTTCCGTTTATATCAAGATTAACACTAATTCTAGCTCTATTATAAGAGATATCATCTACTTTAAGCATATTTCAAGCCACTTCATTAATACTTGCAACATCTTCACTAACCGGATTAGAATCAGTATTAGTATTTGCTAGTCTTAATGCAGTTAAAATTGACGTTTCATCATTTTCAACTACACTAATTGCATCTTTATTAATATCTTCTAATTTAATTGGTTTAACGATATCTAATAAATAAGACATTTGACTTCCGTTTTCAGATTTTATAGTCAAGTTAACATTTGAATAACCTTTCTCAGATATAGCTGTTATTACTAATTGTTTATTTACTTTATCTATTTCTGTTTTTAAAATATTATTTTTTTCATCAAGAGAAAGTTGTTTACCGTTTATATTTAAATCAAAATCCTTAGGCATATTTTGCTCATATTTTAAATTATCGTAGTTTTTAATTTTTAATTTTTTAACGTTTTCTGTTCCAGAATTCAGTATTAAATCCATATTATAAGGGTTTTCTAATTGAAAAGAGACCTCTGGTACTATACATTTAACTTCTACAAACGCTTCTGCTCCTGTATCAGATTTTAAATGAATTCTGTCATTGATTGGCTTACTTGTATTTAAAGATTCTATAATAATAGATTTATCATCTTCACTTAAAGTAACTTTAAATTCATTATGATTAGTTCATGATTGTACTTTTGGATAATTTTTTTTATCTATTAAATCATCAAAGTTTGTAATTTTAACTTTTCTTGTTTCTCCAACATTCATTAAAACATAGGTTGTTTCTAATTTAAAATCAATTCTTGTTGGTTTGACATTTACAATCACGGTTTGAGAATCTTGAGCATTTGGTAGTGCTACTGAATTTAGTGTTATTTTAACATTTTCTTTTTCTTTTTTTGTTCTAAAAATAATGTAATTTCAAGATATTTCTTGATCATCAAACTTAATAAACTCAACTGCATCTGGATCAGAAATTTTATTTAAGCTTGGTTGGACATCTGAAAGATTTGATTTGTGAACTTTAATTTTAAATTCTGTATTTACTAAAACATCAAAATACGCTTCGTCTAATTTGAATCTATTATTATTATCACTAATAAGTGAAACCCCGATTATTCTATATGTTTCTTTATCTTTTGAATAAATCACTACATTAATCATGTCGTCAATATAATTTCCATTAGATTTTATAACTATTGCTTTTTGTTCACTTGTTGTATCAATGGATACATCGACCACATTTTTGTAATTAACTTCAATTAAATCAGGATCTGGTTGATTTTGATCGTTTATTAATGCAGATCAATTAGTTATATTAACTCTTTGTTCGCCTTTTAATTCTAATTTTATATTATCCTCTTCAAGTTCAAAAGCAATATGATCTGGTTTTATATTTACTATTATTTCATCTTGTGCTATACCATCTAAAGAACTAACTTCAACTCTTAATTCGGTTTCTGTTAACGCCTTCGCTAATACTCTTATTGATTTTTGTTCTTTATTAAAAGTAACTTTCAATTTATTTGTATCATAATTAAAGACTGATGGCATATTTTCAACATAATCTCCCAGACTATCAAAGTTTGTAATCGCTATATCTTCATATGAGTTCAGCCTTATTGTAGCTCTTGTTTCAAATTCTTCAGGTTCTGTTTCTTTTCTTGTTTTTTGTAATTTAAAATCAGTATGAACGTATTGATATACTGTAAATGAGATTTTTACACTACCAATATATACTTTAGATCCATCTTTTGTATTAATTGTTGCATAACCTACTTTATCTTTTTCAACAACAAAGTCTTTAACTTCAACTTCATCAATATTTAATTTTGTATTATATTGTTTTACATAATCTAATAAATTTTCTTTTGTTGGTTTTTTTAAATCTTTGAAACTTCTTACTTTTACTACTTTTTTAAGGTTAATTATTGAAGTCTGATTATCTTGATCATTATTGTTATCTAGGTTTTCTGTATTATTTTCTTCACCCTTATTATTATCTAGAATCATAACAGCAGGTTCACCTGCGGCTATAGAAACCACCATAAATGAAGTAATAATCAATAATAAATGCTTCATATAATCACCTATTCCTTTGTCGAGATAAAAAAACTCATAAAAATTTTTATAGTTATCATTTGCAACCATCATTTACGCTACATTATATAAACTATTAACCTAATTGTAATTAAATAGTAAATAAAAAACAAGCACACATGCTTGTCAAAACCATAAATAATCAATTAAAATGATACTAATAAAGTTAAAATAAATTTTTTATAAAAATATTCTTTTACTATTTTTTTAATAAAGAAGCGGCTTGTTCATCAACAACAATTGTAACATTACTATGATTTTGTAAAATACTACATGGTCATTGAGTCCCTACTTCTCCTTCGACTAAATGATATATTGCTTCTGCTTTATTTTTTCCCATTGCGATTAAAACTATTTCTTTTGCATTCATTATTGATTTTAAACCCATTGAAATCGCTTGAGTAGGAACATCGCTTTTGTTAGCAAAGAATCTTGAGTTCATTTCAATTGTTTCATCTGTTAAATTAACAATTGAAGTTATAGAATCAAAACTAGTTCCTGGTTCATTAAATCCAATATGACCATTTGTACCAATTCCTAATAGTTGTAAGTCAATTCCTCCGGCTTTTTCAATTTCTTTGTCATATTCACCAGCTTCTTGATTGCTTTTTATTGCTCCACTCGGAACATATGTATTATTTTTATCAATATTAATATGATTAAACAAATTATCATTCATAAAGA
This sequence comes from Spiroplasma tabanidicola, assembly GCF_009730595.1. Lineage (NCBI taxonomy): Bacteria > Bacillati > Mycoplasmatota > Mollicutes > Entomoplasmatales > Spiroplasmataceae > Spiroplasma > Spiroplasma tabanidicola. Next base: position 292,220 of record NZ_CP046276.1, on the reverse strand, counting down.
AGCGATATGAATGTTCATGAGTTGGTTCTAATCCTTTATATTCATCTAAATTAAAAGTTTTTATATTAGATCAATCTATATTTTCTGCTTTTGTTTTTTCTATAATATATTTATATGTCGAGATTGGCGAACTACCTGTTGCCAATCCTAAAACTGCGCTTTTATTTGCTTTTACTTTATTTAAAATTAAATCCCCTGTTTTTTGACCAATTTGTGTGTCGTTTTTAACGATAATTACGTTCATATGATATCCTCCTTAATTTATTTTACTAAAAAAACTGTTTCAAAAATCAAAATAATCATATAAATTGATAATTTTGCTGATGTCTAATTTAAGTCTTGGGAGCATTCTTTGTAAAATAACATAAGTTAATAATCTATTTCTACCTCTAAATAGATAATTTGTTTTTACAGTTTCAATTAAAACTCCATACCTTTTTGTTTTTATATCAATTATTTGATCATAAATAATTTCATACTTAATTACTTGTTTTTCGTCAGTTAAATAAATACTTTTGCTTGAGAAATACGCATCAAATTTACCTATCATTTTTAACTTAGTATTTTTTAAATCAATCATTTTATGAACATTTATTTCAGTTTGAAGTAAATTGATTTTTTCTTTTTTATCAAGTTGAAATCTAACAGGTAGTTCTTTTAAAGGTCTTCATGCATTAAAAATTAATTCATCAAGTTGGTATAAAAAATTTTCTTCTTTAGAGTCAATATTTAAATCGAGCTTTTTAATATTTTTTCTTAAACTATTTACAAAAGATTCACTAAATTCAAAGTTCTTATTTATTCATCTTCATAAAATTCAATATTTAAAAGAGTTAAAAGTTGATTGGTCATTGATTATTTTACTTAATTTTTTTATGTATATTTTTGACTTAAAATTTAAATTACCTTCGTGTAAATATTTTAATCAATTAGTTCTTTTTGTGTAAAAACCAACTTCTCCCATATTTCTTAAAAACATAGTTATACCTCATTTTATATATTTTACTAAAAAACTATTTTAAATACTATTCAAAATTGTGTTATTAATCTATAAAAAAGCATAAAATAATAGTGGATATTATTAATATCATTTAGAAAGGAATTTATATGAAAACAATAGTAATAGGTACAAATCACGCAGGAACAACAGCGGTTAGAACTTTAAAAAGATTAAATCCAGAAATGGAAGTTTCTACATACGAAAGAAATGATAATATTTCATTTTTAGGTTGTGGAATTGCATTATGAGTTCAAGGAGAAGTTAAGGACCCTAATGGATTGTTTTATGCTTCACCAGAAATTTTAGCTAACGAAGGTGTACAAACAAAAATGGAACACGATTGAGTTGGAATTAATCCAAAAGCAAAAACAGTTAGAATTAAAAATTTAAAAACTGGAGAAGAATTTGATGACAATTATGACAAATTAATTGTTGCAACAGGAACTTGACCAATTTTTCCAAATATCGATGGAATTAACTTAGAAAATATACAAATTTGTAAAAATTATCATCATGCTCAAAAGATAAAAGCAGCCAATGAAAATAAAAGTATTAAAAAAGTAGTGGTCGTTGGTGCTGGATACATCGGAGTCGAATTAGTGGACGCCTTTGTTAAAGCAGGAAAAGAAGTAAGTCTTGTTGATATAGCCGATAGAATTATGCCACTTTATTATGATGGGGAATTTACAAAATTAGTTGAAAATGAAATGAAAAGTAAAAACGTTAACTTAGCTTTAAACCAAAAAGTTGTTAAATTTGTTGGTGAAAATGGAAAAGTAACAAAAGTAGTCACTGATAAAAGTGAAATTGAGGCTGATTATGTAGTATTTTCAGTAGGAGTCAAACCTCAAACAGATTTATTAAAAGGAATAGTAGATCTTGATAATAGAGGAGCAATTAAAACTAATGAATTTATGCAATCATCAAATCCTGACATTTATGCAGTTGGAGATTGTGCACAAGTTTATAATGTTTCATTAAAACAAGATGCACAAATAGCTCTTGCAACTACTGCTGTTAGAACAGGAATTTTGGCAGCTGTAAACATTGTTTCAAAAAATACACTTAAAAGTCCTGGTTTTACAGGAGCAAACGGAATTGATGTATTTGGTTGAAAAATGGCTTCAGTTGGAGTTTCTAAAAACTTAGCTGATAAATATGGAATTGAAGTTGAAGAAGTTATGTTTAAAGACTCAGATAGACCAGAATTTATGTCAACTTACAAAGATGTTTATATTAAAATTGTGTGAGAGAAAAAATCTAGAAAAATTATTGGAGCACAAGTTGCCTCATTAAATAATCATACAGAAGTTATGTATATGTTTGCTTTAGCTGTACAAAAAGAATTAACAATTGATGAATTGCCATTAGTTGATATATTCTTCTTACCTCACTTCAATAAACCATATAACTTTATAACATTATCTTCATTAGAAGTATTGGGATTAAACTACTTTAAAAAATAAAAAACTTTCTTAAAATCTTTTAAGAAAGTTTTTTTTGTCTTTTTAAATAAAATTCATTGACTCCATAATAGATTGCAATTATTGCAATAATTGCAAAAGATCCAGCAGCACATATCATCGCATCTTTATTATGAGTAATAAAAGGTCTTATTAAATACTCAAAATAAACATAAGGCATAAATAGAGATAAGATAACAATATTTATAATTCCAATTGTTAAGCCACCTTTTATTTTATTGACTTTAACTTTATTAGTTTTCCTATTTATAACCATAGCTAAAATTAAAGAGTAATAAACAATAAAAGCAAATATAACAGTTGAAGTAGAAATTGTTTCACTAATGAATGCATAATTAATCTCATTAGTATCTCTTAAAGGAGTTATTAATAAAGAAATTATAATAGTAGAATAAAAAATAATTAAAGTTATTATTATACTAATTATAGAAGCTTTTCTTTTACTTATATTTTTAGCGTTTTTTCCAAAGTATAAAAAACCTTCATGTGAAGCAGATTCAATTGTTTTTGGTATTAAAGTTGTATAACCATTTGATAGTGTTGCAACTGTAAATGCTATTAATATTTTAGATATAAAACTTAAAATAGGTACTTTAATAAATATAGTATTTAAAAGTTTAAAAATATTTCCATCATTTCCACCAATAAAAATAGCAATTGTAATTAATAAATAAAATACTGAGATAGATATTATTCCCACGAACAATGCTGGTGTCACTACTTTTTTGTTTTCTACATCTTTTTGTAATGTTACAGCATGAATAAAACCATCAAAAGCAAAAACAATTGGTACGATAGTTGCAAAAAATGATCAAAACTCTCATTTATTTGTTGAATTTTCAAAACTGTTTGTACTATCTGGGTTTCCACTTGCATCAACTACATTATTTGTAAAAAATACTACAAAACCTCCTATTAATACAACTATTAAAGGAATAAATTTAATAAATGTACATATTGTTTGAATATACCTACCCGGCTTTTGAGTAAACATGTTTAAAATTTGAAAACCGATTAAAATTATTGATGATAAAACTACTTTTAAAGCAGTATATTCAGCGGTTGTAAGAGTTTCTGAAATCGTATTTTTTCCCATTGCTTGTAAAAAGTTATTTAAACCATAGTCAAAAAATACACTAACTGTGAAAATTGCTCCTAAAGATGCAAGTATAGGCATATAAAAGCTTATATAAAATATAGCAATGACCGATGCCGATCTTCTTGAAATAAATTTTGCAGATCAAGATAATGTTGTATTATGTTCATCTTTTTTAATTGCAGACGATATTTCTACGTATGAAATTATCATCATTGTACAAACTACTCCAATAAATATTCATATAATTATAGCTAAATAAGGATTGTTATTAGCAGCATCTAAAACTCCACCTTCTTCGTTTCTATTTTTAATATATATTCCTGATCCTACAACTATTCCAAATGCCATTGAAAAAATTGTCAAAAACTCAAATGCTTTATTTTTTGTTTTATTTTTTTTATTAATATTTAACATGTTAGCCTTTCTTGCTATTTGATTATTTTTATTTTAATCCTTTAACTTTATTATTAATTAAATTAATATATTTGTAATTAGCATCTTTGCCAAGTCCTGGCATACTAAATACTGAGTTAGTGTAAGCGAGAATAAATCTTCCTCCACTATTTAATTCCATGTTTCTTATGTTTAATTTATAATTTTTAATATTTTGTGTATTTCCATCAATTTTACTATGTTCTTTTACCATACAAATTGGTAAGTTTGAGTATTTAGATTTTGCTAATTCTTTAATTTTTTTTATTGAATTATCTGAAAATGTTACTTCATCTAAGTAATAAAAGTTTTTTGCAATTTTTTGAATTTTTTGCTCTATGGTGTCATTATTATTTATTAATCATTTAACTTGTTTTTTATTTTTGGTTACTTCAACAACTCTATTTGCAAGTTTTTTTGCTCCTTCTGGGCCTTTTTCGTATGCTTCGTTTTGTTCTCAAATATAGTTATTTTTATTTAACCAATTTGTTATTAAATCAAACTCTTCTTTAGTATCGCCTTTCATTACGTTCAAAGCTACTATTAAATTCAAATTATATAATTCAATATGTTTTAAGTGTTGTTCTAAGTGAATAAAATTATTTGTAAAATCATCGTGCATTCTTAAAGAAGCAATGGTCACAACCATAATCACACAGTCAGGAATTAAATCATTATCAAAGTTAATAACGTTCATGAATTTTTCAAATCCCAAATCACTACCAAAACCTGATTCTACAATAGCATAATCCCCTAATTTAAGAGCTAAATTTGTTGAAATCATCGAATTAGTTCCAATGGCAATATTTGCAAATGGACCTAAATGAATCAAACTTGGTGAATTATATTTTGTTAAAACTAAATTAGGTTTGATAACATTTTGTATTAAAACCATAACTGACCCAACTACTTCAAAATCTTTTATTAAAAGTTCTTTACCGTGAATATCGTAAGCGACAATTGTATTCTCTAATCTTTCTTGCAAATCATATGTGTTTTTTGATAAACATAATATTGTCATCATATTACTTGCAGCCGTAATATTGAAACTTTCTTTTCGTTTTATGTTTTTTTTAATTTCTAATTCTACTTTTCTAAGTGCTCTATCATTTAAATCCAAACATCTTTGTCAAACAATTCTATTTAAATCGATATTTTTTTTATTACCTCAATATATTTCGTTGTCAATTACTGATGATATTAAATTATTTGCAGCAGTTATAGCGTGAATGTCTCCTGTAAAGTGTAAATTTATTTTATCAACAGGAAAAACTTCACTTTCTCCTCCACCAGTTGCAGTGCCTTTTGCGCCAAATACAGGGCCTAAGCTTGGTTCTCTTAAAGCTAAAATAGCTTTTTTCCCGATTAAATTTAAACCATCTGTCAAACCAATTGCAGTAGTTGTTTTTCCTTCTCCAGAAGGTTTAGGGTTAATTGAAGTCAATAAGATTAACTTACCTTTATTTTTAATATTTTGATATTTAGAATAATCTATTTTAACAATATCTGGACCATAAAATTCATAATCTTCATTTTTAATATTTAAACCATTTAATACATTTATTATTTTTGTCATTTTAATTCCTTTTCATTGTTTTTTAACAATTTAATTATATAATGAAAAATAGAAGGAATAAAAAGTATGCAAAATTTAATTAATGGAAAAGAACTTTCAAAAATTTTATTAGATAATTTAAAAGTAAAAATAATGAATATTAAAAATAATAGATTACCCAAAATTGTAGTTGTACAAGTTGGAGATAATCCATCAAGCAATAAGTATATTCAGCATAAAATTAAAAGTATTGAAAATATTGGAATGCTACATGATCATTTAAAATTGGATGGCAGAACTTCTCAAGAAGAACTTTTAAAACACATTGATTTTTTGAACAAGGATGAGACAGTTGATGGGATAATTGTTCAATTACCGCTTCCAAAACATATTGATGTATTTACTATAAATAGTCGTATTTCTCCAAAAAAAGATGCTGATGGATTTAGTCCATGCACAATTGGAGATGTTGTTTTAGGAAACTCAATAATATATCCGGCAACACCCCTAGGAATAATTAAATTATTAGAATGAAAAAATATAAAAATAGCAGGTGCAAATATTGTTGTTATTGGAAAAAGTAATATTGTAGGAAAGCCTCTGGCTAATATGTTATTAAATAAATCAGCAACTGTTACAATTTGTCATAAACAAACAAAGGATGTTAAAAAATTTGCTAAAGAATCAGATATTTTAATCTCAGCTGCTGGTTGCGCTAATCTAGTAACAAAAGAGTTTGTTCATGAAAATATGACAATAATTGATGTTGGAGCAAATTTTGTAAATGGTAAGTATTGTGGAGATGTAGATTTTGAAAGTGTAAAAGATATAGTAAAATGAATCACTCCAGTTCCTGGTGGAGTTGGACCAATGACTATTGCTTGTCTGCTTGAAAATGTATATAACTTATATTTACAAAATTGCTTAAAGTAGGTTTTAATAAGAATTCAGAAAAAACCAAAATAATTAAAGTAAATTTTTAAGGTAAAAGATAAAAAATTAATTAAAGAAAAACTTAAAGCAAAAAAATATATAAAAAGTTTAATAACAGCTTTTCTGTTAATATACGTAAAAAATTGATAGAAAATATTTTTGGAAAAAACTAAAGAAAGTTTTATGCTTAGAACCTAGAGTTTTTTTGACTATGGTTTCAATATTTATCTTAAAAAAACTTTTATTTAAATTATAATTTAACTATATTAGATGTTTGCTCTTTTATTTTCGGAAAATAATTGTATGTTTGGTCCAAATGTACAAATATACACTGCAACTCACACTTTGAATCCATATGATAAAACTTTGGTATAAAGTTTGAAAAACCTATAAAAATTTGAAATAAAGTTTGAATTGGTGGTGGTTCTATAATTTTACCTGGCGTTATTAAACTAGGAGACAATGTTATAGTTGGAGAAGAATCGGTTGTTACAAAAAATTTTGATAATAGCGTAGTAGTTGGAGGTAATACATCAAAAGAAATAAAAAAGATACTTTCTAAGTAAGAAAGTATCTTTTTTATTCAATAATTTCGTATGCTTCTTCGGAGCTTTTTTTGTATCTTTTATAACTATAATGATTTTTCTTATTTTTATCAATTTTACCTAAAAATAAACAAACAGTAGATGTTTCAATTTCTGAGTTAATTATCATATACTTTTCTAAAATTCTATCTGTTTCTAATCTTGAAAAACCTTCAACTGGACAACAATCTAAACTCATATCCTCAACAGCTATTACCACTGCTCCCAAAGAAATATACACTTGCCTTTCTAATCATTGTTGCATACTTACATTTTGACTTTTTAAAAAATGTTCAATACCATTTCTAATATATGGTTCTGCTTTATCGCTAGTTGGATCAATTATTTCAGAAATTTGTTTTGGCATATGAATTTTACGCATATAATCTTCTTTAAAAACTGTTCATATAAATAATGCACTAGCTTCTTTTGTGGCAGGTTGATTATGTCACGCGTGAAATAACTCTTCTTTTATTTTTTCATTTACAATACAATAAACTTTATAGGCTTCCATTCCGTATGACGAAGGTGAATATCTAACAACCTCAAGTAATTCTTTAAGTTGATCTTCCTTTATTTTAAAACTTGTATCGTATCTTTTTGCAGATCTTCTATTTTTCATTAAATCATAAATTTTTGACATTTTATTCTCCTTAAACAACTTTGTAACTTTCTTCAGCTGGTTTTCTAGATTTACTAAATGCATAATGCATTTCAGCACTTTCATCAACTTTTCCTACAAAACAAGCTAAACTTACTTCTTCATTTTCTTTATCCATTAAACCAGTTTTTACTAGAACTTCTTTAACATCGCCTGGAATAAAACCTTCTAGTGGACAAGTATTAATTCCCTGTTCTGCTGCTGTAACAATCATTGTTCCCAAAGAAATATAAGCTTGTCTTGCCGCTCATTGATTTGCACTAACATTATGATTTTTTCAAGTTGCTCTTAATCCATTAATTTTCCCTTCTCTTAGAGTGGCAAATTGTTCTGGTATGTTCCTAGCTACTTGAACTGGCACAACTTTATTTTCAATTCAATTTTCACTTGGTGTAATTCATATCAATAATGCAGAAGCAGTTAAAACACCTGATTGACCAAAAAATGCTTGATTTAGTTCTTTTCTAATATCCATATCCTCTATATATAAAACTCTAAAGGGTTCCATTCCGTTTGAAGAAGGTGCAAATCTTATCGCATCTAAAATAGTGATTTTTTGTTCATCACTTAATTTAAATTGATCTTTTCAGCGCTTTGTAGATCTTCTTGTTTTTAATAATTCTAAACATTTTGACATAACTTTCTCCTCGCTTTTATCTTGTCAAGTTAATTTTAATACAAAAAAGAAGAACCTATTCTAATTTGAAAATAAATTCTCCTTTTTCATTATCAAAAACTGCACCATCACCATTCATGGAAAATCGGTCGTTATAAATTTGAATTTCTACTTCTGAGTGAGGTTTTTCAAAATAATCACAATTTTTATAAGTATCTGTTAATTTTAAAACTCTTTGATTTTTACTACCAATTAATCTTCTTTTTATATCTAATTGACTCATTATAAATGGTCCATCAATAAGGATATCTATTTTATTTAAAATATCTTTAAATTCAGGAAGAAGTTTTTCATAAATATATCCTGTAAAGCAAATAATAGTAAGTTTGTTTTTATAACAAAAATTAACGATTTCTTTTAATGCTTCTGGTTGCAAAAAAGGTTCTCCACCCAATAGAGTTATCCCTTCAATATTAAACTTATCTTTAGCTTCTAAAATTTTTTCAAACAATAAGCTTGTCTTAATAAAAAATTTTTTTTCTAATTTTAAAAGTTCTTTATTTGAGCAACCTTTACAGCCAATGTTGCAACCTTGAAATCAAATTACAAATCTAGTACCAGGTCCTTCAATCTCGCTATTAAGTAAAATTTTTGCAAAGTTTATATTAGACATTATATTTTGAAAGCAACTTTATTATTAGCTGCATCTACATATATTTTAGTACCTGGTTTAATATTTTTAAGATTTTCAAAAAGAAATTCTGAAAGGGGATCAACTAGATTAGTTTCTAACGAGTTAAGAACATCTCTTCCTCCTCTTTTTTCATCTGCATCTTTTAAAATAATATTTAATATTTCTTGATTTGTAATATCAATATGCAGTTCAGCTTTATATTTTTCATAAATTGCAATTTTTAATGGTTTTAACTTTTGACTAACTATTTTTGCTTTTAATTCATTATTTCTTATAAAGTTAAACGGAACAATATTATTTCCAAACCTTCCTAAAAGTTCAGGTCTATTTAATTCATGAGTAAAATGATGTTGAACTTTTTCTATAAAACTTTTATATACTTTTTCTTTATCTTCATTTGGTTCCACTTCTGCTGCTCCAATGTTTGAAGTAAATATTATAAAACTTTCACTAAAACTAACTGTTTGTCCAGTATTATCAGAAAGTCTACCATCTTCTAAAACTTGTAAAAATTTATCAAAAATTTTAGGACTAGCTTTTTCAATTTCATCAAACAAGATTACTGAAAATGGTTTTTCTTTTACAGCATTTGTTAGTTGTCCACCGCCTTCAAATCCTACATAACCAGGAGGCGCACCAATTAATTTTTGATCTGCATTTTCTTGTCCGTATTCAGACATATCAAATCTAATTAAATTTGCTTCATCATTAAATAAAAATTGTGTTATTGCTTTTGCTAGTTCAGTTTTACCTGTACCAGTTGGTCCTACAAAAAATAAAGTTCCTTTAGGTTTTGATCTTTTTGAAGAGTATGTTATTCCAGTTAATCCTGTAAATGCTTTATAAATAACCTTAGAAACTTTTTCAATTGCATCATCTTGACCAATAACTCTACTTTTTAACTCATTTTTTATGTTTACCATTTTTTCATAATCTAAATCTTCTCATGGTGAAGTTTTTTCTCCGTATAAATAAATGTTAAATATTTTATTAAAAGTTGTTGGAATATTAAAGTTACAACAAAATTTTACAAAATGCGATAACTCTTTTAAAGTTCAACCCTCAGTAGCATCTACAATATTTTCAAATTCTGTTGCGATATCTGATACTTGGATCATTGATTTGACTGTTAATAAAAATTCTTTTCTTTCATCTCTATTTGGTTTGGGTAGAGATAAAATTTTTATTTCAGGGTTATCTAAATATAAACTAGGAGGTAACTGATTAATTTTTTTAGTCAAAAAAATCACACAATTTAAAAGTTCATCTACTTTGGAAATAACAAAATCACTTTCTTTTAAAGATTTTGAAAACTCTGTCAAAATAGCTCTATCGTCTGCATCTAAACTTTGATCACTAAAAACATAATCTGTGTAATCTGCAATAAAACCAACTTTTCTTTCATCAGTACGATTTAAATTAGAGTTTAGTATTTTATAAAAATCGATTATTTTTTTTAGATTAAGTTGTCCTTCATTTTTCTTATTATCATTTTCATTTGCAGTATTAAACATATCATTCATACTGTTATTATCCTCTTGTTCTAAGTTTTCAATGATTAAATTTTGTATTTTTTTTCCTTTTATCCCTGAGTTTCGATCATAAAAGTAACTATCTACATATTTTTTTTCTAAAAAGATGTTAGCTAAAAAATTATGTATATTAACATATTTACCTTCAAGTTGATATATATCATCAATATTTCCTTCTAGAATTATTGCTTTTTTAATCCCAACTAAATTTTTTAATTGTTGCATTTCTCTTTTTACACTCATAATTACTCCTATTTACCTGAACTTTTCTTTTTAGAATTTATTATTGCACTATTTTTTGAAACGTATTTTGGTTCACGATACTGCTTATTAAACGCTTCTCATGAAGTGATACCTTGCTCTCTCATTTTTTTTAAAAATGCATCAGCATCAGCATCATGTTCATGACCCTCAAAACCTTCATAGTTATAAAGAAAACTCCCATCTAATCTAACAGCAAAATCAGCTGACTCTCCAGTTTCTTTTACTGCATGAATTAAAACTAGATTTTTTTCCTTAATTTTTTTAATATCATTTTCATCTACTAAATATCCTGTTGCTTGAATCGCATTTATAATTTTTATAACATTATCTTTTCGAATAGATTCATTTTCTATATTTTTAGATACTTTTGAAAAAAAAATCTTTGAATTTTTAATAAAATTATCTTCATTTAAATTATTTAAATATTCAATTTTTTCTTTTTCGATTGCTTCTATCAAATCGTTATCATATGAATAATTTCTTTCTATATCGTTTACTACTTGTTTTGATAAATATTTTATTGATTCTTTTTGCGCTGATATATATGAGTTTGCTTTATTTATAATATTTTCCTTAGAAAAGTTTTTTAAAACAGCTTCGTTATCGTTTAAATAATTAAGCATGATTGTTTTATCATCAATATTTTTTTGACTATTAATCAATATATTTTTTAATTGCTCAAAACTTTCATATACAGAACTATATAAATTTTTAGCAATAGTTTCTTGTTCTTTTTTAACAACATCTTTTCTCAAACCTAGTACCCTAGCTTTTATTTCTGCTATTTTATCTCTTTTTTGTTCTGCAAACCTTTGAATTTCATGATATCTTTCTATAGCAATGTGAGTTTCTGTTTCGACTTCTTTGACATACTCTTCTGATATTTTTAAATCTTCAATTTCATTTTTAATTACTTTTTCAATTTCTTTAAACTGTTCTACAAAGAATGAAGAATTATCAATATCTCTGCATTGTTCAAGTAATTCTTTTACGTATCTTAGTAATGTATCAATATCTGTTTTAATGAAGTCAAACTGTTTTTTACAGTTAAACAATACTTCTTCTGCTGTCATACTCATATTAAATACCTCTAAATCTATTTTGATAATGTTCTAAACTTTTTTCTGATTGTACCTCAGTTTTTGCGAATAATAAATTTAATGCACTATATAAAATTGTGACATCATCTTTTAAAATTTTATCAACTTCATGAGTTTTATTTTCAATAAATTTTGCTCACTCTAGTTTTATTTCAACTGGTAAACTTTCTGCTTCTTCAGAAATAAGTGAATCAATTTTTTCTTCTAAATTACTTATAAAGTTTGCAGCTAAAATTTTAGCTTTATAGTTAATGTCTTGTTGGTCTAAATTTTGTATTTCGTTTATTTTATAATTATAATACTCTTTATAAAAATCAATAATACAATCTCCAATACTTAATAAATAGTTTTTATAATCATATATATTATTATTACTTTTAATTATATCAACTAATTTATTTAACATACTGGAGTAATTGGATTGCACTTTTTCGTAATCATTAGTGTATAAACTTTTTGTAATGCTTCCAATGCTATTTATTGTAGATGCATGTTGTTCTCAAGTTAATGAGTTATATTTATTTATATCCAGTAAATCAGGAACAAGTCTGTTTTTAGAATATTTAAATAATTCGACTAAACAATTTCTTATATTCCCTTTTCAACCATCAATTTTTCTAGAATCTAATATTGCATTAACTTTAAATAAATTTTCCATATCATTTTCTAAATTAATATTATTTATCATTTCTAAAAATTCTGAAGTGTTTAATCAATTGTATTTTTCTATTAAGTTGATTATATCTTTTGCTGTTCTTTTTTTAGAAACATTAATAAAAACTTCTTTTAAGACTTTTTCTAAAAATAATATTGCATCTTTGTTATTTTCTTCCAAAAAAACATTAGTTAGATTTTTAAAGTTTTTTCCATAATCAATATCTTTTTTTAAGAATTCATACAATATTTCAAATAATTTGTCTTCTCTTCCAATTCTTTTTAACAACAAAAATGTTATTGTAGATTTTTTTAAATCGTTTCCAAATAGATTATCTCTATAATTATCTAGTAATCTTTCTAAATTGTCTTCAAAAATATCATTTAAGTCAATTTTGGTTTTATTTTTATGTTTATAAAACACTGGTAAATTTATTTTAACTTCATTTATACTTTTGTTTGCTATTGCATATCCTTCAATCTGACTTTCTGAATCAATATAAATTAAAGTATTTTCATCTAATAACTTACTTTTACTACTATCAACATAAGCTATTATTCTTCCATTTTTTGTTTCTATAGTTTTGTCATTTGCTCTTGAATTATAAAAAATAATTATTTTTGCAGTGGATAATAAATGCTTATTTATTAATAATTTATCAAAACTTTTAACATCATGATTATTAACAAGTAAAAGATTTTGACTTGTTTTAATATTAATATTTGAAATTAAATCTGGTTCTAATAAAAAGTTATTTGTATCTTCAATTGCTTTTTTAGGATTGAATACATCAAGAATTTTTTTATTATATTGTTGTAAAACATTTAAAATAATTTCACTTTCAACATTTGAGTTTTCTTTTAAAAAATTTTCAAAAAAATTTTCTTTTGAAATAATTTTAAAATTGTTTTTTTTTGTTATTTCAATACTTATTTCATTCGCACATACTACATTGTTTACTAAACTTTTAACATTATCTATATCTTCTATTCCAAGGTCGTTATTTATTTTTAAATCGTTAAAAATAAAATTTTCTCCAAAAATATCTTTATTATTTTTTATAAAATTATTTATATTATTTGTAATAAATTTTTTGTTTAAAAAATCTTTATCCTGATAACTTATTTTTAAGTTATAAGAAAACTTTACATCTTTAACTCGTTTATCTCAATCTATGTCATTTATAACTTCATAAGTTTTTCTTATTGGATCATAAACATATTTAATATCATAACTTTTATTATTTTGAGAAATTGTATAATCTTTTTGTAAGAATTGTTTTTTTATACTTGAATCAACTTGTAGTTTTTCAACTTCAATATCAATTCCCAATGTACTTCAACCAGATTTTGTTTTATTAAGATCTACAATTTTATATGCTACTAAATCTTTTAAAGCTCTTTCAAAAAAATCTGTATTTGTAATTTTAAAATCTTCATTTAAAATTTCTTTTAAACTTAAATTTTTTTTAGGATGTTCAATAATAATTGACAAAACTAAAAATTCTATGAAAGTAGGTTTTCTAATTTCAGAGTATAAAATTTTTAATGGCAACAATTGCTTATCATATAAAATTTCAACTTTATCTATTATCATATTACACCTCCTATAAAATATCTTTTGTTGTTAATGTTCCACCATCATAATGAATCTTTGAAATTATATCGGAATAAACATCATAAGTATTTGAAATACTTGGGTCATTTACAGTTGGAATTTGAACTGTAATATCATTAACTGCTCTTTGTGCTCCAACTATTATTAATAATTCTCTTGCTCTACTAAAAGCAACATTTATACGTTCATATTTTTTTAAGAACTCTCTACCACTTTTTGAAGAAAGTCTTTTTGGATTTCTAACCATATTTACAATAACATAATCAGCTTCTTTTCCTTGAAAATCATCTACTGTATTTATTATTAAATTAATATTTTTTATTTTTATTTTATTTAAAACTTTTTTTAATTTAGTTACATGTAAAGCATAAAAACTTATTATTGCTAATGAAGGTTTTATTTTTAATTTTTTTTGTTCTAAACTTTTATCAATATTTTTTACAAGTTCACAAGTTAAATCTATTTCTAAACTATTATATAAACTAGTTGAATATTCTTCTCCTTCTTCAAAACTAACTTCTTCACTTAAGTTGTATGTTGAATCAATTCAATAAACTGAGTTTTTTGAATTAATAATTTCATTATCATATTTTGATAAAACTGATAGGTCATGCATTTTTTGTTCGCTTACTTGAGGTTCAACTCTTAATTCATTGTCATAAAACTTATTTACTACTTCCATTATTTGTCTATGACTTCTATACTGAGTTTTTAACATTGTAGTAATACTTTTATTTTTTGCAGAAATTAAACTTTTAAATGCTGATTGATCTAGCAATTCATAAAGCTCTTGATAGTTATAATTTTTCTTAGTTATTTCATTTACTAAATCAACATCAGAAGGTTTTAACTTTAAAATTGGTGGAAGTTGTCTGTAATCTCCTACTAAAATTAAGGACTTTCCATATATTAAGGGCATTAATATTTCTAACAAAGTTGCTTTAGAAGCTTCATCAATAATTACGACATCAACATCCATAGTTTTTAAATTTATTTCTTCTAAACCTAATTTTTTTGCACTTTCATCTTTATTAAATCTAAACATATTAGTTGAAGTTAGTGTCATTGCATATACATTTACTAAATTATTTAAAACTGAGCTTGTGTATCTTCTAGACTCTTGAATCATTTGTGGAGTGAAATTTTCTGTTGCAATTTCCTTTTCCCATTCATTAGTTATATTATAGTTGTCACTAGCATAAGAAGATACTAACTCATAAAAGCTTTTTAATGTGTCTGTTTTTTCTTTTCTTTTTTGTAAGCTTTTTCCATATATCTCTAATTGATTTTTAACTTGTTCTTCTAAATCTACATCAGTAATTCCTAAACTTAAATTAAATTTTTTATTAGCAAATTTTATTAGTTCTCTAACTTCTGCTGCATTTTCCCCTGCAAGTTCAGATAAATTCTGTCTAGTAACATACAACTCATTTTTTTTAATTTCTAAGTTATCAATTTTGTTTTCTAAGTTTTCATCACTTTTTATTTTTTCTAACTTATAATTAATATCTATTTTAAGATCTTCTAATTTATTTCTAAATTGAGAAAGTATACTTATTAAACTTCTTATACCTTCGTTTTTTAATAATAGTTTTTCTAAAGCATTAAGACTTCCTTCTTCTTTTTCTGCTAATTCAAACTCAGCATCTCTTTTAAGATCAACTATTCTTTTTTTTAAATTTTTTATAGAAATAAATATTTCATCTTTAAATAAAACAAGTTCACAGACTTTTCTTATTTTATAAAAAACATTTTCTTCATATATATTTTCATTTAGATTATTTAAAATATACTCTTCAAATAAAAATTTGATTTCTTGATTATAAAGTTGGTAAATTAAATTAGATATATTTATTGATATATTAAAATCAAAATTACTTAATACTTCAATTAAATTTTCTACATTTAACAACTCTTCTTTTAAAGAATTTCTAAAATGAATTTTTTCTAGATATTCAGTTTTTAGTTTATTAATTTCTTGATTTATTTCTTCAATTTCGCTTTGAATTTTTTTTGCTTGTGTATTTTTTTGATGATAACCTTTACTGTTGATTAAAAGCTTTTCTAACTTGTTTTCTATTTCTTTTACTTCATTTATGGCTTCTTGTTCAACCATCATATCATCAAACATAGATTTTGCAATTGACTTGTAATAATTATAAACACTTCTTTCAGGAGAAAAATTGTTGACTGATTTAGTTTTTAAATTTATCTGATTAGTTAATCTAATTCTGTTGATATTTGGTTCATAAGGTAATCTGTCAACAACATTTTTTATTGCTTCATGGTTTTGACTTGAAACTAAGACTTTTCTATTTATTTTTGTTAATTGAAATATTATTTCACAGATTACTTGCGTCTTTCCTGTTCCAGGAGGTCCTTGTAATAAAAAAACATCTTTAGAATTTAAAGCTTTTTTAACAGCTTCTTTTTGTTCTCTATTTAAAGTATAATAAAAATCTTTATCATCTAAAGTAAAAGAATTGTTTGTTTCTGATAAATCAATTAGCTTTGTGTTAAATAAATAATTTATAAGATATGGATTTTTTGTATTTCCTTCGCTTATTCTTTTTAAAACTTGTCTCCCTCTTTCAATTAGTACATCTTCACCAATTCCGATATAAGCTAGATAACCACATGCTAATGAATCAATATTATTTTTATTTTTAAATAAACTGTAATCAAAATTGTTTTCACTTTCATAAACTAGCTGATGAACTTTTCATTCATTTAGTTCTTCATAAAAATACTTTTTAGTTTCTTCAAGTTCAAGACTACCTCCAAATATTGTTTCGTTATTTTTTTCTCAATAATGCATCAAACTTTCAATATTACTATTTTCTTCTATAAAAATCGTTAAATTAATAACAATAAAATTATCTTGTAATTTTTCAAAACTGAAATCAAAAATATCTTTTATATTTTTTTGTATATTATACATTGCTGGTAAAGTTTTACTTACTTTTAAAGGGACAATTGCTAATTCATTTGTTTTAATTATTTTTTCTAATTTTTCAGTATTATCGCACAATACATCTAAAATTATTAAATTTGTAACTAAATAATCTATATTATATGATTCTAAAACTTCTTTTTGATTTTCTTCTAAAAATAAATACGTGTTACTTTTTAAATTATAAAACTTTAAAAACTTTAAGTTATCCTTATAATCTCTTTTATCTATCTTTATAACTTTTTTAGCAATAGCATTTAAATAAGGTAAAGAATTTTTTCTTTGCACTTCCAATAAATCATAAGAAAAATCTAAATAATTCAATCATTTATTTTTTTCTTCTTCAAATTTTGAAACTAATTTTCCGATACTTGCGATATTAGAAGAATTTAAAACATTTCTTCTTAAAACTTCTTCAGGAGTTATTTGACCTTGATATCTAATTAATTGAATTCTTGATTCTTGAATAATTGACTCGAATTCTTGAGCAATTGGTTTCAATCTTGTTTCAAAGATCGATGAAATTGTTAAATACGGAGTTTTAGGATTAATATTAACAAAAAAACCAAGATAAGTATCTTTGGGTAACTTTGATTGACTTGTAGTATTTAATTCGATTCTAATTATTGCATCATAAACGTAATTATCTTTACTTTTTTTATTTAATTGTCTAGTTTTGTCATCAATCAAACAAATAAAAGCTTGCTTAATCATTGAGTTTCTCAAAAACTGTTGTAATTCTTGATAAGAATTTATATTTTCAATTTCTAATTTTGAAATTATATTATCAAGCTCTGCAATGTTTTCTTTGAACATAACATTTTGAATATAAGAAAAATCTAAAAAAAGTTCTTTAGACCCATCATTTTCGATAATTTTGCCCATATAAAACCACCACCATTAATTAATATTATATCACTTATAACCTTTTATTAAGATAAGCAAAATATAGTGTTTATAATAAAAAAACATATTCTATTCTTGATAGAATATGCTTACTTGAAAATTTGAATGTTTGTTATTATAAAGGTAGATCTTTTTTAGTAAATACAAAATAAGATCCTACAAATAATCCAGTTCCAGCCAATGCCATAAATAGATATTGTCCTAAAAAAGTTGATAAATCGCTTGCTTTTGCTCCTTCATAATCAAATAATGTATTAATTGAAATGTATTTCAATGGTTTTAAAGATTCATCAGCTTTTGCAGCAATTGTTAATACTCATGAAACTATAACTATAACTCCAACTAACGAAAGTGCATAAACTGATCTATTAAAGTAGCAACTTGACATAAATCCTATTGAACCTATTAAAAATAATAACAAAAATAAACCTAAGAATTTAACTGCAAATGTTGATAAATCAATATATTCTTGAATTTTAAATGCTTGAATAAATATAATTGAAACTATATATTGTAACAAAGTTCCTAATCCAATTAAACTTATAAATGAAGTTAATTTTGTTATTATTACACTTTTTCTAGTTAAACTTGTAGTTAACATATTAACCATTGTTCCTTTTTCTACTTCTCCAGAAACTATTGAACCAGAAGTAACAATTATAAAGACAACCGGTAATAAGAAACCAAGATTTCCAAAGAACATCATGTTCATAACTTGATTTAATGTGGCCTTAATTTTCATCTGTGTTTCAACTAGACTTTTACCATTCAAAGCAGGATCTAAATCAAAAGTACCTTTTGTATACATTGTTATAAATAAA
Organism: Spiroplasma tabanidicola; assembly: GCF_009730595.1. Classification (NCBI taxonomy): domain Bacteria; kingdom Bacillati; phylum Mycoplasmatota; class Mollicutes; order Entomoplasmatales; family Spiroplasmataceae; genus Spiroplasma; species Spiroplasma tabanidicola. Next base: position 273,314 of record NZ_CP046276.1, on the reverse strand, counting down.
ATTGACAACATCGCTATTGGCAAGATAGTTAAGAATAATCATAAAGTTGACATTTTTCTATAACTTCTTTTTATAAACTCTAATTTAGCTTTATGTTTTGCTGTTGGTTTAATATTATTATCAAATTTTTCTATGTTATCTTTTACAACAGTTGAAATTTCATTTTCATAATACTTCATAAAGTATTGTTCTAAATCTAATGGATGTTCTTTTAAAAACTCTGCTTTTAAACTCGTAACTACTTCTAAAAATTGATTTATATTTTTATTTTCTACAACTACCATTGCAGTTTTTTCATCAATTAAATCAACTTTTCATAATTTTGATTCTTTTAAAATATTATCTACTTTATTTTGAAATTTAACTTCATAAGTTTTTTCATCGTTATAATGAATATCTTTAACATCAATTAATGAGACTATTTTTCCTTTTTTAATAATAGCAACTGTATCACAAGTTTTTTCAATTTCTGAAAATATATGGGATGACATAATAATAGCTTTTCCTTCAGCTTTAGATTTTTTAACTAAAGATACGAATTTTTCTTGCATCAATGGATCTAATCCGGTTGTTGGTTCATCTAATATTATAATGTCAGGGTTGTGCATTCAAGCGATTACAAGAGCTAGTTTTTGTTTCATACCTTTTGACATTTTTTTTATTTTCATATTGGGATCAAATTCTCAATAATAAATATATTTTTTAACTTGTTCTCAATCTGTCATATTTCTTAATTTAAAAATCATTTTTAATAAATTTACTCCGTTCATATTTTCTGGAAAAGCAATTTCCCCCGGAACATAACCTATTAATTTTTGTGTATCATCTTTATCTTTTCATGAATCATAAGTTGTAAGCTCTTCAACACCTTTTGTTTCTATTAAAGAACTTCCTTTATCGGGTTTTATAAATCCCATTAAAGATCTAATTGTTGTTGACTTACCAGCACCATTTGGTCCTAAATAACCAAAAACTTTTCCAGGTTTAACTATGAAATTAATATCTTCAATTCCATATCCTGATTTAAATTTTTTTTCTAGTTTGTTGACTTGAATCCCGCTTTGATTGTTATTTAAATTTAATATTTGATGTGAATTAATCACTTTTTCTTTTTCATTTTTTTGTAAACTTTTTTCCATTTTTAGTCTTCCTCTCTTATTTGTTTTAATGATTAAATAAGATAATTAGCTAAATAATCACCATAATTAGATGTTATAAATTTGACTTCTTTTGTTTTATTGAAATTAGAAATTTGAAAGTTAATTTTTTCACGAGTTTTAAATATTAAATTTTTGAAAAACAAAAATAGTAATTCTTTTGTTTTTTTCAAAAGATAACTTACTCACTTAAAAAATAATATTATTGCATTAAAAACTTTTTTTGTTGCTTCAAAAACTGATATAACAAAAACTGATAAATCAAATGCTAATAAACTAAATATTAAACCGATAAATAAGAAAAACATTAAAGTTGAATTTCATTTTAATAATTTTCAAAAATATAAATATCCTTTATCATAAAAACTCATCCTTAAAGTTTTGAAAGAAACGATAAAATCAATAATTGTAATTATTGCAATGATAATATATTCAAACTTGGTTATTTTTACTTTTGTTTTTTTAAAAATAAAATAGTTAACTATTTTCTTTATTAAAATATAACATAATAAAAACATTAAAAATCTAGCTAATAAAATAAACGTATATGAATTTGCAACAAATCCATGTATTATGTTACAAATTGCGACGATGATTTGATCACTTGCGAATGAAATCAAAATTAGAGTAGCGATTAAAATAATTTTTTTTATAGCTTTAGTGAAATTTTTTTTATTCATCAACTTTGTATTCACAAAATCACCTCAATATTAGTTAATTATATAGATTTATTTATAATTGTAAATAAAAAAATTTTTATTGAAAATATATTTCTGTCAATAACATATGATATTTTCCCTATATATAACAAATAAAAATTTCCCAAATATATAATTTAACTGGGGGTTTAATTATGAGGAGATATTTAAAAAGGAATGAAAAAAATAAAATAGAAATAATTAAAGCTGTAATTGATGAAAAACTATCTAAAAAAGCTGCAGCAATAAAAATCTGTCAAACAATAAGAAATGTTAACTTATTAATTAAAAAATATAAAAAGTATGGTTACACAGCATTTATTCACAAAAATACAGGAAGAATGTCAAATAAAAAAATAAAACATCAAATAAGTGATAGAATAATTGACTTATACATTAATAAATATGAGAACATAATTATAAACACTTTCTAGAAAAGCTTTGATCAAACCATCAAATAAGTGTTTCATATACTTACTTAATTAACTTATAAAAAGAGAATAATTTATATTAACAAAGAATTCATAAAGTAACTAAAAAAATGATTAAACAAAAATTACTAACTCATTAAAAAATGACAATATTTAAAATCTTGAGAAACGAGAGTATTTAAATACTTTGCTTTCAATAGAAAATATTCATCCTATGCAAAATCAAAAACAGAGTTTAGTGAGCGCTTGCAAACTGATGGGTCGATCCTCTACTGAGTTGATAATGAGAAATGGTATTTACATGGTTTTATAGGTGATACAACAGGTAATTTTTTAGCTTTATATTTTGATAAAGAAGAAACTCTTATGAGATACTAAAATATAACAAAAAAAGTTTTATTGTTATATGGGACTCCTAAAGAAATACTTACTGACAAAAGGACTGTTTTTTTGCAGTCAAAAAGAAAAAGAGTCAGATCTACACTCTGATTCTTTAACACAATACGTATTCTTATGTCATAACTTAGAAATTAAGCTAACAACTTCGAGTGTTCATCAAACAAAAGGCCGTATTGAAAGATTGTAAAATACACTTCAAGATCGCCTACCAAAGGAGCTCAAAAAATAATATATCTGGTATAAATAATATATTAAAATATATAATTCACAATTTTTAGTTCAGTTCAATAATATCATTAACTCTTTTGCTATTTTTAAAGAACATAAAAACATAGACTTTTATTTATAAAGAAGATTTGAACGAACTATTAATAAAGTATATACAATAAAATACCAACATAAATTTTATTTACCACACTCGAATGGCGAGCCAGTCTTTTATAAAAATAAAACTAAAATATTAGTAGTAGAAACTTTTGATGGGCAATTATATTCAAACTCATTTAGTGAATGAATGCCTTTAATAGAAGTTCTACAAAACTCCACTTATAAAGAAACTTATGAAGATAAAAGTGTTTCTGATATACAAAAAACGCATAAGCAAATTAAAACGAATAGTCCATGAAAATATACTAATTGAATATTTTACAAAAACTCTAAAAATAAAGTTTTGGGAAAAATTGATTAGTTATTGACATAAAAAAAATTTTATTGAAAATATATTTCAATAAAATTCCTTATTTTAAAACAAAACTAACAATCTTATCAATGACAGCTATTTCTTTTAATAAAGTTCCGTCTAAAATAATTTCTTTTACTTTATCAATTTCTTTTGCTTTTTTTAATAAATCTTCTTTAGAAGTTCCTTTTGAAGTTTCAAATGTTGCTCTAAGTTTTCCATTCACCTGAACAGCAATTATAACAGTATCTTTTACTAATTTAGTTTCATCAAAATTTGGTCAATTATCCAAACATACACTAGTTTTTTGTCCCAATTTTTCTCATAATTCTTCTGCTAAATGTGGTGCATATACACTAAGCATTTTTAAAAAACCTTTTATGTAATCTATGTAAATAGGATCGGTTTCTTTATAAACTGCGTTTACAAAAACCATTAATTGAGAAACCGCTGTATTCATTTTGCAATCTTCAATCATATTGGTTACTTTTTTAACAACTTCATTATAAACTGAATCCAAATTACCATTATTTTCTTGACTAAAATCAAATTTATCAAACATGCGATACACTCTATCCAATCATTTTCTTGCTCCATCTAATCCGTTGAATGCTCAAGGAAATGATGCCTCGATTGGTCCCATAAACATTTCGTATAGTCTTAGTGTATCTGCCCCATGAGATTCTACTATTTCATCGGGATTTATTGTGTTTCCTTTAGATTTAGACATTTTTTCTCCATTATCTGCTAAAATCATCCCCTGATTTATAAGTCTTTGAAATGGTTCTTTTGTTGGAACAACTCCAATATCATATAAAACCTTATGTCAAAATCTTGCATATAGTAAGTGTAAAGTTGCATGTTCTTGACCACCAACATATAAATCCACAGGTAATCATTTTTTAAATAACTCTTTTGCTTCTTTTGAATTTATATCAATTAAATTATTTGGACTTGTTGTTAAAATATATGCCAAATAATATCAACATGATCCAGCTCATTGAGGCATTGTGTTTGTTTCTCTTGTAACTTTTTTACCTTTATATTTAATATTGACTCACTCTTTGATATTTGCAAGTGGTGATTCACCAGTTCCAGAAGGTTTAATATAATCTGTTTTTGGTAATTCTAAAGGTAAATCTTTTTCATCAATTAAAGCAATTTGTCCGTCTTCTAAAAAGATAACTGGAAAAGGTTCTCCATAAAATCTTTGTCTAGAAAATAATCAATCTCTTAATTTATAATTAACTTTAATATACCCTAAGTTATTATCAACAATTTTTTTTGTAATTAAAGCTTTTGCTTCATCTTTTAATAAACCATTTAAAAAGTCTGAATTAATATGAGGTCCTTCTCCAACAAATGCTTTTGACATATCTTTTGCTTCAATTACAAATTTTATTGGTAAACTAAATTTTGTAGCAAATTCAAAGTCTCTTACATCATGAGCAGCAACCCCCATCACAGCACCTGTTCCATAATCATTTAAAACATAATCAGCAACTCATAAAGGAATTTCTTCATTAGTAAATGGATTAATTACATAGTTTCCAATAAATAATCCTGTTTTTTCTTTTGAATCATCTTGTCTTTGGATATCAGTTTTTGTTTTTGCTAAATCAATATAATCATTAACTTCTTTTCTTTTGTCTTCACTTACTAATTTATTTAATAATTCATACTCTGGAGCTAAAACTAAATAAGTTGCGCCAAAAACAGTATCTGGTCTTGTTGTAAATACTGGTATATCTTGATCAGAATCTTTAACTTTGAAATTCAAAACTACCCCTTCACTTCTTCCGATTCAATTTCTTTGTAACTCTTTTACAGAATTTGGTCAATCAAGATCATCTAAACCATCTAAAAGTTTATCTGCATATTCTGTAATTTTTAATACTCATTGTTTCATTGGTTTTTTTACTACTTCAAAATCTCCAATATCTGAGTACATTTTTCCATTTTTAACAGTGACTTCTTCATTCGCAAGAACAGTTCCTAAACCTTCACATCAGTTAACATTTGCATATCTTATTTCTGCTAAACCTTGTTTATAAAGTTGTTGAAAAATTCACTGAGTTGTTTTGTAATAACCAGGATGACTAGTATTTACTTCTTTATTGTAATCATAACTAAACCCAAGAATTTTTAATTGTTTTCTAAAAATATTTATATTTTTCTCTGTAAACTCTCTTGGGTCATTTCCTGTTTTAATAGCATATTGTTCTGCTGGCAATCCAAATGCATCATATCCAATTGGGTGTAAAACATCATAACCTTGAAGTTTTCTCATTCTTGCAAAAACATCTGTTGCTATATATCCTTTTGGATGTCCAACATGAAGTCCTGCTCCACTTGGATATGGAAACATATCTAAAATATATGCTTTTTTATCACTATTTTCAGTAGTTATATAAATATTATTTTCTTCTCAATATTTTTGTCATTTTTTTTCAATTTTCTTGTGTGAATATTCCATTGTATTTTTCTCCATTTGTAGTTCCTTTAAATTGATATTTTATTAGATATATAACAATTTTTAAATAGCATACTTTTTTTAAGGAAAAAGTATGAATTATTTTTTTATATAAGAAAATCTTGCATGCGATAAATTACTATACTTATTATTTCCTATAATTTCAATTGTTTCAGAATCTGATCCTTTTTCATAAAATTCAAAGTCATTTATTGAAAAATCACTTGATGAAGAATTTTTTTCTTTAAATGCCTTTAAAAAAACTTCTTTTGATGGCAAACTTTCAATGAAACTCATTTCTCCCAAATTATTATTTGTAAAAGCTTTAGCTATCGAAACCTTACTTGAGTCTAATTTTTTAAAATTGAATACTGTACTTCCTGTATATTTTTCTCCAAAAGCTTCAATGCAAAAACTGATTTGAGTAGTTCCAAAAAATCCTTTTCTTATTTCACTTCTTTTTATTTCCATTGTCTTGGGATTCATTGCCTTCATACCTAAAAAAACATCATCAATTGAAGGCAATGATTTTAAAGAATCATCATTGGTGAATGTAATGCTTTGAAGGTCTGTAACATCAATTAATGATGATAATCTTATTTTTTCTGAATTTGCTTTCACTATAGAATAATTCACTACTACGCTTCCTTTAAAATTACTAGATAAATCAATAACTGTAATTTTTGCAGTAGTTTCATTCTGCGTTAAAGTGTCATCAATTTTAACATATCTAGATTTTAAATTAAGATTTATGTTTTTATCATTCATAGCAGAAACTATAGCATCTAAACTAGGAAGTTTGTTTTGTGTATCTACATATAATTCTCCTAAATTAGTGTTTTTTATAAGACTTATGTCAATTACATCCTTTTTTTTGTCAATATTACAAGAAATAAGTGATACGGAAGATGAAAATAAAAAATTAGTTGTTAAAAGTACCGTTAATATTTTTCTCATTTTTTCCCCTTTTTTATATGAAATCTACATATATTTTAAATGATTTTATTATATAGTAAAAGTTTTTATTAGTATTATAATAAATTTATTAGAAAGAAAGATGATATATGCTTAAATTTGTAATTACAAAAGAAAGTATGGATTTAATAAACAAAAAACAAAAGTTTATACTATTAAGAAAGTATGGAAAAAACTTTATTGAGTTATATATTCAATTTAAAAGTTTAAGAGAAATTAAAGTTGAACTAGAATCTCAAAATGATCAAGAAAAAAAAGTTGTAACACTTGTTGGCTATGAAGGATTAGAACTATACGATGAAAAAAATCGTGTTGTAAAAGCTTTAGAAAGAAGATTTGCAAAAGATAAAAAACAATGATATGAAGTTGAATTATTTGCAAATTGATTACCAAAAGATAAACACAAATTAGAAGAATATATTGAGTGATTAAATATTTATTTTAATGATTCAAAATTTATTCTTATATACTACATTAAAAAATAAGAGTTATAAAATAACTCTTATTTTTTAATTATATCGATATTTATTATTTGAATTACTTCGTTTTAGTTCAATAAATACGCCTTTTAAAACAGTAATTAAAGCGCACTTATGGCAACTACAAGATGCTGAATATGTAACATGATTTCTGTCATCCATATTTTATACCTCCGTTATTTTCTATGTAATAAATTAAGTTTAAAAACTATTAGTATCTTTAATAATTTTTTGTTCTTTTTTTATTACTTTTAAAAAATAACACATATAGAGTGAAAAATTTTTTCAAAAAAAAATCTATATAAAATAGATTTTTGTATATGTAACTAATATTTATAATCATTCTTTAAATCTTTTAATATATAACATTTTTACACATTGTGCTAATATCACATACATTAGTACAAATCCAATTCCAATAGGTAAGAATGCTAGTGGAGGTTGACTCATTTTAACAAGACTATTAATTGGAGTATAAGGCACAATTACTGCCATAGAACAAACAAATGCTGTAGAAACATTTACTTGTCACGATGCGTTTGATTGTATAAATGGTACTTTTTCAGTTCGATACATTTGCATAACAGCAGTTTGAGTCATTAAACCAACTAAAAATCATGAAGCATTAAATGTCGCTATACTATCTGGACTTAAAGCTTCTTTATCTTGATTCATTCCAAACGGAACTCCAACTTGATTTTTAAACGCAAATAATAAAACTAAGAATGTTGATATATCAAATATGGAGCTCACCGGACCGTTTATGATGGTAAACCATATTATATTTTTAGTTCGCAGCGGTCTTGGTGAGTCAGTGAATTTTTTATCTACTTTATCAAAAATAAAGGCAAACATAACTATGTCATATAATAAGTTTTGTAATAATAAATGAATTGGTTGCATTGGTTCAACATTTGTTAAGAATAAAGCCACTAATACACTTAATACATTTCCAAAGTTAGAAGCAATTGTAACTTTAATATATTTTAAAATATTTGCTAAACTTGATCTTCCTTCATGAACAGCTGTTTCAATTACCATTAATGAATCATTTACTAAAATAATATCAGCTGCATCTTGAGCAATATTTGAAGCATCTATAAATGAAATAGCAACATCTGAGTTTCTTAAAACGGGAGCATCATTTATTCCATCACCCATAAATCCAACAACATGACCATTAGCTTTTAAGGTTGCAATAATTAATGATTTGTGTAAAGGGCTTAACTTAACAAAAACATTTGCATCCATTACAGCTCTTTGCAATTGAGTTTCGCTCATTTCTTCAATTTCTTTTCCTGTATAAATTTTTGTAATTTTAAAATCAACCTTTTTACAAATTGCTCTTGTAATGATTTCGCTATCTCCAGTTAGTATTTTTGTATCAATACCTCTTGTTTTTAAAGTTTTAATAATTTCTTTTGAAGTTGCTTTTGGTTCATCAAAGAATGTAGCAAATCCTAGAAATACTAAATCTTCTTCAATATCTTCGTCTTCTAAATGATTGTGAGCAATTGCAACAACTCTATAACCATCTTTGTTTAAATCTTTAACTCTATTTCTAATTTTTTCTTTATGTAATTCTGTAATTGGTACAATTTCTCCTTGAATTGATACACGATTACATACAGCCATTACTTCTTCAATAGCCCCTTTTGTAAAAATTTCTTTTTCTTCATTTTTTGATAAAATAACTGATAACATTTTACGGTTGAAATCAAATGGTACTTCTCACTCTTTTGTATATTCTTCAACAAATGGTTTTTCAAATTTTTCTGTTAATAAAACCGCTTGATCTATAGGGCTTTGAAATCCTGTTTGAAAATAACTATTTAAATATAAAATTTTATTTACATACTCATTTTTACTTCCGTTAAAATCCATAACTCTATCTAAATGAATTTCTCCACTTGTTATAGTTCCAGTTTTATCTGTACATAGAATATCAATTGCTCCCATATTTTGAACAGCATTCAAATTCTTAACCAGTACTTCTTGTTTTTTAATTTTTGCATATCCTTTGGATAAGTTTGCGGTAATTATAATCGGTAGCATTTCAGGAGTTAATCCCACAGCAATTGAGATCGCAAATAAAGTAGCATCTAATCAAATTCCTGCTTGTCCAGATGCTCTTAAACCAAAAACAGCAAATACAATTGGAGTAACTGCTAACATAAATGAAATTAATAACAAAGTTATTCTTTTTATTCCTTTATCAAATGATGACTTAGGTCTTTTTTCTGTCACTCTATCATTAATTGTTGAAAAATATGTATCTTTTGCAGTTGTAACAACAACTCCAAGAGCAGACCCTGAAATTACATCAGTTCCTGTAAAGCAAATATTTTCAAATTCTAAATATTCTTTTTTATTATTTTCTTCTTTTTTCAAAACTGGAAATGACTCTCCTGTTAATGAAGATTGATTTAAGTATAAATTATTTGCTCAAACAATTTTTATATCAGCAGGAATTAAATCTCCATTTGATAAATAAATTAAATCTCCAGGTACTAATTCTTCTGAGTCAATTTGTTCTGCTTCTTTAATTAATTTTACAGAGTTTGCATTATCAATTGTTTTGATTTCAAAATCTGTGTTTCTAATTATGTGTGAAGTTTTTTTATTATCAAATGTCATTTTTCGAATAACAAAAAATGATCTTACTTCTTGTAAAAATGTTATTGATCCACTTAAAAGAATCATTATTAAAACTAATAAAGCTCCTACTAAATCAAAGTTGTCTCTTTCAGCTGATACTTGACTAAAAAAATTATAAAAACTATATACATCAATAATAATTAAAATTAAATTAAATGGGCTTAGAAAAGCTTTTGCCAACACTAAAGGAAAGTTAAATCTTTTTGGTTCTAACTTGTTGTTTCCATATTTTTGTTTTTGTCTTTCTAACTCTTCATCTTTTAAACCAAATTGTTTAATTTCAAGTTTTTCCAAAACTTGTTTTTGATCTAATCTAGAAAAAGTAGTGAGAGAGTCTTTTATTGTATTATTTTTTACTTCTTTTGAAATTCTTTTTGTTAATTTTTCCATGTTCTCCCTTTCTAGAGAGAGCTCTTAACATACTTTAAAATTTATTAAATAAGGGTGCATTATTATGAGCGCTCTCGTTATTAATTATTTTTTTTCTACCCCAACTGGCGGAAGGAATACTCATAATACCACCTCTTTCTTTTAAAACTTTATTTATTATATATTAATAAGCACCAAAATAGGGAAAAAAATGAAACTAGTTTTCTAATTTCATTTCTTCTGTTTTATCTTCTACTATAATATTTTTTGATTTATCCATTTTATCTTTTGGTTTATCTTTATGTTCAAACTTAGTTTCATCAATTATACTTGTTAATCATTTACCTCTAAAATAAAAGATCATCGAAGGAATTAATTTTAATATTTCAAACATACATACAATTAAATGAATATATATTATGTCTAAATTTATAAATCCTTGTGGATTGTTAAACGTATTATAATAAATCAATACAAATAATACTGGAATTTGAAATACTCAATTGAATGCCGAGTCCATCAAGAATGCCTGAACAACATTTCCCCCAGCCCTGAGAATAGAATATACACAACTATTCATAAGAATAACTGGATAAGTTGCAGAATATATAAATACCATTCACTCACCAATTTTAATTCCTTCATGAGTTGTGTTTGGAAAAATTAGTTTTGGAATAACTCAAGACAATCCTGAAAATAATATCAAAAATACACAAGCAATCATGAAGCTAAACCTCATTAAATGTTTAGCGTTATATTTTGCTTCATCAAAATGTTTTGCCCCCAACTCATTTCCTACTAAGGTTGATATTCCAGCATTTAATCCATGATACATTGGGGAGAAGAATGCCATAAGCATCGTTTCATACATTGCATTTGCCGACAATGAGTCAGCTGAGTATTGCGCACGTAATTTAACTTGCATAACTTGTCCAAAAGCGAATAATGTTTCATTTAATAAAATTGGTAGACTTTTTATCAACGATATTCTTAAAATGTATTTTGGAATTATAAAATGTCTAATTCTTGGGATAAACTCAAACTTCTTAATAGCAAGCAATCCAACTATAAATCCCAGTTGTAAAACTCTTGAACTTACTGTACCAATTGCAGCTCCTACAACTCCAAAACCATGATAATTTGGAATAAAAGTAGGAGCTGTGAAAAATACATTACATAAAGCATTTGCAATTAACGAAATTGAAGACATAAAGAAAGAATAAAATGGTCTTCTTGTTTCTCTTAAAGCAGTTGTGGCAACTTGATTAATCGTTAAAATTGGATAACTAAGCGAAACAATTCTATAATATTTTTCCCCTTGTTCAGTTGATAAAATTGAAACTTTATTTTGAATGTATTCAAAAACTTGTTTAATTTCTTGAGCACTAGAGTTTTCTGTTAAATACGTATCTAATGGTACTTTTGCTTTTTCATAATCTGGATGTGTTGTAAATCCAATAAAGTATTTTGTAATTTGCTGAATTCCAATTAATGCAAAAATCATTGTTATTATTAAAGTTAAATACATTTTTAAACAAGTGATGTGTTTTAATTTTTGATATTCCCCTGCCCCAAAATATTGAGCACTAAATATTCCAGAACCATAACAAAATCCTGATACCATTGCAAACATAATTATATAAAGTTGGTTACTTGCACTTACACCATTAACTCCAATTTGCCCAGGAGTATAATTTATATTATCAAGAGCATAACCTGTCAAACTACCAAGACCTACTGAATTAAGTTTATCTTCGGTCATATGTTCTGCTCAACCTGTACCTTTTATATAATTTGTTAGATCATCAAACCCTTTAACTTGACTACTAATAATATGGTTAACAAAAACATTATCAATCAAATCAGTTGATGCCATTAATATTTCTTGTAAAACTGATCATAAAATTAAAGTGATAGCAATTTTATATCATTTACCTGTTGCAAAAAAACGTCTTTTAATTTTGTTATTCTTGATAATATGTTTTGTTTCAAGAACAGCATCTTTTTCAACATCATTTTTTTCTTTAATGTCCATGTTAATCTCCTTTATAATTGAAAAGCGCTTCACAATCGAAGCGCTTAATTTTATTTTAAAAATGGTCGGAACAAGTGGACTTGAACCACCGACCTCACCCTTATCAGGGGTGCGCTCTAACCAACTGAGCTATGCTCCGAAAAACAATTAGATTATAAGTTATCTGAAAAAAATTTACAATCTTTTTTTGTATTTTTTTTAACTATTTTTGTCAATAACATATGATATTTTCCCTATATATAACAAATAAAAATTTCCCAAATATATAATTTATAATGGGGGATTTAAATATGAGGAGATATTTAAAAATGAATGAAAAAGATAAAATGGAAATAATTAAAGCTGTAATTGATGAAAAACTATCTAAAAAAGCTGCAGCTATAAAAATCTGTCAAACAATAAGAAATGTTAACTTATTAATTAACAAATATAAAAAGTATGGTTACACAGCATTTATCCACAAAAATACTGGAAGAATATCAAATAAAAAAATAAAACATCAAATAAGTGATCAAATTATTGACTTGTACATTAATAAATATGAAGAATATAATTATAAACACTTTTTAGAAAAGCTTTGATCAAACCATCAAATAAGTGTTTCATATACTTACTTAATCAATTTATTAAAAAAGAATAATTTATATTCACCAAGAATTCATAAAGTAACTAAAAAAATGATTAAACAAAAAATTACTAACTTATTAAAAAATGAAAATATTAAAAAACCTGAGAAACGAGAGTATTTAAATACTTTGCTTTCAATAGAAAATATTCATCCTATGCAAAATCGAAAAACAGAGTTTGGTGAGCGCTTGCAAACTGATGCATCAGTCCACTACTGAGTTGATAATGAGAAATGGTATTTACATGGTTTTATAGATGATGCAACAGGTAAAGTTTTAGCTTTATATTTTGATAAAGAAGAAACTCTTATGGGATACTACAATATAACAAAAAAAGTTTTATTAGAGTATGGGATTCCAAAGGAGATACTTACTGACAAAAGGACTGTATTTTGAAGTCAAAAAGAAAAAGAGTCAGACCTTCACTCTGACTCTTTAACACAATACGGATTCTTATGTCATAACTTAGGAATAAAGCTAACAACTTCAAGTGTTCCTCAAACAAAAGGCCGTATTGAAAGGTTGTGAAATACACTTCAAGATCGCCTACCAAAGGAACTCAAAGAAAATAATATATCAGATATAAATGAAGCAAATTCATTTTTAAATGAATATATTAAAAGATATAATTCACAGTTTTCCCTTCAATTAAATAATATCATTAACTCTTCTGCTATTTTTAAAGAACATAAAAACATTGACTTTTATTTATCAAGAAGATTTGAACGAACTATTAATAAAGGTTCTACAATAAAATACCAAAATAAATTTTATATACCACATTCTAATGGCGAGCCAGTCTTTTATAAAAATAAAACAAAAATTTTTGTAGTAGAAACTTTTGATGGGCAATTACATTCAAACTCATTTAGTGAATGAATGCCTTTAATTGAAGTTCAACAAAACTCCACTTATAAAGAAGCTTATGAAGATAAAAGTGTTTATGATATACAAAAAACACATAAGCAAATTAAAACAAATAGTCCATGAAAATATACTAATTGAATATTTTACAAAAACTCTAAAAATAAAGTTTTGGGAAAAATTGATTACTTATTGACATCTTTTTTTGTATTTTTTTTAACTATTTTTAATTATTAGTTTGTTAACTATAATAGTTAACAAAAATAAAAAATACCGCTATAAATATTATTTATAGCGGTTTAAAATTATTTTTTATCTTTGCTTCCATGTTCTCCTGAGCAACTACAATCTTTACATAATTTGTGATCTCCTGTTCCTTTACAGTCACATTTGCATGCATGACAATTTAATTCACAACTCATAAAAACAATCACTCCTTTCAATAAGATTTTTATGGCGTATTGATAAATAAAGACATTTAAATTCAAAACTATCTATAAACCTGAGATAAATTTATAAATCACTTTTAATTATATAATTTTATAAATGCAAATTTTTTCTAAGCAAATCAAAATCAAATTAATTTAATTTTTTAATTAAAATTTCAAAATATCATATCCTTCATTGTATTCTCCATTTTGGACATACCCATCTCTATTTGGGGTTTCAACTTGATTATGTTTTGATTTAGATCATCAACCAAGTCCTTCGGTAAATTCTTTATCAAATCCACCTTCATAACCTGTAAAGTCAGATCCACCACTAGCTCCACCTTCTTTTTTTCAAGCATCTGCATTAGGAACATTTGGAACTATTGCATCAACAATAACATGATAAGGACCTCCAGTAGGTTTATCCGGATCTGCTGTGTTTATGTAATTTCAAAATGTTTTTGGATAGTGACCATAAAGTTTTTTAGATCCAGGTAATACAATAAGTTTATATCTCATAGCAACTCCAAATTCGGAAAACCCAGCTCAATATTTTACTTGTCAATAACTACTTAAAGATCTTGTAAATGAAGTTTCTTTTGCGGATTCTGTAAATTTAGTATATTTAACAAACTCATTTTGATCAACTTGTTGTCTAAAATCTTGACTCAATTGATTGTACAATTGAAGTTTAGCTTTTAATATATTTTCAGATGTTTGATCTGTAAGAAATTCTCTATTAACGTCATATTTTTTATATGCATCATTTTTTGTTACTTCTGAATATAAATTTGCTCTACTTTCTTCAACCAAATGATAATTAACTTTCAAATTACCTTTAAAAACTAATCCCAAATATGCTAAGTTTAAATCCATTGATCCTGATAAAGTTTTTGTATTTAAATTTATTGTAGAATTTTTTAATACTTGAGTAGTTGAGCGAGCATAATTATCATCACTTAATTTTTTTAAATAGTCTGCAATTCCACTATTTGCAATAAGTTCTTCAAAAACCAAAGCTTTTATTCCTTGTTTATCTCCATCAGTCATACCTCTTGACTTAATGCTTTGAAATGTTCCGCTAAATACATTTACTTCTAGGCTTTTGTTTTTAAATACTTCATTCGGATCTACATCTTTATTTATAATTAATTTTATATTTGAATCAGGCACAATTTTTGAATCAGGCTTGTTTCTTCCTTTAATGTTAAATTCAATATCTTTTCCATTTTCTCCACTATTTGATTGAGTAATTGTTACATCAGAAAGATTTATATTAATTCCGCTATCATTAATAAACTTGTCAAAAAAATCTTTTTTTGCTTTTTCATGATCAGAATTACTACTATTGCTTAAATTTTCTAAATAACTTGAAGTATATCCTAAACTTTTTGGCATTCCATTGCTATCATCATCTGTTAAAAAATAATTAACCTTTACATTATTTTGTAAATTAGCTAGATCTAAATGATCTGTTTGAATATTTAAAGTGAAATCAACTTGTTGCTTTCCATCATTTTTAGATTTAATTTGTATTTGAATTGGTTTAATACTTTTAATTGTTGTTAATACAGGATTTGTAATGTCTTTTATTTTAGCTATTATTTTATCTTTATCAACCCTAATTGAAACTAACTTAGAATCTTCAGAGTTCACGAAACTAATAAGATTTGGCAAACTATTTGAGTATTTTGCGATTTCATCATAATTAGTTATATTTGCTATGGTTACATCGTTTTTATCGCTTGTATAAATATAAGATCTATTTTTGTCTAATTGAAATAATGTATCAGTATATTTTGAAGGATCTGCGGATTCATCAATTCCACCGGTACCTGGTTCTGGATCATCTTCTTCACTAGGTACTTCAGGTTTATCTTTTCCGTAATCTAAACCACCATCACCTTTGTTTCCATCAGTATTTTTATACTCATTATTATGACCACTTTTAAAACTACATGAAATAGCAGAAGTACTTGATGAAATTAAAACTCCAAAAGTTGCTATTGCAGATAATAATCTTTTCATAGTATCGCTCCTAAATTTTTTGATTATATTAAGCACTAAATTATCTTAATTTTACTCTACAAGTTTTAAAATTCAAGTTTTAAAAAATAAGTTTTTATAATAAATTTATTTTTATCATTATTTTTTATAGATAAAATGGCATACTTTTGAAATTTTTTATATATAAATAAATTTTTGAAAATAAAAAAATTTTACTAATTTAAGTAAAAAAAATACCTTTTAAAGGCATTTATAAATATTCATAACAGAATGGTGGTTTTGGACGGAATTGAACCGCCGACACGTTGAGCTTCAGTCAACTGCTCTACCAACTGAGCTACAAAACCAATAAAAAATGGCGACCCCAACGGGACTCGAACCCGTGGTCTCCTCCGTGACAGGGAGGCGCGATAACCAACTTCGCTATGGGGCCAATGGTTGCGGGGGCAGGACTTGAACCTGCGGCCTTCGGGTTATGAGCCCGACGAGCTACCAACTGCTCCACCCCGCGATGAATGGCGGAAGATGAGGGATTCGAACCCCCGCTCGGGTTTCCCCGACTCTCGGTTTTCAAGACCGACCCCTTCAGCCAGGCTTGGGTAATCTTCCGTTACTAATGTATTCATTGTCCCACATAATTTGCGAATTCGCATAGAGTCGAAATTATGGTGGACCTTATTGGACTCGAACCAATGACCATCCGGTTATGAGCCGGATGCTCTAACCAACTGAGCTAAAGGTCCATTAAAAATAACAATATATGGTAGCGGGGAAGAGACTTGAACTCTTGACCTCCCGGGTATGAGCCGAGCGCTCTAACCAGCTGAGCTACCCCGCCATATATGGTGGACCCGAACGGGATCGAACCGTCGACCCCCTGCGTGCAAGGCAGGTGCTCTCCCAGCTGAGCTACGGGCCCATATATAATAAAATATAAAATTGTAAAAATAATGGTCGGGAAGACAGGATTCGAACCTGCGACCCTTCGGTCCCAAACCGAATGCTCTACCAAGCTGAGCCACTTCCCGATGTATGAATATTACAACAACATTATTATAATATTCGATTTTCTATAATGGCGCGCCTTAAGGGACTCGAACCCCTAACCTTTTGATCCGTAGTCAAACGATCTATCCAATTGATCTAAAGGCGCATATTAAGCAAACCAAAATAATTATAATATAGTTTTGAATTTTTTACCAATTAATTTAAAATTGACAATTATTATTATAACAAACTATTTTAAAAATGTTGTGTTTTTTATTTTTTTTTAAAAATTAATCTGGTAAGTTTTTTATTTTCATAGCTAGGCTCCTGCATAAATGCTATTAGGCTCTGCATCCCTTGCAAGAACCACACCAGCAGCAATTATTGTGTTTTGTCCAATTGTGAGTCAAGGTAGAATAGTTACTCTCAAAACGACTCAAATGTTATTAGAAATAACAACCGGTTGAATATAAATCAAATTTCTTTCATCTTTTTTTAACCCATGACCCGTGATTCAAAGTTGCTATTGTTACATTCATTCCAGTCATGAAGTTATATCCTATAAAAATAACTCCTCTGTCTTGAAAACTACAGTTTTTGTTAATAAATACGTTTTGCCAGTTTTTAAGTTTTACCATAATCTGTATAAAAAGGTAAAAACCATCTAAATGAACTATCAATTTCTGATTCTGTTACTTTAACAAATAATTCATTTATTTTAAAAAAAGCATCTTTTTTACTATTTAAATCTACAAGAATTGCTTATGGTTCTAATGCCATTTTGTTCATTTCTCATATAAATAACACCATTATTGTTTTTAGTAAAAACTATATACTCTTCTCTATTCATTCTCTCACCCAAAAAATTGTAAAAAAAGGACATAATGTCCTTTTGCTTCTAAATATGGAGGTACCAGTCGGAGTCGAACCGACGATCAGGGAGTTGCAGTCCCATGCCTTAGCCTCTTGGCTATGGTACCATTACAAAAAAGATTATAACAAAAATAATCTTTTTTTAAATGTTTAATCAATTACTTGATTAGTTTTTTGTTGCAATAATATTATTAAATTTGTCAACCATGTAATTATCTCAAGTTGCATCTAAATCAAATGGTTCTCCATCTTCAGTTGGCACATATCATTCACCTAATACTCCATCATAAGGCGGATTATCAATAACATAACTTGTCGGAACTGTATATCCAGTTTCTTCTGCTATTTTTTCTTGTGCATATCTTGAATAAATCATGTTTATAAATTTATATGTTAAGTCTAAATTTCTATTATCTTTACTTATTACCATAAAGTCAGTTCAAATATTTGTTGTTTGTTTAACTTCTCCAACACTTTCTCCGTTAGCTGGCTTGTACTCTGCTGGGGCATTTGGAATTAAAGAAATTGATTCTAAATTAGGATTTCCACCCTCAATTCTTGAAGTTATACTCATATTTGATCTTGTTCTTGCTTCATCAGATGATGATTCTTCATTTGGAGTAGTTTCTTCTTCATCACCTTCTTCATCACCTTCAGAAGAACTTTCATAATCATCACTGTGTCCATAAATAGCATCTCCATTATAAACAACAGTTACATCAAAATCACCAGTAGCAATTTTATCTGTTAATTGGTCTCCATAAATTCCAACATTGCTTTTGCTTACTAATTTTTTCACTTCTACTTCAGCAAGATCAATTTGTTGTTGTTTTGATAAGTTTCCATTTTCTGGAGCAGCTTTTACAGCCATAACATTTCCAAATAATTTTTCAAAAGCAAACATAAATACGTTTTTAGGATCTTCATTTAATTTTACATCTAATCCTAAATCAGCTGCTTCTCATAAAATATTTCAACTTAATTTACTTTCATCAGTTTCTTTTGTATCAGGATTGTAAATTCCTTTACTTGAAAGTAAATCAATAACTTTTTGATTTTTGATATTTCAAATCATTCTTACATCCCCTCATAAATAAGGGATTGCATAATTTAAAATTGGTTCTCCATTTGTATCTAAAACAGTTTTGTTATCTACATTTACAAGAGTATCACTTAATTTGT
This sequence comes from Spiroplasma tabanidicola, assembly GCF_009730595.1. Classification (NCBI taxonomy): domain Bacteria; kingdom Bacillati; phylum Mycoplasmatota; class Mollicutes; order Entomoplasmatales; family Spiroplasmataceae; genus Spiroplasma; species Spiroplasma tabanidicola. Next base: position 253,991 of record NZ_CP046276.1, on the reverse strand, counting down.
CAAATGTTTCACTGATTGGTTGATCATTGTTTTTCTCACAATCAGTTGGAGCACCATCAAAATTAGGTGTTTGTAAAACCTCTACTCTACATCAATCAATTTTTTGTAATTTATTTTCTTGAGCTAATTTTTTTGCCATATAGTCACTTGGAACCATTATGTCATAACTAAATGTATAACTTTTGTTATATAAACTTTCATTTGAATCATATTGTTGATAGTTGATTTTTACATTATTTTCTTTTTCAAAATCAGTTAATAAAGAAGTATCAATATAACTTCCTCAGTTACCAACAACTAAATCGTAAACATTATTTTTTACATAAGCAGCTGTTAGTAATCCAAATGATCCTAATAATAAAACTCCAAGTGATAATCTTTTTCAACTTCTATTAATTCATCTTGTTCTTTTTGAAGTATAACCTTCAGCAGTAACATCTGGAAAGTATTTTTCTTGTTTTTTATTAATATCATCTTTAACAGCGTTTAGTTTTGCTTCTGCTTTTTGAATTTTTTGAGAATATACATCTTTTGCTTCTTGCATTTTTGTATTTCTTACTTCTAATAAACTTGCAATTTCATTTTCACTAGCATTATTAGTTTTTAATTTTTTAATTTTTTTATCAATTGCTTCCACTAAAGAAACTTCTTTAAACACTTTATTTTTTTGTGCTAATCAAACACTATAAGTTTCTTCAATACTACTAATACTTTTTGCTTTCATAGCTTCAAGTTTAGCAACTGTTTCACGAAGTTTTGCTTTATCTCTACCTTCATTTAATTCTTTTTGTTTTTTTGTTAATGATTTAATTTTATTTAAATATCAATCATAGTCTTTATCACCTTTTTGTAATGATGCAGACTCACTTTGTAATTTAACAATTTCTTCACCAATTTCTTTGGCTCTTTGTTTGTCATTGATATCTCTATCTTTAAATCATTCTATTTCTTTTTCATATTTATAAAGTTTTTTATTAATTTTTGCAATAACAGCTTCAAATTTTTGTGCTTTTTTTGCATTATTTAATTTTTGAATTTTTGCTTCTATCTGTTTTTTCTTTTCACTCAATTTAGTATGAATAGTTTTTACTCTTTTTGCTTCTGCAATTTCATCTGTTAGTAAAGCAATTTTTCATTCTAGTCTACTTATTTTTGAGTTAAAGTTTTTATTCTTTTTAATTCGTAATTGTAAGCTTAAAATTCTATATTTAATTCAGTTAATTATACTTTTACTATGTCTTGTTTTAACTTCATTTTCCATACATGCTTTTCAATAAATAATTTTATTTTCTAAAGCATTTCTGATTTTAATTTTATAATCGCCTTTTTTAATTAATTCTTTTACTGTTTTTGATTTATTGTTAATAAATTGACATCCATTTCATACAAGTAAAATCAAAGTAACAATAATTACCATAAATACACCAAATACATTAATGTATGGTTGCATTCTTTTTGCTGTATAAATAAATGTTGAAACGTTTGTTTGATCTCCACCAGTAAAGTATGAAATGATAAAGTCATCAAAACTCATTGCAAAACAAATTGCAGCTGCTGTTACAATTGAAGGTAATAATATTGGCAATACTACTTTTCAAATTGTTTTAGTTGTAGTTGCTCCTAAATCTTTTGAAGCATCTAAATAGTTTTGATCAATTCTTTTCATAAATGGTAAAACTGTAATTATTACATATGGAACGTTGAATGAAACGTGAGCAGATATTAAAGTGAATATCCCAAATTTCAATCCTGAAAATATGAATAATAACATTAAACCAACCGCTGTAATTACATCAGCATTTACAAGCGGAATGTTTGCAACTCTAACTCAATTGTTAGAAATTCTTCTTCTCATTTTAGAAAGTCCAATTACTGCTAAAACTCCAATTACTATTGAAACTATTGTTGAAACAACAGCGACAAATAAAGAAACTAAAATTGATTTAACAAAAGGAGAGTTTTCTAAAAATGATGTATATCACTTAGTGCTAAAACCTTGTCATTCACTTAGATTATTTCCTGAGTTAAATGACATTACTATCATTACAAATATAGGTATGTAAATAAATAATAGCATTAAAGCGAAGTAACTTGATTTGAAGAACTTTTTCATTTTCTTGACCCCCTTACTTCGAATTTATTAGAGATTAATTTCATTAATCCCATAATTGCAAATAATAAGATTGCAAGTGCTACTGCAATTGTTGCTCCAAATCCAAAATCGGTCCCTTTAAAGAAGTAGTTCTCAATTATGGATGTAATTAAGCTAATTTTTCCATCACCCATGTATCTAACAATCAATAGTGAAGTTGATGCTTGAACGATTACTAATGTAAATCCTGCAAAAACTCCAGGTAATGATTGTCTAAATGTAATGTGTCAAAATGCTTGAAATTTGCTAGCTTTTAAATCTAAAGCTGCTGCATAATAATTTGGATCTTGATTTTCAATTGCATTATAAATTGGAGAAATAGCAAATGGTAAAAACATATATACCATTCCTAAAACTATGGCTCCAGGAGTTCCTAAAAATGATGAACCAATTAATGATAGTAAACTATTTAAACCAATAATTTTTAAAATCATACTAATTCAAATTGGTAAAGTTATTAAAACTCACATATTTTTAGCTAACATTTTGCTTCTTAATTGCGCTAAAACTAATGCAATCGGATAAGCCATAGCAACACAAATTATACTTGCACCAAATGCATACAATAATGATAATCCTAGTACTGCCATTATATTTTTAGAAGCGAAAAACTTTAAAAAGTTTTCGAAGTTTGCTTTAAATTTAATACTATTTCCTGAAGGATCTATTATTGCAAACAATAACATTCCTAAAAGAGGTAAAACTACTAAAAATCCCATTACTACAAAAAACGGAACCATAATAGGTCAAATTTTACCTTTTAATGCTTTTACTATTTTGAATTCTTCAATTCTTTCTCTTAATGGAGGTTTTTGATAAACAAATTCCGACTCACCAATTGCTTCAATGTTTTCAATATCCTCTAGTTCTGTTTCGACATCCACATTGTCTTTGTTATCTATAACTTCTGATGTTATTTCTTGATTTTCTATAACATCTTTATTTTCGCTATTAGTCATCAATTTCTTTTCACATTACGTGGATATCATTTGGTCCTCAACTTACAGACACTTTTGTATCAAAGTCATGGAATTCTGTTGTATGTACTTTATATTTTCTTTTATCACATGCTACTAATATTTCATAATGAACACCTTTAAAAATGATATCTTCAACAATACCATCATAATAACCTTTACCAGGTGCTCCAATTTTAATATCTTCTGGCCTGATAACAATGTCGATATTTTTTTGGTTTTCTCCAAATCCTTTATCAACACAATCAAATTCTTTATCATCAAATTTTACTTTTGTATCTCTAATCATTTCACCATCTTCAATAATATTTGAAACTCCAATAAAGTTTGCAACTCATCTGTTTTCAGGTTCATTATAGATTTCTTCTGGTGTACCAATTTGTTGAATGTTTCCATCGTTCATAACAACAACTCTATCACTCAAAGTCAAAGCCTCTTCTTGATCATGAGTAACTAGAATAAATGTAATTCCAATTTCTTCTTGTAACTCTTTTAATTCTGCTTGCATTTTTTTTCTTAATTGCACGTCAAGAGCTGACATAGGTTCATCTAATAGTAAAATTCTTGGTTTAAGGACTAAAGCTCTAGCGATGGCAACACGTTGTTTTTGTCCACCACTTAATTCATGAATTCTTTTAGTTTCATGCCCTTCAAGAGAAAACTTTTTGATGTATTTCATAACTTCTTGTTCAATTAAGTCTTCTTTAGTCTTTTTAATTCTTAATCCATATGCGATATTGTCATACACATCATAATGTGGAAACAATGCATAGTTTTGAAAAATTGTATTAATTTGGCGTTTATTACTTGGAGTTGGAGTTAAATCTCTTCCTTCAAATAATAAGTCTCCTAAATCTTGTTTTTCACGTCCCCCAATAATGTTCAAAGTTGTAGTTTTTCCACAACCTGATGGCCCTAATAAAGTTATAAACTCACCTTCATGGACGTTAAAACCAATACCTTTTAAAACAACTTTTCCGTCATAACTTTTTGTTAAATTACGAATTTCCAATATGTTATTTCTTTTGTTCATTGGCATTTTTCTCCTCTATAGACTTAAATATTAAATTGTTCACGCGTAATCTTAATTCATTACGCAATCAGGAGGAGTTGTTCAGTTTCTAAAATTTTTTCAAATCATTCTGTACGAGTAATAACAACATCTAGTCATTCTTCTATTATGTATTGGCTTATATTTATGATTGCATATAGTTTCATAGTTATTACTCCTTTCGTTAGAAAAAATCTTTACTAATTTATTATAAAGTAATTTTTGAGCAGTGCAATGATATAGCCTTAATTTATAAAATTTATACAATTAATTATTTTAAATAAATTTTAGCTTTTAAAATTTCTTTTAAGAGACTTAATTTAGTAGCTTTCTAAAATTTAATAGTTTGACACTGATTTTTGGCAGTGCTAAAATAGAATAGAATTATCTCTTAAGAGATGGGTTCAATGCAAAACTAATATATAAATTTGTATTAGTGGGTTGTGGTCTTATTTTTTTAATCTAAGCCACTTATAAAATAATAGAGCACCTAAAAAGCTCACAAAAAAAACTGAAATAGTTTATTTTGTCTTTTTATAAGACCATCTTAATTTTAATAAAAGTTAAAATTAACTTTAATTTATCGTAGGAGAATTAGAGAAACTCTGCATTATAAAATAAATATTGAATAAAATCAATATTTTTTAGTTTATAAAGAAATGGAGATAAATATGAATTCAGATGTAGGTTCAAGGAAGGGACCTTTTAAGAAATTATTATTTTATTATTATAAAAAAGAATATAAGTTAACTTTAGTATTAGTATTATTAAGTTTAATCATTGTGGCATGTTCAATATTACTACCACTACTTACCTATCAATTAACACTAGCAATTAATTTAAAACTTTCAAATGAATTAGGAGTGATTCAAGAAACAAGTAATCAATCAATTATGTCATTTTGAAATTTAGATATGTATTGATTAATTGGTATATCAGTTTTAGATATTATTATTTATTGCACAGTATCATATTTTTATGAATTTGTTTCTTATAAAATTGGAGTAAAAATAGAAATTAGCTTAAGAAATGAAGCTTTAGAAAATCTAGTTAAACAAGATATTTCTTATTACTCAGATAAAAAAATTGGAGATTTAATTACTAGAATTATTAAAGATACTCAAATCATTGGAGATCAAGCAATTGAAGTTCCTTTACAAATTGGAGTATCAAGTTTAGAAATTTTAGCAGCATCAATTTTAATGATTATATTTTCGTGAAAAATTGCTATATTTGCATTAGCAGTGTTTTTTATATCTAACATTGCAATTATATTTAGTTTTTTAGGAACTAGAAAAAGATTGTCAAAAGCAAAAAATACAATATCTCAAATTAATGGTGATGTTGTAAACAGATTGTCTGCAATTACTTTAATTAAATCAAGCGGAACTGAAGATTATGAAACAAAAAGATTTTTAAATATTCACCAAAAATATTACAACGAAACAAAAAAAGTTAATATTAATCAATCAATGATGTTAACAATTATTTGAGGAGGAGTTTTTATATTAAATTTCTCATCAATATTATTTTCAATTTTAGTTTATGGTGTATTTTCAGATTCTAATACAGGTTTAGATTTTTTTAAATATAAATTAGCATCTTTCCAATTAGCAGAATCAATGTTAGCTGAACCATTATTGCAAATTATGAGTGCTCTTGTTGGTTTAATTAATGCTTCTGTGTCATCAGAACGAGTTTTAAGATTAATTGAAACAAAACCTAAAATGAAAAAAGTAAAACAACAATCTATTAAATTAAAAGACATTTGAGGAGATATAACTTTTGAAAATGTTGGATTTAATTATCCCGAAAAACCTGACATAAATATCTTGTCTGACTTTAGTTATACATTTAAAAAAGGAAAAAGTTATGCCATTGTTGGAGAAACTGGTTGTGGAAAATCTACAATTATAAAATTGTTGTTAAGATTTTACGATCCTTCAAAAGGTAAAATACTTTTAAACAAAAAATATGATTTAAAAGACATTGAACTTAAAGATTATTTAAATAGTGTTGGTTATGTCGAACAAGAACCACAAATCTTATATGGTAATGTTTTTGAAAATATTCGCTATGGTAATTTTTCAGCCAACAATAAAAAAATAATTGAAGCTTGTAAAAAGGCAGGATTACATGATTTGATAATGACTTGACCACAAAAATATAACACTATTTTAGGAGAACATGGAGTTATGTTATCTGGTGGACAAAAACAAAGACTAGTAATCGCAAGAATGTTTTTAAAAAATCCAAAGATACTTTTATTAGATGAAGCAACTAGTGCTTTAGATCCAAAAGTTGAAAAAGAAATTCAAAATGAATTAAATAAGTTAATGCAATCAAGAACAACAATTATTGTAGCTCATAGGTTATCAACAATTAAAAAAGTTGATGAGATTATTGTTTTAGGAAAACAAGTTCATAACGTAGCTCAAATTGGAACATTTGATAAACTTAAACAAACAAACGGAACATTCAAAGAGTTATACGAAGCAAGTATAATGGAATAAAATTTAAATAAACAAAAACCCTTACTAAGTAAGGGTTTTTGTTTTTTACTAAAAGCAATTATAATTTTAATGAGATTTAATCACATATTTTCATATTTATTTTTTTGATATCTCAATAATCAAAATCTATTTGTGCATCAAATTCAATTTGACAAACTTCTTTTATAAAAAATCTTGAAGAAAACACACTTTCATAATTATTTACAAAAATTTCAATCGATGAGTTATCAACTCATAATTCTACTTCTTGATCTTTATGTTTTCTTTCAACATATCTAATCCCTTCCAAATCAGATATGACTTTTTCTTCTTGATTTGCTCTATCAAATATAATTTTTTCATCATTTATTATTAATTGTATATAATCTTTACCATTTCCAATTTTTAAATCTAAATTTTTATTTGTTCTGAATTTTAATCTAAAGTTTTTCTTAACTAAAAATTTATTTTCATTAATTGTTTTATGGTCTTGTAAAATATTATTTACAAATACTTCATAAGGATATTGTTTTATAACATTATTTTCAAGTGTTACTTTTTTAGGAATTGTTAACATTCCTTGTCAACTATTTTTATCACTTGGATATACTATTGCAAATGTTCCAAATCATCCAATTGATATTAACTCTTTATTAACATAATAATTTTGAGGTGCATAAAAATCATGGCCATAATCAAGTAGCTGAGGATATGTTGGATTTATAAACTCTTGTTTTTCTAAATCAATATCATCTGCAAATAAATAAACAGTACTATCATAATTAAAGAATTTTATTTTGTCATTACTTTTTGCTCCTTGCGGACAAAATACTACAAAATATTTGTTTCCAACTTTTTCAATATTTGGACACTCTCACATATAACCAAAGTTTTCAAAATCATATTTAATGTTACATACATTTTTTTTAGTTTCATAATCATAAAAAGCAATTGATCCAACTTTAGAACCTTTCATTTGTACACCAAAGTAAATATACTCTTTATTTTTAATTTCAATAATTTTTGGATCTCTAATATGTTCATCATATAAATCAAAGTCATGCTCAATTAAAACAGCTTTATCAATTACTTTGTTATCTTTTAAAGTTCCTATAATTTGAGTTTGATGTCTTACATTTTCATCATCTCGATGATTTCCTGTATATAAAATTTTAATTTGGTCATTTTCTAAAAAAGCTGATCCAGAAAAAACTCCATGACTTTCTTCTTTAATTTCAGGTTTACTTGATAAACCTCAATATTGATAATTTAAAAAATCTTTTGTTGTGCATAATGCTCAATACTTTAATCCATGTATTGCATCAACTGGGTGAACTTGATAATGAATGTAATGTAATCCATTAACATAGATTAAACCATTAGGATCATTTAATAAACCTGTTATTGGTGCAATATGATAATTTGGATAATATAGATCTTCTTTTGCCTTTTTTTGTGCGCTTGCTATTTCTTGCTCACTAAAATCTTCTATTTTTTTGTATTTATTATCCATTAAAAACAAACTCTTTTTCTAATTTAGGCAAAAGTTCTCTAGATTCTAATTTTAAAGTTTTTACTGCTTCATCAATAATAGTTTGACTTTTTACTTTATATTCTTTGTCATATTTTTCTCTATATTCATCAGCTACAACTTTTGCTTTAGCTAATTTTTCCTCATATTTTTCAGGATGTTTTGCATTATTCATTGAGTATTGAATATTTCCTTCTGCAACAACTGCTTTTTTATATTTATTTAAAAAGCTATTTACTTCTTTAACTTCATCTTTTTTGTTTAAGAAAAATATTGAAAACTCTTTTTTGTTTTCTTTTTCAACTTTTTCTTCTTTTGCAATTGATTTTAGAACAACTCCTCTAAGAGTAATTCTATCTCTATAAACAAGAAGTGTTAATCCTAAAGCTGCTCCGATTGCTATTGCGTTGACACAAATTATTAGCAGTAAGTTTCTGACATTTCCTGAGTATAATAGTAATCCTGGAATTACAGTTACTCCCATACCTGAACAACTTACATTTAATGCTCCTGCAAATAATCCAGCAATAAATCCTCCAGCAAGACCACATAAGAATGGTTTTGTTTTTGGCAAGTTAACTCCGAATATAACTGGTTCTGTTATTCCAAACAAGGCCGGAGCTACCGAAGACATTAATACTTTCATTTTTGATCTATTTTGTTCTTTCAATGCAACAGCAATTCCTGCCCCTGCTTGAGATGCGATTGATGCCGTTCACACAGCATTCATCATTGAACCTGATCCATCAATTGAACCTTGAATTACCATTTGAATTTCTAATCCTTGTAGTAATTGGTGACAACCTGTAATAACTATTGCTTGAACGATTCCTGAAAGTATTGCAGTTCCAAAACCAAATTTAATTTTTAAGAATCAAGTTGATGCTATCAAGATTCCTTCTTCAACATATTGTAGTAATGGTCCTAATAAAAGTAGACCAGCTAAAAATATCACTGCTATTGTAACAAATGGTGTAATTATCATGTTTAAAAAATTAGGAACTATTTTTCTTAATCCTTTTTCTAAAAATGCTGCTCCAATTCCTAATACTAATGGTGGTAAAACCGATCCTTGATATCCTGTAATTTTTAAGAATCCAATTTTTCATGCTTCTACTGCAGCAGGAACTGATTTATGAACAATTTCTTCTCAATCACTATCAGTGTGACCACTATCTATGAATTCTTTATATTTTTCATATAAATTTATCGCACTTTTACTTGGTAGTATCGGATTTACTAACATAATACCAATAACTATTCCAATTACTGGAGATCCACCAAATCTTTTAACAGTACTTCAACATACTAAAACTGCTAAAAATGAAAATGCAGTATCTGTTAATATTGAAAAAATATCATAAGCTCTAGTATTTTGACTAATTGCTTTTGTTTGAACAAGCAGTGCACTTAATCCCATAAGCATTCCTGCTGCAACTAAAGCTGGAATAATTGGTAAGAAAATATCTCCCAAAGTACTCATTGCTCTTTTTACAATGTTCTTGTTATTTTTAGCTTTTACGTTTGCTTTCATTTCAAAGCTACTTGCTGTTAATTTAATTTTTGAAGTTTCTTCATCAATTTTATCAACAACACCAGCACCTAAAATGATTTGTACTTGATTTCCACTTCAATTAACACCTTTAACAATTTTAGATTTTTGAATTTCATCGACATTAACTTTGTTTTTATCAATAACGTTATATCTCATTCTTGTATAACAATGTAGGAATGATTCAATATTTTCTCATCCACCAACATGGTCTAAAAATGTTTTGGCTTCTTGTTTATAATTAATTTTTGCCATATATACCTCCCTATTTTTTATATATCTACATAATAGTGCTGCAAAATAAGAAAGACAAACTTATAATTATATGTTTTTTCTATGCTCTATAAAATTTCATTTAAAATTTTTAAATTCATAAAAATTTAAGCAATATTCCATTAAAACTCCATTTTGATCAAATACATTTCCTATATCTAAAACAAATGAACCATCATAATATCCATATTCAAATGTTAAAGTATCTTTAAAATTTATTGGTGCTTGTAAAATATTTTTTTGAGAATATGAAATTTTAAAACCTTCAATGTTTTCTAAATATTTAAAAATCCCAATTTCATTAATTAGTTCAATATCAAATTTAGGTGTATTTTCTAAGGGTAAGTATGATTCTTCATAAATAAAAGGTTCATTATTTCTAAATCTTCTAACTACTATTTTTCGATATTGATCGTGTTCTAAAAAAACTTCTTTAGTTTCGCATCATATATCTTTACTATTAACGATTCCAGCATAATAATATCTACTTCTAGTATTATCAAATAACTCACCAAAGCAAAATAAAACATTACTTTTAATTTTATTACCTAAAAAATATCCTTCACCTTGTTTTGAAAAAGCAATGTTTAATTGTTGTAAATGTTTAAAAGCTTCTCTAATCGGTTGTTTAGAAAATTTAAATTTTGTAATTAGTTGTGCTTCAGAAGGAAACTTTTCCCCATTTTTTACTTTTCCATCATTAATTAAAGAAATTAAATGATTTATAACTATTTGCTTTTTTTTCATATATTCACCTTTTATATCTATTTTTATTATAAAGAATTATCAAATGAAGTAAAAAAAAATAACTTTTATAAAAAGTTATTTTTCGCTTTCAATACTTTTTAAATATTCGTTTAATGCTTTTGCAACTCCTGATTTTTTATGATGTCCTGTAATTTGAGTAGCAATTTTTTTGATATGTTTTGATGCGTTTTTCATAGCAACACTAAGTCCAACTCACTCCATTGCTTTTTTATCATTATCACCATCACCAAAGTACATTATTTCATCAGCGGTTATATTTTCAACTTTTGCTATGTCTTGAAGCGCAAATATTTTATCAACTCCATTAGGATTAATTTCAATATTTGCAGTATTTCCAGAAACATAACTTCATGAAAACATTTCATAATTTTTTTGACTTAAAGTCTCTTTGCATTTTTCAATAAGTTTTTTCTTACCATAAACTATTATTTTGTATGCTTTTTGATCCATCTCATCTTTTGTATAAACTTTTATCTTTCGATGTGATATTTTTTTCATAAATCAGATGAATGCACCTTTATTTTTTATCACATAAGCAACTTTAATATCTTGCGAATAAGAAAAACAATTTAACTTGTTATCTAAAGCACTATTGTATATATATTTAACATCATCAATATCAAATAAAGTTTCTTTTATTAAAACTGGTTTTTTATTTTTATCATATTTATAAATAGCTCCACCATTCATGGTTACAACATATTCTAATGATTCATTTATTCCAATTTCTTTTGCGATTTTATCTACTCTATTAAAAGCTCTACCTGAAGCAATACAAAACTTTATTCCCTTTTTCCTTGCTTCATTAATAGCTGCAATATTTTTTTTAGAAACTCTTTTGTTTTTTCCTAATAATGTTCCATCAATATCTAATGCGATTAATTTAATCATAATAATTATTTAGCAAAATCTAATAATGCATCTTTACCTAAAGAACCAACGTTTCTGTTTGTTTCGTTACCATTTTCAAATTTCACAACTGTTGGGATTGATTTAATTTCATATTTATCTGCAACTTCTCTTAATTCATCAACATTAACTTTTATAAAGTTTGAGTTTGATGCTTCTTGTGATACTTGATCGAATAATGGTGCAAACATTTTACATGGTCCACATCAATCTGCATAGAAATCTACAACTGTATTTGGTTTTGCTATTTCTGAGTAAAATTCCTCAGCTGAACTTATAATTTTTGCCATAATATATTCTCCTTCTTATAAAATATGTTCTTCAATAAACTTTGCAACTCCATCTTCATCATTGGATAAAGTGACAAATTTTGCAATACCTTTAATATCATCAATAGCATTTGCCATTGCAATAGGATATTGTACAACTTTAAACATAGGGATATCATTTACACTATCTCCAAAACAAAATGTTGAACAATTTGTTTGATTATAGCCAAGATGATTCAAAATATACTCTATTGCCTCACCTTTATTGATTCCCTTTGCACAAAGTTCATATACTCTACGAGTATATTGAGTAATTTGCAATTCTGGTTCTATAAAACTAAAGTCTTTATATAATTGGTTACGATCATAATCATTTGCATTTTCATCTAAAATGATTGTTAAATGATTAATTGCTGATTCAATCTCTACTAAGTCTTTAACTATTTTATAATCAACTTTCATAATATCGCTTCAGTATCTAGAATCTTCCCCAGCTCCATATACATAAGTAATATCATCTGCAAAATAATGAACTTTGTACTTTCCAATTTTACCATAAGTTTGGTTAAAAACTTTTTCTATCATTTCTCTTGAAATAACACTTTTTCTTATATATGAATTTATTTTAAAATCATAAATGTGAGTTCCATTATTCGCAACAGCTATTCCACCTAACTTATCTAATCCTAAATAAATAGCTTGTTGAAAAATAGCATCTTTTGTACTTCTTGCTGTTATAGGAATTATATAATGACCATTTTTATATAATTTTTTAACAACATCAATTGTAGTTTGACTAAACAAGTGATTAGACATTAAAGAAGTACCATCAAGATCTATAAAAATTATTACTTTTTCTTTATTTATGTTTTTCATACAAAACCACCTTGCTATATATTAAAACACTTTTATGAAGTATTTTAATATTTTATTTAAAAAAAATCTCTTGTGAAACAAGAGATTTTTGCTTTCCTACATGGTCCGGGATAAGGGACTTGAACCCCCACGTGTTACCACGCCAGATCCTAAGTCTGGTGCGTCTGCCAATTCCGCCAATCCCGGATGGATGGTGTCCCGTATAAGACTCGAACTTATGACCCACTGGTTAAAAGCCAGTTGCTCTACCGACTGAGCTAACGAGACAATTTGCAACAAAATTATAATATCACAAAAATATTTAGTTTCTATAAATTTTCTCTATTATCTTTAATAATTAAAGAACTACCTACTATTAATACAATTGCTGAAATTGTATTTGGAAGTCAAAATATTCAAGTCAATAAGAAAAAAGATACTATTATAACTTGAATTGAAAAAACAAGCGCAAGTATTGATCCAATATATCCAAGAGATAATCTTCTTCAAATTAAAATAATGCAAGTAAAAGCAATAACTCAAATCAATAAAATGACAACATAAGTAATAGTAAATACATATCCTTGTACAGTGTATCTATTTAAATTTATAGCAATTGGTTTCCAAAAAAATAAAACTAAAAAATTAATAAAAAAAGATAAACAACTTCCTATAGATATGAGAATTAATCTACTATTTTTTATCATTGTATGCATTATTTTTTCCTCATAGTTTCTACAAATATTTTACACAAAAAAACAATCTCCACAAAATGAGATTGTCTATATTTTCTGTACTGGTGCTGATGATAGGACTTGAACCTACAACCTACTGATTACAAGTCAGTTGCTCTGCCAATTGAGCCACATCAGCATAATAAATGGTGGAGTGCGACGGGCTCGAACCGCCGACCGCCTGCTTGTAAGGCAGGAGCTCTCCCAACTGAGCTAGCACTCCACAAATAAAATACAATAAAATGGTAGCCTGTACGGGGATCGAACCCGTGTATGCACGGATGAAAACCGTGTGTGTTCACCGCTTCACCAACAGGCCATAAAAAATGGCGGCTTTTGCAGGACTCGAACCTGCGACCAACCGGTTAACAGCCGGTTGCTCTACCAACTGAGCTAAAAAGCCAGATACATAAAAACTACTTATTCATAATAGCATAGAAGTTATTACAATTACAAGAAATTTTTTATTTTTTTTAAATATTTTTAAATAAAAAAATGACTCATATTAAAAGTCATTTATAAATGTATTTGTTATTTCAATAAGCCGGCATTGTACAACTTTTGAAATTTTCCGGGTTGTTTTTTTAGTTCATCAAAAGTTCCTATTTCCAAAATTCCTACTTTTCTGTCTAAAACTATAACTTTATCTACTTTTTTAATTGTTGATAAACGATGAGCAATAACAATTGTTGTTCTATTTTGTATCAATTCATCTAAATCTTTTTGTATTTCTTTTTCAATTATATTATCTAATGCACTTGTTGCTTCATCTAAAATCAATAGGTCAGGATTTTTTAAAAATAGTCTTGCAATTACAAGTCTTTGTTTTTGACCTCCTGACAGCATCAATCCTCTTTCTCCTAATAAAGTTTCATAATTTTCTTTTAAACTCATTACATATTCATGTAATTGTGATTTTTTAGCTGCTTCATATACTTCTTCTTTTGTTTTATTAGGAACACTATAAGTAATATTATCCATAAAAGTTCCATACAAAATTTGAGGTTCTTGTTCAACATATCCAACATGTGATAAATAGTTTGATAGATCCAAATCTTTTATATCAATATCATTTACTAAAACTTTTCCTGTTGTTGCATCATAAAATCTTAAAAGCATTTTTGCTATTGTAGATTTTCCTACACCAGTTTCTCCAACAATAGCATAACTTTTTCCTTTTTCAAACTCAAAATTAAAAGTAGATAACACATTAATATGAGGTTCTTCAGGATAATTAAATGTAACATTTTCAAACTTAATATTATTAATAGATTCAATTTTAATAGGATTCTCATTAAATAAAATAATTGATTTTCTTTTTAATATATCATTAACTCTTGTTGCACAATTTGAGCTAATAGCCATCCCTCTTAGCGATGAAGTTAAAGACATTAAATTAGAGACCAAGCTTCCTGTTGCACTTAACATAGTTACACATAGAGTTGATAGTGCAAATGGTGTCATAGTTTTGTTATATACAAAAATACAAACTATTAACATAATCATCGGTAAAAAAGAGCTTAAAACACTATTAAATAATTGAAATGCAGATTGCATAGCAACAGAACTTTTTTGTTTTCTTGCTAATTCCTTATTCAATTCTTTATTTCTATTTACTTCAAACATTTCTGTTCCAGAAGATTTAACAAGTCTTATATTCATGATTCTATCTGTCATATCTGCATTAACTTTTCTTTTTTCATCCATTGCTCCAATTAAAAATTGACGATATCTAAAAAACATAAAAATTATTACTACTACAAATAAGAAAAATAAACCAATTAATACACCAGTTAAAAGAGATGATAAATTTATTAAAATAAAACTTGTTACAATTAATCCTCATAACATTGAAAGTCAATTTGTAAAAAAGTTGTTAAATCCATCTCCAACAAACTGAGTATCACTTATAACTCTTGTCATAACAGATCCAATTTGTCTTTTTGAATAATAACTAATGTCAACTTCTATTAAATGTTTCAAAACTTTTTTTCTTAAAGCAATTTCAGATTTTCTTGAAAAAATTCCTGCTAAAAAACTAGAAAAAAACTGTACAAAAGTAAATAAACCTAATAATATTATTCCTGCATAAATTCATTCTTCATATGTAAATTCAAACATAAAAAAAGGACTTGTTTTAACATTTTTATCAACTAAAGTACTAAATAATCCTTTTACAATCAAAGGAAAAGCGGCTGCTAAAATAGAATTTAAAATAGTAAACAAAACAAAACTAAAAAAAATTATAGGATGTCTTTTGATACTAGAACCTACAAGTTTAAATACTGTTAAAAATTTAGAAAAAGTAAATGCTCTTTCATTCAATACCTTTTTTTTCATTGTTTCATTCCATTTATTTATATCAAATATATATTAGCAAAAAGAAAATGAAATTTTAAACCACATTAAAATAAAAAATTGGTTTTGTAAACCAATTTTATTATTTTATGCTAACAAAAACATGTTATTTACATAATTATTTGTAATCATTGATCCTGTGCTTGTTTTATTGTCTTCTGCTCATTTAACAATAATGTCAGCCAATGGTGTCGCAATTTTATCAGCAATTGGAGCTATAACAAATTTATTGAAAATATATTCTGCTCCAGGTACTTTCAATAATGCTTTAATTGCAGGAATTAATGTTAATGCACTTTCTGCAAATCCTTGCATTAGGCCAGATAATACATCTGCTAATCAATCTTTTCCATTAGTTAAAACTAATTGTTGGATGAATAATTTTATTTTATAGATTCCTAAAGAAATATTGTTTTTAGCTTTTGATAATCAGCTGTCTGATGCTTTAGCATTAGCATTTGCAACTTCAGCATCAGTGGAATTATCTTTTAATTTTTTAACATCTAATGCTATATCATCTGATTCATCTTTGTCGCTTGCATCATAACCATTGTTATTAACATCAATCATTAATCTAAAATGAATTTTTCAACCTGTTAATCCCTTATAATCTAAATTCATTTCAGATATATATGTATTTTCTGGAATTTTCATATCAAATGTTAAATTCATTCAATCTTGAAGTTTTGTTGCTAATGCATCATATTCTTCTTTTTTATTTTTTTCACTTTTAGTTGAAGTATTGTATGCATTTTCTATTTTAACATTGCCACTTGAATTAGCTCCGGCAGCATCAAACGCTGTTTTCATACCATCCATAAATGATTTTGTTACATAATAGTTATTAAATGCTTTTTGAAAGTTTTTTTCAACATCATTTAAATCACTTTTGTCTTTAACTTCAGTTTGAGTTTGTCTTAATGCTTTTAATATTTCTGCATTATTTTCTGATGTAAAAATATCTTTATATTGTTTGTTGTTAAAACTTATTTTACCGCTAACATCACCTGGTAATTTAAAATTAATTACTAAATTACCGTTTGTTTTAGGTACATAGTCCCCTTCACCTTTAAATATATCATAAACTGTTTTTGCAGACTCTAATGACTTTTGTCTAGTTGTAAAATCTAAAGTAGCAGTTTTATCTCCACCACAAGCTATTACAGCACTTGTAGAAGATACTATTAATCCAGCTGCTCCTAATAATCCTAAAATTTTTCTCATTTGTGTTTTTCTCCTTTAACACTAATGAGTTTACTATATACACTTATTTAATGCAACACTATAAGTGTTAAAACTAAAAAAAGTTAAACCTAAAAATAGTTTTAACTTTTTAAAGTTCTTTATTAATTGTTTGTTGTTTTGATAAGTTTTTTTTCATGTTTGATGTTGTTTTTAATACAATCAGATTTACTAAATATATGCAAATTGGGGTTAACAAAGTATTAATTATAAATATTACTGCTAAAATTGCAGGTAATTTATGAGTTTTAAAATCAAAAAACTCGTTTAATCCTTCAAATGGAAGCATTGTTAAAGTTGTTAAAGTTAGTGCTATACACATCAAAATTATCAATCATTTATTTGGTTTATATTTATCAATAATTGTTTCTCCATTATCATTTTTAATAGGTAAAAATCTATTATTAAATAAAATTGCATAAAATATTGGAGAATTCATTATACAAATATAAGATCCAGCCTTAGCATAACCTGAAGCTAACTTTTGCAATTCTTCTTTTGAACTTGCTAAATCTGAATGCATTACATATATATCTGCAATTGAGTAGTTTAAAACAGCAAATAGTGTATTAAATAATGTTGTTAAACAAATCTGAGTAATAATACCTTTTAGCAAACTCTCTTTTTTATGAGTTGGAGGAGGATTTAACATAACTCCTTTTCTTTCTCTTTGCATTCCAATTGGAATTGCAACAATTGTTTCTACTACAAAAATATGAAATAAAATGTTTACTGAGTTTAATGCAAGTTGTCCAAAAATCCCTAATACAATTAAAATAGTTAAAACCTGACTGATATTTGCTGCAACTAAAAATGAAATTGAATATTTGATTTTCTCATAAACATTTCTTCCTGAGTTTATACCTGAAATGATTGATTTAAAATTATCATCAGTTAGAATTACATCACTTACTTTTTTAGAAACCTCAGTTCCTGTTATACCCATTGCTATTCCAACATCAGCTTTTACTAAACTTGGAGAATCATTTACTCCGTCACCAGTCATAGCAACAATGTTATTTTGACTTTGAAGCAAGTCAACAATTAAAGCTTTATGTTCTGGATTAACTCTTGCAAATACATTTGTTGATTTTAATTTTTCAATCAATTCTTCATTACTTAGAGATTCAATTTCAGCTCCTGTGATTACATCATTGTATTGTTCATCTGTAATTCCTAATCTTGAAGCTATTTCAAAAGCAGTAACTTTGTGGTCTCCTGTAATCATAATTACTCTAATTCCAGCATTATGAGCATCTTCAATAGAATATTTAACTTCTTCTCTTGGCGGATCAATAATTGCAACCAATCCCATAAAAACAAGTTTGTCTTCATATTGATAATCTTGTTCTAAATCAATTTCATCTAAATCTTTTTTTGCAAATCCTAAAGTTCTCATTCCTTTTTTTGCAAATACTAAAAGTTGTTCTTTAATATTTTCTATATCTTGATCTGTAATTGGTCTTACAATATCATTATCTACAATATGTTTACAATGAGGAATTAAATAATCCATTGCCCCTTTTGTATAGGCTACATATTTTCCATCAGGTCCATCAACTTGATTAACTGTTGACATAACTTTTCTTTTAGAATCAAAAGGAATTTCATCAACTCTTTTATACTTTCTTCTCATTGCTTGATAATTGATTTTATTATCCATTAATAATCCAACTAATGCTAAATCAGTTGCATTACCAATTTTTTCGCCTTTTTTATTTATAACTCCATCATTACATAAAGCCATACATCTTACTAAAGGATCTTCTTGTAGTTCTATTTCTTTAGCTTTATATTCTTTACCACTCATATACAAGCTATCAACAAACATTTTGTTTTGAGTTAAAGTACCTGTTTTATCTGAACAAATTACATTAACATTTCCTAAAGTTTCAATTGATTTTGGTTTTTTAATCATTACATTTTTTCTTGCCATTTTTTTTGTTGCAATAAACAAGCAAATTTTAACAATGATTGTTAATGATTCTGGAATAATACTGATAGCAGAAGATACAGCAACAAGTAATAATTTATAAATGCTTTCTCCTATTTTTTCATTATTAACGTATGCAATTCCAAAAATTATTGCTCCAAGAATAACTGAAGCTAAACCTATTATTAAAGTTAATTTAGAAACTTTATGTTCTAAAGGTGTTTTTTGTTTTTTAGTTTCACTTATCTTTGTTGCGATTTTTCCTATTTCTGATTCTCTACCTGTATTAAAAACAACTCCAACCATTTTACCTTCAACAACAAGTGTTGACATAAAAGCAATATTTTTTTGATCTCCTAAAACTAAATGTTGTTCTTCAATTACTTCATCAACTTTTTCTACAGCTTCATTTTCTCCTGTTAAAGCAGACTCATCAACTTTCAACATTTGATTATCAATAATTCTTGAATCAGCAGGAACAAAATCTCCTGATTTTGTATAGATAATATCACCAGGAACTAGTTCTTCAATATTAATTCTTGTTTGTTTTCCATCTCTTAATACAACGGCTTCTAATACATTGTTTTTTATAGCTTCTTTTTGGTTAAGTGATTTTCATTCTTGTAATGTTGCTATAATTGAATTTGTTAAAATAATCACTGCAATAATAATAAGCCCAGCAATATCAGGTGCTTCTAAAGTATTTATTAAACCTATTATTAATGATGCAATTCCTGCAATTGCCATCATTATACATAAAGGATCTAAAAAACTTTTAAAAAATATTGCAAAGATATTTGGTTTTTTAGGTTTTGGTAATGTATTTCTACCAAACTCTTCCAAACGTTTTGCTGCCTCTTGAGTTGTTAAACCAGATTTTTGATTTGTTTTTAATATTTTTAGTATTCTTTCATTGGACAATGCATGTCATTTTTTTGAATATTTATCAAGTTCTTGTGAAAACGACAAATCTTGAACATTTTGATTTTCTTGCATAAATTTTTCCCCTTGTGAAAATACTCTTAAACAATATCATACAACTTTAAAATATACTTGCAACTAAAAAGGGTTTTTCATTACTTGAAAAACCCTTTAAATAATACCTTATATAGCTTTTTTAATAAATTGAAACTTTTTTTCAAATCTAAGAATTTTCTTATCCTATTGTTACTTCTTCTTCTAAATATCCAAAGTTTTGTTTGTTTTTTGGTTTTACAAAAGCAAGCAAAGTATTTGAAATACCTAATTGTCCAATAAACATAGTTAAAACAAGCATAATTTTACTTACAACTCCCATTGCTAAAATTTCACTATTTGCAAATGGCTGGAAACCAACCGTTCCAAATGCACTTGAAACATATACAATTAATTGAATAATTGTATATTCAGTATCATCAGTATTCATGTTTCTGTCATATAACATTTTATTTGAATCAAGATAAACTACAAAAATACTAAAAACTACAATAAAAAATGATAAAAATATAACCGCAAAACTTCTTCTTACAGTTTCATCTGGCACTTTTTTCTTAAATGCTTCAACAGAATGTTTATTTCTAATAATTGAAATAATAGCAATTAAACATATTGCAAATGTTGTTGTTCTAATCCCTCCAGCTGTAGAAGAAGGAGCAGCGCCAATAAACATCCAAATTGCCATAACAAATTTTGATCCAGCAGTGAAGTTATTAATATCTACTGTTGAAAACCCAGCGTTACGACAGGAAGTTACGTTAAAAATAATATCAAAAACTCATTGATAAGTTTTTTGTTTTTCATAAACCCCCTCAGTTTCGGTTGGACGATACATAATTTTGCTTTTTTCAACCGTCAATACTTCTGAAAGAATAACTAGGGTTGGACCTACAACTAATAAGATAGTATAAAAAACGAAATTTAGTTTTGTAAATAACGAAAATTTTACTTTTTTACCTTCTTTTCTTGCTTTAATTTTTCTTTTTATATCATGATAAGTAGGATAACCAAGACCACCAATTATTCATTGCAGCATAAAAATAACTTGCAATACATATCCTCTATTATTTCCTTGATTATAAGGTTGTAATGAAGAATTTGAAATAATATCAAACCCAGCATTATTTACCGCACTAACAGAATGAAAAATTGAAGCTCATAATGATCTTGAGAAATTATGATATGAATCTGTTACATCAAAACTTGTATTTACAGGACTTGTATCAGTTAATGGTGTCAAATAAAATCCAAAAAATAATACTCCCGTTCCTGCTATTTCAATAAAAGTTAAAAATAAAAATGCATCACGAATCATTTCAACAGTATTTGCAACCGTTCCAGTTCCTCTTTCACTTTTTGCAACATGTTGATCATCAAGTGAAATTTTTCGATTTAACAATGCCAAAATAACCAATTTAATTGTTAACAATCCTATTCCACCGATTTTTATCATTACTAATATTAAAATTTGTCCAAATAAACTATATTGTGTGTTTGTTTGTAATATTGTTATTCCAGTGTCAGAAATTGCACTTGAAGCAGTAAACATTCCAGTTATAAAATTTCATTCTGATTCTCTATCATTTACAATACCAGGAATAGATAATAAAAAACCTCCAATTATGATTGCAGATAAATAACCAATTATGATTTTTCCACTTATTTTTGAAAATGGTCATCATGATTTTAGTTTTTGAAAAGTAGTTTTTTTTGCAATATCTTTTTGAATTTTTTTCTTATGTGAAGCAAGCTTTTTATTTTCCTTATTTTGCAATTTTAAACTTTTTTTATCGTGTTTTTTTTCCAACAAATTATCCATTTTCAACTGCTCCTAGCATTAAACTTTTATAATTATACAACAACTTTATTTTATAAATCAAAAATATGTCTTATTTAAATTGATAAGTTAAGTTAATGAGTTGTATAATAAACAAAGTTAGAAAGTTAAGAGGCTTTAAAAAATGGCTAAAAAGAAAAGTTTTGCAATTATAGGAGCTAGTTTTTTTGGACTATCTGTTGCTCAAACATTAGATGAAAAAAAACAATATATTAAAATATTTGATATTAATGAAGAAAAACTTAATTTATACGCAGCAGATTTTGAATCAGCAGAAGCAATAGTTTTAGATACAACAAATAAAAGTGCTTTAGAAAGAAATGGAATTGCTCAATTTGACTGTGTTATCGTTAGTTTAAGATCAAGCATGGAAGCATCAATTATTACGGTTTTAAACTTAATTGACTTAGGTGTTGAAAATATTATAGTTAATGCTAGAGATAGACATCACAAAAGAATTTTATTAGCACTAGGAATTGAAGAAGATAAAATTATTATTCCCGACGTGTTAACAGGTAAATTGATTGCGACTAAATCATTATTTGATATAGATGGTGATGTACAATCAACAGATGGAGAATATAGTTTTACAAATATTATTGTAAAAGATGAACAAATTATTGATAAAACAATTAATGAAGCTGGACTAAGTACAAACAAAGATTTTAATATAGTTCAAATTAAGCGTAACGGAAAAATAGTGATTCCTGATGAATATACAGCATTAAAAGAAGATGACTTATTAGTTGTGTTTGCTAAAAATAATATAATCAATAATCTAATTGAAAAAATTAGAGGAGCTGATCTAGAAGACTAATGAGTCTTCTTTTTTTATATAAAAAAAGAAGATTTTTCTACTTTACTTCTTTTATCAACTTATTAATTAAACTCATTGCGAAATCTGGATTTACATTTCCAGCAGTTTCTTTCATAAGTTGACCCATTATAGTTTTTTCAACTCTTTCAGGTCTATTTTCATATTGTTCTTTAATTAAATCAATATTTTTATCAACAATTGGTTTTAAAAAATGCATTATCTCATTTTCATCACTAATTAATTTTAAATTATTTTCTTTTATTATTTCTTCAACAGTTTTATTAGTTGCATAAGCTATTGGCAATATTGCTTTTACATGTTTTGAAGAAATTAATCCTGACTCTAAATATTTAATGATATCAACTATATCTTCAGATTTTAAATGAGTTTTATCAATAGTTATACTTTCTTTATTTAATAGAGCTTTAATATCTGTGATTATATAGTTTGCAACTTTTTTTGGATCAACATTAAATGAAACTGCTTTTTCAAAAAAGTTTGTTAATTCAATACTTGATAATAAATAATTTGTATCATCTAAACTTAAACCAAACTTTTCTACATAGCGAACTCTTTTTTGTTTAGCAAGTTCAGGCGAATTGTCAATAACTTCTTTCACTCAATTATCATCTAAAAGTATAGGATTAATATTTGGTTCTCTAAAGTATTTATAATCTATTGCATCAGTTTTTACTCTCATTAAAATAGTTTCTTGCTTAGTTTCATCAAATCTTCTGGTTTCTTGTTGCACAACTTTTCCATCTAAAATTAATTTTGACTGTCTTTCAATTTCAAACTCTATTGCTTTTTTTACATTATTTAATGAGTTTAAATTTTTAATTTCAACCTTGTTTCCAAAACCTTCATACCCATATGGTCTTAAAGAAATATTTACATCACAACGTAAAGAACCTTCGCTCATCTTTACATCACTTACTCCAAGAAATAATAATATTTCTCTTAAATTATTTACGTATTCTACAGCTTCATAAGCACTTCTTATAACTGGTTTGGTAACTATTTCAACCAAACCAATTCCGCTACGATTATAATCTAAAAAAGTTAAATCACCTTTGTGAATTTGTTTTGCAGTATCTTCTTCAATATGCAATCTTTCAATTTCTATTTTTTTAGTTTCACCATTTTCTAAAATTATTTCTAAACTTCCTTCTTTTCCAATTGGGAAAAATTGTTGAGTTATTTGAAAACCTTTAACTAGATCAGGATAAAAATAATTTTTTCTATCAAATCTTAAAAGTTTATCAATTTGCATGTTCAATGCATTACAAGCTAAAAGAGCATATTTAACTCCTTCTTTATTCACACTTGGCATTGCCCCAGGATATCCTAAATCAATTTCACAAATTTGCGTATTTGGTTCTTTACCAAAACTTACAGGTGCTGGTGAAAACATTTTTGATTTCGTTTTTAATTCGACATGATTTTCAATTCCAATTATAACTTCAAAATTATTCATGTGAATCACCTCTTTTGCTATTTTTTATTAGATTTTCTAAAAACTTTGCAGCTTGTAAAACTTGTAAGTCATTTTTTGGTTTTGCATTTATATTTATTCCAATAGGTAAATTATTTTTTTCTATAAAAGGAATTGTAATTGAAGGCATACCATTAAAGTTTGCTAATTCTAAAATATCATCCACTCAGATTCCATCATGATCGCCTCTTTCTTCAACATCTGTTCCTAAAATATTTTTCACAGTTGGTGCAACATCTAATGATGGAGGTAAAAATAAAATATCAATCTGATTAAAAACTTTTGTTAATTCTTCAATAATTAATCTTCTAATTTTTTTTGATCTTAAAAGTAAGTCTTCTTGATTTTCTTTTTTTAATTGAAAACTTCCAATAGTAAATCTTCTCTTAACAGTATTTCCAAAATTTTTTGTACGTGTTTTTTTCATTATATCTTTATAATCTTTACCTTCTTCACGCTTACCAAAATTTATACCATCTAAATTTGCATGAGTAGAAACTCCTTCAGAAAAAGAAATCATCATATAAACAGCAGGAATTGTTGCTAATAATTTTTCATCAAAATCTATTTCAATTACTTCAAAACCTTCTGCTTTAATTTTTTCAAATAAATTAAGATAATCTTTTTTTAAATCTTCTTTAAAATATTTTAAAACTGATTTTAAAAATCCAAACTTAGTTTTTTTATCTAAATTATTTATATTTTTATAAAACTCATTTTCATTATTTATAGAAGTAAAATCTTTAGGATCATGTTTAAATGTTGCATCACTTAATATAGCAGCATCATCTACTGAGTTTGTAAAAAAACCTAAATGATCTAAACTTGGAGCATATGGTATAACACCATATCTTGAAATACTTCCATAAGTTGGTTTAAATCCAACAATACCACAATAACTTGCTGGTTTTCTTATAGAATCTCCTGTATCAGTTCCAGTTGCAAAAGGAACTAATCCAGCTGCAACAGCATACGCACTACCACTTGAACTACCGCCTGCTATTCTTTCGCTATCTTTAGGATGTCTTACCTCTCCATTGAAACCAAACAAACCAGTTCCACCCATTCCAAGTTCATCCAAAGAAGCCTTACCTAGTAAAATTGTATGTTCATTTTTTAAATGTTCAGTGATTGTTGCATCATAAGGAGGAAAATAATTTGATAAAATATTTGATCCTGCTGTAGTTAAAATATTTTTTGTTGAAATATTATCTTTTGTTACATAAGGAATTGCTGATAATAATTTATTTTCATCAAATAATTCTTGTAATTCTTTTTCACTATTTTTATTTTCAATCAATGTTACTAAAAAATTTGATTTAAACTCTGCTTTTAAATTTTCATAAACACTATCAACTAAATCTTTAACTTTTAATTCTTTATTTTTTATTTTATTGTGAATATCAACGATTGTTAAGTTTTTAAAATTCATAATTATTTAACCACCTTTTCTATAACAACATAGTCATTGTCTTTTTTAGGTGCATTTTTTAAAAAGTCTTGCTTGTCAATTTTTCTAATATCATCATCATCTCTTAAAAAAGTATTTGCATAATCAAAACAATAATGACTAGGTTCAACCCCTTCGATATTTATTGCATAAGCTTTATTAAACTTTTCTAAAAGTTGATTTTCTATTTTTAAAAAATCTTCTGCTTCTTTATCAGTTATTTCTAACATAATATCTTCAGCTAATTCAAATATTAAGTCTTTTTTTATTTTCATTATTTTTCTCCTAACATTTCTAAAAATTCTTGTTCATTAATTATTTTAACACCAAGTTTGTTTGCTTTTTCAAGTTTACTTCCAGCATCTTCACCAACTAGTAAATAATCTGTTTTTTTACTTACACTATCAATTACTTTTGCTCCATGTTCTTCTAAAATATTTTTGAAATAATTTCTAGAATTTGATAGGGTGCCTGTAATTACAAAACTTTTATTTGAAATAATTTCATTATATTTAGATCCAATGTTTCCTAAATAAGAAGTATTTACTCCAAGTGATACTAAATCTTCTAAAAGTTTTTTATTATTTTTATTTTCAAACCAATCAATTACCGATCTTGCCACAATTGGCCCTACATCACGAACTTTTTCTAGCTGTTCAAAACTAATTTTATCAAAGTCTTTTATATCTTTAAAATTTGTTACTAATAATTGAGCAGTTTTTTTACCAACATGTCTTACTCCCAAACCAAAAAATAATTTTTCTGCAGAGTTTGTTTTTGATTTTTCTATAGCTTCTAAAAGATTTTCAACAGATTTTTTTCCCATTTTATCTAGACTAATTAATTCTTCTTTAAAATTTTTTAATTTATAAATATCTGCTACATTATAAATAAAATTATTTTCAAAAAGTTTTTCTATTATTTTTATACTCAACCCTTCAATATTCATAGCTTCTCTTGAAACAAAGTGCTCCATCAATCTAACAACTTTTCTTCTACAAGAACTATTAATACAATATTGATCAACTTCATCTTCTACTCTCTCTAAAACCGAGTTACATTCAGGACAAACATGTGTTTCTTTTCAAACTGATAATAATTTAAAAGTTTCATCTTTAATTGGTTCTATTATTTCAGGAATAATATCTCCGGCTTTTTTTACTTTAACTATTGATCCAACTCTAATATCTCTTTGTTTAATAAAATCTGCATTATGTAAAGTTGCAGATTGAACAGTTGTTCCTGCAAGTTGAACTGGTTCAAGATTAGCATTGTAAGTAATTTTTCCTGTTCTTCCTACTGTTGCAAAAATATTTAAAAGCCTGGTATTTTTAATTTCTGCTGGAAACTTGAATGCTATGGCTCACTTAGGAAACTTTGAAGTATAACCAACTTTTTCATATAAATCAAAATTATTTACTTTAACTACGACTCCATCAATTTCATAATTTAGTTTGTTTCGTTGCTCACTAATATAATTGATGTGTTGCATAACTTCATCAATGTTTTTACAAATTTTTCCTAACTCGTTAATTTTAAATTTTAAGTTTTTTAAATAATTTAAGGATTCAGAATGTGTTTTAATTTTTTCTCTATCCATATAATAATAAAGATATGCATCTAAATTTCTTGAAGCAGCGATATTTGAATCAAGTTGTCGAATTGTTCCGGCAGCTGCGTTTCTAGGATTTGCAAATAAAGGTTCTTCATCAAGTTGTCTTTGTTGATTTATTTTTTCAAACTCTTTTTTTGACAAAAAAACTTCTCCTCTTATTTCAACATAGTCATCTTTATTTTCGATAACCAAAGGAATGCTTTTTATAGTTTTAACATTATTGGTAACATCTTCTCCAAATACTCCATCACCTCTTGTAACAGCTTTAAATAATTTTCCTTTTGAATAAATTAATGATATTGATAAACCATCAATTTTTGGTTCTACAAAAAAACTATAATTTTTATTTTCTATTTCTTTAAAAATTTGATCATCAAAATTTTTTAAATCTTTTTCATTAAATGCATTTGCGAGACTTAACATTGGAACTTTATGCTGATATTTTTCAAACTTATCTAAAACAATACCTCCAACTCTTTTAGTTGGTGAATCATATGTAATTAAATCAGGATGCTCTTGTTCTAGCTTAACTAGTTCATTAAATAACTTATCATACTCTGCATCATCAACAACAGGATCATCTAAAACATAATAGGCATAACCTCATTCGTTAAGTTTTTGTTTTATTTCTAAAATTTTTTCTTTAACATTATTCATAAAATTTCTCCTATAGTTTTAATCAATTAAAGTTTTTTATCACAACCACGCTTTTGTTTTTAGTATTTTTTTCTTCTTGTTTATTAAAGAATCAATAGACAAGAATATTCATAAGTACTGATCCTTGAACAATCATAATTAAACCATTCGACTGACTCATCATTGGATAAATTAAATTTATAAACTTAACAGCTATTGGATTATAAAAAGTTAAATAATTTATTAATGTTAAATCTACAATCCCTGTAATTAGTGATAGCTTAAACTTTTTTCTTAAAAAAACTCAAACAACAGACAAAATCAATATTGACATTGCAGCAATAAAGGTTGCTCAAAATCTTAAAGTGTTACTTGGCAATAAGTTTGTTCAAACATATAAAAAATTCAAATAGCTTTCTTTTGGATCAACAAAAGATCTATTTGTTTTTAAAGTCATTGCAATTGAAACTATCATAAAAACAATTGGTAGCAACAATGTTACTAATGTAATTTTTGAATCAACAAAAGTTTCAAACCGTACAACAGCTGAATATTTTTTTGACATAAAATAAGTCGTAACAATTATTAATAATAATATTGCTGCAAACAAAATTGTTGGAATGTAATATTTAGAAACTAAATTAAAGAATATTAAATCAATTACAGCAATAGAAGAAATCTTTAAAAAGTCTTTTGTAAAATTTGTATTATATTTTTTTTGAATAATAAACAAAATACAATAAATCAAAAATAAAACTTGATAGGAACTATTTCATGAAAATGAAATATATCCTCCAATAACTAAACCGATAAAAAGTGGCATCTTTCTTTCTCGAAAACCAATGTTTGTATATCTTAAAGCTAAAACCATAGCATAAAAAATTAAGTATAAGAAAATTGTATCTCCAGTTCAATAAGCATAATCATAATGTATAAATGCAATTTTTGTTAATGTAAATAAAAATAATGATAAGATGTATAAAGCATATTTTTTATAAGCTGTGCTAGTTTTATCAAACGAATCAAACATTGTTATAAATATTGAAGCACATAAAAATACATCAAGTATAAATGATAAAGGCATAATTATATCTTGATATTGATAGCTTTGTACTCCAGTTAAAATTATCATTGATAATTGGAAGGTATATCAACCTTGAAAAGGTCTAAAACCTAAGAAGTTAAATAATGTAGAATTGTTAAAAAATGAAACTGGATTATCTCTTAATCATGAAAGTATGGATAAAATATTTTTATGTCTAGAAAACTCATTTTCTATTCCTAATTTTTTATATTCAAAATATGTTGCAACACCAATAACTATTACTGCTAAAATAAAAAATCATAGATTTTTACTTAATAAATTTAAAGACAATCAATGTTTTGCAAAAACTAAGCAAAATATTATATAAACAATTGATAAGGCTCATAAATAATATATAAAAAATATATAAGGTAAAACTGAGATTAATTGTAATGGAAAGGTAAATATTGAAATAAATGTAAAATATGAAAAAAATCCTGCCGCAATTGCTGCATATGGATTTTTTGTTTTAAATTTAATTAACTCCAAAATAATTACACCAGATGCATAAAAAACAAATATACATGTTATCGCAATAGCTATTGGAATAATGATGTTTGAACTTCCCATTAATTTCACCATTTTGATTATATCATTATATAACTTTTGATATTAAGACTATATTCAAATAAAAAACCTTATTTAAATAAGGTTTAATCTTTTCCTTTTAAAACATAAATTTTATCATTTTTTTGTTCAACATTAATATCGATTGTATCAAGTGATAAATCTGCCGCTGAAGATTCGCTCACTATTCCATAAATTGCTGGAGCAAGTTCATCGGTTTTATCGACAATTTTTTCAATGTCAATACCATTTTCTTCAAATCTTTTTAATCTTGCATTTGTTTGTTTTTTATTTAAGATTCTACTTATTAAAGGCATATTTTTCATAATTCCATTCATCATTTTTGGTGAAAAAATATATGCAGTTAAAATTAAAACTATTCCGCTTATAAATATAACCCCAAAGAATAATATTACTAATGGCAATATTGGTGTATTTGTACCAGTTGCTTTTTCTTGTATATCAAAATGTTTTGTTAAATATAATAATGTAAACAATGTCATTGTTGTTGGTGCTGTGAATAATATAGCAATATTATTTCAAACATGTTTTCAAGTTGAGTTATAAGTTGCATATCTTCAAACATATAATCATAAATAACAATATCTAACAATTAAAAATAGTCCTTTTACAACATATAAAGTAACTATTCCAGAAATTAATTGATTATTTGCTCCACCAATTGCAAATTTTTTTGCTAAAAATACTAATCCTAAAACCACAAATATATAAACGGTTCCTAAAATATTTTGAAATTTAGAAACCTCTCCATATCTTCCTTTTGCATGAATTAAAGTAATTTGACCTTCACATAAAATTATAATTGCGGTTGAAAAAGCATATAAGATTGAAAATTTAGGACTAAAAAACATAAATGTTAAAGCATCTCTTTCGGCATTTGCAAAATGTCCTGATTCTAAATTTGATAACGCAAGATCTGAATATAAAGCACTTACAAAATATGGAGATAAAATTGCAATATTTATAAAAGTGAATGCAGCAACTAAATATGTATAAAGTTCATATTTTGAATAACTATCTCAATTTATTCTTCCTCTTTGAGCAACAAGTGTTATAAAAAATTCTCTAAAAGAAGTTATAAAGTTTGTCATAATCAATCTAACATTTATAGCAATAACCAAATATAAAGAAAGTGTTGAAGAAACGCCTAATCCTAATAACAAAGCAGCAACTATCATATCTGAGTTAATTAAAATTGATGTACCGATTGAAGAATATGATATTCTTTTTGAAATTGTAGTTAATTTAAAACTATTAAAATCTTTATAAAATTTTAACCACAAATATTTTCGCTTAACATATAGAGAAACTAAAAACCCTTTTATCGGACTATAAATTATTAAACTGAAAAATGGAATATACGGTGGAATGTTGTTTAAGCTCATCAAATAAAATACCAATGAGTAAATAAAAATATCGCTAAATAATATTATTAATCTTCTAACAGTATTTCTATTATCCGCTGCCATTACACACTCGATTGAGTTAAATCAAAAGTTACCAACAATATTTTTAGCCCCAAATGAAAATGCTATTAATATTAGCACTCAATAACTTGCATCTCCACTTACTTTTCCAGATAAAGGAATGGCAATATTTTCTCAGCTTTGTGCACTAAATATACCTTCTTGAGAAGATAATCCTGCATATAAAGGATATAACAAACAAATAGCAGCAGTAATGGCAAGTTCTGATTTACATGCTTTTCGATATAGTTTTCTTGATGTTGAATATACTTCATTTGCTGTGATTCAGTCATTATGCGCAATTGGTCTAACTAATAAAATAGTTGTTGCAATACCTAATGAACTCTCTGCTGTTGAAACAAGCATAGAAAAAGAACCAACAATTTTAACAAACCCGTTAAACTGTGTTCCATATTTTTCTAAAACTCAATAAATTAGTAAGAATTGTATGATTGTATTTAATAGGGAAATAAATGTTCCTATAATAGTACTAAAAATACTTTGTTTTGTAGATAACATAGTTTTTCCCCCTAACCTTATAATAATAACATTTTAGAAAATGAATGTGGAGCAAAATTCTTTGTCATTTAAATAACTTAATTCATCACTAAAGTTTTTAAATATTAATTTATACGCAATTAAATCAATTGATCTATTCTTAGATTTTTTAGCTCCATATCTAAAGTCATCAACTATTGGAGATTTAAAATAAGAACAAATTGCTCTGATTTGATGTTTTCTACCGGTCAAAAGTTTTACCTCTAAAATATTTTCTTCTTTATTAAATCAATTTTGTTCTTGAGAACAAGATTTAAAAAACTTGTTATCTTTTAAGCTGAAATTTGCTAATTGAGTATCACTATTATAATCAATAAAACCTTCAATTAGTCCTGTTTTAATATTGTTATTTTCCAATTTGGCTAGATAAAATTTTTCAATATTATCTTTATCTTGAATTGCTTGTAATAAGATATCTAAACTTTTTTTATTTTTGGCATAAATAACTAATCCCTTTGTTAATTTATCAAGGCGATGAACGTGGCTTATTACAAAACTATTTTCAAGTTCCACATCATATTTATTAGTATCTATCAAATAACTTCTTACTATTTGATCTAAACAAATGTTTATTAAAGAATGCATTTCAAGATTTGAAGGTTTATCTACAATTAATAAATTTTCATCTTCATATATTATTTTTAATTCAGAATAATCTACAAGTTTTTCTTCATTTCTTTTAGAAATAGAAGCACTATCATAAACTTTGATTTCATCTCCTAATTTTAAAACTCTCTTTTGATCTTTAATTCTTTTTTCATTTAATTTTATTTTATTGGTTCTAAATCATTTATATATAACTGATAAACTTGTTGTTTTAAAATTCTTTTTAATAAAATTAAAAATTGTTTGATTTTCATCATTTTTATTTACTTTTAATATTGTCATATTTCTCCTATCAACTTACGCTTACTAATAACACAATTACTGCAAATAAGTTGTTTCCCATGTGAACCAATCAACTGTATGTTATATTTCCTTTGGTTCATATAAATACTCCACCAAGAATAAATCCTCCTGCTGAATATGAAAGTACGTGTTCAAAATCTCCACTAAATCCATAGTGAATAAACCCAAATGCAATTGAGCTTGTTACATATGCTAATCATTTATTTGAAACGTTTAAAAATCAAGCACTTCTAAATGCCATTTCCTCAACAAAAGGAGCCACCATCACTGCATAAAGAACTAATAAAATTGCATATGTTATTTTTGTTGTTTTAGAAGCATTTTGATCAGATAATGCTCCTGCTAAATTAGACTCATTTTTAGATTCTGCTAACTTAAATAATTTTTGCTCTATCACTCCAGACACTAATAAATTTATTCCTATAATTATTATAAATCCAAAAACACAAGTGATTAAAAGTGTTAATCAATGTTTTTTAAATGTTTCTATAATTATTTTTCTTGTTTTTTTATCAATATAAAGTATCAAGATAAGTAATATGAATTTTGGAACTAAATTTACAACCATAGCTAAAATATATTGATTAGCATTTGAAAATGCGATAACCAAAATTAATGCTAATAAAGGTATTATTACAAATAAAAACTGTCATGCATAACCATATTTAAAATAACCAGATTTATGATATGCAATCAAAACAATTGCCCCAACTGTAACAGAAATAATATATATGAATTGCAATGCAGTTTCAGTTTTATCAGATCAAGTAAAAAGCAACTTTGCCATAACAGAAATTAAAAATGGAAAAAATAAAGTTGATGCCAGAAAAATTAAACCATCAGTTTTTCATTTTAAAGACTTAAAATTAAAACCACTTGTTGTTAAACCATAAACTTTTTCTTGAAAATTTGTAAACTTATTTAAAAAAATTTTGTTATTTGTATCTTTATATTTACCCATAAAAAATTTATAAGAATCATCAAAACTTAAAACTGTATAATTTTCTAGATTATTTCCATAAACTTTTTCAAAACCACCATTGTCATAAAGCCTTTTCTTTTTTTTATCAGTCAATACAATTGCAGCTTCACATAACTCTATAAAATCGTTTTTATTTTCCATGTCAACATTAACATTTAGTTCTTTTGCTTTGTCTTTATATGATTTTTTAATATCTTTAATTTTAGTTTCTTTATTAACATCTAAAATTTTATAATAGTCTTTTTTATTAATCATTTATTTCAGCTCCAAAATTAATCTAAGGTTATTTTACTCTATAAAAATAAAAAAAATGTTTATATATAAACATTTTTTTCTTATTTTACTATTGCTACTAAGTCACCTTTAGAAACTTTACCTTTTTTTACAATTTCAATTTGCTTACCTTGCATTGAATCAGTTGTAAAAATTAATGGTGTTTGCATTGATGGAACTTTTGAAGATACTTCTTTTAAATCTACTACTACAAGTAATTCACCTTTTGATACAGTTTGATTTTGTTTAACTTTAACATCAAACCCTTTTCCTTCAAGAGAAACTGTGTCAATTCCAATGTGTAGTAAAATTTCTACTCCATTTTTATTTGCAATTCCATAAGCATGTCCTGATGGAAATACTGTAACTAATTTTCCATCAATTGGAGCATAAAATTCTCCACTTGCAGGAACAAAAGCTAAACCATCACCTAGCATACCTTCTGCAAAAACATCATCTTTAACTGTTGATAAGTCTATTACTTCTCCATCAACAGGTGCAAAAACTTCTAAACTTTTATTTTTTGTAAATAATCCCATAAGAGTTATCCCCTTTCTAGATTATTTTACAATATAAAATAAGATTTTAATTAATATTATTTTATTTTAAAATACAGCATAAATTTAAGCTGCTATTGTTACTTCAATATCTACTACTGCATTGGCAACTAATAATTTTCCAGCGACAAATGGCAATAATACATCATGTCCATAAATTTTAGATGAGCCCGAAATGACATAAACTGTATATCCTGATTCTTTTTTTTCCACCCTTGAATATTTGATAAATTCGTTGACATCTACTTTGCTTTTTCAATTTCCTGTATTACCTAATTTATTATATGCCGCTTTTTTTATTTCAATGTAATTATTTTTTGAGTCTTGGTTAACGGTTTTATTTAGTTGTATGTTTTGAGTATCAGAACTTGTTAACACTACTCTATCATCTTTAACAAACTTAGTTTTAAATACCAAATCTTGTGCAGCTACAAATAATCCATCTAAAGAAGGTGTCTTTGAAATATTAAACTCAGTTGGAGTAAAACTTGTATTAGGTATTATTCCTGCAGCGCCATACATCATTGGTGTAGCTAATGCTTCAAGAGCTGGATTTGCAACTCCTATTTGTTCAATGATAAAAGCAGCAAATGCTTGCATATTACTTTCATTTTTCATTTGATTTTCTAAATCATTGAAAATATCTTCTTTAATGTATATATTATCTAAATTGGTATTACCAACTAGAGCTTTGAAATCAATACTTTGATTTAAAATTAAAGATGCTTCTCCTTTTGCTTTTTTTGATCCAGTTTTAGCTTTAATAACAGCTACTCCACCATAACCATTATGTGATTCTCCATTTGATATTTCAGAAATATCAACATCGTCACTTGATAAACTTAATTTATTCATTTGATTTAAAGAAAATAAAACAGACTCTGAATTAATTTTATAAAAATCTACTTGATTTTCATTATTTTCTGATCCTAAATTTTTCCCATTGTTTCTATCATAAGCACCAGCTTCCATGAAACCTGCTGGAAGATTTTTATATTGTAATTTTGCTAAATCAATCAAATCTTCATTTGGAGTATTTGGGTCTGTTGGACTTTCTGGATCAACTGGTTTGTTATTACTTGAATTATCAGATGTATTATCTTCTCCACAAGCTACAACTACCGAAGATGTTGTAGACATCATTGTTAATACTCCTAAAATAGCTAGTAATTTTTTCATTTTTTTTCTCCTTTTTTACTTAATTTAAGTATTTAAAATATAGTTTTACTGGTTCTTTTTGATCAAAAATAAATGAGTTTTTATCAAGTTGTTCATTACTTGCATCATTTGGATATTCATTTTTATATTCTTTAAAATAAATATTTACCATAAAATCTTTTCCTTCAATAGCATTTGGTTTATCTGATTTTTCTGGTTTAAATGAGTTTTGTTCTTCAGATAAAATATCATTTATTATTATTGGTCAATAAAATTGTGATTCACCAGTAGTAAAATTTGTAATAATTAAACTCATTAATAAACTATAAATATTAAATTGATTTATTATTCCAATATTATTAGGCATATTTATATCACTACTAGAAATATAATTTAAATTTTTTCAAAATTGATTAAATGTTATTCCTTTTTGAT
Organism: Spiroplasma tabanidicola; assembly: GCF_009730595.1. Classification (NCBI taxonomy): domain Bacteria; kingdom Bacillati; phylum Mycoplasmatota; class Mollicutes; order Entomoplasmatales; family Spiroplasmataceae; genus Spiroplasma; species Spiroplasma tabanidicola. Next base: position 218,060 of record NZ_CP046276.1, on the reverse strand, counting down.
CATCATTTAATTTTGCATAATCAAATTTTTGTATTTCAAAATTAACTTCTATTGACCCATAAAACTTTTTAGGGATAACATCTTTTCCACCACTTAATTTTGGAAAATCATTATCTTCTGAAATTTTTATAATTGCAGATTTATTATTTTGATTGTAAATATAATTTTTTACATCAATTAACTGCTCTGAAATTTGTTCAATCATATTTATTAAGTTTAAATTCTTAGTTAGTAAACCTATCAATATTGATTTTGGACGACTGTCATAAATTGTTCCAATATTTAAAGCACTAAATATATCAGCTAAATTTAATGAGTTTGTAATAATTAGTTTTGCTTTTATATATTCTTTATCATTATTCTTATTAGAAAAAGTTCATTCATATGTTCCATTTCTAAATAAATCGGAATTATCTTTATCTAAAGTATTTATTCCGTTTTTTATAACACTTACATTAATATCATTTACATTATAATTTGCTTTTTTAAGCTGTTCAATTACTTGTTCATACAAATCATAGTTGTACATAATTTTATCAATTTCAATTGCATCAATATTTACATTTTCAAATCCCTGTTTAGAGATAGGTAAAATTGGTTCTGGTCTATCTATTAAAGTATTGGTTTGTTTTTTATCACAACTTACAATAATAATAGGTTGAACCATACTTGTAACTACTAAAAGTAATTTTAAAAGTTTTTTCATTTTATCCTCCTTGAACAGCAATTAGCATATTTACTCTTCTTAGTGCATTTCAACTTATAGCAACACTAATTAAGTAAAGAACAAATGTTCCAAACCCTCCAACGATTAAATATCAAATGTAGAAATTAAATGGTAATAATATTGAAGTTATTGCATTATATAAAGTTAGTTTCAAAAAGAACCAGCCTGCTACAAATCCTAGAATTGATCCTAGAATTGCAGGTGGAATATATATACCTATAAATAATCTAGAAATATAAACTTTGCTATATCCTAGTATTTTCATCATCGCAATAATTTTTTGATTTTTTGCAATAACAGAGTTAATTGTTAATAAAATTACTATAAAACTAATAATTAATATAATTGGCAACAATGTAAAAATAATCGAGTTAAGAGTTTTTTCAATTCTAGATAAAATTTCAATTGCAGCATCATATTGTCAAACGCTTTCAATTGGTGATTGTGAAAATGCTGAATATGAAGTTTGGTTAGCTCCATTTACTTTTCCACCTTTTAATCCAAATATTGTGTAATCTCCATATCTTTGAATTGTTGTAATACCCTTAGATAAATCACTAAATGATTTATCATTTGAGTTTTTATAATTAAATATCGGATACTCATTATTAAATAAAGTTAAATATTTATTAAAATCTTGGTTTGAATTTGTTCAATTTACAAAATTTTCATAATTACTATTAAATAAAGTTGATGTATTGTTAAACTCTTTCAACTTGTTTACAAAAATTTGTTCTTCTGAACCACTCACTAAACTTTTTGGATTTGATCATTCTTTAATAAATAAACTAAATAATAATGGTTTTGTTTTATTGTATTGTGCTTGTTCATTTGCAGTTTCATTATCTATTCATGCTTTTGAAACTCCATACTGATTTGCAATTCCTACAACTTTATATTCTTTATTTATTTTCTTAACCTTTTTTTTGATTGCTCCTTTTTTAATTTGTTTTGACATACTAGTTGGAGAAACCATACTATCACTTGATAAGTCTATTCTAGAATAATAAACTAAATCTTTTTCTTGCTCATCTACATCATCTTGAATCATTTTGCTATTAGTTCACCCTATTTTTTTTGAATTTAAAACTGAGTTTTTATAAATATTTTTAGAACTAGTATATCCTTCAGAATCTTGTGCATTGATCTTATTAGTATTTCAACTATCAACACCAAGTTCTTGACCATCTTTTTCTAAATATTCAATGATGTGATTAATATCAACTGTTTGTCCAACTTTTAATTTTAATTTCTTCGCTAATGTTTCATTTATTATTATTGAATCTTTTTCAACAAGTTTTGCTTTAATATCATTTGAATTATTGTCATAAAGTTTTTGTAATCCATTTTGATTAATACCATAAACTTTAAAATCAATATTTTTTAATTCAGAATTTAAATATGTTCCCAACTCTTCATTTTCTTGATTAAAAGGAGTTGTCCCAAAAGACATATTAAATGAGCCATTATCCTTTTCAAATTCTTTTAACATTATGTCTCTAATGTTTGAAGGTAAGCTTGTATAAATTCCTTGTAAAAAAATTTGTTGTAAGTTAGCTCTAAAATAAGCAACTATTCAATTATAAATCGGTCCACATATAACAACTGACTCTGACATATAATTTGAACTATTTACAAATTTATATAAAGAGTTTTGAAATACTTCATCATTCATTATGCTTCCGTCTTTTTCGATATTAACACTTATTGGTATTGAAGAATTACTTGCAAACTCATTTGCAGATATTAAGTCATTATTAGGTCCACCATCACTTGCAAGCGATGTAAGTAAAGATGTTCTTTTTACAAAGTAACCTTCTCTTCTAATATTTAATCCGATTGTATGTTTATATTTTAAATAAAATAATCTCATATTTTCTAAGTCTTCAATTGCATTTCTTGAGTTATTAGCATTAAATAGTACATCCATAAATTCTTTTTTATTATTTAATCATGAAGGTTTTACATATCTATATATATCAGGTCACAAACTTCCTGTTAGAGAAGTTATTAATAAATCAGAACTATTTTGTGAGTTATTTTGTAAATATAAATCTTTGCTTTTTAAATAATCTAAATCAATATTTTTATAACTCATATCATTTAATTCACCCAAGTCATTTGATGGATTAAAAAACTTTGAACTTATATTATTTTTTAAATAACTATCAATTAAATTTTTTGCATCTAAAGAGTCATAATTTTTATTTGTTGATTCAGGATTATAAGTTTTATAAAAAGAAACTGGATCATTATAAATTGGAGAATAATAAGTAACCTTATTATCATATTCATCACCGCTGTAAATATATTTTTGGTTTTCTTTTAGAACATGTGGCATAATTATGCTTGCTGTTGTCATTGTTGCTGCAACAAACATAGAAACTAAAACTGCAAACAATTTTAATACAGAGCTTGATAAGATTGCTCCTGAGAATTTAGAGTTAAAGTTTTTTGTTCTTCTAATAAATAATTTTTTAAAAAATAAATTAAATCTAGTTGTAGCACTTCTTTGTTCGTAATTTATCATTTCTAAAACAGTATTTTTGTTAAACATATAAATACATGTTATAAGAGTTACAAACTCTAAAAATGCAAAAATCCCAAAAATAGATATAATGAATGATTCTAAATTAAAACTAATTTGTTGAATTTGAATAGCAAAAAATTTATCAAAAACAGTAATTATTAAAAATTGTAAAAAGTATCCACAAATATATCCAATAGTTCCTCCAACTAATGCAATAATAAATGCATAAATACTATTTGAAAGTATCAACTGAATTTTTTTATAACCCAATGAAATCATTACTCCCATTTGGCCAAAAGCTTTTTCTAATTGCAATTTTAATTGTGCTATTAAAATTACAATTCCAATTCCTAAAATAATTGCAATTAAAACATATGAAACAACATTAAATATTATTAATATAAACGGAAAAGTACTAGTTCTAGCTCCCATTGAATAGTTAGAATCACCTGTTTTTGTAAATATTTTTGCATTTTCATTTAAAGCATTTATGTAATTAGACTTTAATCCAATTTCTTTTGATACTTCAAAACTTTCTATTAAATTATTCAAATATTCTATAGAATTTGCTTTATATTTTTCATTTGCAAATTTTCCTACAAAATAAATTTCTTTATCAGCATCAGATATAACTTTCAAAGTTTCATAGTTTGATATTTGATTGTCTGAATATCAAATTTTTGTAGAACCATAATTGTTTAAACTAAATTCATTATTTGCAAAAACTGTTTCATAGTATTTATATGTAATTCCAAAATTTAATGGGTTCACATAAACCAATGCTTCTTCTTTATAATTAGGAAGTGGTTTTTCAGAATTTACAATTGGTGTTACAAAATCAGCTGAACTACCAAATCCAACTACTTGAAATCAACTAAGTTCATTGTATGGAGTATTGTTCATTCACAAACTAATATCTTCATTTTCATGTTCTTTTAAAGTTTTATCAAAATCTTTATCCTTATTTTGGCTATTCTTTACAAGAATTGAACTACCAAATTTATCATCTTGTAATCTAATAATATCGTTTAATTTAATATTATTATAATCTGCAAATCTTCTATCAATATAAGCTCATTTTAAACTTAAATTATTTGTAGCTTTTGAATAAGTTGTCCAAGTGTTTAAATCCATACCTTCTTCAACAACAAATTTGTCTACTTTTTGTTCAGGATTTAAAATTACAACTTTTAAAGTTTTATTTGTAGATAATGAAAACTGTCTTGCTTCAACTCTATCAAAAACAAAACTGTTATTAGTATCTTGTAACTTATTTTTTATATAAGTTAAAACTAAATTATCTCTTATTAATGGATCAGATAATTTTTTAAAATTTATTTTGTCTTCATTGTCTTCGTTACTGATGTAAGAAGTTGAAGTGAAATCTGCAACAAAATCATGTAAATTACTTTCTTTTTGTGAAGAATATTCATTGTATGATTTATTTATTCTAGAAGTTGCAGAGTAACACATTGTAAAAACCAAACTACTTATAAAAATCAAAATAATAACAGTAATAAACTGAATTTTGTTTTTTAAAATGTTTTTAAATGCGTTTTTAAAAAAAGGTTTTTGTATCCGCATATTCATCAAGGTCGTTAAACCTATTCCTCTCTTAATATTAATTCATTAAAATTTTGAATAAAAAGAATTAAAAAGATAATCGAGGAGGAGTTGTTGCCTTTTTGTTATTGTTTAATAAAATAGAAAAATAACTATTAACTTTTAAGTTATGTTTTTCATTTTCAACTAAAATAAAAGCTCTAATGTTGTTTTCAAAAATAATATTAATTGAATTATAAAATTGATTTACTTTAATTTCAAATAAATCATTTGTATCTAAATTTAATTGATTTAGCAGCACTTCTTCTAAATCATTGTTTTTCAATATTAAGTTACGTTTTTTCATATCAATAAAATAAGAAACTATTAAAAAATAACTAGCTAATGATAACAATACTGCTAAAGTGCATATTATAAAAAGTGATAACAAATAATAGTTTTGATTAAAGTCTTTTAAAAATAGATTTGCTATTAATTTTACTCTATAGCAAGCTATTGGCGCTAAAACAATAATCAACTTATTTAACAAAATTGGTGTTTGTGATCTGTTAAAAGTTTTAATCAATGAATATTTAGAAATATTTAATTTTACTTCTTCAAAATATCTAGAAAAAATTATAATTATTGAAATTGATGAAAAAAGTAAAAATAAAACAAGTAAAAAAATCAAAACTTGATTAAAAAGAATTGATAAATTTTGATTTTTATCTAGACTACTAAATAAGAATCATAACAATATTGCAAAAATAACTATTTTAATAAAGCTATTTTGTTTTTTTTCTTTTTTCATATTTCACCTTTATTAATAAAATAATTATAACTTTAAAATTATAAAAATATATTTTTTTTATACTTAAATAAAATGTTTTTTCTAATTGTTTTTGACTTGTGCATTAACTCTAACAGATCCTTGTTCATCAAATAATTTACCTGACATAAAGAAAAGTAAAAAGTCATGACCATAAAGTTTTGAAGACCCAGCAATTACATTTATATAATACATATTTCTTTTTCCTTTCTGAACTCTTGTAAATTTTATAAATTCTTCTAAAGATACTTTGTTCTTTCAAGAATTAGAGTTATTTAACTTTTTGTATACTGTTTTTTTTAAGGAAATGTAATTTTCAGATGGGCTAACATCAGTATTTTTATCTAACTCCATATTTACTAATGGGAGCGAATCTTTATTTTTTATAAAAAATGCTCTTTCGTCTTTAACAAAATTTAATTCAAATTTTAAATTCTGATCAGCTACAAACAATCCATTAAGTGATGGTGTTTCCTGAATCACAAATTCTTTGCTTGTAAAATTGACTTTGGGTAATATTTTTTCTGCACCACTAACCATAGGTTCTGCAAGAGCCTCAAGAGCAGGATTTGAAACTCCGATTTGTTCTACTATATATGCAGCAAAAGCAGATTTGTTATTTGGATCTTTTATTTCAGTTTCTAAATTATCAAAAATATCTTGTTTAATATAAATATTATTAAGTTTTCTATTTCCAACTAAAGCTGAAAAATTAATATTTTGATTTAATATTAAACTAGTTTCTCCTTTGACACTTTTAGAACCAATTGCAGCTTTAATAACAGCAACTCCATTCATCCCAGCTGTTCCGTTATCGATTTCCGATATTTCAATGTCACTACTTTTTAAATCTATTTTGTTTAATTGGTTTAAAGAAAACAAAATAGATTCAGCATTAATTTTATACTCTAAATTTTTTTTATTTCCTAAATTTGCACCATTGTCTCTATCATAGACTCCGTTTTCCATATAGCCTGCTGGTAAGTTTTTATATTTTAATGCACTCAAATCTATTAATTCGTTATTTTCTTCTTGTGGTTTTTCTTCGTTATTATTTTCATTATTATTATTCACATTATTGTTTTCATTAGATGGGTTATCGTTTTTTTCGTTTTGTTGATTATTATTGCTATCACATGCAACAAGAATAGAAGCTGAAAATGAAGACATAGTTAATACACTTAAAATAGTAAGTAATTTTTTCATAAATTTTTCTCCTTTTATTTTTTTAGATATAACAAAAAATATTTTGTTTATTACAAAAATATAAATTTATAAAAGCTTTTAAAATACATATTTAATAAAAATCAGGAGGAGTGCTGGCCTTTTTCTTATTTGACAATAATAAAGAGAATCGCGCATTAATTATTAAATTATGTTTTTTACTTTCTATAAGTAAAAAAGATCTAATATTATCTTCAAAAATTAAATTTATATTTTCCAAAAAATTGTTTTTTTGTAACTCTACAATATTTCTAAATTCCAACTCAATTTTGCTATAAATAATCTCTTGTCATAACTCTTCTTTTTTTGTTAAATTTCTTTTTTTTGCTTCTAGTAAATAAGAAAAAATTAAAAAATAACTTACATAAGTCAAAATAACTGCTAATGCACAAATTACAGTTAAAGAAATTAAAAAGTTCTTTCCATCATCTGTATCCAAAATAATTTTTGAAGTAATATTTACTCTATAACAAGCTAGAGGTAATAAAAATAAAGTAATTTTATTCAGTAAAATTGATTTTTGAGATTTTCTAATATTTTTTATTAATGAATATTTAGATATATTTAATTTTACTTCTTCATAAAACTTTGAAAAAATTATTATTATTGAAAGTGATGATAAAAATAAAAAAAGCACCATTAAAAAAACTAATACTTGATCAAACAAAACCATAAATTTATTATTATTGTCTAAACTTTCAAAAAGTATAACTAACAAAAATGTAAATATTAATATTTGTAAGTAAACTTTTAATTTTTTATTTCTTTTCATAATGCACCTATTGAGTTTTATTATATATTTTTTTAGATTAAAATGACTATTTATAAAAATTGTTTATAATTAAAAAAATTTTTAGTAACAAAAAAATCCTATTTCAAATAGGATTTTTATATTATTTATCGCTCATTAATTTATGCACTAAATCTAAAACTTGACTTGATGTTTCACATTCTAATGCTTTTTTTGCAAGTTCTTGAGTTTCTACTAATGTTAATTTTGACATTATGCTTCTTGCTTTTGTAATACTTGTTGCAGACATTGAATAAGCATCAAGACCTAATCCCATTAATAATGGAACTGCGTCTGGTTCTCCAGCCATTTCTCCACACATACCAGCTCATTTTCCATGTTTATGAGCTCCATCTATTGTCAATTTTAATAATCTTAAAATTGATGGGTTAAATGGTTGGTATAAGTATGTAACATTTTCACTCATTCTATCTGCTGCCATTGAGTATTGAATTAAATCGTTTGTTCCAACACTAAAGAAGTCTGCATGTTTTGCAAAGTTTTCGGCATTAACTGCAGCTGCAGGAATTTCTACCATCATACCAATTTCTAAATCTTTTCCAACTGCAACCCCTTCTTTTTCGAGTTCTGCTTTACATTCAAGAGTGAATTTTTTTGCACTAACAAATTCATCAATTGTTGCTATCATTGGAAACATAATTCCAACAGGTCCAAATGCACTTGCTCTTAATAATGCTCTAATTTGATCTCTAAAGATGTCTTTTCTATCCATTGTAAATCTAATAGCACGATATCCTAAAAATGGGTTCATTTCTTCTGGGAATGCAAAATAACTTAGCTTTTTATCTCCACCAATATCAAGTGTTCTAATAACAGTCATTTTACCATTCATATCACTTACAACTTTTTTGTAAGCTTCAAATTGTTCTTCTTCAGTTGGGAAATGATCATTGTCCATGTATAAGAATTCAGATCTAAATAGTCCAACTCCTTCTCCACCATTTTCTAAAACAGCTGCAACATCTTTTGGACTACCTATATTTCCTTCTAAAATGAATTTATCATATCCATCTTTTGTAATTGTTGATTTTGTTTTAAATTGTTCTAACTCTGCTTTTTCTTCAAGGAATTTTTTTGCTTTTGCTTCTCAAACTGATTTGTCAGAAGGATTAATTTCAACATCTCCTGTACTTCCATCAATTGCTAAAACATCTCCTTCTTTAGCTGTTGATAAAATTGTTCTTAAACCTAAAACTGCAGGAATTTCTAAACTTCTTGCCATAATTGCAGCATGACTTGTTCTTCCCCCAACATTACATGCAAAACCTTTGACATATTTTGGGTTCAATTGTGCTGTTTGACTTGGTGTTAAGTCTTCTGCAACAATTATAACTTCACTACTAATTGATGCTAAATCTAAAACTGGCATTTTTAATACATAACGAATTAATCTTTGAGTTACATCTTTTACATCTGCTGCTCTTTCTTTGAAGTATGCATCTTCCATAGCTCCGAACATTTCGATGTATTTTTTAGAAACTTCATCAATAGCTCTTGCCGCATTATAGTTTTTTTCTTTTATTAATGCTGTAAATTCTTCAGCCATTGCTGGATCTTCTAAAATTGAAGCATGAGCTTCAAATATAGCTGCTTTTTCTTCTCCTAATTTTTCTTTTGCAATTGCTTGTAAACTTTCTAAGTCTTTTTTTGCTTTTGCGATTGAAGAGTTAATTAATTCTAATTCTTGCTCTAAATTGGTTGCATCCTTTTTAGGAATAACAATTGGTTGTTCATCTAAAACATATACGCTAGCCACTGCAATTCCGTTACTTGCTCCAATTCCGTTTAATTTATTTGACATGATTATATTCCTCCTAAAGTTTTATATCATATTAATTATACACAAAATAAAGTTTTATTTTAAAAGGTTAAATAAATTGAATGTTTTTAACCATAAAAAAAATATTTTGTACTATTCATACAAAATATTTTTTTATAAACTAGATTCTTGATTGTCTTCTAAATAGTAAGAAAACAAGGATTGTTGCTAATAATGAAAATGCAAAATATGATAATGCAGCTAAAATAATATTGAATCCCAATCCTTTTTGCAATGGATTTTCTTTAAAAATTGATTGCAATTTTGTTGTTGTATTTAAATTTTTTACAATTACTTTTACATCTTTAAAGTTATATTGACTTCCACTAGTTTCTTCTGGATTTTTTCAGTAACTTTGATTTTTGACTGGTCTAATATATCAATCACTTCCACTCTTTACAGCAGTTAATCCTGCAATAGAAACTGATTGTATATTATTTACATTATTTTTACTTGCTATAAGAGCTTTTTTATTAAGCATTTGTAATCCGTTAAATATTTTTTCTCTACTTAATTCACCATCAATATTCTCCAAAGTTATAGATCAATCTGTAACTTTACCTTCTGAGTCTTTTGGCATATAATCTGTTATTTGGTTTTTAAAATATGAATCACTGCTAAATTTGTATTTTATTTGTCTATCTGTTTTAGCAGTTGCGTATTTTGCATAATCAACAAAATTTTCAATGCTATTATTTACTCCTTTTGAAGCCAATTCATAAGTATTTGTGAATAATGCATCTCCATATGCACTATCATATATTAAACCTTCGTACATAATTCAAAAATGATTGAATAAGTTAAGTTGATTCATTTTTACAAAATCTTTCATATAATTTTGTAAACTATTTTGAGCTTCATCAATCCCTAAACTATCTTCAAAATTTAAATTTCCTAAAATTCTTAAAAATTCTGTTGAATAAGTCATTGTATTAATTCAATTTTGTATAATCAAATTATTTATCATCATCAATTCTGGATATCTTTTGTAAACCAATAAATTGCTATCCGTTTGTCCATTAATACTATATAAATCTGTTCCAGTATTTGCAGGCACTCTAAAAATTGATTGAGCTTCATTATCATTAAATGAATCTCCGGTTTGACTACTTGTTCATTTAGATCTATTAAATAAAATTTCATTATAGTTATTATATTGACTATTGATATATTTTAATAAATTACTATAGTCTGGCAATTTTTTTTCTAATCATTTAGATAATGAATCTATATCTAAGAATGACTGATTAATTGATTTAAGTTGTTCATCAACTGGATCTATAAACAATCCCCCTTGATATCCAGGGTATGAAACTGGTGCTTGATCTTCTGTAAAAATACTTTCTGCTACTTTATTATATATTTCATTTAAAACATTATTTATTTCTAATCCACTTAAAACCGTTTTTTGAGAAACAGTTGATGCTTTAAATCTTATAGATTCAAGATTGTTTTCTTTTAAAGCAATTTTTGTGTTTAAATTATCTTTACTATACTCATTAAAACTTCCTGAATTATTAGGATTTGAATTAATAATCTTTTCTTCAATATCATCTAAATGATTTTTATATTCTCTAATTGATGAATCTAATTCTAAGTTAAATTGTCCTGCGTACAAAGCCCTAATTAGTTTTGAAACAACTGTAGAATATGAAAAACTTATTTGTGAGTTTGAATCAGAATTACCATTTGGTCTACTTGATTCTGAGCTATTTGAGTTTATTGCTTCTTTAATAAGACCTGTTTCTAAATTATCTAATGCTAAATCTTCTAAATTTACTACTTCTAAATTATTAGCTATTGTTTTTAAAATATCTGTATCTGAATCTTCTTCAAAAATTCCTTTTACTTTATCATCAGTGATAAATTTTTTATAAAAATCATTTGCAAAACTTAATTTTGCAATTTGAGAACGAATTATAGCTCTATATTTAACTTTATCATAGTCTTCATTTACCCCAATCATACCATTAATAAATGGTGTTAATGATACAATTGCTCCTAAAAATATGTTACCAAATGTTCCCATTGCAACAGATGATATTAATGAAATTGTACATAAAATAGGAAATCATATTAATGTAAATAACATTAAAAATAATACTGGCGAGAAAATAAGTAAAGCTGAACTTAATGGTTGGTTTGAAAAAGTTGTTGATAAAATTGCTGCTATAATTAAATTAATTAATAAATATATATAGGTTACAGTAATGTAAGCTATATATTTAATTAAAAATGATTTAAATAGACTTATTCCAGCTCTTGTTTCAATTTGTTGAATACCTTCTAGAATTGGCACTTTAAATAAACTTACAACTATAATACTTGCAAAAACTAAATAGAAAAATATTATAAAAATATATCCAATAGTAATAGAAATTTGAGAGATAGATTGATCTACTCTAAAACCTTTATTTGTTAAAGCTGTTATTAATGTAAATATAAAACTTAAAATTAAAAATGTAATTCCAGTTCCTTTGCTTGCTTTGCTAGAAAATGATTTTCTAATAGTAATAAAAAATAATAGCATTTTCCCTTCAAAACGAGGCATAATTTTAAATGGTTTTTTTTCAGATTTATTTTTAACTAATTTTGCTTCCATTATTTTACTCCTCCTTGATCTATAGGAGAATAAATTTCTGATAATAATTTAATGTTATCTGATTTTTCAGCCATTAATTTTTTATATATTTGAGCAATGCTCTCTTTTTGATTATCAAAGTCTTTTTCATAGACTATTTCTCCATTTTTAATTAAAACTAAATAATTTGCCACCTCTTGAAGTTCTTCAAGAATATGACTAGTAATTAAAATTGTTACTCCGATTTTTGATAATTCATGCAAAATATTCATAAATGAAAGTTTTGCTTCAACGTCAACATTTGCTGTTGGCTCATCAAAAACTATAAATTCTGGAGATCTTATAAGAACGCTTGCCATAATAGCGCGTTTTTTTCATCCTGCAGATAGTTCTCTAAATTTTTTATTAATATATTTTTCTAAACCTAACATTTCAAATACTTCTTTTGATCTTTCTTTTGTTTGTTTAGAACTCATTGCATTAATAGCACATATGTATTTAACATAATCTTTTAATGTCATATCCATAGGTACATTGTTTGAGTCTGGAAAAAATGCTATTCTTTGTAAATTTTCATTAATAAAAAGACTTTCTCCATCTATTAATATTTCACCACTATCAAGTTTAATTTCACCAAACAAAGATTTAATTGTTGTAGTTTTACCAGCACCATTATCACCAACAAAAGCAACAACTGCACCTTTTTTAATTGTAAAACTTACTTGATTTAAGAAGAATCCACCTAGATCTCTAGTAATTTTTTTAATCTCTATCATTGTATTATCTCCTAAACTCTAATTTTTTTTCTATAAGCTAAATAACCTAAATAAGCTAGTGGTGAAGCAATTAATAAATACATTGCATATGCTAATGGTATAATAAATGAATTTTTATAAATAACCGCACCTTCTTCAAGGTAAGGTTTTTGTACATTATAACTATCTACATACTCTGGTAAATATTTCTCATAATCTAAAATATTTTTAATAGATGATGTTTGTCCTTGATAAATTGGTGCACCTGAATAATTATTATATGAGTCATTAATTGAACTATTTGATAATAATCCACTTGACATAACTGCAAAATGTCTAAATATATCAAAAGTTAATTTTGATCCATTTTTTGAATTTACATAGTAATCATATAGATCGTCAACTGAAGAAACCGCAATAGCAAGTGACTCATATCACATATTAACAATTAGTCAGTTAATTATTGTAATTTCAGGAAATTTTTTATACAAGTTTTCAACTTTTTTATTATTTTCTATTATACTTTTTTCATTATCATTAAGTTCTTCCAATCCTGTATCTCCCAGATCATACTCATTTTGGTTATTTGCTTCTTCGTTTGATTGAGCTTTGTACTTTTTGTACTCGCTAAAATATGCATAATCAACAGAGTAAGCTTCTCTATAATTTTTCCCTTTATTTGGATTATTTACAGGATTATAAAGTTGTCTAGAAGAAAATGAGTTTGCTCTAAAATCAGAAGTATAAAAATCTTCTGCTTTATATCCGTCGCTATTATAATTGTAAACAACATTAAGTGGTTTACTATTTTTTAAGATAGAAGTTTGTTGTTCATTAAATACAGCAGCATATTTATCATAAATTTTTGCTACTGAATTTAAAATATTTGAAAATTCTGGAATATAATTTCCAAGTTGCCTTGCAAAATTATTTACAAGAATTGTTTTTGTTTTTACAGCCTTATATTGTGATTGCTTATTGATAAATAAAGAAGGAATTTGGTTTTCGTTATTTGAGGAAATGTTGCTTTGATTTTTTTCTAAAGCATCATAAATTTTATCTAAGACATTTTTTATTTCTGTACCTTCAAAAATACTTTTTTTAATTCTTTGTGTTTTGCTTACTGATGGGACATAAGAAAAATCATAGTTAACTTGACCAATACTTAAAGAGTCAGTTAAAATTGAGTCTCATATTAAACTAGTAAAAGGAATACTCAAGAAATTATTATTCATTGTACTTGGATCATTATTAACAAGATTTCACTCATAAGGGTTGATTGGGTACTGTTCTTCTGATTCAGATTTTCTCATTAAATTATTTGAATAATCTTTTATGTTTTGAGGAATAGGAAATGCTAAACTTTTAAACTGAGAAGTTGATGAACCTACAAAATTTTTTTCAATAGTTGTTAAAAGTTTTGATCTAGAATCAGTTGTTGAAACCGCCTCATCTTGAAAAATTTTATTAACATTTTGATCATTTTTTGTTGCATTATAAAAATCATTAATTGCATTGAATTTTAAAGCATAATCATCTTGAACATCCCTTCCCATAAAACTATATCTAATTGATGCAAATATAGGACTTAATGAAAACGCAAACATTAAAACAGTTGATAATAATGTTCCTACCATAGTTGATGAATATATAAACAATGGCAATAAAATAAGAATAATAATGATTGCTAAAAAGAAATTAAACGCAGCTTGTGAATAAGGAAATGCTAAGTATAATTCATTTGAAACAGGCATTAAAATTCCTAATATTGCAACAAATCCTAAAATAATTAAATTAGCAATTGTAATAACTGAAAAAGCTACTAAAAATCTAATTATATATGATTTTCAAGTTGCAAGACCCGCTCTTAACTCAATTGCATGTATACCTGATTTTTTTTGTTTTTTAAACAAAAATAACATAAGCATCATCACAAAAAATATAGTTGATAATGTTGTTAGTACATAAAATAAAACTTTATATGTAGAAATATCTTTTATAGATTGTGGTTGAATTCCAACACTTGTTTCTACAAACAATATCGCAATTAATGCAAGCAAATGAAGTATGAATGCAACAATTACACCTGGGTTTTTAAATGTCATTTTAAGGTTAATACAAAAAATTACTCTCGTATTAACTTTTGGCTTTCTGAATTTTTCATTATGTTGTACTTGATTTTGTTCAAATGTTTTTTCCATTTTATAACTCCTTGTTATACAATTTTCTTAAAATTGATAAATCCTTAATTGGGTTTTTCATATATTTTTTATATACGTCCATAATGTGTTGTGTTTTATTATTAAATTCAGAAGCGTGAACAATTTCACCTTTTTTTATTAAAACAAGATAGTTAGCAACCTCTTGTAACTCTTCAATAATATGACTTGTTATCATAATTGTTATCCCTTGATTAATTAATAATTCTAAAATACTCATAAAATACATTTTTGACTCAACGTCAACATTAGCTGTTGGTTCATCAAATACTATATATTCTGGTCTTCTAATTAGAACACTTGCCATAATAGCTTTTTTCTTTCAACCAGCTGAAAGTTGTTTAATATACTTATTTTTATATGGTCTTAGTTCTAAAAGTTTGTAAACATCATCAATTTTTTTTGCAGCTTTTGATGATGGAATACCGTTAGCGGCACAAATATATAACATATAATCATGTACTTTGATATTTAACGGTATATTGTTTGAATCTGGAAAAAATGCTAATCTGTGTAAATTATTTTTTGAAAATAAATTTTCACCATCCATAAGAATTTCGCCACTATCAATTTTTAGTTCTCCAAAAATTGCTTTAATAGTTGTAGTTTTACCCGCGCCATTGTCACCAACAAAAGCAACAACAGCACCTTTTTTAATTTGAAAACTAACATCTTTTAGACTAAAATTACCAAGTTTTCTACAAACATTTTTTAGCTCTATCATTTTATAGTTATCCTTTCTTCTAAGTTACATAATCTCTATTTAAAATTTTTATCTTCAAAATACAGTATGAAAAAATTTGTTAAAATTAATATTAAAATAAATTTTTAAATACAAGATAATTATAACTTTAAATAAAAAAAAATGATTTTATTATAAAAAAACCATTTTATGTTTATATTTAGATAATTGAGTTTTCTCTCATAGCGTGTTCAATTGCTGTGATAGCTTCTTTTTCATCTTCTCCTGATGCTTGAATAGTTACTTCAGCCCCTGATTTAACCGCTAAAGCCATAACGTTCATAATTGATTTTAAGTTACCTTCTTTTTCACCACAAATAATTTTAATATCTGAAGCGTATTTTGAAGCTTCTTTTGTTAAAACTGATGCAGGTCTTGCATGTAACCCAACTGGATCAATAACTTTTGCTGTAAATGAAGTCATACTTTAATCCTCCTAACAAAGTATATTATATATAAAAAGTTTAATATTTTTGAAAAATACTATTTTTTATTTCAACTATTTGAACTTATTGGTATTAGTTTTGTTCCATAAGCCGGATTTGAAAATGATACTTGAATATATTTATCCATTATTTTATTAACAACACCTTCTCCAAACATCAAATGTTCAATAATTTCACCAGTTTTTACACCAGCATCTAGTTTTTGAGGTACTGTTTCAACTACTCCTGAGTCGTATTTTTTGCTTGACATTTCTGTTGAAGAGTGAAAAAAAATACTTTTTTCAATACTGTATAAATTTGGGTCTAATTCGTTGATAAAACGACTAGGTCCAAATTCACCGTTTGCTAAATATGAATACTCTCCTGAAACATAAGAAATATATAGTCTTTCTTGCGCTCTTGTTATAGCAACATAAAAAGTTCTTCTTTCTTCTTCTAACCCTTCTTTAGAATACATGCTCATTCTTGATGGAAAAACATCACTACTTAAACCAACTATGAATATAACTTTGTTTTCTAGCCCTTTAGCTGCATGGATAGTCATTAAAGTTACTTTATTTGGGGTTTCAAATATATCTTCTGAAGTCATATTTAATGTTTCTTCTTGTAGAAACTTAATTAATCTATTTCCATCTGATTCATTTGCTTCATAATCATTATCAAATCTTCTCATTTGATCTAAATAAGCATTTAAGTTTTCACTAGAATCTACTCCGTCTTTATCTTTTAAATCAAGTCTTTCTTTATATCCTGATTTGTTAATTGCATAGCTTGCAATTTCAACAACTGGTTTGTTATCTAAAAACATTTGATTACAATCTCTTAGAACATTTGTAATTTCACCTAAGTGCTTAGATATTTTTGCAACTAAATCTTCTCTTTGTGTTAATAGTTCAAACATATTTAAGTCATTTTCTTCTGCACAATTAAATAATCTATCAGCAGTTACTGCACCAACTTTAGGAACAAAACTAAATACTCTTTCAAAAGAAAAATTATCTTTTATTGCAATTGCTTTTAATAAGGCAGTTACATCTTTAATTACTTTTCTGTCTCTGAATTGAAATCCTCCAACTAATTGAAAAGGTATTTTAGAGTTTGCAAACTCTTTTTCAAAGTCTACTGATCAAGCATTTATTCTATACAAAACAAAAATATCTGAATATGCATATTTATGATTTTTAACTAATTCTTCAATTTTTTTTGCTATATATTTTGCTTCAAAATATTTTGTAGCACATTCTTTTACTTCTACTTTTTCTCCTTCTTTTTTTTGAGTATAAATATTTTTATCTTCTCTATTTTTATTATTTTGAATAAAACTATTTGCTAAATCTAAAATTGGTTTTGTTGAACGATAATTTTGGTCTAATAAAATTGTTCTTGCATTTTGAAACTCTCTTTCAAAATTTAAAATTATGTTAACCTTTGCACCTCTTCAAGAATAAATAGTTTGGTCTGGATCTCCAACTACTGTTAAACAACCTCTTTTATCTGTTAATCATTTTATTAAATCATATTGAACATTATTTGTATCTTGAAACTCATCAACTAAAATATAACTAAAACGATTTATTCATTTTTTTCTAGTTTCAATATTATATTTTAAAAGTGCATGAACCTTTAAAAGTAAATCATCAAAATCTACATATCCATTTTCTTTTAAATAATCTTCATAATCTCTATAAACTTTTGCATAACTTTTATCAGTAGGATTAAAACTACTTTCATATGCATCATCTCAAGTAACAAAACTAGACTTTCATTTACTTATTTTTGAAATTATTTTTCTTTCTGGTTTATTTTTAGAATCATCTAAATTTAAAGTTTTTAAAAGCTTTCTAATTATTTTTTCTTGCTCACTTGTATCAATGATAACGAAATCTTTTTTTAAATTTAAAAGTTCATAATCTTCTCTCAAAACTCTTACACAAAATGCATGAAAAGTCATTATGTGAGGAATAGTATATTTATTGTGTGATATTTTTTTTATTCTATTTTTCATTTCATTTGCAGCTTTATTTGTAAATGTAACTGCTAAAATTTTGAATGGATTTATTTGTTCTTGCTCTACAAGATAAGCAATTTTGTTTGTTATAACTCTTGTCTTACCGCTACCTGCTCCTGCAATAACTCTTAACGGAACATCTGTAGTAATTATACTTTCTAGTTGATTGTCATTAAGTCCTTCTAAAAAACTGTGCATATTTCTCCTTAAATTAATTTTTCTTCTTTTAAATCTTTATAAAAAGCATCTAAAAAATCATGCTCTATAATTTTATTATTTCCTGGTTTTGAACTTAACATAATTGTCATAGTGATTTTATTTTTAGGATCTACAAGCGCTGTTGAACCAAGTAATCCTCCTCAACCAAATTCTCCTATAGCTGTTAAAGGATAGTTCTCGTTTTTTATTCTGACTCTAACTCCATAACCATAACTGTAATCTTCATTTAAAGTTCATCTAAAATCTTTTTTTAATTCTTTAATTTGGTCTTTTGAAATTTCATTTATTAATCTTAACTCTAAAAGTTCATTTCCATTTTTATCTTTACCATCTAGTAGAAAATTCAAAAATACATTGTAGTCATTTGCTGTTGTAATAAGTCCAGAACCACCTAGCGCTATTGGAGTTTGCTCATGAACATCTTGAAATAAAAACTCAAAATTATTATTTTTTGTTAAAGTATTTATTTCATTCTCTGTAGTTAAATTATAAACACAAGCCTCGCGACTTCTATCAAAAATATTAAAAGCACTATCTTTCATATCTAGCTTGTCAAAAATTGTTTCTTTTACAAACTCATAAAATTTTTGTCCACTAACTTTTTCTATTACTGCTGATAAAACGTCTAAGCCAATTCCATAGTATCAACTTGTTCCTGGTTGAAATGCTAAAGGTACTTTTGCTAATTCTTTACAAAACTTATTATAATCTCAGTGACCAACTTCATTATTTTTTTCAAAATTATTTAAAAAAACTGATGTAAGTTTTTCAGTTTGATTAAACATACCATGATATGTAAACCCTGCTGTCATAGTTAATAAATGTTTCATTGTAATTTTATTTTTTATACTTTCTGTTTCTTTTGTTTTATGATCTTTAAAAACTTTTATATTTTTAAAATCTTCATATATATCTTCCAATTTTGTTTCTAATGAAATTAATCCTCTTTGTACTAAAATAAAAAAAGCAACTACAGTTAGTGGTTTAGTCATAGAATAAGCTTTGAATAATAAATTTTCTTTCATTGGTTCATTTATATCTGTATCATTTATTCCTATACAATCTTTAAAAATAACTTTTTTATTTTTTGAAACAACAAATACTGCTCCTGTATAATATTTTTTTTCAACTAGTTCATTAATTTTTCTTAATGAGTTTTCAAACTTATTCATATATTTCTCCTTTAAAAAATCTAGTTCATTCAGATTTATTAAACCTGGTCTATCATCTTTAAGATGAGTATGTTTTTTATTAATTAATTTTTCTTTTTTTAATTCTGTTAATTTTTTGATTTTATGTTTAACAAAAATTTTTCTTTTCATATCAAATCCAGTTTGATGTTGTTTTTGTAATGAAATTGTTATTATAATATATAAATACCAACAAACATAAAACAAGTAACTTATATTTTGAAGTAGTTTAATTGTTTCTTTTCCTTGGGGCTTCTCGTTATTATCTTTATTTATATTTCAAAAAACTGTAATAATAATAATTTGAAAAATAATTTGTATTATTATTGGTATGAAAGTAAAATAAATTTCTCTTAAAAAAATATCTCAAAAAGTTATTTTTTTATTTTCTTTTAATATTCTTAAGTTAAAAATTAATTTTCCAATAGTGTTACCCTTTAAAAAATAAGTTAAAACTACAAAGTAAAAAAATAAAAATATTAAATTAGTTGAAGTTACAACAACAGCTGTTTTTCAGTTTTCAGCTTTGTATGTAAAAAAAAGTATAATCATTGGAATTGAAGAAAGAACTATGTCAAATAGTCTAGCAAAAAAAATTCTTCCCAAATGTGGTACATTCCACTCTTGTGAAGAAGTGTATTCTTTATATTTATTTTTTGCATTTATTTCTTTTTGCATGATTGTCCTTACTTAGAAGTTTTTAATAAATCTTTTAAATATTTATTAAAGTCTTCACAAATGTTATTAAAAACTTCATCACGTTTTAATTTGAACACTTCATTATTTTTTATAAAGTCTTCTCTTTTTTCTGAAAATTTTCTTTCTGCAAAGCTAACAGCTTTTTTCATTAATAGTTTATTATCATATAATCTTATTAACTCTAATCAAACATAACATAAAGTTTTGTAATAAGCATAAGTAATATAATCTTTTAATAATTTATATTTTCCTATTCTACGATAATAATTTGTTATATGAGTTCACTGATTTACAATATCAAATGCAGAATGTTTTGATTGTTCTAAAAATCTTGTTCCCATTTTTAAATTATTTAATGCAAGAAATTTTTTTGTTTGTCCTAAAAATTTATACACAAACAACATATCAAACCTTACAAATCTTCTAAACTTAAATCCAAATTCATGAATTAATTTTGTTCTAAAAATTTTGTTAAATAAAATCGGATTTAAAAAAGCAAAAGGTTCGTAATTATTTTCAAGATTATAAATTCTTTGATTTTCTAAAAAATTCTGAGTTGATATTCCTTTTCCTATTCCATCTAGTTCTACCAAATGCTCAATAAGATCAATTTGATCCTTTGAATTTTTTTGCAAATTTTCTTTTAATACTACTACAAAATTCGGTTCAATTGAATCATTAGCTGCTATAAATTTTAAATATTCACCTTCAACTAAATCCATAGCTATATTTCAAGAAACAGAATATCCTTGAATAGAACTATTTAAGACTAATTTACAATTTTTTAATTCTCAAAACTTTTTTTTCAATTCTTTATCCTCAGAATTATCACTAATGTTATTATCACCAACAATTACAATTTCATAGTCATCAATAGTTTGCGCTAATATGCTATTCAAAGAGTTTTCAATGGTACTCAATGATCCTTCAGATACTAAAACGAATGATACTAACATATTTACCTCCATTATTGACAATTAAACTTTATATGATAATAATATCACTTATTAATTAAAAAACTCTTGCAAGAGTTTTTTAATTAAAATAATAAATTGTTTGGTGTTCTTGGGAATGATATAACATCTCTAATATTTGAAGCTCCAGTTATATACATAACTAATCTTTCAAATCCTAAACCAAAACCAGCTGATTTATAATATCCATATTTCCTTAAATTATTGTATCAATCTAATTCTTCAATATTTACTCCCATATCTTTACAACGTCTAATTAATTTTTCAAAGTCATCTTCTCTTTGGCTTCCTCCAACTAACTCACCGATTCCAGGAACTATTAAATCAGATGCAGCAACAGTTTTATTATCATCATTTTGTTTCATATAAAATGCTTTAATATCTTTTGGATAATTAATTATAAATGTAGGACCTTTATAAACAACTTCACAAATATATTTTTCATGTTCAGACCCTAGATCTGTTCCAAATTTTATGTCATTATTTTCAAATACATGACCTTCATCAACTGCTATTTTTAATGTATTAATTACTTCTTCATATGTACATACTTGAAATTTTGCATCTCTTACTTTTGTTAGTTTTTCAATTAAACCAAATTCTAAATTTTTTTCACAAAACTTAAGTTCATCTAAATTATTTTCCATTACATAATTAATTACAAATTTAACCATTGATTCAATTATTTCTAAATTTTTTTGTAAATCAATAAAAGCAATTTCTGGTTCAATCATTCAAAATTCTGCAGCATGTCTAGAAGTATTAGAGTCTTCTGCTCTAAAAGTTGGTCCAAAAGTATAAATTTTATTAAATGCTTGAGCATATGATTCTCCGTGCAATTGACCTGAAACGGATAAAGATGCTTTTTTTCCAAAGAAGTCTTCTTCATAATTTCCATCTTCTCTTGTAGTTACAACAAATGCTTCACCAGCACCTTCTGCATCATTTCCTGTAATAATTGGAGCATTTACATATACATAGTTTTGTTCTTGAAAAAATTTATGAATTGCGTATGCTAAAGAACTTCTTAGTCTAAATATAGATTGAAAAGTTTTTGTTCTTGCTCTTAGGTGAGCAATTTCTCTTAAAAATTCTGGTGAATGTTCTTTTTTTTGTAAAGGATATTCTTCAACTGCTTGATCTAGTAAAACAAGTTTTTTTGCTTGTATTTCAAATGGTTGAGGTTTTCTTGGTGTTACAATAACTTCTCCATATACTTCAACAATACTGCTCACTCTTGCGTCTTTAATTTTATCAAAGCCTTCAACTTCACTTTTGTAAACTACTTGAACGTCATTTAAAGATGTACCATCGTTTAAAACTAAAAAGCTCACAGCCTTACCTTGTCTATGACTCCTCACTCTTCCTAAAAAAGTAACATTTTGACTCTCATGTTTTTGATAATTTAAAAATAAATCTTTTAAATCCATACTACCTCCTATTTAAGATCTGCTGCTTCTTGATCTCTTTTATTATATTCTACCAAACTTCACTCATCTACTACATTATAAAAATCTTTTCTATTTTTATCCATACTAGAAATGTATTTGGCAATTTTAAAATTATAAGTTTTAAAGTGTTCTCTTATTGCTTGTGTATGCATTGAATAAGAATAAATAAGATAGTCATCACCAGCCATTTTATTTCTTTCAATAATAAATTCATAAGTATCAGTTGGTGGTGTTACTTTATCATCTTTACTGTGAAAAAATAAAGTTGGAAATACTGGTTTATACCCTTCTCTTAATAGTTTAAAAACACTCGCATCTCTTAAATCAATATTATGTTCCGACTCATTATATTTAGCTATAAGTTTTCTAATTATTTTTTTAACTCTTTTTTTACTAATAAATAATTTTAAATATATATTTCTAACATGAATTAATAAACGATAAACACTTCCATATGCACAATCCGAAACTATATATTTCAAATTTGCTTGCTTGAATTCATCACTATATTTTAATGCAACAAAATTTGAGCAAAACGCTCCCATGCTTATACCAAAAAGAGCAAGTTGATCTATAGTTTTATTTTCTTTAAGTCAGTCAAAAACTCCCATTAAATCATAAACTTCATTTAATCCCATTGTGGTTGGAATGTTTTGTGAATCACCATGCCCTCTGAAATCAAAAGCGATAATATTGTATCCCATTTTTGTAAAAACTTTTGCGTGGTGTAATGACCAGTTTTTATAACCACCGAACCAATGGCTTGCAATTACCCACTTGTTAGAATTTTTATTAGGAGTATAAAGATAAGCCGATATATTCACCCCATCTCTTGATTTACAATTTATTAGTTCAACATTTTCGTAATCTTCAATTACTAATTCTTCTCTTTTATAAAACCTTCTAACAACATTATTAGTTTTAATAAGTGGTCAGACACTCTTATCATATTTTTTTAAAAAGAATTTTGTCGGTGCAAATGGTTTTTCTAATGCACTATATAAATTGACAAAAACTTTTCTCACTTTATTGAAGGTACCAATTTTTTTTACTTTCATTTTTTCACCTTAATTAAGATTTAATTCATGATATTAAAATTTTTAAATCCCCTTCCATTTTTAAATCTTCATCTACTAAGTAGATCAATGATTCACTTTCTTTAACTTCAATATTATTTAATTTGCCATTACCTTCAATAATAGTCATCAACATTCATTCAACATTTTCTTCAATTTTAAAATTACTATTCTTTTCATATATAAACAATGAAAAATACTCTGATTCAAAAACCTTATCTTTTGCATTTCTTATAATAATATCTTTTGAATCTGGAATTTTTATATTATTTAAAGAATCATCGATATGTAATTCTCTTTTAACCCCATTTTGATCTGCTCTATCAAAATCATAAAGTCTATATGTAATATCACTTGATCTTTGCAATTCATATAATGTAACTCCTGGGGTAATAGCATGGATTTTTCCAGGTGGAACATATAAAAAGTCCCCTTTGCTAATTGGTACTCTTTTTAAAATTTTATCTCATTGATTATTTTCAATAGCTTTTTCAAATTCTTCTTTTGAAGTTGCGCTATGACCATAAATTAAAGTAGCATCTTTTGGACAATCTAAAATATATCAGCTTTCTGGTTTTCCAAGTGAATTATGCTTTTTTAAAGCATAATCATCATTTGGATGAACTTGGACTGATAAAAAATCATTTGCTGTAATTATTTTTACTAACAAAGGAAAATGCTCACTTTTATTTTTAAAAAAACTATTTTGTTTGTAAAAATCTTTTAAACTGATTTCTTTACCATTTCAATTCAAATAACCCATTCCATTTTCATGTGCCGAAACTACTCAAGCTTCACCAACATCATTGCTATTTATGTTAAAACCTAGTTCTTTTAATTTTGAGCTACCTCAAATTCTTTTTGAAAAACTAGGTTTTATTTTATAAATACTCATTTAATTATCCCTCTGAATTTAAATAATGATAAATTAATAGGTCATTAAAATAGTTAAATGGAACGGATTGAGAAATATGACCCTTAAATACTTTTTGATCTGGATTATCTACTATTAAAGTATGAATTGAAGTTAAATATTGTGTAATGTTATTTGAAGCCACTTTTCCAGAAACATAAACTATTTTTCTTTTAAGTTCTCCAATACTTTCTATAAAACTATTTAATCTAGATGAGTTTCCATATCTTGTGAAAAATACAAAAACATCATTTTCGACCGAAGAGTTTATTCTATCTTTTAAGATTTCTTGATCGCTATCTAGCAATATTGCATTATAACCTTCTTTATAAAAGAAGTTAAATAGTTCTTGTGCTGGTCCAGATAACAAATTCTCCCAATAACAGAAGAATACTCTTGCGTTTGAAACATCTCTAATTACATTTAATGTTTCAAAAATAGATCTTTTTTCAATTAGTGCATAATTTTGTTTTATTAAATTAATATAACCATAAACAACATTTTCATCATTTTTCGCTATATTAATTTCTTGGTTTTCTGCATCATTTGCTAATAAAATGGCAAAATCTCTAAATCCTTTTATATTTAGTTTCTTTAACAATCCATATATTGCACTATAACCAGTTCCAGCTTCCTGTGCCATTCTTTCAATCTTCATATTAGTTTCGACGATTTCTTTAAGGTGGTTTTTTATATAATCAACTATTTTCTTTTCTTTAATTGTTAAATCTTTTTCGTCAATTGTTGTTAATTTACTTAAAAATGATCTCATTTTTTATTGTTATTCTCCTGTCTATTGTTAAATTTATTTGATTAAATATTCATTGCATAATTTAGCAATCATTGCAGCATTATCGGTGCAGTATTGCAATTTCGGTACTATTGTTCTATCTATATTATACATTGAAGAAATGGAAAAAATTTTTTTTCTTAACATTTTGTTGGAAGAAACCCCTCCTGCAATTGTTATAGTTGCTGGAAAAAATTTTTTTATAGCTTTTTCAAACTTTATCATTAAGTTATCAATTGCTGATTTTTGAAAACTTGCACAAAAATTTTCTAAATTTATTTCTTCCTTGTTTTGCTTAAGTTTATTGATTAAATTAAGACTTGCTGTTTTTAAACCAGAATATGAAAAATCTAGACTTTCGTCATTTTTAACAATTGGAAATTTATAAAAATTTTCATTACCATTTTGTGCAAGTTTATCAATTTTAGGACCACCAGGATAACCAAGTCCAATTGCTCTCGCCACTTTATCATAACATTCACCTATTGCATCATCCTGAGTTGTTCCTATAATTTCAAAATTTAAAGACTCTTTCAAATAAACTATTTGAGTATGGCCTCCGCTTACAACAAGTGCTAAAACAGGATATTTAAAGTCTTCTTCAATAGCAGCCCCATATATATGACCTTGAATATGATTAAGACCCATAATTGGAATATCTAAATATAACGCTAATGTTTCTGCAACCATTTTTCCGATAATTAAACTCCCTATTAAACCTGGATTAGCAGTATATGCAATCTGGTTAATTTCTTCTATTTTTAAATTTGCTACATATAAAGCTTCTTTTAAAACATAAGAAAAATTTTTAACATGTAATCTTGAAGCAAGTTCTGGAATAACTCCTCCATATTTAGTATGATCTTTTATCTGCGAAGAAATTATATTTGCTTTAATTTTTCCATCAATCATTATAGCGATACTAAACTCATCGCAACTTGATTCTATTGCTAATATATTCATAAAACCCTTTCTTAAAAAAATAACAGTTTAATCTGTTATTTTCAAAACTGAATCCAAAGCCAGTTCTATCATTGATAAAAAATTATTTTGTCTTTCTTCTGCAGTTGTTTTTTCTTCAGTTATAAGACTATCTGAGACTGTTAATAAACATCCTGCTTGTTTTTTAGCATGAATTGCATTTGCAAATAATGCAAATGATTCCATTTCAACAACATCTAAATTATTATCTTCTGCAAAATTTTCTTTTGTTTCATATGTGTAAAAAACATCAGAAGAATAAATTCTTCCAGTATGCATGCTTATTTTTTTTTCAGCTGCTGTTTTTTGAATTATTTCATAAATTTTATTTCCAGCAGGAATAACTTTTTCATCAATATTAGCAGCGATTTTTGCATAATTACTATCTCCGTATGCTTCTTTGACGTTGTAAATATCATAAACTTTAATTTCTTTACGATAACTTCCACATGATCCAACTCTGATTATATAGTCAACATCATAAAAGTTAAACAATTCATATGAGTAAATACCTATACTAGGACAACCCATACCACTTCCTGCAACAGTAACTTCAATACCTTTATATTCACCAGTATACATAAACATATTTCTAACTTTATTTACTAATTTATAATTTTCTAAATATTTTTCAGCAATCATTTTAGCTCTTAATGGATCTCCTGGCATTAAAACAACTTTTGCAATTTCGTTTTTTTTAGCACTGATATGTGGCGTCATTAATTGTTCTCCTTTAAATATATACTTATTTTACACATATTTTTATTTATTTTTTGTGCTAAACTTATAAATAAAAATTTTTCCTAATTTTAATTTATAATAAAGTCTAGGTGATAAATATGGACTTCAAATTAGTAAAACCAGTTTTAAAAAAACCGCTTATTTGAATGGGAGCAATTATATTTACAACAATAATAATTCTTTTTATAGTTGTATTTACAATTTCGATTGATAAAAAACAAAAAGTTATATGATCATGTCAATTAGTTCTAAACTTTTTAGTGATATATTTTATTAGTATAGTTTTAAATTTCTCTAAAACTTCGGTAACTTTATTTAACGATATTCATACAACAACAAATTTAGAAACAAATGTAATTAGTGTAGAAGTTAAATCAAGTAGATACATCCATATATTTATAATATTTTTTGCAGTGATTTGTTTTTTTATTCATTTAACTAGTGGAGCACAAATTCAAAAACTAAAGTGGGCAGATTATGCAAGCGGTTATTGGTGAGCATTTATAATAGTAATGGTTTATAACTTAGTATATTTTTATATATTTTTTAATATAAATTCTTATCTATTAAATAACAATGATAAGTTTAAAAAAAATTATATTAATTTTTATAAAAAGTCAAAAGAACAAATTGAAAATAAAAAATCAGATAACATTAAAAATGAATAACTATCTGATTTTTTTTATAACTAATTTATTTATAGTTTTATTTTGACTATGAAATTTTTCTTCATATTCAGTAGCAATGTTATTAACTAAATTTTTTTCATACTTATATAGATCATTTGTACTAAATATTAATTCAAAATTTGAGTCTTTTATTTGTTCTAAACTAAACTCATATAAATTATCATTGTCGGTTTTTATTTCTATTAAGCCATCTTTTTTTAAAAGCTTTTCGTAAATATTTAAAAAACAAATATAAGTTAATCTTTTTTTATAATGTTTTTTCTTAGGTCAAGGATCTGAAAAATTTAAATAAATTCCGTCAAATGTGTTTTCTAAAAAAATGTCTAATAATTTTTCAGCATAACAATTTAAAAACTTTAAGTTTTTGGGATGACCTTTAAAAGTTTCTATAGCTTTTTTTATAGCAATACCAATAACAGTTGTTTCTTTTTCCATGGCTATATAATTTTGATTTTCATATTTAATTGCATTTTTAATAATAAATTGTCCTTTACCACAACCTATTTCTAAATATGTTTTTTGAGTTTTTTCAAAAAGATTTTCTACCATAACTTTGTTTTCTGTTTTAATCATTAAACTATTATTTTTTTCAATATATTCTTTTGTTCAATTTTTATTTCTTAATCTCATCTATAATTTTACTTTCTATAATACAACAAAAAAGAAAATCATTCCTATTCCAAAAAATATCGCTGTTGAAATTGCATCAATAATTGTTGTAAGTAATGGCCCTGCTGTTATAGCTGGATCAATTTTCATCTTTTGAGCTAGCAACGGAAATGTTGCTCCAATTACTTTTGAAAATACAATTGCTAAAAACATCGATATTGAAAGTGTTGCTATTGCATACCATAACTCTCTTTGATTGATATTTCCTTTAAACTCTACTGCATAAATTGCAATCATACGAACAAAGTTGATAGCAACTAAAATTAATCCAAGTGTTGTTGATACCCTTAGTTCTTTTCATAATATTCTTCAATAGTCTTTTGGTTCCACTTCTTTAAGTGAAAGCGCTCTAACAATCATAGTTGAAGATTGGTTACTTGCATTTCCCGTTGTCCCTGATATTACTGTTAGTAAAGGGGTCAATAGTATTGCCATTACATAACTTATTGAAAAATTATTATTTCCTATATCAAATGATGCAGTTTCTTTTGTAACACCATAAAGATTCATAAAAACTAAAATTATCACTTGAGTTATAGTTGCAGAAACCATTAGTAATAGCAATCAAATAATTCTTGATTTAACCATTTTAAATACACTTGTTTTAAAATATTCATCTTCTGTTGGATTTATTCCTGCCATAATATGTATATCTTCTGTAGCTTCTTCTTCTAAAACATCTAAAATGTCATCGACTGTAATTATTCCTACAAGTTTATTTTGACTATTAATAATCGGTAAAGTTGTTATGTCATATTTTTTAAACATATTTGCAACTTCTTCTTGATCTGTTTTTGTATTTGCATAAATGTATCTATCATCCATGATATCTTCAATTAATGCCTCATTTTTTGAAAAAAATAAAGTTTTTAGTTCAACTACTCCTTTTAAGTTATTTAAATCATCAACTACAAAGAAGTAATGAACTTCTTCTGCTTCATCTCTTTCTTTTTTAATAATATTTATCGCTTCTTTAACCGTTCAATTTATTTTTAAACTTGTATAATCAACAGACATTATACTTCCTGCAGTATTTACATTATATTTTAAAATTGAGTTAATCAATAATCTTGATTCTGGAGTAGTTGCTCTTAATATTTTTTCAACAATATTTGAAGGTAGTTCTTCTAAAATTTCTACAATATCATCTGTAAAAATTTGATCAAATAATTCTTTTATTTCTACTGAAGTATATGATTCAATAATTTCTTCTTGTATTTCATTATTAAAATGCGGAAATATTTCCGCCAAATCTTCTGTTGGCATAATTCTTAATGCAATTATTATTCTTTCTAATGGTAAACAACTTAAAGCCTCTGCTAAATCTGCGGGATAATAATTTTTTAAAGTTTCTCTATATAAAATAATATCATCTGCTTTTAAAATTTCATTCAATCTTTCGGCGAGCTGCTCTGGTACTATGTTTTGTTCTTTCATGTTTCTCCTTTTATTTTACTAATAAGTATTTTAATTCGTTTTCTAATTCCATTTTTGGTTCTATTCCATGACCAATAAGATTTCCCTCAAAATATTTGATACCAAGTTCTTTTAATGATTTGTAAATCATATATGTATCTACATCTGTTGCAACTAACTTTGCATTAATCTTATTACAAATATTAATAATATTTTTGATAATTTTTTCATTTTCTTTAATTAAATTTATTTTTTTTACAATACTTCTTTCCAAAAAAACATAATTTGGTCTATAAATTCCTAAAAGACCAAAATCTGTTGCTTCTGATCCCAAATCTGATACTGAAAAACTAACTCCATTTTCTCTTAGTTCATTAATGTTTTTTTCTAGTAAATCTCTATTCTCGACTTCTTGAGTTATAGGAAAGTTAAAAACTAGTTTTTTCAAATCTATTTTTAAAGATTTTAATTTCAAAATAAAACTATCTACACTAAAACTTTCACTGGAGATAAATAATGGATCATATTCAATAAAATTTCTTTTTTTATAAGATTTGTATTTAGCAATACTTTTCAAAGCATTCAAAGCTAAGTACCTTATAAATATTGAGTTAAGTCCATATTCTTTAATAGTTTCAAGTTTTTCTTTAAATAAATTGGATGTTATTTCAATACCTTCAACGGCACTATTTAAATAAAAACTTTCATAATCATTTTTTTCAATACTATAAATTGATTCAAAAATTGGTGCAGAATTATTTAATGAAACCAATTCATTTAAGGTTAAGATTTTTTTATATTTAGTCTTTTCTTTTAAAACTTTTCTTGGGTCTACTAATACAACTTTTTCTCTATCGCTAAAAGCTGCATTGTTTTGAGTAATAACATTATATTCAAAAAGAGTTTCCAAACTATTTGAATGAAACCCATAATATGAAACTACACCTCTAACTTTAATACTAACTTTAAAATTTTCTATTTTAAAAGTTGTTTGAATTTTAGAAATAGACCTTGAAATTTTTTCTGCAAATTTTAATCTTTGTTCTTCTTTAACACTATTTTGCATTTCAAGCATTGGAATAAATATGCCAAAAGTTTTGTAGTTAGGTTTAAAAAAAATTACTTGATTATAATTTTTAGTAAAAATTTCATGAGCTTGTTTTGCAATTGATGTAACTACTGTTTCTCTAATTTCATTATTTACTTTTTCATCAAACTTATCATAGTTAGAAATGAAAAATGTGAAATAAGTTCCAAATCTAATTTTATTTTTATGTATGTAATTTAATATTTCATCATGTGCTGATGCTTGATTTAAATAGTATTGATAGTCATAAGTAACTAAATTTCTTAATTTTAAAGCATGATTATAAATTTGATTTATAATAGCAAAATATGCATAAGTAATATATCCAGTTCCTAATCATAACAATATTGTTATTAAATAATCAACAGTGCCATCGGATTTAATATTTGGAAAAGCTAATACTATTCCAACGATTAATGATGTAATTGTAATGATTGATCAAATTACTCAGGTAGTTAATTTTTTATAAAAAATATTTATTATATATATTACAAAAGCCATCAAGTAACTTGTAATAATTAAAATAATTGAACTTGTGTTTAAAAATGATATAAAGTATTGTGGGAATAATGTTGGAAATAAAAATAAGCCTAACAAGTTTCAAACAACAACTCCAATAGTTGCATAAATTGAAATAAATATTAAACAAGTTCAATATAAAAAGATTGGTAATAAAATTAATAACATATAGTTTTTATTTTCTCCCATTGTTAACGAAAGAATAATAACTCCAAAAATAGATATAACTCCAAGAATAACTCCAAGAACTAATTCATAATAAATTTTTATTTTTTCAAATAAATGTCTAGATAATCCTCAAGCAAATGTATAAACAATTGCTACGATTGCAGTATAAGAAAGACATGCAATTGCTGCTAATAAAATATTCATAATAATCACAAACCTTTCTTATAAAACAAAAAAAAATGGTGGAGATGGCGGGAATCGAACCCGCGTCCAAAATACTCCGAACCACAACGTCTACAGTTTAGTTTCTTCTAACTTACACTATAAATCAACAGAAGAAGCGAGATTTAATTTATAGCGTTAGTAATAGATTTTCGATAATACTTATTACTAAAATCATATTATCTATCGTATTTAGTATTGCATTAATTTTGAAAAACACGAGTAACCAAAATTAACGTGAACTGCTATTAACTCTTAAAGGGTTAATTAAGCCATTAACATAGCTCCAGCTGATGCGTTATTGATCATAAATGCTGGCATTTCAATTTTTTCTGATTTTTTGTTTGCATTTTATCAAACCTAGAAGTAATTAAGGTCTACTACACCACTGCAATTATGGACTAAAGTTATCCTGTCGAAACCGGGACACCCCCATAAAATAATTATAAAACAATTTTATAATTATTTTTAAATAATTTAATAAATAAAAAATGCCAATTGGCATTTTTTATTTATTAGTCTTCAATAAAGAAGTTATTTGCTCATCTTTCAGCAAATGTTCCTTTTTTCATTATTATTGTAATAAAATTTATAATTAAAGGGATAAACAAAATACAGAAAAGTGCTTCTAAAATTCTGCATAAAAATAGTTTACCCATTGCAGAACTATCAGAGTAAGAAACTGATGCAGCATACATACCCATGTTTTTTTCTCCAGATCAAAATCTAATACAACAAATAATAAAATATACACCTAATGTCATAAATATTAATAAAGCATTAACAACATTCATAGCATATCTTTTTCAATATCCAGCGTTCATATATATATATCTCCTTTCTAAAAAATATTATCATAAATATAAAAATCTAAACAAAAAAGTGTTAATTTATTTACTTAAATATACTTTGTCAAGTATACATAATGTTTTTTATAAGAATGTTTCAACATAGTTTGAAACATTCTTTTTATTTTGTGTTAGTTTTAAATAAACATAGGCTGGTGGGGTTTTATGTTTTACCATTATTCTTTCATAATTATAAAATTCTATGTAATTATCAATTGATTTTTCTAAATCTAAAAAGTTATTTTGTTTTAGTTGTTGTTTTCATTCTTCTTTTAATGATGAAAAAAAAGTTTCACACATTGCATTATCTATAGAATTGCCGGGCCTAGATAACGAAATAATAATATTATTTCTTTTAGCATATTTTTTCGCAAATATAGAAGTGTATTGATTTACATTGTCAGAATGAATTATAAGCTTTTTAGATAAATCATTTCTATAAAAAGATGCCTTTTCAAGCGTTTTTCTATATAGTTCAACATCATTTTTTAGTGATAATTTATGACCAACAATAAAACCAGTATTAGCATCTTTAATAATGCTTAAATAAGCAAACTTTTTATTCAAAGGTATATAAGAAACATCAGTTACTCAACATTCGTTTTTTAAAAATATTGATCAGTTTCTATTGACGTAATTTGGACCATGAGTAATTGTTTTAATTTCTTTTGGCTTTCTATACATTTTTTTTACCCTTATAATTGAATATAATTTGAATATTTTCATAATCCTAGCTACTTTGGTTTGACTTACCTCTAAACCTTGATTATTTAAAATAATTCTAATTCTAGGTGATCCATATATTCCATTATTATTTGTAAAAATATTTTTAATCTTAAGAGCTAGATTCATATCAATTTTTAAATCATATTCTGGTTTACCTTTACAGCATCATCTATAATAACTTGCTCTTGTAATTTTAAATAGTTTACATAATGATAAAACAGTGTACTTATTTTTATATTTCTCTATGGTTTTATAGTAATTTATTACTCTTTTTCTGAATCCTCCATTAGTTCATTGAACTTTTTTAAAACTTCATTCTCCATTTCTAGCCATTTTAATTTTTTATTTAATTCTGCTATTTTTTAATCTTTTGGATCTTTTGAATTAATCTTAACTTTACCATTGTGCTTGTTGTGCTTTCCAGTTTTAGAAATAAGTACTGCTTCTCCATAAATTTCTCAATCTATACACATCCTTCTAGCCGCTGAATAAGAAATGTTATATATCATTGATAATTCTTTGTAAGAAATATGCTCATTGAAATGTTTATTCACATGATCTTTTTTAGCGTTTAAGTCTAAAATTGTTGATTTGTTGCCTTTATGATTTGCCATATAAAAAATTCTCCTTGTATAATTTTATGTTTTTTTTAACATAATGTATACTTAGAGAATTATATTTATTAGTTTATTTACTAAATTTTTTATTTTTTAATTATTCTATATTTTCTTTGTTTTCTTCTTTATTTAAATATGTATCATTATTTTTTTCATTTCTTTTATTCCTTGAACTAGAAACGATTCCAACCATTAAAAACACACAACTAATAACAGATATTGGACCTGTTTCAAATGATCAAAGTATTATAAGCATAACAAGTCCTGTAGTAATTGTTCATCTTTTTTTTGTAGTTAGATAAAGAATAAAGAATAATAAATTTAAAATCGCAAGTGCCATTGTGATTCCGTTTATATAGATAATTATATTTGTAAAATCATACCCTAAAAATTCAAATCTAAAATTTTTTTCATAAAAATTAATA
The DNA here is from genome assembly GCF_009730595.1 of Spiroplasma tabanidicola. Taxonomy (NCBI): domain Bacteria; kingdom Bacillati; phylum Mycoplasmatota; class Mollicutes; order Entomoplasmatales; family Spiroplasmataceae; genus Spiroplasma; species Spiroplasma tabanidicola. The sequence continues at coordinate 183,407 of NZ_CP046276.1, read as the reverse complement.
CCAGCAATAATTAAAGATATTAATATTGAAATAATGCCACATATTGCACCGTATTTAAAAAAAATAGCGTTTTTTTGATCAAAAGTAATGTTAGAATCCAAATTTTCTTTATTTTTTTCTAATATACTTTTACAGTAAATTCCAGTTATTAAACCACAAACAACAAGAGTAACACCCAATCTTGAATATTTCATTATTTTTTTATATTCAATATTCAATATTTCGTTAATTGCAAAAATAAATACAGTACCTACAATCGAAAGTGTTAAAAACAATACTATATAAAAGTCTTTTTTAGATTTATAAAACATAATACAAGAAATAATACCAGCTAATAAAGATAAAATACCTAAAGTGTCCATAACTACTTTTGTAAGTTGTTTTCATTTTTCACCATACATGTATTCATTTTTTATGATTTTTGGCAAATCAATAGCATATATAAATATACTATTTAAAAAAAACAATACCACAACAGTAGTAAAACCTCAAATTAATAGGGTTTTCATATTTTTGTAGTATTTCATAAATAACCTTCTTTCTAAAAATATAACAAAAGTATTATATCAAATTTATGAAAACTTATAGTGTAAATAAAAAAGACTTCCATATTTAAAAATTATTTTTTAAATATGGAAGTCTTATATTATAGAATTGTTATTCTTGGATTGCTGCTTTTGCAGTTTTGTATACTTCTTTTAATGTAACTCCAGAGTGACGTAATCCTTCAAGTTCATCATCTGATAATTTTCATTCAATGATTTGTTCGATACCTTTTGCTCCAACAATACATGGAACACTAATGTAAACATCTTCTACTCCATATTGTCCTGTTAAATATGCCCCAACCATCATTGATGCTTTTTCATCATTTAAAACCGCTTTTACAATTTTAGCTAAACAAGCTCCTATTCCATAAAATGTTGCTCGTTTTTTTTCTATAATTTTATAGGCCATATGAGTTGCATCATCTTTTACTTGTTCTAATTCAGCTTCAGTCACAACTCCTTCTTGAATATATTCAGCAATAGTTTTTCCCATAATGATTGATCTACTTCAAATAGCAACTGATGAATCACCATGTTCTCCGATTAGGTATGCTTTTACTGATCTAGGAGAAACATCTAATTTTGCTCCTAATAATTTTCTTAATCTTGATGAGTCTAATGTAGTTCCTGATGAGATAACTTTTGATGAGTCATATCCTGTAACTTCTTGATATACTTGAGTTAAAATATCAACTGGATTTGATGCAATAATTGTTATTCCTGAAAATCCTGAACCTTTAATTCCTAAAGCTACTTGTTTCATAATTTTTGCATTATCTGCAACCATTTGTAATCTTGTTTCTCCTGGTTTTTGAGGTCTTCCTGCTGTAATAACAACGATATCAGCATCTCCACAATCTGAATAATCTCCTGCTTTGATTGTTGCGAAAGGCGTAGGTAAAACAGCGTGAGTATCTGTTAAGTCCATTTCATTTCCTTCTGCAAAATCTTTTACAACATCTATTAATACATAGTGTTGTGCTAAACCTTGGTTAATTGCTGAGTAAACAAAACTAGTTCCTACAGCTCCACAACCTACTAAAACAATTTTTCTACCATTTGTCATATTTAATTCTCCTTATTTCTATTTAAAATATTAACATAGTAAATACTAGTTTTATTATAAATTACAATTATGAAAAAAATTTTATAAATTTTTAACAAATTAAAAAAATCCTCTAAAAAGGATTTTTTTAATTTTTATTTTATTGTTTTTTCTACTGTATCTGTGTCCTTTGGACCTTCTTTTCTTTGTTCTGCTAAAACTTCTCTCATATATGGTTTAATAACTTCTTGTTCTCCACCATATACAACTTGTACACTTGTACCTTTAGCAACAATTCCTGAAGCTCCTCCAAGAGCCATAATTCCTTGTTTATCAACAACACTTGCATCGACTACTGTCAATCTTAGTCTTGAAGCACATGAGTCAACAGCTTTAATATTTGCTTCTCCTCCGAGGAATTCAATTATTTTTGTAGCTTTTTCTCTGGCAGCTTCTTTTGTAGCTTCTCCAGTACTTCCTGCTTTTTTAGCTTTTACATCTGCTTTTGTAAATAGTTTTACTTCGCCAGATCTACCTGGAACTTGTACTTTTCCATATTTAACTGCAAAGAAGAATGCAAAGAAGTAGACGGGCGCCATAACCAGTGCAATTAATATTGCATATAATGCATTAGTTTTTAGGTTTAGTGGAATTAGACCAAATACTATGTAATCAATAAATCCACCTGAAACAGTCATTGTCACGTGGACATGTAATAAACCAGCTAATAAAAATGCAATAGAAGCCAGTGGCATGTGTACTCCATAGAATAATCAAGGTGCTAAAAATAAGAATGAGAATTCTATAGGTTCAGTAATACCAGTTAAGAAACAAGTAAATGCTGCTGAAAAGTAAATACCAATAACTGATTTTCGGTTTTGTTTAGGAACATTCAATCACATGGCAAGTCCAGCTGCTGGTAAACCAAATAACATAAATCCAAATTTTCCAGATTGAAATCTTCCTAAGTTAAGTCCCATTTTTTCTAAGTCTTTAAAATTTAATAGCGGAGCATTACTAGAGGCAAAATCAGGATTAATTCCAGACAATGCAGATAATTTATTTGCACCCCCTAAGATTCAATACATCATGTATTGATCACCTATTAATTGACTTTTATCTGGTAAACTATTTAAATAATCATAAACTTGTCTAATAGTTGCACCAGAAGCTAAAACATCAGTTTTATCTCAAGCGTCATTTTTATTTGCATAATTTTCTAATGCACCTATAATTGATCCTCCTGCTGATGATCACCATAATGGAGCATAAAAAACGTGGTGTAATCCAAATGGAATTAGAGAACGTTCAATTATTTCATAAATAAATGAGTCAAGACCTCCTGGTAATTCTCCAGATTTTGTTCCAAATCATTCTAATCCTTTACCCACTGCTGGTCATATAAATATAAATGCAAATGATAATGGTATAACTGCAAAGAAATTTATAATTGGAACTAGTTTTGAACCTGAAAAAAAACTTATAAATGATGGCAATTGAGTTTTATGAAATCTATTATACATATAAGCAGCAATAAAACCGACAAATATAGAAGCAAATACTCCAGTATTTAGTGATCTAATACCAACATTTGCAGTAATTAATCCTGCAGGAATTCCTTTTCATCATAATAAACTATATTCTGCAGGTCCATATGATTGTCAACCTTGTTTAATAATATCTCCTGCTGCATTTTTTTCCTCAGTTCAAAATCACCCATTTTGAAAAACACTACCTGCATTTTCCGCTTTGTTTTGATCACCATCAACAACTCATTGTCAGATAGCTTCATGATTTTCTTTTAATAATGCCGCTTGAATACCATTCATAACTAAAAATCCAACAATCGCAGTAATAGCAGCAACCCCTGAATCTTCAGTATATGCAATGGCTACTGAAACTGCAAATAATATGGGTAAGTTTCCAAATGCAACATCACCCATTGTATTCATAACTTTACCTAAATATCAAAAACCTGAATATTCAGTAGTTTGTGCAACAATTGTTGCACCAATCCCTAAGAAAACACCAGCAATTGGTAATAAAGCAATTGGTAATAAGAATGCTTTACTTAATTTAGAAAGTGTTGCACCACTAGATTGTCTAAATTTTTTTCAATAAATAGAACCTTTAGACGGTGGACCGCTTTTAATCTTTTTCTTAGATTTTTCTTTTGTCATTTCGTTTTGTGACATATTTCTATTTCCTTTCTACTTTCTATATTAACATATATAAAATTTTTTCTAAATAAAAAAAGAAAATTGAAAAAAATTTTTAATATTTTTTATTGAAACATCATAATAACGGCAATTATTCCAAATGCACCACATGCAAGTATAGCAAAAGAGAAAATATGTCTTTTTGTAAACTGTCATACTCCAGCTAAACCTGTATAGTTAATTTCTTTTAAAGTGATTTTTCCTAAATTGCGATTCCTTTTATCTAAAATTAGTTTTATAGTCATTAAAATAATCATTAAAATTAAAAAAGAAACAGCAACAGCTAAATAAATAATTCTTTGATGTGTTAATTCCATAAAATCACTCCTATTGTTTTATTTTTTTTAAGCGTCTTTCGACATCTCTTTTTTTGATAGTTTCTCTTTTGTCTACAAGTTTTTTACCTTTACCTAAGCCAATCTCTAGTTTTGCATAATTTCCTTTAAAATAAAGTTTTAATGGTACTAAAGTTAAGTTTTCTAACTGTATTCTTTTTAATATTTTTTTTATTTCTTGTTTATGAAGTAATAATTTTCTATTTCTAATTGAATCTTGATTAACATAATGAGCATACTCATACTTTTTAATATTCATATTTAAGATTTCAACTTGGCCTTTTCTAATTAAAATAAACGCTTCTTCAATCGAAACTTCTTTTCCTCTAATCGATTTTATTTCAGGCCCAGTTAAAACAATCCCTGCTTCTCAACTATCTAATATTTCATAATTGAAATAAGCTTTTTTATTCTTTAATATAACATGCTCTCCCATAATCAAGTTCCTTCTAATAATGATTATACTAGCACAAAATCAATAATACGTTTTTTTACATCTGCGTTTTTTACTTTAATTTTTACTTTTTGGCCTAGTCTAAAAATTTTATTTTGATTATTAATTAAAATATTTGTTTTTTCATCAAATTTAAAATCTGGTAATTCTGAAATGTGAATTAAGCCTTCAACGCAATTTGGTAATTGAACAAATAGCCCAAATTTTAATACAGCTGCTATTACTCCTTCGTATTCTTGATCTATATGTTTTGTCATATATTCAGCCATACAAACTTTGTTAACTTCTCTTTCTGCATTAACCGCTCTTTTTTCAGTATCATTAATTATTGAACAAGCTTTTACAATAAATTTTTCATTTAATTGTAATTTATGTTCATTGTAATCTTTATCAATTAAGTATTGTTTTAAGAATCTGTGAACCATTAGGTCACTATATCTTCTAATTGGACTTGTAAAATGAGTATAACATTCACTTGCTAATCCAAAGTGCCCTATATTTTCAAGATTATAGATTGCTTTTTCCATATATTTTAATAAAGTTACATTAATTACATCTCTTTCGGTTTGATCTTTCACTTGAGAAGATATTTGATCTAATGCCATTCTTATCGTTTTTGGATTTATTTTATCTAGTTCAGTTAACTTAACATTTATTCCAAGAGCTTTTAAATTAGTATGTCATTCAATTAAGTTTTCTTCTTTTGGAACACCATGATCTCTATAAACATAAGGCAAGTTTTTTTCAAAAATAATTTCTGCAACAGATTCATTAGCACTAACCATAAAGTTTTCAATTAGTTTTTCACTAATACCTCTATCTCTTGCTAGTATATCAATAACGTTACTATCTTTATCTAAAATAATTTTTGGTTCTGGAACATCAAATTCGATTGAACCTCTTGAAGTTCTTTCTTTATCTATTAACTCATGTAATTCCTTGGCTATAAACAGCATATCAATAATTTCTTGACTTCTTGAGCTTATGTTTTTTTCATATAATTCATTTACTTCTGAATAAGTCAATCTTGCTTTTGAGTTCATAATTGATTCATAAACTTTTTTACTTTTCATTTTTCCGTTATTATCAAAATCCATTTCTGAAACCATACATAATTTATCTTCATTTGGATTTAAAGAACAAACTCCATTTGATAGTTTTTCAGGTAACATTGGAATTACTTTATTAGCAAGATAAACTGAGTTTCCTCTAAATAAAGCAGAGTTATCTAATGGAGAAAATGGTTTTACATAATAACTTACATCAGCAATTGCAACAAATAATTTATAACCATAATTTGTTTTTTCAACATAAATAGCATCATCCAAATCCTTAGAGTCAACTCCATCAATTGTTACTAAATTTTTGTTTGTAATTAAATTTTTTCTTCTACTAACTTTTGGATCATTATAATCAATTGGTTTTGCAACAAGTTCTGCATTATCTAAAGTTTGTCTATTAAAATCAGGATTAATATCAAATTCATAAGCGATTGAAATTATTCTATCGACAGCTTTATTAGCATCTCCAATTACTTTTTGAATTTTTGTAAATAACTTTTTTTCTTTAACATATAAAATTTTTACTTTTATTATTAAGTCTTTTTTAAGTTGAAAGTCTTTTGCATTAACCATTACAATACGATAATTTTTAAATCCTGGTTCATTTGCATGGAAATCTAAAAATCTGCCATCTCTTGATGGACGAATTTCTCCAACTAGATTTGTTTTTGTTCTTAAAGATACATCTTCAATTACTGCTCTATAACGATTATCATCTTCTTTGTATACACTAAAAACAACTTCATCAGTTGTAATAGCTCCTTTTAAAGCATCTGGAGGTACAAAAAAATCTTGTTCAAGATCATTTAAATCTTTAACAAAACCAAAACCACGATCATTTATTCTTAAAGATCCGACTCTATATTTTTGTCCGATAAAATAAACTACATTATCTTTTGATCATCCAATTTTGTAGTCATACTGTAATTCTTTTAAAGAATTTGTGATTAATTCTTGATCAACATTTATTAATTTAATTATGTCATTTAAGTGAAGTATTTCTTTTTCTTTTATAATTGCTAAAACCTGGTCATTCATTTATTTTACCAACCTTCTAACTACAAATAAAAAGATTAAGAAGCAGATTGCGGCTCGACAAGTACAACATGTGTTATTACACCAATAGCTATTGTACAAACAAAAACAATTATTCCTAGACTAAACATTCATATTGATAAAGTTTTATCTAAACCTCTTTCTTTTGAGTTAGAGAATAACTCGTCATTTCCCCCGTTAAGAGCACTTAATCCAGTTTGAGAAGTTTTGTTTTGAATCATACCAATTGTTATCATCATAACAGATATTATTAATGCTAATATTTCAAACGCAAAAATGACTCTATTACCCAGCAATCTTTCAGAAGAACTTGCGAACATTTCAAGCATCATTTTTCGCCTCCAATTCTTATTTAATAGTTTAAACCTTACTATAATATTCTAAACTAATATGCTGAGTTTTACAACAATATTTAAAATAATATGTATAAGTTTATATTATTTTAAATATCTTTATGTTCTAATAGTTTTTTATCAAGTATTTAATTGACCTTTAATGTTTAATTTTTGACTCAAAATTTATTTTGTTTTTTTGTTTTAAAAATCAATGAATAAATATAGTAAATAGTCTCATACCTTTAATAATAATTGCTTTTTTAATTTCATGAATTATTTTAATAATAGTTGAGCAAAATATTATTGCAAAAACTGCATAGTTTAAAAAAATATGTGCAGGTCAAAAATAAAATTTTGGTATACATAAACTAAATTTTCTATTGCTAATTAACTACGAACTTCTAGACTAAAAAATGCAGCCTATATAAATAAAAAAAATTACCTATTAAGGTAATTTTTATAATTAAGCTTTTTTCTTAGGTGTTTTAACACCATCATCTCATGATCCATTAAATGCTTTTGCGAAGTCATATTCACCTAAATAACCCAGTCCGTGACTTACTAGTGATTTTGGTCTAGAAATATTGCTAATTTTTCCTCTATCATCGTTCATTGATCACATTCCAATGTATGAAATTCCATTATTTTGAGCTCAGTTGTATAAGTCTTTTGCATCTTCTAATGTAAATACTCCAGCAACTGTATCGTTTACCCCTATCATTGGTGTTGCACCAATTAGGTTGTAAACTTCTCCATTATTAATAGAACTTTTTTTGTAATTATTTAAGATTGATTTTGCAAGATTTTCTTTTGTATTTTCAATTGCTTCAACTGCAAGATCGTAATTTGTTTTTCCAGCATTTTTAGCTGCAATATAAATTGGATCTCCATAATCCATTAACATTAAGTTAACTACAGGAACTTCATTATAACTTAATCCCGCTTCTTTGTAAGCTTTTACAAAAGTATCCATAACTGCATATCCATCTCTTGTTAAACCTGATGGTAAAACAGGAAGTGTAACTGAGAAGTTTCATGATTTATCTTGTTTTTTCATATTAGCTAAAGTTTTTGCTAATACTTGATTTCCTGTTGTATCATGTTGAGCTTCTCCTTCAATATCAAAGTCAATATTTTTTGGTGTTGATAATGATTTGCCACTTTTTTGACTAGCAAAATCAGCTAAGTCTTTATTGTAATTTTCAAGAGCTGTTTGTAGTAAACTACTTGCTTGATTAATATCTCCTCCAGCTAATTTATATGCTAAGTTTCATGGATTTTTTTCAATATATCCACCAGTTGTAGCACCACCATATGCAACTTTAATATTTCCAAAATTATTTGAATTAATTAATGGTAATAAAGCTTTTTGATAAAATACTGATTCTTTTCATCAATTATATCCTTCACCTTTATTTTCAATTCCAGCTACCGATAAATCAATGTTATTATTGTGTGCATTTACTTGTTGAACAAATGCTAATGTTAAGTGATTTAATCCAGTTTGTTTTACAATATCATCCACATTATTTCCTTCATATAATCCAGCATCTAAGTAAGGTGAGAAATATGTTTGACCATTTTCTTTTGCTTTTTCAGTAACATTTTTAGTTCTGTTTGGGTTAGCATCTTCTCAACTTACATAGTTGTTTTTAGATGAAACAGTTGGAGTAGTTGGAGCGATAACGTTTCCATCATTTGTTGAAGGTTGACCTTCACTTCATTGATTTTCATTCCCCCCAGTTACACCATCTCAACCACTTGCTCCTTGTTGTTTTTGTATTTCATCTAATGAAGTATTTTGACGAATATCTCTATCATAATCCATAAAACCAGATAGTGATTTAACATTTTCACCTGTAGCTTCTTCTGGTATACTTGTACCTGATAATTTTCCTGTTAAGACTTTTGCATATGTAAATTTCTCATATCCGCTTCCAGATCTTATATTTTGATCGATTGGGTTTTTATCAGCTAATGCATCTTCGTTTAATCCGTTACTTTCAAATAATGAAGGGTAATCTCTTGTTAAATAAAACATTGAAATTTGACCAATTTTTTTAGCTTTTGCAAATACTCTTAACTTTTCTGCATCCTTTGCATTAAAGTCATAAATTGCTTTTTCAGCTCTTCTTCCAATTCAAGGTGTAATAGCCATTCTACTGTAAGCGTTATCTATTTTTATGGCATTTGAACCGTTAACTCTTTGATTGATAGTTTTTCAAGTATTTTCTGTATTAGTAATTGCTAATTCCATTATTTGTTCTTCTCAATTCTCTTTATCTTTTAATTGAGATGTGTTGAAATCAGATCAAGTTAAATAAGGTAGAACTAAATTAAGTCTAAAATTCATCCCTAAAAATTTTGTAAACATGTACAATGGAAACTCTTCGCTTCCAATTAAACTTATATCTCCATTTCATCCGCCTTGACTAGCTATTACACTTGAAATACCACTCTTTGTTGAAACAACTAATGATAATCTTAAATCAAATTCATTATCTCTTTCTAGTAATATTTTTAGCGCACCTGCTAATAATCTTTGTGAATCTGCATAACTTCCTGTATTAGTTAAATAAGGGGCCGCAAAATAAAAGTCAAATTTTTTTGTTCCATACTTTGTTGATATTTCAGCTAATTTATCTGCTAATTGTTCTTCTGTATAGTTATTTTTGTATGCTTCATGTCAAAATGAATTTGCAAAAGGTCCAAATGAGATAGTTACTTTTTTAGTATCCAATTCTTCTTTTACTCATTTATCTCATCTGTCTTGAAATCATTTTGCTGACTCATTAGAAGTTAAATTAGGTGCTGCGTCTCACATTGGCACTAATTCACTTTCATCGCTTGCGTTTTGCATAAACCCAAGTGTAATTCCATCTTCATTTTGATTAAAAAGGCCACTATTTTTTCATAGATATCCTAAATCATTATATTTATTATTTACTAAATCTGCATTTTTTTCAAATTTTACATCATCTCTGTAAGAAGAACCTAAACCTTTATTTTTTAGTAAATATTCAGTGCTGTCTTCTACAATTCCAATGTCTGTATATGGATTGAATGATAGAGTTTTATTAGCTAATCTATTTGAAACTAAATCTCTTGTTGCTAAAGTTGAAATTTGTTTATCTGAATCAGGAACTGCTGCTTGAGCTACATTTACTAAACTTCTACTTGAAATACTCTTTCCATTTAAGCTCATATAACTAGCTTTGCTTGAACTTGTATTTGTATAATCTTTTGTTAAAATACTTCCTCAGTTCATTTTTCTTGTACTCATTAGATTGCTAGCAGTAGAATCATTTGTTCCACCATCAGCATCAGGATTTTGAAAATCAACTGGTTTATTTCTGTGTGAGTTCACTGGAGAACATCCAATGGTTGCTGCTGATACTTGAGTTGATACTAAAACCGCACTCAAGAATCCAAGTAATTTTTTCATTATATTTACCTCCTAGTTTATAGGATAACAAAAAAAATTGTTTATATCAAATAAACAATTTTTATAATGTAAAAGTTATTTTATATATTTTCAGTTTCTCGACTACCAAATATCTTGCTTTCTAAATAGTCAGACTCTTTTTGATCATTTGACTCAATACCTTTATATCTATTTTGTCTTACTAACAAAACTATTCAATAAGCAAAATAAAGTATTCCGAAACATAAAAAAATACTTATAATTGTCATTACAAAAATTCCTTTTGTATAAACTATTTTTCCTTCTTTTCTAGCAGCTAACCTTCTATGAATTATTGACGCAAATATTATTGCAAAAAATCCACTAGCAAAAAATAAAACATGAACTATTATGAGATATTTTATTTGGTTTAATTCAAACATTGCATAAATAACAGGTCAAATTCCATATTTAAAACTAAATTTTACAATAAAATATAGTGTTCAAATTTCTTGTAATAATACAAAAGCTCCAATTACAATAATTGCAACTGAAAATCTTGAAATCATTTTATCGTATTTAAGAACATCGTCATTGTTAGTGCTTTTGCTAATATTTTTCATTTTTAAATCCTTTTTAAAACCTATGCTTAAGATTTTAAAATTCTTTCTATTGCTTTTATTATTTTACTATAATTATCTAATTTTACATTAATTGCATAAGGAATAATATTTTTTGGGTAACTATGACCAAAATTAATATTTAAAACTATTGGTAAATTATATTTTTGAGAGTATTTTAAAAGTATTTTTTTATATTCATCATAATATATATTATCTTGAGGTTTTCCCAAAATTAAGCATTTTACGTTTTTTAAAATATCTCTTTTTTCAAATTCTTTTAACATGTTTTTAAAAGTAATCTCATTTGGTTTTTCTTCACTAGTTTCTAAAAATAAAACAATTTTTTTTCATTCATCAAGAGTTGGTAGAATATTATATTTTTCAAAAACCTCTGTTTGATCATTATATCGATCGCTTGTAAAAATTGAGTAAAAACTTTCTAAACAACCTCCATATAAAATTCCTTCTAAAGGTTTTTTGAAATTGATAAACTCATATCCAACTTTTTCTATATGTTCTACTCTTGGTTGTTTATACTCAGATTTATCAAAAGATTTTCTTTCTTCAAACCAAGTGTTTGAAGAAAGAATCTCATAACTTTCGAAATTTTCAAATAATGATAAAAAAGATTTCTTAGTATATTCTAGCATTCTTGTGTCTAATTCTGCAATATCTGTTAAAAAAGCATGACCATAAATTGTAGAAACCCCTAATTTAGTTAAAAATAAATGTATATTAGTTGTGTCTGAATATCCTATAAATATTTTTGGATTATTTTGTACTATCGATTTAAATTCATCATTCATCAAGTAAGGTATTATCTTATAACTGTCATCTCCCCCAATAGCTGACATAATTATTTTTACATCTTTATCTAAAAATGCTTGTTTTAAATCCTCTGCCCTTTTTTGTGGATTACTTTTTATATATTCTTCACCTTTTAAAGTATTATTCATAAACTTTACTTTTAATCCAAACTCTTCTAATCTTTTAGTTCCAATTTCAAGTTGATATTTACAAAAATCTTCTCCTAATATTCCATTTGATAAACTTACTATTGCAATGCTATCACCTTTTTTTAGTCTAAAAGGTTTTATAATATTATTAAACATCTTGATTTCTCCTATTTATTTTTTTGCTAAAAAGTTTTAATTTAATCAAATTATAATATAATTTTTAAAGGTGATAGCATGCAATGATTAGATTATGTATTTAAATTTATAAGCAAGGTATTTGCTTCAAATGCTTTTAAAAAAAAGTATAAAGTAAAAACAGCAAATAAATTATTAAAAATTTTAAAAAATAATAAATGACAAGTAGTAGATATAAGAGGTCCACTTGTTTATGCAAGTAATCATATAAAAAATACTATTAATATACCAGTTATGACTTTTAACTATAACTACTATAAAAAATTAGAAAAACATAAAAAAATTTTACTAATTAACAGTAACTACCGAAGTGATTTAAATATATATAGGACCTTAAAGTCTAAAGGTTTTAAGACTTATATTTTATATTCTAATTATGCAGATCTTATAATCAATCCAGAAATTGATGAAATGACAAAAATAATGATATATGACTAATTAATAGCTTTTTTTTTCTTTTTTTTTATTTTATAATTTTAGTATGAAAAAAATACTTATGATTGGTACTGGTCATATGGGTGAAGCTATTTTAAAAGCTTTATCGATTAAACTAGAAAAAACAAAATATAAAATGTTTATATTAAATAGAAACGAGCAAAAATCACAAAACTTAGCAAATTTATATAAATGTAATTATTTAGATTACAAACAAGTAATTAATTTTAATCAGTTTGACATATTTATACTTGGTTTTAGACCGAGTGACGCAAAAAATTTTTTTAAAACTTTTAAATTAAATGATCAAAAAAATAAGTTAATAATATCAATGTTGAATGCTTATACAATTGATACTATAAAATTAAATTTTGAAAATAATATAAACATTGTAAGAATTATGCCTAATATGAATGCAAGCGAATGCAAATCATCAACAGGTTATGTTACTTATGGAGTTAATAAAAACTTAATAAATATAGGAATTGATATTATTAAGTATTTTGGAAAAGCATATGAGCTTGAGGAAAGTAATTTTTCAGGGTTTGTTGCACTTACAGGTTGTGCACCTGCTTTTATTTATGAATTTATAAATGGGTTTAAAGAATTTGCAAAAGAGTGTGGTTATGATCTAAAACAAGCAAATGAATTTATTAAAGATACAATTGTAGCGACAACTAATTTTGCTTTAAGTGAAGAATATAAATTAGATGATTTAATAAATAAAATAATAGTTCCTGGTGGTCCAACTGAAGCTGGTCATAATGTTTTAATACATAATAACTTTAAAGATATATTAATTAAATGTTTTGAAGCATCAAAAGAAAAAAGCTAAAAAAAATATGCAAACACGTATTGCATATTTTTTATTTATTTAGTAATAGTACTATTATTAAATAGTTCTTGGATTGTAACTCCAAGTCCAGCTGCTATTTTTTCCACAGCTTTTAGTGATACATTTCTGCGACCACGCTCTGTATCAGATATATAGTTTCTGTGGATACCTGCTTTAAAACTTAGTTCTTCTTGAGTTAAGCCTTTTTGCACTCTTAACTCTTTCATGTTTTGACTAAAAATAGCTATTACATCGTTACTTTTCATAAATTTCACCTATGCTTTCCGATAGTTTTGCAATTATTTTAAATAAATTGCTAATACCAGATTTAGTAATACTAATACCTTCATCATTCATAAGTTCTTCTAAGCGACTAAATGATGCATCCGGGTGAACCAAACGTATGTTGGCCAATTTTTGAGCCTTATCTGACAATTCACTAAATAGATTATTCTTTTGAATTGCTTCTATTTGTGAAATTTGTTTATCACTAGTCTTGGATGTTTTTTTAATGTTATAAACATCAATATTATTGATACGATTAACATTATTTGTAAAGTCTCTTGATATACGTGTATTTTCAAACTTTAAAACTGCTTCAGGAGCATCTATAAACTTTAAAAAATCAGAAACAACTAAACATCTTTTAACATAGCAGATATAATTGCTTTTTCTTGTGATTACTTTAAAACCAAATTCAAATTTATTAAGAAGATCTCTAATATAAATAGCAGATTCTTCTTCTTTGAATTGGAGTTCTAGATGATAGTTAACGGTATCTGGATTATTGACGCTGCCAACGGCAATAAAAACCCCAGAGATATATGCGCGTACCAAGCTATTATCGAAATCCTCGTTTAAACTAATCTTTATAATTTTAGCACTTTTATCAATATCATATAAGTTATATTTACTTAAAAAGTGTATCACGTTGTCAGTCAATAAAAGTTGATAAACTTTATCTTTTTTTAATATTTGAGTTTGAATAATAGATATTTCTATATTTCCACTATATACTATTTTTAGTAACTCATAAATTTTTCGTATTACATGATTTGATTTTGAATGGAGACGCAAAGAAAAACCTGATAAAGTATAAATTAATTCTCCATTATATTTTATAAATCCAGACAGCAACATAATTGCTTGTTCTTTATCAAAGTTATGATCAAGTATTTCTTCTTTAACAGTTGTTGCAAAAGACATTGCATCACCTTCTTAATATATTAAATTATTTTTTTTTTCGATTTAGTCCTTGAGTTTTGATATTTTGATGTTTTGCACGCTTGCTTTGAATTTGCATTCTTCTACTTGGATGTTTAACATAAGTTGATTTATTAACTTCTCTTTTTTTAGAATCTTGATTTTTCATTTGAGTTTGTACTTTTGCTTGTTGTTTTCTTTCAGCCTCTATTGCTAATTGCTCACTCATTTTTACCACGCTATTTTTAATTTTTCGATCTGCGATTTTGTTATCTTTTTCTAGTACTTCTCTTGTAAAGAAATAAGGTTTTTCATAAATATATCCTGGAGTTCTAAATAAATATGGTCCAATAAATTGAGCATATATCATTATTATTACTCCAACAATTCCAGTAATTGCAACTAATGCAAGTGAAAGTTCTGGTTTATGCATAACAAATAAACCTTCTTCACTTCTGTTTGTCTCGACATAAAATCTTATAATATTTCATCCTAAAAAATATGCTCCAAGTTGTACACCTGCTCTTGCACATTTATATCCATGTGGGTTATTAGCTTTATCTAATAAAAGCCCTTCTTTTCATTTTTTTGCCACAATATTTTTTGTTGTAATTTTACTTTTTTCTTGTTCATATCAATTTACTCTTGATTTTTCTACTTTTGTATAAAAAGCATTTCTTCAAATTTCAAAATAAGTGTTATCAATTGAGTCTTTATTGAAAGTAAATGGTGCTTTTCATGATTCTTTTCAGCTTAATTGGAATTGATTTGGTTCTACTTTTCAAGGTTTTTTGCCAATTCATTTTCCAATTCCAGGAATGATTAAAACAATGCATAAATACACTATTAAAAATCCAACTGATTCATATAAAAATAATGGTTGCATCACATAATGTTGCCCATTTTCAAGCGTAACACCATTTAAAACATTTCCAGATGGTCCATTATAAGTATAAGTTAAATTATCTTGTAATCATTTTGGTAAATTTACTCCACCATATATACCTAAAGGTCTACCAAATAATTCATGGTTAAAAAAGTTCCCTCATCTACCAACTGATTGACTAATCAAAATGCCTGGAGCAATACAATCTCCATAAGTAAATAATGAAATTTTACGTTTTTTTCTTAAAAAATAAAGAATTAAAAATGCAGATATTGTTCCAAATAATATAGCTCCGTGAATTGACATTCCTGGTTCTCAAAATGCAAACAATTTAAAGAATCCTTCTCCATTTAATCAATCATCTCCACTGGCATTAAGCTTACCAAAGAAGCTTCCTCCAAATAGTCCGCAAGGAACTATAAAAACTGCTGCTATTAACATCTCTTGTGCTGGCAGTCTTCTTCTTCATAACCGAAAAGCAGCAAGTGCAATTGCAACAATAACTCCAGTAGTTATAAAAAATGCGTACATGTGTAATGGTCCATAGTCACTTTTAACAGATCAATTTGCGTCGTATGGACTAAATCACTTGTCCTCTCATTTTTCCATTAATAAATCACCTCTAACTTTTAAATTTTATCACAAAAAACAAAAACCTTGAAATTAATCAAGGTTTTCAATATATTTAACTGCATTTTGACCTGCTAAAGCTCCATCTGAAACCGCTGTTGCTATTTGTTTTAATGGGGAACGTCTTACATCTCCTGCTACAAATAAACCTTCAATTGTTGTTTTCATATTTTCATCACCTACAATATGTTTATTTTCATCTAAAATTGTAGTTTGTTCAATGAATTCTGTAACAGGATTTTGACCGATAAAAGGAAATATTGCTTTAATACCAATGCTTTTTTCACTATTATCTAAAAGACTTTGAATTGTCACACCTTCAACAGAGTTTTGACCATTAATTGATTTTACAACACTATCTAAATGTAATTCTACTTTTTCATTTGCTTTTAATTTATCTAGAAGTTTTTGGTCAACTCTAAACTTTTGACTTCTATGAATTAGATGTACTTTTGAAACTAATCTTGATAAGAAAATAGATTCTTCAACTGCTGAATATCCTCCTCCAACAACTGCTACAACTTCATTTTTAAAATTAGCTCCATCACAAACCGCACAGTACGATACACCTTTACCATATAACTCTTTTTCTCCTGGCACATTTAATAGCCTTTCTTTTGTACCAGTTGCTAAAATTAAAGTTGTTCCTGTTATAGTTTTTCCATTAGTTAATTGAACAATAAATGAATTTCCTTCTTTTTTGTATGATTTCAATCCAGAGTATTCAATGTTTGCTCCTAATTTTATTGCTTGATCTACAAATTTAAAAGCTAATTCAGGACCTTCAATTTTATCGAAACCTGGATAATTTTCTATTTCCCCTGTCTTCCCAACTTTTCCTCCAGGTAATTCTTTTTCTAAAACAACAGCCTTCATTCCAGATCTAACAGCATAAATTGAAGCAGTCAATCCAGCAGGACCTGCTCCAGCAATAATTACATCATAATCATTATTAATAGGATTTTTCATATAATCAGCCTTCCTCTCTCCATTTTTTTGGCGCTATAAATTGAGATATTACTAAAAAGATTATTCCAAGAAACATAATTCCACTTAGAGATAAGTAGTTAAATACAGGGCTTCATTTAAATGCGAGTTCATAATTAGTTCTAAATGAGTCAAGAATAATTCTAATCAATGCAATAATTATAATATAACTTGAAGACATTACTCCTGATTTAATTACAAAATATTTATTAGGATTGTTTATTTCATATAATTTTTCACTATTTAAAGTAAAAAATGATTTTAATCTTGATTTTTCGCTTCTTGATTTTTCGCTATCATTTTTAAACTTTGCTGCAAGTTCTTTTTTTTGTTTTAATAATTCATTTTTATCGATTTTATTATTTTTATATTTATATTCAATTTTTGTAATTTCTTCTTTTAATTTTGTTTTTAAAACCTTATATCGCTCTGTTGCTTTTAAATAAATACTTTTATGATCATCAATAACTTTTTGCGCTTTATTTGCTTCAATTAAATCAGCTTGATAAGCAAAATATGCTTTTAATCAGGCTTGTCTTTTAGACATTTTATATAACTCTTCTCCCTTTATATAAACTTGTTTATATTTAATATCAATATATGTATCAACATTTTTTATTTGGTTTAATTTAATTGGATGTTTTATTGGAAATGCTTGAGGGTCAACTATTCAAGGTTTTTTACTAAATCATTTACCTAAATTTTGAATCACAAAAACAATAACAACTCAACTTATTAAAGTTCCAAACATTTCATATAAAAATAATGGTTCTTTATAAACTAAATCTTTTGCTTCCATTCCTGTTGCTGGATCTACATAATAAAATAATCTTTGTCAAATTCATGAAGGCAGTCACTGTAATTTTTCCACAGAAGTTGTTCTACCTAAAATTTCATGATTAAATAAGTTTCCTCATCTTCCAATTGCTTGACCTAATAATACATTAGGAACAATACAATCAGCATATGCATAAATTGAGATTTTTTTGTTATGTCTTTTTGCATATAAAAAAGCAAAACCTCCAACAAAACCACATAAAAAAGCTCCAAAAAAGCTCATTCCTGGTTCTCAAATAAACACAACTCTATATAAAGGAACTCCTGTACCTAGTTTTCCAAAAATTGATCCCCCTAAAACACCACAACCAATAACAATATAAGTTGCATGAATCAATTCTTGCATAGGAATTTTTCTTAATTTAATTGTTATAAAAGTTGCAATTAAAGTAACAAATGTACCTATTACTAAAAAAGTTGAGTATAAAAAAGAAAGATTATCTCCTTCTCCTTGTCCTGTTACTCAAGCATTTCATAATGGATTATCATAGGCAAAACTATTCATCATCTGAAAAATCTCTCATTCTTTCTGTTAATAAATCTGCATCATCTTTATAAAGGCCACTATTTTTAATTTTTAATTTAGATACAGCTGTTTCAACAATATTTTGTATATTTCTTCCTGAAGATACAGGTATTTTTATATATGGAATTTCCATTCCTAAAATATTTTTAGTATTAAAATCATGTCCTAATCTTTCAGAATCATCTACTCCATCTTTTTTAAAAATTGACAATTCAATAATTAAATCAACTGTTGATTGTTCCATTATAACTTTATAACCATTAGTTTTTGCAACATCAATAATTCCGATTCCTCTTACTTCAACTAAGTTTTTTAAAATTGGATGCGACTTACCATAAAGTGCTCCGGCTTTTTTTGTCACAACAATTCTATCATCTCCAACAAATAAGTGGTTTGCTTTAACTAACTCAAGCGCTAACTCAGATTTACCTATTCCAGATTCTCCAGTCAATAAAGTACCTTGTCCAAAAATATTTATAAAAGAAGCATGTAATTCTGTAGTTGGTGCAAAATAATCATCTAATAAGTCTAAAACATCTTTTGAAAAATCACTTGTAGATTCGGCTTGTGTTTGTAAAATTGGAATTCCAAGACAGTGACCTACTTGTACAAAAATAGGATCATCAAACTTTTTAGTTAAAATAACTCCTGGAATATGTTTGTTTAAAAGTTTTTCGTATCTAACTTTTCTTTCTTCATCACTAAATTTCATTATATAATTATATTCTTTTGTAGACATCAAGATTAATCTATGTGCTTTTTCCCCTTCTTCAAAATTTCCAGTTAATTCTAATCCAGCACGATTTAATCCATAAACTTGAATAAAATTATCTAATCCACTTTCACCAGCCAAAACTACTAAGTTTAGTTTAGCGGCTACTTTTCTAACAGTAATTTTTCTCATAAAAGATACCTCACTTCTAGATTATAACTTAATTAATCTTTGAATGTATAACCATATTTTTTAGTTCATTCTTCTCTCATTTTTTTAACAACTTTTTTAAAATCTAAAATAGCAATCGATTCATCTAAGATATACTGATTATATTTTTTATCTAAAATTTCTCAATTTTCCTTTTTAAAGTCATGAGGTTCAACTTTTTTAAATTCCATATATCCTTTTTCATCATCGCTATCTTCATTTAATTTTAGTTCTTTCCTTATCGATTTATACAGCAATGATTGCATTGTTATTAGATTATCAATATTTATTCTTTCTATAACTGAATTTGAAATAGGATTAGATGTACCACTAGATTTTTGTAATGCTAAATAGTATAAAATTCTATTTTTAAAATCAATTGAAATTGGAGGCAAACCCATTTTTAACGCTTCTAAAGTTAATATCATTCTTCCTACTCTTCCATTGCCATCAGCAAAAGGATGAATGATTTCAAAACCACAATGTAAAAATGCTAAAGCTTGAATTTTACTTTCTAAATCCTTTACTTTTTTTCTCATTTCATAAAAAATATCAATTACTGTTTCTAAATCTTTTTCAATATACTCAGGAAATGAATTTTTTACACAGGTATTTGAAATGTGTACATTTGCTTTTCTAAAATTACCTTTATTTTCTTTTTCAAAATTACTAACTAACTCCATTAAGATTAAGTGAAACTCTTTTATTAAATTTTTATCTAGTCTATCGTGACTATTATTTTGAATTGTTTTATACAAGAGTGAATATGATCTTTTAAAACCTCATGCTTCTTCATATCATTTCGCAAGAATCGGATTATAATCAACTGAATAGTCTTTATAAATTTCACTTCAAATTTCTTTTTCGTCAAAATGAAAAATAATTTTTTCAAAAACTACCGCTGATAACTTGTTCCCTTCAATTTGAGCAGAGTTATAAGCATTTTTACAATAACTATTTTCAAAATAACTTTTTTTAAATTTCATAAGCCATATCCTTTTTTCTTTAATTATTATATCAACTTTTGTGAAAAAAATAATGGCATAACCATTATTCAAATTCTAAACTTAAGACTTGCATGTTTCTATTTTTAAAACATCATATATCTTCTGTTTGTCATCTATCCAGTAGTTTTTGTAATACTTTGAAAGTACTATAACTAATTATTATATAAATAGGTAAAGTAATTGGTAGCTTTATTAGTTTGGGAACTATATCTAATCAAGCAGCTTCTCCTTTTCAAGACATCATTCAAATTTGATTAAATAATAAACTTTGTAAAGTATAAGGAATTCCGTAGAACAAGGCTGTTTTTAAAATAATTCAGTTATCTTTTTTTGATATAAAAACAAGTGCTCCACAAATTCCTAATATAGATTTGTTCATCATATAACCCGAATGATATCCAAACGCATTAGGAATTAGATTTCCTACTGTATCAATCGCAATAGCAGATATTACCCCACACAACGGACCAAACATCATTCCTAGTAAAAAGATAATTCAATCTCCAAAAGCTAATCTAACATTTCCCAGAATAGGAATGTTATATCCAACCAAATTAGTTAAAACAACACTAGATGCTCCGAAAGTTGCCATAACTGTGATATGTCTAACTGAAATTTTTTTAAAAGTAAATTTTTCTAAAGCCAATGCTCCGACAAATAAAGCGGCAACACCTAGAAAACCAATAACATTAGTAATTATATAATAGTTACTCATTATTTACCTCCCATAAATCACCTATATACTAATGGTATGAAATATAAACTACCACACACTAATATATCCTTATTAATATTATCATTTAAAAACTGTTTTCAATCATAAACTTTATTATCTTCATTAACAAGATTTAACTCTCAGGCTTTAAAATGATCAAAAGTAGTTACATAAAATTCTTTGCATTTACTTTTTAAAAACGCTACCATTTCACTGTTTTCTCTACCTTTGCTTGATGCAAACAAAATAGTATACTTATCTAAATCTTTAATAGATTTAACTAGTTCTTCTGCTCCATTAAAGTTATGACATCCATCAATAATAAAGTTAGGATCTTCCTTTAAAACTGATTGTCTTCCTAAAGGCACATTAGTATTTGCATCAAACTGAATATTAAATAACTTTAAGACTTCTTTTGCTATTCCTTGATTATACTTTTGGTATGTTAAATTATTTGTTGGTTCACAGTAAATAATTTCATTGCTTACGAAAGATTTAAAAATATCATCATACTTATAATTGTTTATAGTTGTATAGATTTTATTATTGTTTTTAACAATCTTTATTTTGTTTTCTATTATGTTTTCTATTTTATTTCCTAACACATCTGTATGATCAAATCCGATCGATGTTAAGCAAACTGCAATTTGATTTTCAAATAAACTTGTTGCATCTTTCATTCCACCTATTCCAGCTTCAACTACTGCTAATTCAATTTTTTTTAAATTAAAATAAACTATTGCTATATAAGTTCATATTTCGAAAAAAGTTAACTCATACTTTTCAAATAATGGTTTACTATCTTCAATGATTTTTAATAAAATTTCATCTTCTATTCATTGATTGTTAACTTGTATTCTTTCATTGTGATAAATAAATGCAGGTGAAAAAAATAATCCTACACTTTTATTATTTTTGTATAAGTTTTTATAGATGTAATTAGAAGTTGATCCTTTACCATTTGTACCAACAACACTAATAACTTTAAAATTATTTTGTGGATTTTTTTGTTCTGCTAATAGTTTTTTTAAATTATATTGTTTTTTGAAAAACAAACTCATCGGAACAATTTCTTCTTCTACATTAATCATTTAAGTACTCCCTTAGATATTTTGCTGTGTAACTATTTTGTGCTAATACAACTTGTTCTGGAGTTCCTGTAGCAAGAATTTCCCCTCCAGCCATTCCTCCATCAGGTCCTAAATCAATTAAATAATCCGAAACTTTAATAAAGTCTAAGTTATGTTCAATTGTTAAAACGGTGTTTCCTTGATCTACTAAAATATTTAAAACTTTTATTAAACGATTTACATCATCAACATGTAATCCTGTTGTTGGTTCATCTAATAAAAATAAAGTTTGGCCTGTTGATTTTTTTAATAAGAAAGTAGACAGCTTAACACGTTGTGCTTCTCCACCAGACAAAGTTGTTGCATTTTGTCCTAGTTTAATATATCCGAGTCCAACTGCAAGTATAGTATCAAGTTTTTCTTTTATTTTAGGAATATTTTCAAAAAAGTCTGCAGCCTCTTTTACTGTCATAGATAAAACATCTCAAACATTTTTAGATTTATATTTAACTTGTAGAGTTTCTTCGTTATATCTTCTACCTTCACAAACTTCACAAATGACTTCAACATAACCAAGAAACTGCATATCAACTCTAACAACTCCATCACCTTGACATGCGTCACATCTTCCGCCAGGAACGTTAAAACTAAATCTTCCTTTTTTGTATCCACGCATTTTTGCTTCTGGAGTTTCTGCGAATAAATCTCTGATATCATCAAAAACTGAAGTATAAGTTGCAGGATTTGATCTTGGAGTTTTTCCAATTGGATCTTGAGAAACATAAATAATTTTATCTATGTTTTCAGTACCTTTCATTTTTTTATATTTACCTGGGTGTATCAATTCTTTTGCAACTTCTTTTCTTAAACCTTTATAAATAATTTCTTCCATTAATGTAGACTTACCACTTCCACTAACCCCTGTTATAGTTACAAACTTTCCTAACGGAATAGTTACATCAATATTTTTTAAATTATTTTCACTTGCTTGAATGATTTCTAGTTTTTTACCATTACCACCACGTCTTTTTTTTGGAACAGGTATTGATAATTTTTTTGATAAGTATTGTCCGGTAATTGATCTTGGTTCATTACAAATATCATCATAACTTCCTTGTGCAACTACTTCTCCACCATGAACTCCAGCTCCAGGTCCAATGTCAACAATTCAATCAGAATGCTTCATTGTATCTTCATCATGTTCTACAACAATTAAGGTATTTCCCAAGTCTCTAAGCTTTTTTAATGTTGCAATAAGTTTATCATTATCTTTTTGATGTAAACCAATCGAAGGTTCATCTAAAACATATAAAACTCCTGAAAGTTTTGAACCTAATTGTTTTGCAAGTCTAATTCTTTGAGACTCTCCTCCAGATAAAGTTGTTGCGCTTCTTGCTAAGGTTAAATAATTTAATCCAACTTCATTTAAGAAACTTATTCTTGATAAAAGCTGATTTAAAACTAATGAAGCAATTTGTTTTTGTTGATCTGTTAATTCAAGATTTAATAAAAAATTTAACTCATTTTCTATAGTTAGCTCAACAAAATCTGCAATGCTAAGTCCGTTTAATTTTACAGATAATGCAAGTTCATTTAATCTTTTTCCATTACAAGTTTTACATACTCTTGATGACATAAACTTACCATAAAATTTTCTGTTATCTTCTGACTTAGTTGTTAAATATCTTCTTTCAATTAAGTTTGCTAGACCTTCTGTATAATTCATTTTGTTAAAAACATTCCCACTTGTTGAGTTTAAAGTTACTTCAAGTGGTTCATCACTTCCGTATAAAATTACATCAACTTGTTTTTGTCTTAAAGAGCTAATTGGCATATCCATATCAATTAAATAATAGTCACACAAAATTTTAAACTCTTGTCATTCTAAGTTTTGAGTACCTACTAAATTTTTGTAATATAAAATTCCACCTTGTTTAATTGATAAACTTGTATCAGGAATGATTAAACTAGGATCAGCTTCTAGATTAATTCCTAAACCAGAACAAGTTTCACATGCTCCAACTTTTTTATTAAATGAAAATAAGTTTGGTTCTAGATTTGGAATCATAAATCCACATTCACTACAAGAATATTTTGTTGAGTATAGTTTTGTTTCGTTATTTTTATTTGGATAGTTTATTTTTATTATACCATTTGAATAAGTCAATCCAATTTCAATCGCAGAATATAATCTTGATTGTAAATCTTCATCCTCTACTTTATAAACTAAACGATCAACAACAATATCAATATCATGTCTTTTATTTTGTTCTAATTCAATTTCTTCATCTAAAGTTTTTATTTCGCCATTAACTTGAACTCTAATAAAACCTTCTCTTTGCAATCTTGAAAATAAATCTTTGTGAGTTCCTTTTTTATCTCTAACAACTGGTGACAAAATATAAATTTGTTCATTGTCACTTGTCATTTTTTTTATAGAGTTAATTATTTCTTTTAATGATTGACTTTTAATTGGACCATGTCCATTTATACAATAAGGTGTACCAACATTTGCATAAAGTAATCTTAAATGATCATGAATTTCAGTTGTCGTTCCAACTGTTGATCTTGGGTTATGACTTGTAGTTTTTTGATCAATTGAAATTGCAGGACTTAATCCTTCGATGTCATCAACATCTGGTTTTTCAGTTGATTTTAAAAATTGTCTAGAAAAAGATGATAGTGATTCAATGTATCTTCTTTCTCCTTCTGCATAAATTGTGTTGAACGCTAAGGATGATTTTCCACTTCCTGATAAACCTGTAAAAACAATTAACTTATTTTTTGGAATAGTGATGTCAACATTCTTTAAATTATTTTCTCTTGCCCCTTTAACTATAATTTTATCTAAACTCATTTTTTTTCTCCTAATCTGATTGAATTTCTAAAATAATATCTCTTAACTCTGCTGCTTTTTCATAATTTTGTTCTTTTGCAGCTTGTAACATTTCTTTTCTTATTCCTTCAATTAACTTTTCTTTTTGTTTTGCTTTATCTTTTTTAGATTTATTTATTTTATCTATTTCGCTTCTTATTTTAGAATCCATAATTCCAAAGTCACTAATTTTTTTAATAATAGTTTTAGGAGTAATGTTATGTTCTTTATTATAAGCGATTTGTATATTTCTTCTTCTTTCCGTTTCTTCCATAGCTTCTTTCATTGCTTGTGAAATTGAGTTTGCAAAAAATATAACTCTTCCATCAACGTTTCTTGCAGCACGACCAACTGTTTGAATTAAACTTCTTGTGTTTCTTAAAAAACCTTGTTTGTCAGCCTCTAAAATACAAACTAAACTAACCTCAGGAATATCTAAACCTTCTCTTAATAAGTTAACTCCAACAATAACATCATAAACACCTTTTCTTAAATCTGATAAAACTTCATTACGTTCTAAAGTTTTTAACTCAGAGTGAAGATAAGCAACTCTAATATTTCTTCCTTGTAAAAAACTTGTTATGTCTTCTGATTGTTTAATTGTTAAAGCTGTGATGAAAACTTTTTGTTTTTTTTCA
Organism: Spiroplasma tabanidicola; assembly: GCF_009730595.1. Taxonomy (NCBI): domain Bacteria; kingdom Bacillati; phylum Mycoplasmatota; class Mollicutes; order Entomoplasmatales; family Spiroplasmataceae; genus Spiroplasma; species Spiroplasma tabanidicola. The sequence continues at coordinate 157,611 of NZ_CP046276.1, read as the reverse complement.
ACTACTTTATTGATGTTATCGATGATGACTTCAATTTGATTTGTTGTGGGCAACACTGTGATAATTGGGTCTATCAAACCAGTTGGTCTAATAATCTGCTCAACATATTCATGATTTGCTAATTCTAATTCATAATCTCCTGGAGTTGCAGAAGTATAAATTACATTATTTAATTTTTTTACAAACTCTTCAAAGTTTAAAGGGCGATTATCTAATGCGCTTGGTAATCTAAAACCATGTTCAACTAAAGTTTCTTTTCTACTTCTATCTGTATTAAACATTCCTCTAACCTGAGGAATCATCATATGTGACTCATCAATAATTGTCAAAAAATCTTTTTCAAAATAATCTAGTAATGTAAATGGTGTAACTCCTGGAGGTCTAAAGTCTAAGTGAGCAGAATAGTTTTCAATCCCGCTACATACCCCAAACTCTTCTAAGGTTTCCATATCATATTTTGTTCTTTTAGCTAAACGATCTGCTTCTAAAATTTTTCCTTTGTCTAAAAAATATTGAACACGCTCTTCTAATTCATTACCAATATTTTCAATTGCTTTTTTTAATTTATCTCATTGTGTAACATAAGCTGCTGCTGGAAAAATTGTAAACATTCTTAGTTTATCTTTAACTGTGTTATTTAAAACATCCATTATATCTAGTGCTTCAATTTCATCGCCATACATTGATATTCTTAAATTAAATGAATCAGTTCAACTTGGAGCAATTTGAATTATATCTCCTTTTGCACTAAACTCTCCCATTGCAAGAGCATTATCATTTCTTATATAACCTGTTCTAACTAAAAAAGACAATAATTCTTTTTTAGAAATTTTTTGTCCAACTTTTAATTCAAAAAATACTTCACCATATTCACGAGGATCTTGACTCGCATAAATTGCAGCGACTGATGCAACAACAATTGTATCAGTTCTAGTTATTAATGCATTCTTTGCACTAAGTCTCATCATTTCTAAGTCATTATTTCTTTTTGCATCTTTATCGATATATAAATCTCTTGAAGGAATATACGCTTCAGGTTGATAAAAATCAAAGTTAGAAACAAAATACTCCACTCGGTTATTTGGAAACAATTCTTTTAACTCAATGTACAATTGCATCGCTAAAGTTTTATTATGCGCTAAAACTAAAGTTTGCTTATTAATATTTTTTATAATGTTTGCCATTGTAAATGTTTTTCCTGTTCCAGTTGCCCCCAATAGAACTTGATGTTTTCTTTTGTTTTCTAATCCTTTTAATAAACCCTGGATTGCTCTTGGTTGATCTCCACTTGGACTATATTCAGTTACTAATTCAAAATTTCTTCTTTCTTTAATCATAAAAAACCACCTATGTAAAAATACTAGGCTTTTGCCTAGTTTGATTTATACGCTCAATGATAATAACATAACAAATTAAATTTTTATATATTTTAATTTATTTTTAAAATTTAGTAAAAAATTTTCAAATAAGAAAATAAGTTACTTAGCATATTTAAATCAAGTTGAACTTTTTTTATTAGCTTGTTTTTTAAGTTTTTTATAGTAATAAAATTTTCAAAGTCTATTAAACCAATTTGATTAAAATATTGCACTTGTGAAACTTGAAAAATATTAGCGTAAATATTTTTCTTCACTCCTATCGAATATAACTTATCATAACTTAAAGTTGCTCAAGCTTTAATATACTCTTCTTTTAAAAAGTTTTTTGCTCTTGCATCATCTTGCTTTAAGTTTATGCAATACTTTTTATCAAAGTCATTATAGTTTGTTTTATAAAAGTTTTTCTTTCAAGATTTGTTATAAAGAATTACATCATCATATTCTTTATTAAATAAGATATTATCTATTAAAATAATTGCACTTGAAATATAAATATCTTTATTAAAATAATCTTCTTTATTTTTATCTTGTTCTTTTAAAAATTTTATTGGATTATCAATATAAAACTTTACTTTATGGTCCTTGTAAATAAAACTTATACAATTTAAATTTTTTATTTTTTCTATTTGAGGAACTAAATAATTTTTTTCTATACTTGTTTTAGTTTTATTAAAAATAGTTGTTTCATTTAAGATATTTAAATGAAACTCATTTATATTTCAATTTTTTATATTTTTATAAAATGAACTTTTATAAACATTATTTAAAAAATTATCTTTTAATAAAATGTTGATCAATTTTGTTTTAATATTAACTTTTTTAAAAGCTTTATATTTCAAAAATGACATTATAAATAAAACAACTCCAAAAACTGTTAAAGCAAGAAATAAACCACTTATTAGAATATTAATATAAACTTTTTCAAAACTCTTAAACCAAATAAGAATAGTTGGAATTGGAGAATATAAAGTTAAAAATATTGCTAAAGTTAAAAATATAATTATTTTATTTTTTTGCTGTGTTATTTTTTTTGTAAATTCCATTAACTCTAGATTACTATTAAACAAATTGTTAATATTTTCTTTAATCATTAAATCATTAGCCATTATTTATCACTCCTTATTTTGAAAAAAAATCTCTTAATAATTATTAAGAGATTTTTTATTATCCAATTTTAATTTTTGTTTGAACTTGTTCTGTGTCTTCTAGTTCATCTTCATTAATTGATCCATCTGGGTTTGTTTTAATTTTTTTAACAACATTACCTTTTTTATCTTTCATAACATATTCACCAGATTTATCTTCGTTTTTATTATCACCAACATTTTTATCTTCTTCTGCTTTTCTTTCAATAGCTTCTGCGATTGCATTTAAAATATTTGCTTCAACATCAAGTTGATTTTTTAATTCCTCCGTATTTTGCTCTGGTAACAATCTTTCAAATGCTTCTTTAACTTCTTGTGTTGTAAATAATTTTCCTTTAAGACCAAACTTTTCAACAATTTTATCAATACCATCTTGAGTAAGTTCAAGTGCTTGTCTTCTTTTTTGATCTACAACTTCATCTAATTTATCCATTAATCCAGAAATAATATGTTGTTGAACATCTAGTTTTTTCATTTTTTGAGAATCGTCTTTAAACTCTTCTTTAAGTTCAGCAAATCTTTTTTCCACATTTGGTCTAGAAAAGTCTTCAGGTTTAATTCCAATTTCAGTTAAAATGTTATCAATATCTTGTTCTGTAACATTTATAACTTGCTCTTTTGGTTGAGGTTGTGGTGCAACTTGAATTGAAATATCATCTGAGCCTAAACTCCCCAAATCAATTTTTGATCTAGAACTATTTTCAACACTACCTTCACCATTAAATGATTGATACAATCTATCAACTGCTTCTGTTGCGATGTTAATTTTCATTTTGTTGAATAGTTTAGCTGATTGTTCAACATATTCATGTAAAGGGTTATTTTGTGCATATTGTTGTAGATATATTCCACTTCTTAATTTTTGGCTTAGGTTAATATGACGAGTTCAAAATCTATCAAATGATTGTAAAATAGTTCTTCTTTCCATTTCGTGAATAACATTTTCAGGAACTCCTTCAACTTTTTGTAAATATAATTCCATCATATGTTTTTGAATTATTTTTGCCATTTGTTGTTTTTCTAAACCTATTAAATCTTTTTCTTCTAATGAATCTTTTACAATGTATTGAGTATTTAATCTTTTAATTAATAATTCCACATTAACAGTTCTTTCTCCTCTTACTAATTCTGAGCACTCTTCAATTATTTCAAATGCAATAGTGTATTGGAATTTTGAAAGAACTACTTTTAAATCTTCTTGTTGTAAAATATCATCACGTTGAGAATACATAGCTTCACGTTGTTGAGATAAAATGTTATCATAATCTAAAACGTTTTTTCTTTGATCAAAGTTTAAACCTTCTAATTTTTTTTGAGCATTTGTAATGGCTTTTGTAAACATTTTTGATTTAATATGGTCATCTCCTAGTTTTAAGAAATATTGTCTTACTTTTGGAGCTGTAAAACGAATTAACAATTCATCTTCCATTGAAATATAAAATCTTGAGGTCCCTGGATCACCTTGACGACCAGCACGTCCTCTTAGCTGATTGTCAATACGTCTTGCTTCGTTACGTTCGATTCCCATAACAAATAAACCACCAAGTTTTCTTGTTTCATCAGTTAGTTTAATGTCGGTACCACGACCAGCCATGTTGGTTGCTAATGTAATAGCTTTAACTTGTCCAGCTTTTTCAACAATTTCTGCTTCACGTAAGTGGTTTTTTGCATTAATCATTTCAAATTTTAGTCCAGCTTTTTCTAAATATCTTGCAACTTGTTCTGAAGATTCAACACTAGTTGTACCAATCAAAACAGGTCTTCCGATTTCATTTAACTCTTTTAAATCATGAACTAATCTTTTTAATTTTGCATTTTTTGTACCAAAAGTTAAATCAGGTTCATCTTTTCTAATAACTGGTTTATTTGTTGGACAAACAATAACTCTAGTGTTATATATTTTTAAAAACTCTTCTTCTTCAGTTTTTGCAGTTCCTGTCATACCAGAAAGCTTATTGTATAAACGATAAAAATTTTGATAAGTAATTGTAGCAAGAGTTTGAGTTTCTTCTTCTATCTCTACGCCTTCTTTTGCTTGTAATGCTTGTTGTAATCCGTCACTATAAGCACGACCGGGCATAGTTCTTCCTGTAAATTGGTCAATTAAAATAATTTCTCCATCTTGTACAGTATATTCAATTTCTTTTTTGAAAGTAAAGTTTGCTTTTAAAGCGTTCATGATTAAGTGAAAAATTTCAGTATTTCTAAAATCAAATAAGTTTTCAATACTAAAATACTTTTGTGCTTTTTTGATTCCTGAATCTGTTAAATAAACTTGTTTTGATTCTAAATCAATTTCAACATCTTCTGGTTCTTTTAAAGTTTTCGAACAAGCGTCTGCTGCCATATACATATTAATTCTATTTTGGCTTCCTCCAGAAATAATAAGTGGAGTTCTAGCCTCATCAATCAATACTGAGTCAGCCTCATCAATAATTGCAAAATTTAATTTTCTTTGCACTTTATCTTCAAAATTATAAACCATATTATCTCTTAAATAATCAAATCCTAATTCTGCATTAGTTGTATATGTTATGTCTTGAGCATAAGCTTCTCTTTTATCTGATTTACTAATATCTCTACTATTTAGACCAACTGTTAAACCTAAAAAATTATAAACAAGTCCGTTTATTTCACTATCCCTTTTTGATAAATATTCATTAACTGTAACAACATGAACACCTTGTCCAGTTAATGCATTTAAATAAGCAGCAAAAAGACCAGTTAACGTTTTTCCTTCCCCAGTTTTCATTTCTGCTATATCACCTTCGTGAAGAATAATTCCCCCAATTAATTGAACTCTATAAGCTTTTAATTTCAATACTCTAAAAGCAGCTTCCCTTACAACTGAATAAGCTTCAACTAATAAACTATCTAAAGTTTCTCCATTTGCCACACGATCTTTAAATTCTTGAGTCTTATTTTTTAATTGTTCATCAGTAAACTGAGCATATGCTTGCTCGTTTTGTATTATTATGTCTGCGATTTTACCGTATTTATTAACTAATTTACTATCTCTTGCCATTAAAAAGTAGCTTCCCTTCTTTGCCATAAAAGTATTGCAACAAAAATATTATATAACAATTGTATTAATTTTATTTGTAATTTTTATTATACTTTTTTAATTAATAAGTTAATAAATATTGATTAAAGTTTCTTTTTTTAATAAAAAAATGTAGAATATAAATGGTGACTAAGTGACTTATATGAATATAATCAAAGAAAAAAAGTTTTATATTTTTGAAGAAACTATTAAAAAGTCAAAATTTATCACCTATATTGCAACAATTTGTAATAGAAGCGAATTTGAAAGATTTATTGAAAAATACAAACGAAATGATGCTAAACATAATTGTTGAGCCTATCGTTATGGGACTAATAATAATATTAAATATGGTTATAACAATGACGGAGAACCAACCGGAACTGCTGGAGAACCATTATTAAAATTAATCGAAATCAATAATTTAACAAATGTTATAATTTTTTGTGTTAGATATTATGGTGGTATTAAACTTGGAACTGGTGGTTTACAAAGAGCATATAGCAATGGTGCTATTCAGCTTTTAAAAGAGATAGAAATAAAACCACTTGAACTCTTATACTTAGTAAAAATTAAATTTAATATAAGCAATATTAAAAATATAAAATTGACATTACACAATTTAAAAGTTGAATATAGTCAAGAGTTTTTGAACGATGATGTTTTTTTTACTTTTAAAATTGAGGATTTAAATAAGTTAGAGATTTTAAAACAACATTGTACAATTGTTTTTCAACAACAAGATTATTTTTAGAAGGGATTAATTATGGAAGAAAAAAAGAAAATAGTTATTATTGATGGATACAACCTTTTACATAAAGGATACTATGGATCTTTAAAAAGAAAAAAATTAGCAATAAATAGAGAGGGAGTTTTAATAAATGCTGTTTATGTGTTTATTGCTAAAATTCAAGAAATGATAGATTCAAAAGAATACCATACAATAATAGTTACTTTTGATGTAGGAAAAGATTGTTGAAGAAAACAACTATACCCTGCTTACAAAGCAACAAGAAAAGATACACCAGGTGAGTTAATTCCTCAAATGCAAAAAGTTAGAGATTTTTTAACAAGCGCAAACATTCCTTGATATGAAAAAGACTCTTTTGAAGGTGATGACATTATGGGTACCATTGCGAGAATCGCTGTTAAGCTAGGTTATAAAGTGGATATTATTTCTAATGATAAAGATACTTACCAATTAATTTCACAGGATGTTAACGTAATTTCACAACAGTCTAAAAAATGTAAAAAAGAAGTTGTTACAGCCGAAGAAGTTTATGAAAAGTTTGGTTGTAAACCAGCTCAAATACCGGATATGAAAAGTTTACTGGGTGATCATTCTGATAATATAAAAGGTGTTAAGGGAATGCATTTTAGCACCGCAACAAGATTAATAGAAAAATATGGTTGTGTTGAAAATATTTTTAAAAATTTAAACGACTTTAGTAGAGAGCATAGAGTTAAATTGGAAGAATGCAAAGAACAAGTTCTACTAAACAAAAAAATTACAAGAATTTTAAAAGATGTAAATTTGGGTAGAGTTAACTTTAAACCTTTAAATATTAATTACATCAGATTTATGGGATTTTTAAAAAAAGAAAAAATTTGAGCATTTACAAAAAGCATTGAAAAAAGAGCAGATTTACAAATAAAAGAGAGAAAGAAACGCTTAGATTTAAGAATAAATAATGAAACTATAATAGATATAAAACAAATTAATAAAAAAATAAAAAAATAAAAGTATCTACCTTACTACACTATCAAAATAAAATAAACATCCGTAAAGCAACTGATTTATATATAATTTAGTCGCTTTTTTCTTATATATTTCTTAAGCTGTCACGCTAAACTACATATTTTTTAACAGAATACCAGCAAATATTATTAGGAGTAGTTTTTAATTTGTTGATTTTCTATTATTAGCATAATTTCATATGCCATCTTTTATTTCAATTACAAAATATTTTTTAGCTTAAATCTTTCATCTTCATAATAAATTGGTTTTATACTTTTAAGAAATACTTCTATTATAAAATTTTTTCAAATTCATATTTTTCTTTCATGCTTTAAATAATATTGTGATTTTTGCAAAACTTTTTTATAATTAAGTTCCTAAATTAGGATAATATGCCCGTATAGATAATGCTATTTTTAAAATCATATCTATTAGCTACAAGTTTCCTACTATTAATAAGTGATTCATTTGTTTACACATTTTAAAATATGTTATTCAAGATAATATAAAATATAATAATGAAAACAAGTAAGTAATTTTTTTGTTTTCCATTTAAACATTGATATATTTAAAAAATTTTTTAATAATTCTTTTCTATAAGTTCATTTTTATTTTTTTATTTATTTTTTAATAAATGAGTAACAGTATTTATTAGGCCTTTGTTTTTTATTTTAGACTTTTCATTTGCAATTATATTAGCAATTGTTAAGAACTAAAATTTGTGATTTCATAAAACTAAAAAATTTTTTTTAATTAAACCAAAATTTTATGATAATTTTTATTTTGCTCATTTACGATGAGTTCTGTATTTTGAATCTTTTTCATAAAAAACTTAGATTATAGATAAATCATAGCATGTGTTTTTTTATTAGTTTTTATAGCATTTGCTAATAATGTTAATAAGCTTTAAAATTAATGATTAAAAGCCTAATTAATATGATAATACTATATTTTTTTGCTCCTCTTTTTTTGTTTTAGAAAATTAAATATTTAATTATTTTTTTATACTTTAACAAGATATGCTTTATACATTCTATAACCCCTAATTTATTTGATTTTTTTTCTTTGATCTGTATATCTTTTCATAAATATTCAACTCTTATTTTATAAGCGAAACATAACTTTTTATTTATTTTTTGGTTTTTAACTCTTTTTTCTTATTTAGGCCAAAAAAACCTTTTTATATATAAAAATTTATTCAAACATAAATAATTAATGTTTGTTCGCTACTGAATTTATAGTTAACTTTTAGGTCTTATATGTGTAGTTGTAAACGCACCTATTATTTACTTTTTTCTGCAACACAAAATAAACAACTTATTATCATATAAAATCACCTCTCTATAAAAATTAGATACATAATTTTATGTAGTTTATGGTGTTCTTTATTTATGTATCTGCGTTTTATATTTTTTAACTTAGAAAATATTTTTTATTTACACCTTATTTTAATAAAGTTTGTAGTCAAGATTTAAAACACTTTTTTCTTAGATCTTTAAAAGATATAATTTTTGCAATTATATTAATAAAAAATAACAAAAAACTCCATACAAATTATGGAGAAAATATTTTTTTAATTTTAACGAGATTTAAAACTAAAAGTAGATTTTTTAAAAACATGATTTATTTTTCCTATATTGGTAAATAATTGAGTTATTTTATAAATTCAAAATCATTTAAAACCATATATGCATGAACTCCACATTCATAAGTACTTCAGAATCCTGGATTTGTTCTATATGCATAATTTGTAATTGTTAAATCTACAACCATTCTTGCATTTGAATTATAATTCTCAAATCTTACTGCGGCATAGAAATCAGCTCTAATTTCAATCCAAGTATTACCAGATTGGAAATCTGACACTCCGTTTTTAAATGCTTGTGCACTATGATTATAATTTACATTATAATTAACAGCAATTGTTTCTTCGCTATGATGTTCAATATTATTTCCAAAGCTTCCTGTACCAATATATTCTTTACTTCATTCATATTTAGTGTAAAATGTTAACTTTACTTCTTTAAAATCTCTTCGCAATTTATCTAATGGTATATCAAAATCCTTATAATAAGTATTTGATATTTTTGTTTCCACTTTATTTTTATTAGATACAGCTTCAGGTGTTCATCCTGAATTAAAATTAGGACTGTCTTTTAGAGGAACGCTATAATAAACATAAATTGAGTCCCCTGTAAATCACTTTTTAGATAAGTAACTATTATTATATAATGTAGCTCTTGTATATGTATTATCTCCAATAGAAAGACTTTGAAATACTTCTTTATCTAGTCCGATATTGTAATTTAAGTTATATAAAGTATTTGCTATATTAGTTGTATTTCTATCACTTAAATTACCCAAATTAGTATTTAAAGAGCTTAAACTAAATTGTTTTATAACATCAAACTGATACGTTTCTCTGTACTTTCCATCTTTTGATATAACAGTTAAACTAAAGTTTCTACAAAATACATTTTGTGATATTGATCTTATAACAACTTTTTTACTACTACTATTAAATGAAGCTTCAATAACTCCTTGTTTGCTATATTCAAATCTGACAGGGTAGTTATTTTCATGAACTAATTCATAGAAATTAGTTACATTTACTTCCTGAGTTTGACCAACATACATATCTTTTGGTTTTTCTAATTTGAATTTTACTTGAGGTATGATGATTGTTAAACTAATTGACATTGAATATCCCATTTCTGAAGAAATAGTTACAGTTAAATTAGTTACAGTTTTATCAAATGCTTGAATTTGAATTTGTCTATTTTCTTTGTCATATCAAATTTTTGCATAATCTTTTGTATAAATAAATTTAGAAGGAATGTTTCTAGGAGAGTCTCTTACTTCATCTGGATTAGTTATTTTAATTGATGTTGTTTCATAAACCTTCATTGATACATTTTTTCTATCCAATTTGAAAGGCGCATCTTTGGCTTTAACTTTTACATAAATATAATCTGGATAGTTATTCAAATTATCTGAACGAATAGTTAAAACAACATTTTCGTCAACTAAATCATGACTATTTATCACAATACGTTTATTAACTCTATCTAGATAAGCGGTTATAGCTTTTTCATTTGAAGATTGAATACGATATGGCATGTTTTTCTCAATTTTTAATGTATCGAAGTTTGTTATATTTACATATTCTGTGCTATTTACAAGCATTTCAAGTGTTTTTCTATCGTATTGAGCGTTTATACTATTATAATATAGTGTTACTTTTATTACTTCGACATGTCATGGAGAACTTACTTTTACTTCAGCATTTTCTCCATAAACTCCTGTTGATTTTATATATATTTTTCTATGATCATCACTAAATCTTGCTTCAACATCTTTTGAATTAATTTGAATTTTATTTGGTCTATTTACATCATCAATTAATTGATCGTAGTTTTTAACATTAATAACTTGTTCAGTTTGATCCATGATATTTAATTTGATATCATTTTTATCTAACTCAAAGTCCACTTTTTCAACTTTTAATTTAACTTTAATAATTTTTTCATTATCCGGTCTTAAATCATTAGATTTTACAGTTACAATTAAATCACTTACAGGCGGTTTTTTATAATTTCCTACCGCTTTTAAAACTATTGTTCCGGCTTTGTTGTCAAAACTTACTGTTAAATATGTTTTATCATAGCCAAAAACTTCAGGATAATTTAGATTATCTCAATTATCAATACTGTAATTTGTTACTTTAATAAGTTGTTGTTGTGTAGGTCCAGATGGCGCTAATTCAACATTATCTTTTTCTAACACAAAGTTAACTTTATTGTATTTATAAACAGAAAAACTTATATCTGCATATCCACTGTATAGTTTTGAATCGTCTTTAGCAACAACTGATGCACTTCCAATATCCGTATTTAAATCATGTATTTCAACCTGATCCATTTGTAAAGAGGGATTTAAAGCAGCAATAGCTGTAAGTAATAAATCTTCAACAGATTTGTCATAAATTATTTTTAAATTATCAACTTTATTGATTTTAATAACTTCATTTAAATCCAGTTTTTTAGGTTCTGGTTTAGGTTCTTCTTTTTCTTTATTTTGATCATCAGAATTTTGATTTTCAATATTATTGTTATTTTTGTCCTTATTAGATGTATTTGTTTGCAATAAACTAATTGTTGTAGCTCCAACAACTGTTGTTGAAATTGATAATGATGATAAAATTGACAATAAATATTTCATAAAACTTACCCCTTTCTACTAATGTAAATGCTTTACTTTTTATATTCAAATTTGGACTATAACTCTTATTAATAGATACAATTAAATTTTCCTATTAATCCCTTATTTCGTAATCATTGAGATTATAAAAAATATTAAATATGTAAAAATATGTTTTTAAATTTTTATTTTCCATAATCACAACTCCTTATTAATAATATAAAGATAATAATAATATAAAGCAAACTTGAAATTTTTAAATTTAACAAATAACGCAATGTTAATTGCTACTATTTAAGTAAAATAATTTTTAAAACTTAATAATTTTTTTAATAAAAAAACTTTATCTTATTTAGATAAAGTTATATTTTTATTAAGTTCTAGGTCCAATTCTTTTACCTTTTTCATCAACTTCATACAATCAAGGTGTTAATACTTTTACCTCGTTATTATTAACTTGTAAAATTCCTCTGTGAACATGAATATATTTCAAATTCCCTTTAGAATCAGTATATTTAACAATTCCAATATTTAAAGTTGATACAATTGCAGCATGATGAGCATATATTGTCATATCCCCATCCATAGTTTGTACTCCAACATGATTTACTTCTATTGAATTTAGAAATATTCCATTTGGAGTAATTACTTTTAGTTTTAATTCCATAATTATTTTTTATCGCTTTTGTTTCTTTCGATAACTTCTTCAATTGAACCTGCATACATAAATAAAGTTTCAGGAATATCATCGCAATCCCCATTTAAAATAGCTTTAAATGAAGTTATTGTGTCTTGAACACTAACATATTTTCCACTACGTCCTGTAAATTTTTCACCAACTGTAAATGGTTGAGACATAAAGTTTCTTATTTTTCTTGCTCTATTAACAGTAATTCTATCGTCTTCTGAAAGTTCATCCATACCTAAAATAGCAATAATTGATTGTAATTCTTTGTATTTTTGCAATGTTTCTTGAACTTTTAAAGCAATTGAGTAGTGTTCTTCTCCGACGATTTCTGGATCTAACATTCTTGAACTTGATGATAATGGATCAATTGCCGGATAAATTCCTAATGCAGCAATTGATCTATCTAAAACAACCCTTGCATCTAAGTGAGCAAATGTTGTTGCAGGTGCTGGATCTGTTAAATCATCGGCTGGAACATAAACTGCTTGAACAGAAGTAATTGAACCTTTTTTAGTTGAAGTAATTCTTTCTTGTAAAGCTCCCATTTCAGTAGCTAAAGTTGGTTGATATCCAACAGCAGAAGGCATTCTTCCTAAAAGGGCAGAAACTTCTGATCCAGCTTGGGTAAATCTAAAAATGTTGTCAATAAATAATAGCACGTCTTGATTTTTTTCATCTCTAAAATATTCAGCAATAGTAAGACCTGTTAAAGCAACTCTCATTCTTGCTCCTGGAGGCTCGTTCATTTGACCAAATACTAAACTAGTTTTGTCAATAACTCCAGCATCAATCATTTCGTAGTATAAATCGTTACCTTCTCTTGTACGTTCTCCAACTCCAGCAAATACTGAAATTCCCCCGTGAGCTTTGGCAACGTTATTAATTAACTCTTGAACTAGAACAGTTTTTCCAACTCCTGCTCCACCAAATAATCCGATTTTTCCACCCTTAGAGAAAGGCATCATTAAATCAACAACTTTAATTCCTGTTTCTAAAATTTCAGCTGATGTTGATAGTTCATCATAACTTGGTGCAGTTCTATGAATTGGCATTTTTTTAGAATCAACTTGTGGTTTTTCATCGATTGGGTCTCCAAGAACATTAAACATTCTTCCCAATACTTCATTTCCAACAGGCACACTAATTGGTGCTCCTGTGTTTTTTGCATCCATTCCTCTGACAAGACCTTCAGTTGGTCCCATAGCAATAGTTCTTACAAGATCATCTCCAATGTGTTGAACAACTTCTAAAACTAATTTTGTACCTGAATTATCTAACTCAACAGTGTTGTATAATTCTGGCATTTCATTTTCCTTGAAGCGAACGTCCACAACTGGACCCATGACTTGAACTACTTTACCTAAACTTGTTTTCATAAAATAATTTCCTCCATATTAATTATCACTTTGAGCATTTGCCCCACCAACAATTTCACTAATTTCTTGTGTAATGTTTTCTTGTCTTTTACGGTTGTATGCAATACTTAAAGATTCAGATAACTCTTTTCCATTTTTTGTTGCAGCTTCCATCGCTGTTCTTCTACTTGCTTGTTCTGAAAGTTGTGATTCTAATATAGTTCCAAAAATAATTGTATTTAAATAAAGTGCAACTCCAGTTGCTAAAACAGTTTCTGCATCTGGTTCTAACAAGATATCTTCATGTTTTTCACTTTTTTCTTCATTTTTAATAATTGGAAATAAATTAATAATGTGTGGTTCAAAAGTTACATTGTTAATAAATTTTGTATAAACAACATTAATAGCATCAATTTCACCTTGTGAATATCAACTTAATAAGTCTGAAGCTAGATTGTTTGCACTATCACTAGTATAGTTAACATCAACATCAACAACAGCTCTTCTAATATTTAATTTATTTGAATTACAATAACTTACAGCTTTGTTTCCGATTGCTACTACTTCATCATTAATACCAATTTTGCCTTTGATTGCTTTAAAAACGTTTGCATTATATCCACCACATAAACCTAAGTTTGAAGTGATTATAACCCACAAAGTTTTATTAATTTGTGTATCTGCTTTTTTTAAGTAAATTGATTCTTCAGAGTGAGAAACAATGTAATCAAATACATTATAAATTTCATCCATATAAGCATGAATATCTCCAACTCTTTTTGAAATACGTTTTAATTTTGCAGTAGCAACAAGTTCCATTGCTCCTGTTATTTTTCCAATATCTTTAACAGAAGCAATTTGATTTTTTAACTCACTTAAATTTGCCATATTATTTTAGCTTATCTCATTCTTCTTGAGAACCATAAGTTGTTGCTTTTCAATCTTTAATATTTAATACACAGTTTTTTACAACTTTAACGATTTCTTCTCTAACTTTTTTTGTTAAAGCTTCGTCATAAGCTTTTTCTTCTGATAATTGTTTTTTTAATGCTTTTGCTTTGTCATTTGATTTAAAGTGTTTTAGTAATTCTGCTTTAAAGTTCATCATTTCACTAACTGGTAATCATTTAATTAAACGATCTTTAATTGCTAATAAAATAATTGATTGAGTAATTTGACTAATTGGAGAATATTGTCTTTGTTTTAATAATTCAACAATTTTTGCTCCATGGTCTAATGTTGCTTTTGTAGATTCATCTAAATCACTACCAAATTTTGCAAATGCTTGTAATTCATAATATTGGGCTAGTTCTAATTTTAATGTTCCACCCATTTGTTTAACAGCTTTAATTTGTGCAGCACTTCCTACCCTTGAAACTGATAATCCTGTATCAACAGCAGGTCTAATTCCTGAGTTAAATAATTGTTCTGATAAGAAAATTTGTCCATCAGTAATTGAAATAACATTTGTAGGAATATATGCTGAAATATCTCCAGCTTGAGTTTCGATAATTGGTAAAGCAGTAATACTTCCTCCACCAAATTTTTCATTAACTCTAGCAGCTCTTTCTAACAATCTTGAGTGTAAGTAGAATACGTCCCCAGGATAAGCTTCCCTACCTGGTGGTCTTCTAAGTAAAAGTGCAAGTGTACGATATGCAATTGCGTGTTTCGATAAGTCATCGTAAATAATTAAAACATCTTCGCCCTTTGCCATTCATTCTTCGGCAATTGAAACTCCAGTATAAGGAGCAATATATTGCATTGGTGCAGGTTCACTAGCAGAAGCAGATATAACTGTTGTATATTCCATCGCTCCTGCTTGTTTTAATTTTTCAACAACTTGTGCAACAGTTGATTCTTTTTGTCCAATCGCAACATATACACATTTTACGCTTTTTCCTTTTTGATTAATAATTGTATCAATAGCAATAGCTGTTTTTCCTGTCTGTCTATCACCAATAATTAATTCCCTTTGACCTTTTCCGATTGGAATAATTGAGTCAATTGATAAGATTCCAGTTTCTAAAGGTTGATCAACAGATTTTCTTGACATAACTCCTGATGCAATTTTTTCAACTGGTGCAAATTTTTTATTTTTTAATGGACCATTCCCATCAATTGGATTTCCAATTCCATCAAGAACTCTTCCTAATAGTTCATCTCCAACTGGTGTTTCAACAACTCTTTGCGTTCTTTTAACTTTGTCCCCTTGCTTAATTTCTGCATCGTCTCCCATAACAACAGCACCAACTGCTCCATCTTCTAGGTTTAGAGCCATACCATATGTGTTGTCGTTAAATACTAAAAGTTCTCCCATCATTGCTTTATCTAAACCAAATAATAAGGCAACACCATCACCAATGCTAGCAACTGTACCAACTTCTTGAATGACAAGATCTTTACCATACTCTTGGATTTGTTTTTTTATCACATCTGATATTTCATTAATTTTTAGTGGCATAAAATCACCCTATTTTCTATTTTTCATAACTTTTCGTCTCATATCAAGAGATTTACCTTGAATTGATGAGTCATATTTTTTCCCAGCCAACTCAACTTTAATACCAGCGATTAATTCTTTATCTATTACATTGTCTAATATAACTTTTTTGTCTGTTTTTGTTGATAGTTTAGCTTCAATTTTTTTAATGATTGATGGGTCAAGTGGCGAAATTGAATAGACCACTCCTTGAATTGTGTTTGTTGCATCTAAAAGATCCTTTATAACTTGTTTAATTATATGTCTTAATCCAGGAACAATATCTCTTATAACGATTAGTTTTAATGCATTTGTTAAGTTTTTATCAATTTGCTTTGCAAAAATATTATCAATAACTTTTAATCTAGTATTGATATCAATACTTTTATTCGATAAAAATTCCATCAATTCATAATTACTTTTAAAAATTTGATTCAAGTCTTTTGCTGTATTTAAGAATTCTTCTACCTTTTTTGTTTCAATTGCAATATTACAAATTGCATTTGATCAGTTTCTAATTAAACTTTCTTTAATAAACATATTAGTCTAATTTATCTAAGAATTCTTCTATAAGTTTTTTATCAACATCTATATTTACTTCTTTTGCAAGAATTTTTTGAGATGCTAAAAAGGCTAAATCAATTATTTCTTTTCTTATATCTTCTTGGGCTTCATTTTTTTCAAATTCCATAGCTTGTTTCGCATGTTCTTGAATATTTTGAGCCTCTTTTTTTGCATTATCGATGATATCAAATTTTAATTCATCTGCTTCTGTTTTTGCATTTAAGATAATACCTTTTGATTCTTCTCTTGCTTGAATTAACAACTTTGCTGCATCTTTTTTATCTTTGTTAGCAAGTGCTTGTTTTGATGAGGCGTCATCTAATAACTCGTTAATTTTTTTACGACGTTCTGCAACTATTTTTTTGAATGGTTTGTAAACAAGTTTTGCTAAAAATAAAATAATTATTATTGTAGATAAAACATGAGCAATAAAGTTAGGTAAGTTTGGAAATAATGCTTTTGTTACTTCCGGAATCCCAGGAGTTGATTCTGCTTGTAAAACCAAACTAGTTAATGTAGTTATCATTGCTTTTCTCTCTAATCTAAAAAAATCTTATGCTAAAACAAATAAGATTAGAATTGCAATAACAAGAGCGTAGATGGCACCAGATTCTGAGAATCCAGCTGTAATAATTAATGTTGTAGTAATTTTACCTGCAACTTCTGGGTTACGTCCAATTGCAAGACAAGCACCTTGTCCAACAATTCCTTGACCTAATGAAGCACCTATCATACCAATACCAGTGATACCTGCACCAATAGCGTAATCTCCGTTTCCACCAGTTGAAACAAATAAAATTGCTGGAATAGTTGAAACTCATGCTTGACCAAAGTTTGTAACAAAACTAAATAACATTTCTGTAAACATAATTTTAAATCTCCTTTATGCGCTAATCAACGCTTAATAATAAATTTTTGTTTTTTTATTTTAAATTTAAACCGCTGTAGCTACTGCTACTGGTTCTGATAATAAATCTTTTTTACTAGCTTTTTTAGCAACTTTTTTGTCGCTTTCTCTTTCGGTTGGTTCTGGTCCGGACTCATGTTCCCCGTTTTTTGCATTTGCTCAATAAGAGAATGTTAACATTGTAAACACAATTGATTGAATTACTCCATCAAATAAATCGAAATACAAATGTAATATCGGTAATATCATTACTGATAATAAGTTAAATCCGGTTCAAAAATATTTATATTGAGCCATTAAATTGGTTTCGTCTCATATGTCATGAGCTATACCAGTTCCATCTTCAGATTTTGCTCCAAAAAATGATCCTCATAAGTTCGTAAATGCACCATAAAGCAACCCTAAAATTGTTGCTCCTGCTAAAATATTTCCAAACAGCCTGAATGACAATGACAAGATTGGCACAAATTGAGTAATTACTTCAATTGGGTTAAGTGCAAATTTCATAAAGAACATGAATTTTTGATATCTTAATCCATAGTAATAAATACCAAAGAATGACACAATCGCCATTGAAAGCGTAACTGTGTAAGAACTAGATAAAGGTTCAAACCCTAAAAGTGAAATGATAGATGAAACAAGTATATATAAAAAGATGTACATAGCAAATGGAGTTAAATGTCTAAATTTTTTCCCCATTGTAGTAACAACAATGTTTTCCATCATACCAATGAATGTTTCAGTTAAAACTAAAAATCCACTTAGTTCTTCACCATCTTTTAAATTTCTAATTTTGACATTATATACAATACATAAGCTACATATAACTATCATTGTTAGAAATATTGAAAAAAGTTGTGGGGTTATATCTTTTCAGCTTTCAAATAATTGACCCATGGCCTACCCCCTTTTTGATTAATATTTTTTACATTATTATGTATTTATAAATTAATTTCTTAATATCACTGGAAAAAGTAATGATATTAAAAAGCCAATTATTACTCCAAAACTATTTATATATTCCGATAAATAAATACTAATAATGAATGGAACCATATACAAACCTATTCTTAAAACTGAAAAAAAAACAAATAAATATGGATTTTGATGATCTATAAGTTTTTTTGCAGAATAGACTAAAAATATATATGCGACTAGCCCAAATATTAAGGTTAACACAAAACCAGTAAGTCAAGAATATGCGATAACACCACATATTAATAAAACTACTAGCGTAACTGTTGATACAATATACACTGGTAGTAAGTATTTATATATATTTTTTTTGTTATCCTTGAAAAAATCTTTAAACATATTCTCACTTAAAAGGTTCCATCTAAAATATAATACTCCTAAAAATAGCAATATTATAAAAATTTTATTAGAAACTAAAAAATAAAAAATTGTTTCAAGCTGTAATATGCCTTAAAAATAAATTTAATTCAAACACTAAGTAAAAATTGGTATTGAATTCATAACAGAAATATCTCATTTTGACTTGATTGCTTTAAACTTTATATAAACAGTTTTATTGTTAAAATTTACTAAAAAATTATTTACATATTTATCTTATTATAAAAAGTTTACAGCCCTTCATAGTGAATTTTAATATATCAATCTTAACAACTCACATACTCATGTCTTAAACTATATCCTTTTTTCTCATCTTTATTATTGTGAGTTGTAAATCTAAAACAAAATAAACTAATCCAGTTGTAATTTAAAAAATCACATCAATAATATCATAAAATAATTCAATGTTATTTCTATTAATAATGGATTTAATAATCTTATATGTAACTCAAATTTTTGTAAAATATAAAATTTTAGTCTATATTTAAATATTAACGTTTTTGATCACTTAATAATCTTGTAATTATACATATTATAGTACTTTAACTTTGCTCATTTATATTTATTAAATTAGTCACTTTGATACTGTTTAGAGCCAATTTATTATATACGATTGAAAATACTACTTCTCCTTCTATTTTTTTGCTTGAAGGATTTGAAAATACTCTAACAGATCCATTTGTATCACTGGTTGCAGCTTTATATGAACTTTCATCAAATACATAGTCCAATCCTTCTAATAATCTTTGATCAAACTCTAAAACTACTTTTTTAATTAATGAATAAGCTGATGCTTTATCGTTCTTATTGGTATTTACTTGTTGTATAGAAATATCAGATAATTTTTTTAAATATTTTATTGTAAAAGTTACAAAATCTCTTATTTTTTCACTTTTATTTAATGCCTGTACAGTTATAGAACCATCTTCAATATTGTTTGCAGCTCTATAATTTGTAAAATAGTAATCTGAAATTGTTAAATTAGGCACAAAACTATCTAATACTTTTATGGCAGAAATTTTTGCAGTTGCTTCATCATTTTTAGTTACTTTTAAATCTGTGTTTTTTAACTCAGTAAGAGATTTGCTAACATCTTTATAATTAACAATTAATGTTTTTGAACCTCTTATATAAGAACTTGACCCAGTCGCTGTAATAATAACTAATCCAGGGCTATTGCGTGTTGGGTTTTTATAAGTTTCTTCAGATTCAACAACTCTGTAATCTAAATCTTCTTGTAAGTTACTATCATACATATTCATGACGTCCTTAACAGATTTTTTTGCAGCTTCAAATGTATTGTATTCTGGAGATATTTCATTTACAGTAATCATTTCTCCTAATTCTTTTCTGTCATCAGGAAATGCAATATCAAAAGTTTTAGTTGTATTTTTTTTAAAAATCTTACTATTCTGTCCCGCTTTAATGGTTATGCTACCTATTTCGTTTTGAGTTGGTTTACGATATTCGCCCTCACTCGGAATCAAATAATCTGCATTTGGTATTGAATCTTTAAATGCCCCATTGTTAGTGGTTAACATTAAGCATTTAATACTTTCAGTTATTGATGTAATATTATTTTCTTTAGGTTCTATTTGAGATATTTTTATATCAAACAGTGAAGCTCTTTCATCTATGAAATAATGATAAAAATTAGCTTTTCCTTTTATTTTTTTACTGGTACTTACGGCACTAGCTAAAATTGTTCCATAACTAGTTTCTGTTGCTATTTTGTAATTAGAAAAACTAATATCAATATTTTCAACTACTTTAATTCCTAAATCACTATTGATTCTTGACAATATAGCTAATTTTAAATATTCTAAACCATTAGTTTTTGGAGCAACTCTATAATGTTTTACATCTTTTTTTCCTATTTCACTTAAATCAACTCTAGTATCTTCTTCTGGTCTTGTATCTTCATTTTCTAAATTATCATTTGATTTTTGTTCATTGTTGTCACATGATATTAAATAAAAGCTTGTTTGTGAAGTTAAACAAAGAGAAGCTAAAATAGTCAATAATTTTTTCATAGAAAAACCTCCTAATTGTTATAGTAAAGATATTATACTTTATCAAAACTTTAAAAATATATGTCTATGCTAAATTAAAATTCTATTTAATAATTAAAATAATTTTAATAAAAAAATAATGCCTAGTGCATTATCCATTTATTTTGTACCAAATATTCTATCTCCAGCATCTCCTAAACCAGGAACAATATATCCATTTTCATTTAAAATTGGATCTAATGAGGCTGTATAAATATCAATATCTGGATGATCTTTTAGCAATTTATCTACTCCTTGTTGAACAGATACCAAACAAACAAACTTAATGTTTTTTGCTCCTCACTCTTTTGCAATTGAGATTGCTTTAGAAGCGCTTCCCCCGGTTGCTAACATTGGATCTACAACAATAACATAACTTTTATCAATGTCTTTAGTTGCTTTTGCATAATACTGCACTGGTTCTAAAGTTTCTTCATTTCGATATAATCCAACGTGAGCAATTCTTGAAGTAGGAACAAGTCTTTGAATTCCTTCTGTCATTCCTAAACCAGCTCTTATGATTGGTATTAATACAACAGGTGTATCAATAGTGTATCCCTCAGTTTTTTGAACTGGTGTTTCAATTTGAATTTTTGCCAATGGTACATCTCTAAAAATTTCATAAACCATCAGTTGTCCGATTTCATTTAAATTTTCTCTAAAATCCTTTGATGATGTTTCTTTTTTTCTCATTCTTGTTAACTTATCTAATATTAGTGGATGTTCAATAACTTTAAATGCCATAAATTTTCTCCTTAAATTGTGTCAATTTTATTAATTCTATTTTGGTGTCTTCCACCTTCAAAATCTGTTTTTAAAAATTCTTCTACTAATAATATTGCTTTTTGATTTGCGATGATTCTTGCACCAAGAGCAAGGATATTTGCATCATTGTGTTTTCTTGCCATTTTTGTTGTTTCTATCTCATAACACAAGGCTGCTCTTATACCTTTTACTTTATTTGCAGCAATTGAAATCCCAATTCCTGTTCCGCAAATAATGATCCCTTTTGAGTATTTATCATTTGCGACTTTATTTGCAACATTATGTCCTAAATCTGGATAATCACTTGGGTCGCTAGTATCAACTCCAAGGTTTTCAACTTCATAACCATTTTCTAACAAATAATTTACTATACTATTTTTCATCTCAACTGCTGTGTGATCATTTCCTATATATATTTTCATTTTTTAAATTGCCTCTCAATAAGAATATAACATTTTGACATAAAATCAAATAAAAAAATAAACTCAGTTGAGTTTATTTTATAAATTTATAATTTTATTAACATCATCGGTTTGTTTTTGCAATTTGATATATTTGCTTCTTTGCACTAATGAGTAAATAACTAATACTGTAACTACAATAAATGAGGCAAATATAATAACATTTTCTAATGTATAGAATCCTGTTAAAATTCATGCAGTTACTATTGATCAAGTTTGTTTGCTTGATAAATGAACAATTGCAAATATAAGAGATAATAAAACAAATACCCCTTCATAGTATACAGCATTTCTAACAAAACCATTATTTCTATATTCATTATATCCATTAATTGAAATTGCACTAATTCCTAGTAATGCGCAAAATATAATTAAAGATGCACTAATTCTGTAATAATACTTCAATAATTCTATTTTTGCTTCTATATTTGTATTTTTTGCAAACTGATTTAATTTGAAAATCACAGATAATGTTGAAATAATAAATATAGATATTAAGAATATTATTTTAACAACGTTTACTGATCTATTAACGTAATAAGAAAAAAAGCTTGAAAATGATGAGCCAATAACTGCTGTTATAATAAATCCTCAAAATAAGTTTTCTTTATTATTTTTGAAATATACTGAACCAATTACAATAGTTGCAAATAAGATAATAATAGAGACAGTATCAAAACTAATTGTTGCATATAAAGCTTTGCTATGATATTCTCAACCATTTTTATCTAAAACTTCTGTTAAATCTACTAAATATCCACTAAATATATGTGCTAAAAAAGATATTGCAGATAATACTAAAATACTAATTAGCATTCCTTTGATTGCTTTTTGATTTTTCATCATATAACTCCTTTTTTTTTAATTATACACTTATAAGAGTAAAAACTATTTTAATATAAAAAATAAGTGTTTAAAATTCCACACTTATTTTTTTAATATTCTGATTCTAAAGTTTCTTTACCTTTTCTGATAATATCTTCAGATCCTGTTAATCCAGTTCCAGCAGGGATTAAGTTTCCTAACATAATGTTTTCTTTTAATCCTTCTAATTTATCTACTTTTCCTTTTATAACAGCCTTAACAAGAACTCTTGCTGTATCTTGGAATGAAGCACTTGATAATCATGAATCTGATTCTAGTGGTGCCTTTTTAATACCAAAGATTACAAATTTTGCAAGTGGTGGTTTTTTTCCAACTTGAATTGATTTTAAAACTTCATCTTTGAAAGTTTTTTCAGAAATTATTTCTCCAGGTAATAATGATGAATCACCCGAATCAATAATCTTTACTTTGTTTAACATTTGTTTAACAATGATTTCAATATATTTATCTGAAATTTCAATCCCTTGTAAACGATAAACTTTTTGGACTTCTTTTAAAATGTAGTTTTGTACATCTTCAATTTTTGCAACCTCTAGTAATTCTTTAATATTGATAGCACCTTCAGTAAGTTTTTTACCACGTCTTACTTTGTCTCCAACATTAACCCTAGAAATTGCTCCATATTGAGATTTGTATTTTCTTTCATCGTTATCTGATTCAACAACAATTGTAAGAATCTGATCTTCTTCAATTACTTCTTTTACAACTCCATCAATTTGAGAGATTAAAGCAATTGATCCTTTTGGTGTTGTAACGTCAAGTAATTCTTTTATACGAGGAAGTCCTTGAGTTATGTCTGCTCCACCAGCAACCCCTCCGGTATGGAATGTACGCATAGTTAACTGAGTTCCTGGTTCTCCAATTGATTGTGCAGCTACAACTCCAACTGGTTCTCCTAAAGCAACTTCATTTCCAGTTGCTAAGTTAACCCCATAACATTTTCTACACACTCCACGAGCAGCTTCGCAATTTAATACAGTTCTAATTTGAACATCAGTAATTCCTGCATTAATAACTTTATCAGCAAGTTCACCTGTAAATAATGTATTGGCTTCAACTAAAACTTTTCCTTCAAAAGTTACATCTTCAAATGAGTATCGTCCTACAAGTCTATCTTTTAAAGGTACTATTATATTGTTGTGTTTTGTATCAATAATTGAATAAACATTAAATCCTTTTGATCCATTACAATCATCTTGAGTAACTATAATTTCTTGAGAAATATCTACAAGTCTCCTTGTTAGATAACCTGAGTCAGCAGTTTTTAAGGCAACATCAGCCATACCTTTTCTAGCTCCGTGAGTAGAAATAAAGTATTCAGACACAGTTAATCCTTCTCTAAATGAAGACTTAATTGGGATTTCTTTAATGTCCCCTTTAGGGTCATTCATAAGTCCTCTCATACCTACAAGTTGAGTAAAGTTTGATACGTTACCACGAGCTCCAGAGTCGGCCATAACAAATACTGGGTTTTTTGGATCTCTTTTTAGAACTGATTCTAATCTTGATTGAATACTGTCTTTTACACTTGATCAAATACTAATTACACGACGTTTTTTTTCAGCTTTTGTAAGCATTCCCATATTATAGAACTCTGTAATTTGATGTACTTTTTCATCTGCAATTTTGAATTCATCATGTTTTTCTTCAAAAGCAACAACATCAGCTGCACTAATTGTAGTTCCTGATTTTGAACTAAAGTGGAATCCTAAATCTTTCATATTATCTAGCATTCTTGCAGTTTTTTGCGCTCCATAAGTTTTAAAGTATTTTTCGATAATCAAAGATAATTCTTTTTTCTTGATTGGTTGTTGGATTTCATAGTCATTTTGAATATATTCTCTTATATTTGTTCCTTCTGGAACTAAGAATTTTTTAATTTCTTTTTCAGCATCTCAAATATTACTATTTACTACTCAAGCAAATTTTTCATCAAACATTTGGTTAAAAAAGATTTTACCAACATTAGTAATTAAGTATTTATCTTGATCTTCTTTATCAAAAGGTTTATCGCTTAATGCACTAACTGGAATAGCAATAATTGCACTTAATGAAACTGATTCTGTTTCATAAGCAATTTTAACTTCTTCATAGCTTGAAAAGACAGTTCCTTCACCTTTAATTTCAACATCAGCAGATGATTTTTCTTCTGTTGAAATATAATAGTTTCCTAAAATCATATCCTGAGTAGGAGTAACAATTGGTTTACCATCTTTTGGTCCTAAAATTGCTTTACTTCCTAACATCAACGCTCTTGCTTCCGCAACCGCTTCATCACTAATTGGTAAGTGGACAGCCATTTGGTCTCCATCAAAGTCAGCATTGAAAGCTGTAGTAACAAGTGGGTGTAAACGAATAGCTTTTCCCTTAACAAGTTTTGGTTCAAATGCTTGAATTCCTAAACGGTGAAGAGTTGGAGCACGGTTTAAAAGAACCGGTCTATCTTTAATAACTTCTTCTAAA
Organism: Spiroplasma tabanidicola; assembly: GCF_009730595.1. Classification (NCBI taxonomy): domain Bacteria; kingdom Bacillati; phylum Mycoplasmatota; class Mollicutes; order Entomoplasmatales; family Spiroplasmataceae; genus Spiroplasma; species Spiroplasma tabanidicola. The sequence continues at coordinate 132,132 of NZ_CP046276.1, read as the reverse complement.
ACATCTCAAACTTTTGAATCATTTGCTAAAATCATTTTTTCAGCAACTTTAACATTTTCTGCATAGTCTTTTTCTTGTAATCTTCTAATTACAAAAGGTTTGAATAAAGTAATTGCCATATCTCTAGGAATTCCTGCTTGATACATTTTTAGATCTGGTCCAATCGCAATAACTGAACGACCTGAATAGTCAACACGTTTTCCTAAAAGGTTTTGACGAAATCTTCCTTGTTTTCCTTTTAAAATTGAAGTTAAAGATTTTAAAGCACGTTTATCTTTTCCTGTAACTGGTCTTGGCTTACGTTCATTATCTAATAAAGCATCAACAGCTTCTTGTAACATACGTTTTTCGTTGTTAACAATGATACTTGGCGCTCCCATAGCTTTAACTTTTTTTAGACGTTCATTTCTAATTATAATTCTTCTATATAAATCATTAATTTCAGAGGTTGTAAATCTTCCCCCATCCAATTGAATAATTGGTCTAATGTCTGGAGGTATGACTGGTATTACATGTAATACCATTCACTCTGGACGTGAATTTGATTTTTTTAATGAGTCTAAAATCTCTAAACGTTTCATCATTTTGTTTTGTTCTGATGAACCTTTACGTTCTTTTAGATCTTCTTTAATTTTTTCAATTTCTGAATCTAAATCAATTCCTTTTAATAATTCTTCAATAGCACTTGCACCAATTCCGAATTTTGCACCAATATGTCTTGAAATAAATGTTGCTGCTTCATCCATTGAGAATGGAGTTGAAGTTGATTTTAATTGTTCTAATAATGATTCTGCTCTTTTTCAAGGAAACGTATCAGGAGTTAATTCTGTTCTAATATCTTCTAAAGTTTTAACTAATTGTTGTCTAGTTTTTAAACTTGCTTTCGCATTTCCTAAATCAAGAACTTGTCCTCTTTTTAAATGTTTTGAAGTTCCTGGGTCTAAAACAATGTGACTTACAAAGTAAACCACTTCTTCAACTTCCTTAGTTTTTAAATCTAAAATCGAAGCTATTCTTGAAGGTGCAACTTTTAACATTCAAATATGAGTTACTGGTTCTTCAAGCTCAATGTGCCCCATTCTTTCACGACGCACAATTGTTTCAGTAATTTCTACTAAACAACGTTCACAAACTTTACCTTTGTTTTTTACTTTTTTATATTTCCCACAACTACATTCATAGTTTTTAGTAGGACCAAAGATTCTTTCATCAAATAGTCCCTCTTTTTCTGTTTTTAAAGTTTTGTAGTTTATAGTTTCTGGTTTTGTTACTTCACCACGAGATCATTTTTTAATAACTTCAGGAGAAGTTAGTTCAATTTTGATCATACGTTTATTTCCTGCCATATTAAAACTCCCTTCTTTTTTTATTCAAGTCCATCTTCTGATCCATAATAATCTTCATCTTCCTTATAATCAACATCATCATGTTCATCAGTTTCTTTATAACCTACTTCAACGTCGCTAGAATCAAATGATGTATTTATATCAATGTTTGCAAAGTCAATTTCATCTTCTTCATAAGCATTAATTGGAACTTTGTTTCCATCTTCATCTATCATATGCATGTCAAATCCTAATCCCATAATTTCTTTTGTAAGAACATTAAATGATTCAGGAATTCCTGGTTTTGGAATAGGTTTAGATCTAACAATAGCTTCATAAGTTTTAATACGTCCTTTAATATCATCAGATTTTATTGTTAAAATTTCTCTCAATGTATAAGCTGCACCATAAGCTTCAAGCGCTCAAACTTCCATTTCCCCAAATCTTTGACCACCATTTTGAGCTTTTCCTCCAAGTGGTTGTTGTGTAATCAATGAGTAAGGTCCAATATTTCTTGTATGTAATTTGTCATCCACCATGTGAGAAAGTTTTAGCATATACATAACTCCAACTGAAATTGGTTTATCAAATGCTTCTCCTGTTCTTCCGTCTATTAATTTAACCTTTCCATAATTTGTCATTCCAGCTTCATCCATGATTGCTTTTAAGTCATCTTCTTTTACACCTTCAAAAACTGGAGTTGCAACTTTTATATTTAATTTTTTAGCAGCCATACCTAAGTGGATTTCTAATACTTGTCCAATATTCATACGTGAAGGAATCCCTTGTGGGTTTAACATAATGTCAACTGGAGTTCCATCTTCCATATGCGGCATATCTTCAACTGGTAAGATTTTTGAAATAACACCTTTGTTTCCGTGACGTCCAGCCATTTTGTCACCTTCTTGAATTTTACGTTTTTGAACAACATAGATTTTAATAATTTCTAAAATATCTGCAGGTAAATCATGACCTTCAGCTTTACTAAAACGTTTAATGGATTTAATAATTCCTTCTCCACCATTTGGCACTCTTAATGAATTATCTTTAACATTTCTTGATTTTTCTCCAAAAATAGCATGTAACAATTTGTCTTCTGGCGATAATTGAGTTTGAGATTTTGGAGTAACTTTACCAACAAGAATATCTCCAACTTTTACTTCAGTTCCAATTGCAACAATTCCATCTGAATCTAAATGTTTTTTATGAGATTCACTTATGTTTGGAATGTCTCTAGTAATTTCTTCTGGTCCTTGTTTTGTTTGTCTTCTTTCCAAAGTATATTCATCAATATGAATTGAAGTAAATCTATCTTCAATTACAATTCTTTCAGAAACAATAACAGCATCCTCAAAGTTATAACCATTTCAAGTTGTAAAAGCAACAACAACATTTTGTCCTAAAGCTAATTCTCCTTTTTCCATTGAAGGTCCATCAGCTAAGATTTCGTTTGCTTTAACTTTATCTCCAACTTTTACAATTGGTAAATGAGTAATAGCAGTTCCATTATTTGATCTTGAAAAATCATTTAAAGTATATGATTTAACTCCGTTTTTACCTTCAATAGTAATAGTTTTTGAGTCAACATATTTAACAATTCCATCTTCAGTAGCAACAACAGCATCTCCTGAGTCACGAGCAGCTTCATATTCAACACCAGTTCCAACAATTGGAGACTCTGGATTGATCAATGGTACTGCTTGACGTTGCATGTTCGCACCCATAAGTGCACGGTTAGCATCATCATTTTCTAAAAACGGAATACATGAAGTAGCAATTGAAACAATTTGTTTTGGAGAAACGTCAACAAAATCAACATCCATTGGGTCTGCCATTATATCATCTCCACGATAACGTGCAATTACACTTTCATCAAGAATTTTTCCATCTTTATCTGTTTGAATATTTGCTTGAGCAACAATAAAATCTTTTTCTTTATCTGCAGTTAAATAAACGTGTTCATCTTTTAAAACTTTTCCATTTAAAACTTTACGATATGGAGTTTCAATAAAACCATAAGGATTAATTTTTGCATAAGTAGAAAGGTTATTTATCAGTCCGATGTTTGGTCCCTCAGGAGTTTCAATTGGACAAATTCTTCCATAGTGAGAAGTATGGACGTCACGCACCTCAAGTGCAGCTCTATCTCTACTTAATCCCCCTGGACCTAAAGCGGTTAAACGACGTTTATTTGTTAATTCTGCTAATGGATTTGTTTGATCCATAAATTGAGATAATTGTGATAAGTTAAAGAACTCGCCGATTATCGCAGTTAATGGCTTGTTATTAATTATACTTGATGGTTTCATTTTAAATGGATTTGAAGTTGCTAGTTTTTCTCTAACATTTTTTTCGATACGAACCATACCAATTCTAAATTGGTTTTGTAATAATTCTCCAACAGTTCTTACCCTTCTGTTTCCTAAGTGGTCAATATCATCAACTTCTCCGATATCATCCATTAAGTTAATAGCGTATGAGATTGTTGCAATAATATCTGGTACATTAATAAACTCGTCACTGCTTTTGTTAGTAACTCCGATTATCATTGTTGTTTCATCTCTTGTGTCATTATTTTTATATACTTTTACTTTTTGAATTTCATTTCCTGAAATAATTGCATCACTAAAATTTAATTTTTGAGTCATTGCACCTTCATCTAATACTTTTTCTAAATCATTGTACATTGATTTAGTAATTTCAGTATCTTTTTTGAATGCAACTTTACCATTAATATCAATTATATCTTCTGCTAATACTCTACCAATTAACCTGTTTTTAACAGCTAATTTTTGTTTTAATTTAAATCTTCCAGCTTTTGTTAAGTCATATCTTTTTTTATCAAATAATAATCCATATAAGTGTTTACTTGCACCTTCAGTAGTTGCAGTTTCACCTTGTCTTATTTTTTTATAAATTTCTTGAACTTGGTTTTCAAAATCAATTTGTAAATCACCAGATAATCCATCTTGTTCATAACTTGAAGTTATAATTGGATCGTTATCAAATAACTCAATGATTTCTTGGCTTTCCATTTTAAATGCTGTTAATAAACTAGTTGATGTTGTTTTTCTTGATTTATCAATTTTTACATAGAAAATATTAGATACTTTATTGTCTAGCAATTTTTTAGCATCTAGTTCAAATTCTAATCATGTACCTCTAGATGGGATGATATCTGCATAGTATATCATTTCCCCATTTTTACGGTTCATTTCTTTTTTAAAATAACTTCCTGGTGATCTTACTAATTGAGATACAACAACTTTTTCACTACCATTAATAATGAAAGTCCCTCTATCTGTCATTAATGGGAATTCCCCAAAAAATACTTCTCCAGTTTTATATATATCTATATTTGCAATGTACTTGTCGTCTTCTTCTGATACTATTTCAATTTGGATTGAATCTTTATCTCCTGATTTTGATTTAAATTCATAAAAGAATAAATTGTCTTTTGAGTTTTTAAAATCAACTCCAGTTGATTCAATTTTTTCTTGTAATCAACCTTTTAAGAATGTTTTTTTATCTCCTACAATTTTATCTTCAATCAAAATTTCTGTTGCTTCTTGTCTTATAGTTAAGTTTAAATTAGCATAAATAGGAGCTTCAAAGATTTTTGATTCTTCTTTTGCTTGTCTTACTGATAATCTAGGTTCTCTAAACTCTCAGTCCATCAAGTTTAAAACGATATCTCCATCTGCTGACAGAATTGGAAATACCTCTTCAAAAACTTCTTTAATTCCTTCTTTTAAAAATCAATTAAAAGTTTCTGTTTGCAATTCAATCAAATTTGGTAATGGCAAATCTCCTGAAACTTTTGTATAATCACGACGAGTAACCAATGCATTTACTTGTTTATTTTTGTAACTCATTAAGGCCTCCATTAAAGTAAAACATACGCATACAAATTCTATATTAATTGTTTGTACATTTCAATAGGCATTTGTGTTTTTTTTTATTTAATTTTACTTTTAAATACTTATAAAGAAAAATTATGCTAAATTCATAATAAGAAAGAATGAGAATAAAATAATGAAAGAAAAAGAAATTACTAATTTGGATGCTAGTGATATAGAAAATGAGGCTTTTTTTAAAAAGTATCAAGAAAAATTTAACTCAAAAATTCAAAACAAATTTTGAATAATTATTGCTTTTCTTGTTCTAATTGCCACTTTATCAGTCTCTTTTTTTATCCCTAAACTTATAAATCAAATAATAAGTCTTGGAGTTTTAAAAGATAAATCTATAACAAATATTTGTTTAATATTTCTTTATTTTTTTCTTATTAATGTATCAATATTAATAATTGTTTGTAAAATAAAAAATTTATGTTATGGGACAGAAATAAGAGATCATCGTGAACTTAAAAATTTCATAAATAAACTAGATTATTGTAATTACTATTTAAAATTAGCAAAAAAGAAATTTGAAGATATTGAATCTATAAAAATAAATAGAGAAAAACATGATACATATATTAAATTAAGATTTATAGATAAAGTAGTTGTTGTAAAATTGAGTGTTGCAAAATATAAAACTAAATGACAACTTTTACCTATTAATATATTGTTTTTGTTGCTTACATTATTAAATGTTTTACTGCTTTCTTTTATTTTAATTCTTATTTGTATAGAAGCTGCTTATGATGCTTTTGGCAATAACTATGTTGGTTATAATGAAGGACCAATAAAGGGTGGAAAAATTGATAACTTTATTAAAAAAATAAAAATTTGTAAGATAAATATTCCTATTGTAAATCAAAAAATAACTATTGATGAAAATATTATTAATGAACAAGAAATTCTAAACTGCGAATTATTTAGAGAATTTGGAACAAGATACAACTATAAAAAATCAATTGCTAATATAACAAATGAGTTCAATAATATTTTAGATATTATTAAATCGCGTTATAGTAAAGATAAAGCAATAAAGCATGATTAAAAATAAAAAAATACTACTTTAAAAGTAGTATTTTTAATAAAACTAAGCTACTACTGCTTCTAATGTAATTTTTAAACTATTCATTGAAGAATTAGTTTGTGAAACTGAACTACTTTTTGCTTTAGAAAATTGTTTAAGTAAATATAAAGTGAAAATACTTTCTCCTTTAACACCTTTTAATGAAAATGCATAACCTGTAGATGTTTTTTGCTTCGTCAGTACTTGCTTTTAAATCTTTTAACTCATTAAACAACATAGCAAGTTCATATGTAAGTTCAACATTTGAAATTAAAGTTCCATCCATTGCTCCATATGTTATTTTAACTCCTAATAATTCACCTTCAGATTTTTTTGTATCTTCTCAATCTTTAACTAATTTGTTATCTGCAATTATTTCTGCTTTTGTTAAAGCAGAAACTAAATCTTCTTGTTTTTTTCCTTCAACATAAGTTAAAGTTCCAACTCCATATGATACTACTTGAGATGCTGCAAATCCCATTGAAGCAACCATCCCTAATGCTCCAAATAAACTTAATAATTTATTCATATTTTTTTCTTTTTCTATATAGACAAAATCAATACGAAATTTTCTAATAAAAAATATTATAAAAAAATAAATAATTTTTAAAAAATTTATTATATAAAAACATCTAACTTGTTAACTGTTTTATAATTCGTTTCATAAGAATTTGAAGCTATATTATTTTTATGTATAACTTAGATTAAATATATTGTAAATTTTTATCTCCCTGAATACCTTTTATGCAAAATTATAACCATTTTTATTAGCATTATGTAACTCTAAATCTTTAGAAAGTTAAAACAGTGCTTTTATTTTTTCCAATAAACTATAATTATTTATTGGAGCTCCTTCACAAGCACTAGTAGTAATATATCCAATCAGCATCTTGATAAGATAGACGCTTTTAAATATTCTAATGTTATTTCACATTTATTATCAGCAATATATTTTCTTCATCTAAATATTTAATTAAATCAGATTTAGTTTTTTCATCAATAAAACTTAATTTACCAGCTTTACATGAGACAGTATTTAATGACATAACACTTGTTGAAGCAACCAAACCCATTGCTTCTAATAAAGTAATTAATTTCTTCAGAATATATTCAGAAAAAAACCTAATTAGACCAGTTAAAAAACTGGTCTTTTATATTAGAAAGGAAAAAATGCCTAAAAAGTATACAGAATAAATTAAAAAAATAGCATTAAACAGATTTAGAAATGGTGAATCAGTGGATAAAATAGCTTATGAATTAAATATCATATCTGGGGGTCAGCTAATAAGAATTTGAGATAAAAATGATAAACTTTGTTATTCTTATAATAGAAGCAAATTATGCAATGAGATTGATAAAGTGAGTCAAAAATTAAAAAAAGAGTTCATTTCTAAAGAACTAAAAAATAAAGTATTAAAAGAAAAAATAAAAAGCTTAGAAAATAAATTAAAGTTTGAGCAATAGAAAAACTACTAGCAATAGCGAGCAAAGAAATTTTGGAAAAGTCCATTCCTTCTTGCACAATAACCACAATGTTGAACATGTTAAGGATGGCAAGAAGGACTAGATAATGATAATGGCGACAAAGTCCTATAAACATTTCGCATGCTGTCAAATTTATACATTTATTGCAAAATATGGAATTGGTACAAATTATTTAGTTAAATATTTTAAAGTACATAAAAATACATTCAAAAGATTTAAAAAAACAATTTAGAAAATCCAATAAATTTGTATAATCAAGGTTTAGATCTTAAAGATCTACCTAGTTTTAGGAGTCCTATTTATGATAGAGTTGTTGAAATAATAAAAGACTATAACGATGCAAATAACATGCTAGCATCAGGGTCTGATTTAATTAGAAAATGAATTTTTATAAATAAAAGTATTAGAGTATTTGAAAAATTAGTTAGAAAAATAAGAAAAGATGTATCAAATATTTTAAAAAAAGCAAATAGAGTCAATAAAACTGGTTATTTTAAAGAATCTAAGAAACACAATAGTTATGTTAGAAATGATTTAATCGAAATGAATTATAAAACGCCTAATGTTGTAGGCATTGATGGTACTAACTTTAAAATTTTTTTGAATAACTCAAAAAGTATAACAAAGCTAAGCTGTTTAATTTCTTATGATTGATTAACAAGAACAATAGTTAATTATAAGTTTGATCAAAGCGAGAACTCTGTAATTGCTTTATATGTAATTCAAAAAATTAACAATTATGCAATACAAAACAAATTAAAAAAAATTATTCAATCAGATAGAGGATTAGCTTTTTCAAATGAAAGTATTTTTTACTTATGTTAATAAAAATAAAAATATTATACATTTATGTCAAAAAAGGGATTTAAGCACAATGCACTACCGAAAGTTTAAATGGATGAATAAAACAAAAGTTTTTTGCAACATATGGTAATAGATTTGCAAATAAAGAGTGCTTTTATAATCTATTTGAAAACTTTTCAAAAGATTATAATAATTTACAATATATAAAATATAATTGAAATATATAAAAAACCATTTATTTTACAATAAATGGTCTACTTAGGTTCCGTTATTCTTTCCTTTTCTAAATAGAAATAGATCTATATTAATTATTATAATAAAAAAATAACTAGATAATATTTTAACATTATAGGTATTTAAAATAATAGTTTAAGAAGTTTGAATTTTATTTACTTTAACGCTTAAAACTACAGTACTTGTGAAAAGAGCATTAAATCATCCAATTGGTGTTCCTGGTAAAGTTACTTTTCCATCAGTTTGACTATTACTATCGTATTTAAATGGACTTGCATCTGTTCCATAAGATCCAGATAAACCTCAAACTTTTGGAGTGTCTTTATAAGAAGTATATTTTGTAGATAATGCTTCTAAAATTTTTGATAAAATTTCTTTATCATCTTTAACGCTGATTTCTAATTTTTTATTGTTTTCATCACCAGTAATAACAGTATTTATATCAACTCGTTTTACAATTTTTACTGTTGCACTACCACTTAAAAAGTAACTTGTAACGTCTTTTTCTTTTCCTGATTTTACAGAAATAGTTATACTTTTAACATCTCCACTTTGTCAAGCAGTTTTACCAGCATCATCGCTAAACATTTTTATATCTAATGCACCAATTAATTTACTTTCATCAATATTAAAAGTTAGCTTATTTTGCTCTGCAAGAGCTTTTGCGGTTGCTAAAAACCCTTTTGTATAAGCACTAACTGCTTCTTGAACTTTTTGGGAATTTGTATTATCATCCACAGTTATTCCACCCACATAAAATGTTGGAAGTAAAGCTCCTATTCCTTCTCCATTTACTAATTTTTCAACTAAATTTAAATTTAATTCTCTTAATGCAGTATATGTTAACTCTACACTTCCAGTAAAACTTTTAGTTGTAGAAGTAGCTTTTATCTTAGCTTTTGTTGCTGTTGGAGTTCCGTCAAACTCAACATCAGCATCATTTAAGCCATAATTTGAGTTAACTGCGTTTACTGCGTTAACTATGTCTGAAATTGATGGCACTGAGTTAAGCAAATCAACTGCTGGGTTAGTAATTGCTAAATGCAATTCTCCCAAGTCTTTTTTAGACATTGCTGATAAGTCAGTTTTGGTAGTATCTGTTTTGTTACCTTTGTTACATGCAACAGCAACACTTGATGAAGAAGCAACTAATCCAACTGCTCCTAATAAACTTAATAATTTTTTCACTATATTTCTCTCCTTTTTCTATAAGATAATTTTAAATAAATATATATAAAAGGAATTTTTTATAATCAAAAAATTTTATTAAAATTTTATATCTAATAAAAAATACATTAACTCCTTAATGTATTTTTTAGCATTTATTTAAATTATAGGTGTTGCATGTTTTCTTTCGTATAACATGTCTCATATATTTGTTTCAAATTTCTTAGTACCATTTATTACTGCTAAAAGTGGTTGTTCTCCAACTTTAGCTGGTAATTGTAATATATCTGCTACATATTTATCAAAACCTCTTATCAAGGCTCCTCCACCACATAACACAATTCCATTTAAGAAGATATCTCCTGCTAATTCTGGAGGGGTATCTTCTAATACTTGAACTATTAAATCAATAATTCTTGATACTGGTACTTTTAAAACTTCTCTTACTTCTTCAGGACTCAACTCGACTTCCCTTGGTAATCCTGAAACAACATCACGTCCATAAACTTTCATACGTCTTTCGTCACTATACTTAGCTAATGAACCAATATTGATTTTTATAAGTTCTGCTGTTTTTGTACCAACTTCTAACCCATATTGAGATCTAACAAATTTTTTAATTTCTTCATTTAAATAATTTCCTGCAATTTTTATTGATTTGGATAGCACTATATCTCCAGAGGCTATTACTGCAACATCAGTAGTACCTCCTCCACTATCAACAATCAATTTTCCAGTTGGTGCAAAGATATTTACTCCTCCACCAAGCGCTGCCATTTTCACTTCTTCTTCAATAAATACATTAATTGCTCCAAAACTGTTTGCAATTTTAATTAAAGCTTGTTTTTCTAGCTCTGTAATTACTGAAGGGCATGCTAATAGCATTGTGCATCCTTTTAGTTGGTCTTCCATTCTCAATTTTTTAAAGATAAATCGCAATTGGCTAACGGTTGTTTTTATATCACAAATAACACCTTCTGCCATTGGTTTAACTATTTTAATAGATTTGTTTCCTTTTCCAATCATTTTATAAGCATCATTACCTACTGCAATAATCTTATTTTCTTTTACTTTATATGCAATAATTGAAGCTTCATTGTAAACAATACCTTGTCCATGTATATAAACAAGAGTATATGCTGTTCCTAAATCAATGGAAACAAATTTTTTGTTGTCTTTACTCATAAAAATCACTCACTATCTTCGCTTACATTATAGCACTAAATAAAAAAAATTCTATATTTTTTAAATTATATGGAAAATCTTAAACTTTATTTTTAAGACAAAAAAAATAAGTAAAAACTTATTATTAGTTATGAAAGTGACATTTTTTATTAAAATAAGTTGTAAACTTTTTAAGAATATATTTTGGATGTTTTAATGCATTTAAAAAACTTTCATGATCATTAAAGCACTTTAATAAGACTTCACAAGTTGCTTCTGAATCTGCTAATGCGTTATGATGATTAAACTTTATATTTAATGCATTGGCTAAAGTGGATAATTTATGATTTAAAAATCTTTTTGGAAATGAGTTTCTAATAATTTCAACACTGCATGCATAATCAAAATCAAACATTTCAATATTATTATTTTGCATAGCTCTTTTTAAAACCATCATATCAAATTTGGCATTATGAGCAATTACAACATATCCTTTTTGTAATTTTTCTTTTATTTTTTTACATACTTCTACAAAACCTGGTTGTCCTACTAGTTGCTCATCATAAATGTTATGAATCATTGTATATTTAAAATCAATATAACTATACTTTGGTAAACTTATTAAAGTCTCATATCTATCTGTAATCACACCATTTTCGCAAATTACTATACCAACTTGACATGGTTCATTTTTATAATTGGCTGTTTCAAAATCTATTACTATAAAACTTGGTTTATTCACAATTTAAAACCTCCTTTAAAAATTGATTATCATTTTTTTCTGCTACATTTGTACATTTAAAATATAAAATTTCATATAATATCTTTTCAAATTCTTTTATGTCAAATTTTAATAAGTATATTTTTGAAGTATATAAATTAAACAAATATGTAGCTTTTAAACTTTGTTTGTTCTTTTGTTGAATTATATATGAATAGATACAAGCTTGTAAAAACATTTCATAATCAACATTTTTTGTTAATTTAAACTCTCATAACTCATTTGTTTCACTATTATATCCATCATAAATTCCATATAAATTAATTGTATTTAAGCCTAATTCTTTATTAATTTTTTTTAATATATCATTATTTTCTGCATTAATTATTAAGTCTTCTTCAAAAAGCATAGTTCCTTTTGGATCAATTTCTTCAATTACTTTTAAAGTATCTTCCATAAAAGTTTTATTTAATCAATCAAAGTTAGAATCTTTTAGTTGCAAATATTTGTAGTTTCTACCTGATTTTGCAGTTTCAATAATACATGCAATATGTGTTAAGTCTTGTATAGATAAGTTACCTTTTTTAAAAATATCATTTATATTATTTATCTCATTAGTTAGTTGAAAGTTTTTATCTTGTGCTTTTCTTATTTCAATAATCATATTGATTCATTTAAATACTGCATCAATAAAATTTGTTTTCATATATAAAGGAATATAAGTAATTAGTGAACCATTTATTGCTGAAACATTTTCTTTAATTAATTTGTCTTTAAAATTTAATTCAATACTAAATGGAATTTTTGAAAAATCAACATTGGCTTTATTTGTAAACTCATATTCTTCTACTGAAAGAATTTTTTTAAATTTATACAAAATACTTGGGTCTAAATATTCAATTAATTGAGTTACATCAAAATATATATCTTTATCTTTTTTTCGATTTTCTAATTCACATTTTTTATTTAATGCTTCAAAATCTCCAACTACATTACAAGTATTTAATATGTCATACTTATCTAAAAAGCATAATGGTGCACTTCATGCTGTATTTAAAAGTATAACTTTTTGTTTTGCTCTTGTGATTGCTACATAAAATTTATCACTAGGTATTTTATTATTTTCATCTTTTGCATAAGCTTTAAAATAAAACTCATCAAATCCATAAACTATAACTAAATCTTTTTCTCTACCTTTAGTTGAGTTAATTGTTGTAATTTCTAATTTATTCTTTTTTAAATTTTTATCATTTGTTTTTATATCTTTTTCTTTTAAAAATAAAGCAAATTTATCATTTACAGAATTTAAAATATTATTTAGTGGATTGATATTTGAGTTTGTTTGTAAACTATTTGCTAATAAAAATGTGTTTTTAATTCCGTATATTTCAATATTATTTAAAATAATATTGCTTACTTGATCAATGTTATAAGGATCATAAATCAAATAATCAATAGGCACATTATTGATATTATTACTTTTAATAAACTCTGTTTTATAAAAACATTTGTTTAAAAAATCACAAACTTTATTTGGTACTCTAAAACTTTCTGTAAGCTTTAATCTAATTCATTCCTTTTTAGAGTAAGTAAAAATTTCATCTGCTAATTCTAAATATCGATAGTCAGATTTCATAAATCTATATAAAGTTTGTTTTCGATCTCCTAAAACACAAATTGATATTTGTTCATTATTTAAATCTCTTAATAATTTTTTTATTAGCTTATAAAAACTAATATTCATATCCTGAACTTCATCTAATATTAATACATCAGGAATAAAATCATAAGCTAAAGCTAAATCATTTTCAATTACATCTAAAACTGCATCATCATTTGCTGCATTTCTTATTCCATAATATTTCATTGTAATTGAATGATAATTTTCAACAATTATATTATTTAAATTTTGTTTAACTACTTTTTCTCTTGTATCTTGTTTTAAATCTTTGTTATATGTTACTAATAAAAACTTTTTATCTAAATATCTTTTTGCCATTTCAAGTGCTGTTGTTGTTTTTCCGCTTCCAGCCACCGCTTCTACAATAATGTTTTTAGTTAAAATATTATTAATAATATCTTCTTGCTCTTGTGTTATATTCATAAATTACCTCTTAAAATTTTTATTGATTGTTAAGATTGATACACAAAAACAAAACTTATAAAATTTTGTTCAATACAAAAAATTATAAGTTATTGTTAGAATCTGTCAATAGGGGAATTAATTTTTTTATTTCTTTTTCAGATTTATCTCATCATTTTAAGTCTTGTAGTTTTTTAATAGTTTCATTATCAAACCTTGTTTTTATTACTTTGCAAGGATTTCCAGCAACAACTGTATAAGGATCAACATCTTTTGATACAACAGTTTTTGCACCAATTATTGCTCCATTTCCAATTTTTATTCCAGGTAAAATAGTTGCACCATACCCAATTCAAACATCATTTCCCACAACTGTGTCTCCTTTAAATACAGGATTAGCACATATTAAATCGTGTTCATCATTAAATTCATCGAACATTTCAAATGGAAAAGTTGATAAAGAATTAATTCTATGATTTGCACCACTCATTATAAACTTAACCTCATCTGCAATCGCACAAAACTTTCCTATAATTAATTTATTATTTGAAATTTTATAAAAATGATATAAAACGTTTTTATTTTGAAATTCTTTTAATCCTTGTTCGCCATTAAAGGAATAAAAATAAGTATAATCACCTACTTCTATTCCTTCATTTGTAATATAAGGTTTTAAAAAATTAATTTTATTTGACTTTGCCATTATTAAACTCCTATATATATAATAAATTTTTTATATAAAAAATTGAAAAATGTTTCATAAATGAAACATTTTTTAATAAATATAACTTTGTTTACTTACTTGATGATTTTCATACTACTTCTAAAGTAACTAAACTTTTAAGTTTATCACTATTTTTTGCAGCAAATATAGTTATACTTCCATTTTTATTTTTATCACTTGCAGGTTCAACATAATCTTTTGTATCAAAATCAGTTACTACAGTTGCACCATTTACTTTTGTTCTAATTTGTGTTTGTATTTCAGCTCTGACATATTCTATTTTAACAGCTGTTACTTCTAATTTATTATCTGGAAAAATAGTTGATAAATCTGTTCTAGTTTCTTTTTTGATATCAAACATTACATCACCTTTTAACTTCTTGCTATTTTCAGCAGGTTTAACTCTAAGTTTTGCATTAGTTGCACTTGTTTTACCTACATATTCAAAACTAAAATCAGATTCTACATATGCAACAGTTGGTTTTAATTGTTTATTAATTTCAGCTATAGCTATTGGTTTTGCAAGTTCTTCACTTTCATCGCCATCTGTATATAAAACAACACTACCATCAACTGAGCATAAATCTTTTATTTCTTCTTCAACTGCCTCATTAACTGTAACATTTATGTCTTTAGATCCTTTATCGTATTTTGCAGTAATTTTTGTTAAACCTTCTTTAACTCCAACAACTTTAATTAAATATATTTTCTGGACTTTTATCGTCTTTTTTTGATTCACTTATTTTTGCAATTGTCTCATCTTTTGATTTTATTTCAAAAGTTTTTAAACTTTCTGAATCTGTTGTAGGAATTGTAATATTTATTTCTTTAACTTCTCCCACTGCAATTGATATATCTTTAAATTCTTTACCAAAATCTGCTTGTGCTGAATTGCCGCATGAAACAACAACACTACCCGATGTAGCAACTAATCCCATTGCTCCTAATAATCCTAATAATTTCTTCACTTTATCATGCATTTCACTAAAAATACATATTGTATTTTCACACTTATTATATGCTCAAACAAAAAAATCTATCATTATTTTAAAATACAGAATTTCTTCTTTATAATTTTTTTTGATGAGTATTAAAAAATATCTTAGTGATTTTAATATTATAATCCTTGGTTAATTGGTCCGGTAACTTTGACTTGAATTGTTTTTGAATATCTATTTAGATAGTTAGCAGTTATTGTTGTATAACCTTCTTTTATTCCAGTTATATTAAATGTATATTTACTAAAATTAATTGTATCTCATTTAAAATCCCTTACTTTTGCAATTGATTCATCTTTTGATTTTACTTCCAGTGTTGAAAATTAACTTCCTTTTTCTATAGGTAAAGTTAATTCTATTTCTTTAGTTTCTTATGCGGCTATTCTTAAGTTTTGAAAATTTGGCCCAAAGTTAAAGTTTGTATCTTTACATGCATAAATAATACTTGAAGTAGAAGATATTAGACCAAATGATCCTAATAAAATAAGTATTTTTTCATTTTATCATCCTTTCAATTCAATAAAATATAAATTTACTATTGCTTATAATTAAACTTAAAAAATCTATATATTTTCATATATAGATTTTTAGTTTATTTAGATATTATTGTTTTTTTTTCAAGTTTTTTATTTTTTACAAACTCTTTAAAGTTAAATAAAAGTTCTTCTTGTTTTGGCACATTTAAAGCATTATTTTCTAACGACATTATTATTTGGTTAAAGTTATTTTTCAACACTTTAAGATTTTCATTTTTTAATTCTTTTACTACGCCTTCTACAAATGAATCTGTTAATTCTTTTGCTTTAATACTTATTTTGTTATAGTCTGTATTTAATTCTAAAATTTCTTTAACAAAAACATTAAGTTTTCCATTATATTTATCTTTATCTATTTTAGTATTTAAAATTAGATCATTATATTTCACAACTTTGTCTTCCATATTTTTTTCATAATATTTACTTGCAAGTTTTGAATATTTTTGTTTTAAATTGTCTTCTTTAACAATTAAACTAGTTATTTTATTTTCAATAAGACCTTTTTTATATAAAAATTTTTCAAGTTTTTTAATTTTAAGTTTTGCTTCTTTGTTGTAAATTTCTTTAAACTTATTTATATAATATAAATTATTTAATTTTTTATTTTCTTTTAATTCAAAAGTTCTAATTACTTTTTTATATAATCTTTGAATACCATTTTTCTCATCTATTCTTTCTTTATAGAAGAAGAATGTTATTAAGAATGCTGAAGCCATTGTGATTACATATCCGATCCAACAGTTAACAAAGTTCATTGTCCCACCTTTTAATGTTCCAATAGATGATAAGACTCCATTACCTATTGCATATAATTTACAATCTGTTAAACCAAAATACAATCCACCTAAACCAGAACCTATGCATCCTGCAATAAACGGAATAACTTTAACAAGGTTACATCCATATATGGCTGGTTCGGTAATCCCGAGTAAGGCCGGTGGTGAAGATGATACTGCAATTTGTTTTGTAGCAGATCCTTTTGTTGCAAATATAACTGCAACACAAGCACCAAATTGTCCTAATGATCCAGCTTCTTTAACTGTTCCTAAAACTAATGGTATACCATTTCCAATCATATTATTTATTGGTACATAAAAGGCAGTATGCATACCAGTTAAAACAAGTGGTTGTCATAAAAATCCAAACAAAGCAGTTCCAATTCCAAATGGAATTTTTGTTAATCCATCAATTATTACAAAGTATAAGCCACTTTCTAATAACGCTAATAAAGGACCTGCAATTAAAAATACACTTAGTATTGATACTGCATAACTAATTGAGTGTCTAAAAATTAAATCGACACAAGTAGGTATTCACTTTCTACATCATCTATCAAAATAAACATATACAACTCCAACAAAAATATGAGGAAGTATTGAAGAAGGATATGCAGACACACTAAACGTTCAAGTTCCAATTGTAAATAAATCTCATTTCAATCCACTAAATAAAAATGGTGAAACTAATGTTAATCCTAAAAGGATTCCCATTATTGTATTACCTTTTAAAAACTTAACTGTGGAATAACTAAAATATATTCCTACAAAAGCTCAAGCTGTTTGACTTAGGATGAAAAATAATCCTGTAACTAAATCATAATCAGTTAAAACACTTAAAGCTCCATGACTATAGTCTAATGACACTTGATCAATTACATGAGTTGTTTCAAAAATTGTTTTAACCAATGTTATAAATGATGCAGCACAAATTATTGGTACAACTGGTATTAAAATCCCATTTATAACTTTTACTAATTTAGATTTAAATGTTTCTTTAACTTTTTTTGCATTTTTGTTAATCATTGATCTTGCAGCATAATCATTAAATACTTCTTTAAGTTTATAAGCATCAGGACCAATAATTATTTGAAGCTCATTACCTTTTATATTGATACCTTTAACATTTCTATTTTGTTTAACTGTATCAAGACTAAGTTTATCCATATTTTTAATCTGTAATCTTAATCTTGTATTACAGTTGTTTACATTTGTAACATTATCTTTTCCACTTACACCTTTTAGAAGTTCTTCAGAAAGTTGTTCCCATTTATCTTTAAAAATAATTGGCATAACTTTTCCTGCATCATCTTTTTGAACTTTATTTTCAGAAGCTTTATTTTCAATTAAAGTTTTTTCTATTTCTAAAATCAAGTCTCCTTTTTTATAATCTCCAGGTTTGAAATTTTTAAATTCATATTCAAAATTGTTATCTGTTTCAATTACTATTGGAGTCGATTTAATTATGTTTTTTTGTTCGAATAGTTTGAAGTCTACAGTTGCAACTTCATTCTTTAAACCAACTACTTGACCTGGATTAACTTTTATATCAAATCCTTCTCCATTTAATTGAACTGAGTCAATACCAATATGCATTAATAAAATATTACCATTTAAATCTTCAAAGTGAATAGCATGTTTTGTGTTAAACACTTGCACACATTTTCCTTCGACAGGAGCATATAAATTATTATTTTTTGGATTAAAATAAATTCCTATCCCAAGCATACCTTCACTAAATACTCCATCATTTAGTTCTTTAATATCATTAACAAAACAATCTACAGGAGCATATATTTTTATTGATTGTTTATTTTTCATATTACCTCCTATAAGATTTCAAATTTATCATTTTTTTCTATGTTATTATTTTTTACAACTACTTTGTAATCTTTATTATTAATTCTAAATTCTAAAGTCTCATCATTTACTTCACCATAAATATTCAAAACTATCTTTTCACTTTCAATTTTATTAAATTTATAATTTCCTGATTTCATTAATGGTATTACACTATTTTGCTTTACAAATATTAAAGTATTTTCAATTGGACAATCAATTTCATATAACTTATTTCCTTCGTAAATTTGTTTTTTATCAAAGAAGCTAACTCATTGTCCTTCTGGAAAATAAACTTGTCTTTTATATTTTTGATCACTTAAGATTGGAGCTATCATTATTTTTTGTCCAAGCATAAATTGATTGTCTACTTTTGAAGCGATACTATCATTTTGAAATTCTAAAACTAATGGTCTAATAATTGGTAAACCTTTTTCAATTGATTGTTTTTCATAAACTTTATAATATGGTAATAATCTTCTTTTTAAAATTGCATAATTTCTTGATATTTCTAAATCTTTTTCTCCAAAATATCAAGGCTCTCTCGCTCCAACTCCATGGTATCTAGAAAATGGAGTTAACAAACCAAATTGTGATCATCTTGCATATAAATCTTTTTCTTTAACATTAATATCTAAAAAACCTCCAATATCTGTTCCTCACATTACTGTTCCACACAATGAATTTGATAATCCAGATCACATTTGCATTTTTAACTCATTAAAACTTGATGCTGAATCTCCTGCTCATTTACCAACATATTTATTTGTTCCAATATAACCAGGTCTTGATAAAACAAAACCTTTATCTTTTCCATGAACTTCTTGAGTTGCTTCGTATGCATATCTTAAATATAATTCAATATAGGCATTTCTAAAGTTTTTTCCTAACTCCCCATTGTACATTAATGCTTTTTCATCAATACTATCTCCATAATCAGTTTTTATAAAATCTAATCCACTAATTAGTAAATCTTTAATTTTATTTTTTCAATAAACTACAGCGTCTGGATTTGTTAAATCAATTGCAGTTGCATTTTCTTGATAGTTACATAAACCACTTCAAATATGAGCAACACCACCATCAACACGTTTAGTATAAAATTTATTAGCTTCTATTTCTTTTCAAGTTGATGAGTTATCAATTTGAATATATGGATTAATTCAAAAACACATCTTAGCATTTTTTTTATGAACTTCATCAAGTAACTCTTTTAAGTTTCCAAATTGTTCTTCATTAAATTCAAAGTTACAAGTTTTTGTATAACGATTTTTTATTCATTTTGGATCTAAAGTAAAAACATCAACTGGATAATTAAATTTTTCTGCATTATTTATTTCAGTAAATAGCTCATTTTTATTATGATAGTACAAACGATTTAATCAAATACCGTATGCTTCATCAGGTACTCCTGTTATTCTTCCGGTAAATTCTGTATAAAGTGAAACTAAATTTTTTATAGAGTCACTTGTAAATAAAAGAATATCAAAACACTCTTCGTAAGATAGTACAGATAATGATTCGGTTATTGGCGATCCAACTTCTCATTCTGTTTTATATCCTGTATTAACCAACATAGCTCAATTTTGATTTGAATAAACTAGTGGAACCCCACCATAGCCAAGATCTCCATTTGATACTGCTTGATTATCTAAATTATAAATTACAGATTGAGTCCCATTTTTAACAAAGTTATTAAACTTTTCTCCCAAACCATAAAGTAGTTCTTCACTAGCTAATTGTAAAGTTAAGAATGGCAATTGTACTTTTTCTTTAATTTTATATCCTAATCCAGGAGAACAAAATCCTTCTAAGTTATCTCAACCTGGTCTTACTGAAGTTTGGGTTTTTATTTTTCCATTTACATCAATTAATAAAATTCTAAACTGTTTTTTTTCTATCACTAATCTTTCTTTATTTTTTAATGTAATTTCTATATTTTCTGAGTTGTTTTTATAATTTAATTTTTCTTGTTTTAAATGTTTTTTAAATTGCTCATTATATCTGTTTTTGTTCAGCTGTTTTTGTCAGAACTTAATATTTATAATACTATTTTCAAATTCACCAAATGATAAATAAGCTTTTTGAAAATTATTAAAAGTAACTTCTAATATTAAATTCAAACCTTCTTCTCAAATATCAGATACTCTTAAGGCAATTGCATAATTAGCATTAACTGTAAAAATATTTTCTTTTTCAATATAACTATAACGAAACATTTCTTTATTTATATTATCTTTTAAAGACATTATTATCACCTCATTAAAATTATATTTCTTATAAAAATAAAAATAACTTGTAAGGACAAGTTATTTATACAACTCTAGCTATATAACCAAAGTTAAAATCTTCTATTCTACTTTTATCAAGTGAGCATTGTAATATAGTTTCATCGCTATTAAAAATTATTGAGTACTCACAAACAACATAACTATTATCATTTAAACCAAAATATTCTTTATCTTTTTGATCTGCTTTTTGTATTTTAATAAAGTTATATGATTTACTAAAATCATATCTTTTGCTCAAATAACTTATAACAGAATTTTCTATTTCTTTTTCGTTAGGATTAGGTATTAAATTTAAATTTAAAAATATGTAAGTTAAACACAATTCTTTATTATTTAAATATCTAGCTTTTGTATAACATTGAAAATTTTTACTTTCTAAATTATAGTTTTCTAAAAATCAATTCGGTAAATCTATTTTGAAATCTAATAACTTATTTTCGCATTCATACTCAGGAAACTTTTTTTGTGGGTTTAAGTTTTTCATTCAAAATTTTTTATCATTTACAAAATAACCTTTACCTTTTTGGCTATGAATATAACCATCTATTATTAAGTCGTTATAAACATCTCTTATTAAATTTCTTGATACATTAAACTTAACGCAAAGTTGATTTTCTGATTGTAGTTTGTCATCTTTTTTTAATTCATTACTTAATATTTTATTTTCTAAGTATGAATATATTTTCTTACTTTCCATATTTTGTTACCTTTTTTGATTTTATAAAAAAATTATTTTTTATAAAATATATTATTTAATATATACAAATGATTGAGGTGCATTTTTTATGCCAAAGTGTTGTAAATCCAGTGGTTTTTTGAAACTAATATATTCTTCTATTTCATAGGCTACTGCAATTTTTTATTATGATAATAACTATAATAAAATTCTTTATCAACTCCCGAGAAATTCTTGGCTATATCTCATATTACGCTAGGTTTATCAATATGTACTTTTTTTATTTTTGCAACTCCTACTACTTTTGAAGTTGGATAAGTTGCATAAAAATAAATTTCATTTTCATTAAACTGTCTTCCAATAACTTTTCTAAATTCAAATTTTTTGTGACCTTTTTTTATATTTTCAATGTGTTCGTTGTGTATAGATATTAAAAGTTTCATTTATTTTCACCTTTCTAAAATTAAATTTAAAACTAGTTCTTTATCATTAATTGGATATGCTGGTAAATAAAAATTATCTGGTCATATATTTAAATCATATAAAGCTTTGAGATTTATATTTTTGCCTTCTCCAAATGCAAAAATATGAAAAAATTTAATAATTTTATTTCTACCCATTTTAAACTGTAATTCCAGTTCTTCATCTGTAAAAACAGAGGTGTTTCCGACGTGTTTTTTTCAATTTTTAAATGATAAGTTTTTATCATAAATAACTTCACTAACAATACCAATTCCTGTAACAGCTGATTTAAAGAACTTTTGCTCCTTGCTCATTCTGTATTCTAAAAGAAAATCTCCTCTTTTAGGTAATTTATTATAATTAATTTTTGATAAATATGTTTTGCTTATGCTAATTGAAGAAATATCAAATGCTTTTGCTGTGTTTTGTGTTTTTGCTAAATGATTTTCTGGAAATAATTTATCATGATATTCTGGTTCTAAAGGAATTAAAAAAAGTTTACATCTTTTATATTATTCAGATTTTCTTAATTAAAATATCATTTATAATTTTTTTTCACGTCATTAAGATCTGTGTTTTTCATTTTGACCATAACTATTTCATTATTTTTAGTTCCAACTTCTAAAAAACCTCATGAAAATAATACATTAAGAAGAGCCTTTTGCTTGTCTTTATACATTGTTACATAACATTCATATATTTTTTCTTTATCCATTTCCGAAAAAATGATATTTATAATAGCTTCTGATAATATTAGAGATTTAAAGTCATCATCTATTTTGAAAGTAGATATTTTTATTCTTTTTTTATTAGGTTGAATTGGTAAAATGTCATTTTCTGGTTCATCTTTTATTTGTAGCATTAAGAAAGCTTTAATTTTATTATTTTCATCGTATTTTAAAAATGCTTCATAGTTTTCTGATGCTTTTTTTGAAATCAAGATACAAAATCGTTAGTTCCATAATCATTTTTTAATGAATCAAAGAAACAATCATTTAAGTCAATATTTTTTAGGTATTCTTTTTTTAAAACTTCCAATCAAACCACCCCTTATAAGTAATTTTAACAAATAAAAAATCACTTTTTATAAAGTGATTTAATTTTTAGATAAATTATTTTAAATCTACTGAAGCTCCAGCTTCCATTAATTGTTTTTTCATGTTTTCTGCTTCTTCAACTTTTACGTTTTCTTTAATAGTTGCTGGTAATGTTCCATCAACTAATTTTTTAGCATCCATTAATCCTAATCCAGTAATTTCTTTTACAATTTTAATAACTGCAACTTTGTTTCCTCCTGGATTTGTTAATAATACATTAACTTCAGTTGGTGCTGCATCTGCTGCTCCCCCTGCTGCTGGTGCTGCAACTGCTGCTGCTGCAACAACTCCGAAGTGATCTTCGATAGCTTTAACTAATTCATTTAATTCAGTTAATTTCATTTCTTCTAAAGCTTTAATAATATCGTCTTTTGTAACTGCCATAATTTGGTTCTCCTTTTCATTTAATTTATTAAGTTGCTATTAGTACACTTTAATTTAAACTATTCTGATCTTGTTTTTGCAATTTCTTTTACTGTCAACATAAATTGACGTAATGGGTAGATAAGAGATGAAGCAAACATTGAGTATAGTTCTTCTTTTGATGGAAGAGAAGCAATTTCATTGATTGCTGCTGTATCTAATACATTTCCTTCATAAATTCCCGCTTTTAATTTTAAATCTTTATTGATTTTTGCAAAGTTATCAACTAATTTTGCAGGATATAGAGCTTCTTCATCAGAGAAAATGTAAACATTTTGTTCAGTTAAATATGGTTCTAATCCTGAAATTTTTAGTTCTTGTACTGCTCTTGTAACTAATGAATCTTTATAAACTTTAATAAAAATACCTTGTTCACGAGCTTTGTTTCTTAAATCAGTCATTTGAGCAACTGATAAGTTTTTGTATTCTGCTATTGCCATTCCTTTACAATTTTTAATACGATTAGCAATATCTTTTACAATTTCATTCTTTTTAGCATGTGCTGGTCTTGCGTTTGACACTAATACTACCTCCTTTTACTATTTTTTTGATCAAAATAAAACCTCGAAAATAATTATTTCCGAGGTTAATTAAAAAATACACTAAATAACTATTTTTAAAAATAAAAATAGTTTGTATCTGTAATTTCATTCCTCGGTAACAAATTAAGGGATAAATCCCAGTTACTTTCTTTGGTACGAATAGCATATATATAATATCATAAATTTTAATACTTTATAAAAAGTAAATAGTAAATTATATGAATAACAAGCGATTATGTCACAAACAATTAACAAGCGATTATGTCACAAGTACAATATACTTGGAGGCAAAATTATGAGAGGAATTGAATTAGACATAATGAAACAAGTTAAATTAGAGGTTATAAAAGGTTTATCTAATAAACTACATGACATAAACACAAGCGCAGAAACTCTTGGTTGATCAAAAAGACACACATATAGAAAGTTAAAAGAGTATAAAAAAATTGGACCAAAAGCTTTTATTCATAAAAACACTGGGAAAATCCCAAGAAATAAAATAGATCATGATATTAAAGAAAAAATAATTAGTTTTTATAAATTAAAATATTATGATTTTAGTATGTTAGATTATTGAGAAAATTGTTGAAAAGATAAAATTAGCTATTCTTCATTAAGAAATATAATGAAAGAAAATAATGAGTTAGTTTTTAGTATGCATAAAAAAACCAAAAAAGAAATTAGATTAAGAACAAATCGATTAAACAATGATTTAGACCCATTAGTTATAATCAAAAATAAAATTCCATTATTAAAACACCCTCACCCAACCCAAAAAAGAGAAACAAACTTTGGGGCAATTTTTGAAGCAGATGCTTCAAATCACGAGTGGATTAAGGGAGTAAAAAGTCATTTACACATTGTAATTGATAAGTCAACAAAAAGAATTTTAGCAGGACATTTTAGCGAGCAAGAAACAACAGAGAGTTATTATCGTGTTTATAAAGAAACATTTGTAAATTATGGCATTCCTATTAAGAATGTAACTGACAATCGAAATGTATTTAGCTCTAAAATAAATAGAGACTCTGAAGGGTATTCAGAGTCTCGTACTCAATTGCAATTTATTTTTCATTCTTTAAAAGTATCAACAAAAACTACCTCTATACCACAAGAAAAAGCTTTGGTTGAGAGAACTTTTGGCACCCTTCAAAGAAGATGGCCTCAAAGAATTCGAATCAAAAATATTAAAACAATTGAAGAGTTAAATGATTATTTACCTACACTGATTAAAGAATATAATAAAAAATATTCAACTCCTATTGATAATTGTAAATCAGTTGTAAGAAAATTTACAGAAAATCCAAATATTGTTTTTTCATATAGAACAACAAGAATCGTCAATAAAGGTTCAAGTATTGATTATGATAATAAAAAATGGTTTGTTTGTTCAGGGTATGAGCCGCTGTATTTAAAACCAAAAACAAAAGTTATGGTTATGAAAACTCAGGATAAAAATATTATTCTTCAATTGGTAATGATGTATATAACTTAATAGAAATAGATGAAATAGGCTTCACGGTAATAAATATACAATTAAAAAAGAAGAACTAGAGTCTATTAAACCACCAAAAATTGAAAGTTCATGAAAATATAGTAATTGATACTTCTTTAATAAGAAAAGAAGAAATACAAGAAGCATATATTAATATATTGTTTTTTGTGACATAATCGCTTACAATCAACACATTTTAAAATAACTTTATTTAAAAATTATTGTCGTAATTAAAATTATGTTGCATTTGATTATTTTAACTATTTGTATTTTTTAATAAATAACTTGCTTTTAAAGTTAATTGTAACGGTGTTGCTAAAATCCCAAATACAATCATAGTAAAAATTACTAAAAACAAAATTGTACCAATTGTTTCTACTCAAGTTTTTATAAATAACTTTCTATATTTTTTGAAAATTTTGCTCATACTTTTTTTACCTTTTTTTAAGAATCTATTTAATTATAATTTCATAAATAAAAAAACAATATTTCCTATATTGAAAATAGATAACCTTAAACAGACCGATTATTTAAAAAAATTTAAATAATAAGTTTCTATAGAAAGGTTGTTTTTATATGCCAAAAGTAATAGATAAAAGATAAAATTAATTGCTATTAAGAAGTTTTTAGCTGGAGAAAAAACTTCAAAAATCTTTGAAGAATTAAACTTAAAAAGTGGTCAAGTTCAAATAAAACAATTAATAAAAAGATATAATATTAATGAATTAGAAAGCGAATTAAATTATTCGCTTTGTGAGGTTAATATTTATATGAAAAAAGACATTGAAAATAAATTGCTTAAAGATGAAAATAAGAAACTTGAAAAAGAATTAAACAAACTTAAAAAAGAAAAGTTAAAAGATAAGGCAAAAATTGAGTTTTTGGAAAAGCGCATGCCTTCTTGCATGAATTTATCGAAAACTCAAATGAAGATACAAACAAGTAAGAAGGCATGAAAAAAACAATGCATATAATGTGATTTATTTTGATGAGTCTAGTGATCTAAATATGAAAGATAAATGTGAAGCTCTATTTGTCAATTTTTCTAATTATGCTAAATGAAAAAATAAAAATAAAGAAGAACTTTTAAAGAATAAAACAATATAATTAAAAAGAAAATATAATGATCAAACAATTGATTTAATAAATAAGTTTACAGAAAAAAATGGTTCATCTGTTTCTAGAAAAGTTAGTTCTTGAATAAATGATGAGTTTAAAGTTAATATTAGTTATAAGATAATAAATGAATTACAAATAACAAGTTAGTAAATTTAGCAAAAATTAATAGAGAACATAAAAGACAAAATCTTTAAAGAGGTAATGTCGTGCCGGATTTAATTAAAAAGATTTTAGTACTCAATATAATTTACAAAAAGTTGGAATAGATGGTTCATATTTAGACCTTATAATTAAAGGTAAAAAGTTAAATTACTTGGTGAGTTTGCATATAATTGATATAACAGAGATATGATTGCTTATAATTTTTCTTCAAGTGAAAACTCAAAATTTGTTGCAAAAACAATTAAGAAGTAATAAAAGTTATAACCAAATACAAAGTAGATTTTACAATACTTCAAACTGATAGAGGAACTGCAAATGCATCATATGCAGTAAAAGATGTAATTAGTTCATGTTCAAATTTAGTTTTATCAATATCTAAAGCTGGATTTAAACATAATGCACCAAAAGAAGCTTTAAATGGCTGATACAAAGATTGTTTTTTTGCAGAATATGGAAGTGAATTTAAAAGCATTATAGAGTTTAAATAATTGTTTGATGAATTTATTATTAAAAGAAATAATTTACAAAATTATTTATATAATAAAAAAGAAACCAAATATCATAAGATATTTTTGGTCTCTTTAAGTTTGTCTATTCTTTGTTTTTTTTTATATTAAGTTTTTCTTAAAACTACTTTTACTTTAAATATTAACTTATTATTATTTCTAATTGATTTAAAGTTGTAAAAACAAAATTAGTTGTTGTTTTGCTTTTTTCATTTTCAACTGTTCATTTTGCTTCAATAAGAAAAATAATAAACTTAGAATCTTCTGCATTTGCTTTTGCTGTAAAGATATACGCTTGTTTAGCGTCTTGATTTAAGTGATTTAAATCTTTAGATTGATTAAAAAATACTTTTATTTCATTAAATACATTGTGTTCATTTTCTCTAGTTTTATTTTCTTCTGTTATTTTTTCTGAATCGATTAAGCTTCCCTGATAAGCTCCATAATTTAAAATATTATTATCATCTTCAATTTTGCTAGCTTCTGTATCTGCATAATTTTTTGTTCATTTATTTTGATCATTAATCAAGTTATAATTTTCATTTTTAAATAAATTAATAACATCAACTTTTGATTTACTTTGAGCATAAGTTAAATTTTCAACTGTACTTCCTGGTGTTTGACTTTCTTCTTTTTTAAAAGTATATGTTATATCCACAGTACCTTTAAATTTTTTTGCATTTGTACTTGCTTTTAATCTTGCTTTTGATAAAGTTGGTTGTCCGTCATAAGAAACTTCTCCAATGCTTAAATTGTAATTACTGTTTACATTATTAATAGCTTTTACAAGGTCTTCTAATGTAGGTTTGTCTTCGGCACCATTAATAGTTCCTAATTCTTTTATTGGCAATGTAGATAAATCAGTTTTTTCACTACTATTATTTTCTTTGTTACATGCGATTGCAACACTTGATGATGTAGCAACTAATCCCATTGCTCCTAAAATAATTAACAATTTCTTCATTATATTTCTCCTTTTCCTAAATTATTATATATTATTTATGAAAATATTAGTAATTAGTAGTTTCTTATTAAATATAAATAAAATTAAGTTAAATCAAAATTTAAAATGTCTTCGATTTCAAAAACATTATTTATTTCATATTCAGCATGTTCTCTTACACCAGGTTGATGGTGTTTCATTGTAAATGAGTTTTTAGTTAAAGCAAGCATTTCAATATCATTTTCTCCATCACCACTTGTAATAACATCTTCCATTTTGAAACCTTTTAGTTTTTGTATTTCTAAAATTCCATGTGCTTTTGAAACATCTTTTTGCATTATTTCAATAACATTAATATGAGTTCTTACTACTTTTAAAAAAGGTAATTGTTTTTCTAAAAAAGTTCTCATTTCAATTGCTTCATCTTTATTTACATACACATAAATTAAATTTACATCTTTATTTTCTAAAATATCTTTTTTACCTATTTCATAATTATTTTTTTTAGGAGCATACTTAGATAAGAATGGATTACTATCAATTTCTTCCAAATAAGGTTTTGCATAATCTTTTCTTTGATCTAATAAGCAGTATCCTAAAATATATTTATCTCTTAGTTTATCTAAAACCTCTATAATATCTTTTCGATACTCAAGTGGAATTGGAGTTTCTACAATTACACCTTTATCTTTTTCATAAACCATTGCACCATTGTTACAAATAATATAATTGTATGGTACATTATTTTTTGCTAAAACTTCTTGGACTTCGCTTACCATTCTTCCTGTTGCTATTGCAAATGCATTATTGTTTTTAATTCATCTGTTAATAAAATCTAAATCTCTTGGATCAATTGAATCATCATGTTGTAAATTAATTGTTCCATCATAATCTGAAAATCATCACTTCATAATTTATACTTCCTTTTATATTTTAATTATAAGTTAAATTAATCAGGTTTTTAAATTTCATATAAACATTTTTTTAAATAATTCTTATTTGAATTTTTAAAAACGGTTTTAAAATTACGTCGATTTTTTTATTTGTATTATTATGAAAGTTTATTTTAAAGGGTTGTTAATTTATCATACATAAAACTTTCTATATCTAGACCATATTTATTTATACTTTTATTTTTCAGCTTATCTAAAGAGCAAAATAAGTCTTTAACTTCATTATTCTGCATTTTTAAATAATTAAAATCCTTTATAATTTATCTCTTTAGTTATTTAAAAAATTTATATAAATTAATAACATTTGTTACACATGCAACTTTAATTATATTTAAAATTAAGTTTTGTCCTTTATCATATTTAAACCAAAAATAAAAAATTTATTGTATTGGATTTGTCAAGCTTTTCTTGTATACATATATATTCAAATGCAGGTCAAGATTTTTTTTGTTTTTAAATTTATTTGAATATTTGCAAAAAATCTATTTCAGTTTGAAATTCACCATGAACTTTACATACATTTATTTTTGTTGTATAAATTCCTTTATATTTTTTTCATATATAATATAGGGCATCAGCATAATTTATATAATTTGTTGTTATTATATAAAAAGATGTTTTGATGTCTTCTAAAAATCTCAACTCTATTTTTTTAAAAATTTAAACATAACTCAGTTGTATTTATATAAACAAAA
Organism: Spiroplasma tabanidicola; assembly: GCF_009730595.1. Taxonomy (NCBI): domain Bacteria; kingdom Bacillati; phylum Mycoplasmatota; class Mollicutes; order Entomoplasmatales; family Spiroplasmataceae; genus Spiroplasma; species Spiroplasma tabanidicola. The sequence continues at coordinate 101,947 of NZ_CP046276.1, read as the reverse complement.
AAATCTAAAACGATACAAAGATTATAAAAGAATATACTTTTCTCACTACTATTATTTTTTTCAAAATACTTTGAGAAGTCCATTCTTATTTTCTGAAGTAAAACTCAACACTTTAATTATCAACTCTATTAATATGTAAATTTAATTTATAGAGACATTTTTCTAATATTTCTATATCAGTAATTTTTACATTAAAGTTTTCTACTCCAATTAACTTTATTACTTCATAATAAAAATCGTATAATTTAGATAAGTTTCTATTAAAATTTTTATTCAATCTCAGATTTCTTTGTTGAAATTTTTTAATTTTTTATTCAAGTTTGATTCAAATCTATTGGCTAAATCACTACATACATATTCTTGTCTTTATATTTATTATATTTTAAATAAAAAAATAATTATGTTGAGCAGTAAAATTTATTTTACAATTCAATAATAATTATTTTTCTCATTAGTTATAAAATATAAAACTATTTTTTTAAAGTAAATTTGTTTCTCTAAATTTTTTAAATCAGTGATAAGATTTTTTTAAATATCTATTTCCAGTTCCGTTATGAAAGTCATCATAATCAACATAAATCATTCCATATCTTTTTGACATTTCATTTGTTCCTGCAGAAACAACATCTATTGGAGTTCACATAGTGTATCCAAATACATCACAACCATCTTCAATTGCTTCACCAATTTGAATCATATGTTCTTTTAGATAATCAATTCTATAATCATCTTCGATTGTATTTTGCTCATTTAGTTTTTCTAAAACACCAATACCATTTTCTGAAATAAATATAGGTAAATGATATTTGTCTCAAATTTCATTAATTGTTATTCTTATTCCTATTGAATCAATATGTCAACCTCAGTCAGTTGCTTTTAAATAAGGATTTTTGCCAGCAATTGTTAAATTTGATTCTGTTTTATCACTTTCATCTAATGAAATAGTTCCAGTCGCATAATAGCTAAATGATATAAAGTCGATCTTGTTATTTTTTATAGTTTCCATTTCATTTTTTTTGATTTCTAAATTTATATTATTTTCCTTAAAAAATCTATTTATGTAACTTGGATAACTTCCATAAACCATCAAGTCATAAAAGAAAAATCTGTGTATTTGTTGTAATCTTTGACACTCTCTAACATTTTTAGGATCGCAGTTTAATGGATAGTTTGTAGAGTTTGCAACCATACAACCAATTTTAGCTTCATGAGAAATATTTTTTGCTTCTTCTATAAATTTAGCTTGTGCATAAAACTGATTGTGCAATCCCTGATAGCAAGCCTCCAAATATAATTTATTACTTTTATAATCTTCTCTAAAAATTCCTAATCCAGTAACACCAGATCATATTGCAACATTAATTTCATTAAATGGCAATCAATAATCAACAATATCTTTAAATTCCTTAAAAATAGTAACTGCATATTTTAAATATAGATCAGTAACTTTTTTATTTACTCATCCTCCATATTTTTCAATAATAGGATATGGTAAGTCAAAATGATTAATTGTAACCATTATTTTAATATTGTTTTTTTTGCATTCTTCAAATACATCTCTATAAAATTTTAAGCCTGCTTCATTTGGTTTTTCATCATCTCCATTTGGAAATATTCTTGCCCATGCCATAGAAAGTCTATAAATACCTAAATGACATTCTTTAAATAATTTTATATCTTCTTTATATCTATGATAAAAATCAACACCAAATCTTTTTGGATAATGTAAATTGTCTTTATTTTCGATTGATTTTAAATAATTTTCTTTTGATATGTCTAATACATCTTTAATATTTTTTCTATCTAAATTTTTTATAAATGGACGCATTTCGGAAATAGTTAAAGATTTATTATTTAAGTTTCATGCACCTTCAACTTGACTTGCTGCAGTTGCACCACCTCATAAAAAGTTTTCTTTTTTAAATTTGTACATTTTTTATTTCTCCTTTTATTTTTCTTTTTGTTTCTTTTGATAAACCATATTTTTTTAAGTCTTCATATCCAAAACCAATTTCAACACTATGAATTGCATTTCAATAACCATTTGCATATGTAGTTGCATCCATAATTTTTAAATCTTGTGATATATCAGAAACTAAGCTAGAAGATGAGTTGACGATTTTTTCTACAACATTTTTGTATTTTTCTAACATTTCTTTATTAGAGTTGTTTAAATCATTTTTTTTATCATCCAACTCATTTTTTATATTATCCAAATTGTATTCATTATATTTTTTTATAAAATCTTTTCGTGTTTCTAAAAATTCTGGTGAAGTATTTTTAGATTTTATTAAAGATACAGCTTTTTTATATAATCTTTTTTTGTTTTTTTCCTCTTTTTGCTCTGTTGATATGATTTTACTCTCAATAATTGACATGCTAATCACATATTTATTATATTGAGCGAGTATTTTTTTAGAGTTTTTTACTTCTTGATCTATATTATTTAAATTTTCATTATATTTTACTAATAATTCTTTATTAACTTTTTCAATTAGTTTTTTTAATTTTCTTGTAACATTTCTTGAATATCTATCTTCTTTTAGTCTTTCTCGATAAGTTACGGCACTTAACAATGTTCCCAATCCTATTGATACAACTCTAACTAAAACCGCTAATGCTTGATGTTTAAATCCAACATATCCTAAAATTGCAAATATACCTTGACCTGCTGGAACTTCGGTTTTTACATCTAAAACTCCTGCTAATATTCCTGTTATTCCTGCTGCTATACATCCCATTAAAAATGGTTTTCCTTTGGGCAATGTAACACCATATATAATTGGTTCGGTTATACCAAACAATCCACCTGGTAAGGCTCCGTATACAGCACTTTTAAGATTTTTATTTTTTGTTACTAAACCAACGCCTAAACCTGCACCAACTTGACCCCATACTCCTAAAGCAGAACCAGTTAGCATTAAACTTGGTATACCTGTATAAAAAGGAATCATTATTGTCATTATAACTGCCACATGAACACCAGTTAATACTAATGGTTGTCATAAAAATGCAAATATTGCAACACCTAACCCAATAGGTAGATCTTCAATTAAGAAAATAAATTGCGCCATACCATATTCTATTAATGATAATAAAGGTCCTAAAAATAATAATATTGACAATGTTGTTACTATTAACACAATACCATATCTAAAAACAACATCTAAACTTGAAGGCATTCAAGTTTTAACTCACTTATCTAAATATGCGACTATAATACCTGCGACTATAAACGGGAGAACACTACCTTCATAAGACTTTATAACTATTGGATAATCAGCAATGCTAAATAAATATCATCCTTGAACTCCAAATTTTGCATTGCTTATGTAATGACCCGCTTGATAAGCATTAGAATCTGATTCTCCTGTAGAAAAATAAAATCTAGATATTAAAGCTAATGCAATTAAAGCTCCCGCTAACGGATTACCTCCAAAAAATTTAACTGTATTTATACAAAAGAATACTCCCACTAGTGTTAACCCTACTTTGCTCATTATAAATAAAATTAAACTTAAAGCATCTGCCCCTTCTACACCATTTGATAAGTCCTTAGTTATGTGAGATTGATTAGTTAGTGCGTAAATAACACTCAAAATACCACTAGCCATTATAACAGGAATACTTGGAGTCATAATACCTGCAACAGCTCCTAATATTCTTTTTTGTAAAGGTGGTTTTATGCCTACTCTTTTACCAAAATCTTCGGTTTTTTTATCCATATTTAGTATTTCATCTTTTAATTTATAACATTCTCCGCCAATTATAACTTGTAATTCTAAGCCATTTCATACAATACCTTTTACTAATTTATTTTTTTTAATACTGTCAGTATCCACTTTTTCTTTTTCTACAATTGCAAATCTTAATCTAGTCATGCAATTATAAACTTCGCTAAAATTATTTTTTCCACCAACAGCTTCTACAAATTGTTCTGCAGCTAATTCATATTTAGATTTAAATGATTTTAAAGTAAGTTCTTGATTTTCTTGATTTTCTTGAATTTCTTTTAAAGAATATTCTATTTCACAAACTAAATCACCTTTTTTTACTTTTCCTAAATTTAAAGTTTTAAAATTATAGTTTTCTATTTCCTGTACTTCAAATACTATTGGAGTTTCAATAGACAAATTATTTTCTTTTATTATTTCTAAATCAGCTTTAAATATTTTATTTCCTTTTTTTAAGTTTTGGTCAACATTAATATAGCTTATAAAAGAAGAACCTTCTAATTTGACTGTGTCCATACCACAATGAATTAAAAAATTTAAATCATCTACTAAAAAACCATATGCGTGTTTAGTTGGAAAAACCATTTTGACAATTGCTTCTTCAAATGGTGAAACAAATTCATTTTCTAAAGGTATTATAACGAAACCATCTCCAAGAGCCTTAGATTTGAAAACTTCATCAATTGAATCTTCGATTTTTTTTATTTCTCCATTAACCGGAGAATATATTTTTAAGCTTTTTCTCATTTTTCTCATCCTTTCATATTTATATTATGAAACTTTTAAGAAATTAATAAGAAAACACAGAAGTACTTCGCTCATACAAAAGTAGTTTTTTAGTTGGAGTATTCCTCAAATATTAAATTAAAAATAAGAATCAACGCTAAAAATCTTTTTTCATAACTAGAATCATCACCATAAAAACTTCAAAACATTACATTTGAATTAGTTAAATTTATAATTTTTTCATGTTGAGAATGTGATATTAATAAAAATGCATTTTCAAAGCTTGTTAAAAAATATGGTAAGTAAATTGAACATAGTGATTCATTGTCGAATCCAGATATTATTGCTAAGTTTACAGTGTTATCTTTTTCATAAGTTCTATATTTAAAAAGTTCTGAAGTTAAATCTATTATATTGATTTCTACATTCATTTTTTTAGTTATTTTTTTTAAATAGGAATTTATATCAATTAAATGATAACTACATAATAAAGTTATTTTTTTATATAATTTAATCTTATTTGTTAATTTATTAATAAAATCTTTATTTAAATCTAATCATCTTTTAATAAAAGTAACTGTATCAAAATTATTATTAATGTTATTATTGTCTTTTTTAGAATTGAAATTAAATCTTTCTAGCTCAACCTTTAACCTTACTATAAGTTCTCTATAACCTTCTAAGCCAATGCTTTTAGAAAATTGAGTTATTGTAGAAATAGAACAAAAACACATACTAGATAATTCTCTTTGAGAAGGAAAAATACTATCAATAAAACAGTCATTTAATTTTTTTGCAATTAATTTATATGTATTACTATCCCCTCTATTAGCTACTGATCATAGCTTTCCTACAATTGATTCCATTAAACTCCTTTAAAAAACTCATTTGCTTTCATTATAGCACTCTTTTTACATAAAAAAATAACCAATCGGTTATTTAGTTAAGTCAAATACAATTCTAGTATGTAATTTATTTTGATCCATTAGTTCAAAATATTTTTCTGCTTCATTAATTGATTTTACTTCAAAATCTGGATTTACTTTTTTCTCATATAAAGCTTCAAGTGCTTCTCTTAAATCTTGACGTGTTCCAACTAATGATCCATAAACCATTTTTTGTCCTAAAGTAATATCTAAAATATCAGTTTCTAATTTTCCTGCTGGCAATCCAATTGAACAAAGTTTACCAAGCTTTCCTAAATTTCTATAAGCTAATTCAAACTGAGGTAATGTTGAACTAGTTACCATTGCTAAATCTAAACCAACTCCATTTGTAAAATCTTTAATTTTTTTATCTACATCATCTTGTTTTCAATTAATAATTAAATCTGCACCTTTTTGTTTTGCAATTTCTAAACTTTTTTCATTAGATCCAACTGCAATTACTTTTAAACCAAAAACATTTTTTGCATATTCAATTGCTACATTTCCTAATCCACCAATTCCAAAAATCGCAACTGTGTCTCCTTTAATTGGATTTGCTAACTTAAATCCTTTGTAAACTGTAATACCTGCACAAGTAATTATACATGCTGCTGCTAAATCAGTATCCTTAGGAACTTTAATACTATATGCAGCTTTTTCAACTGTATAATCTTGCATAGTTCCATATCCTCTTTGACCTGTGAAAACTACTTCATCACAAAATACTTCTTCTCCACGTAAACAATATTTACATTTTTGACATGCCCCTCTTAAACCTGCAGGACCAGCTACATAATCTCCTACTTTTAAGTCTTTTACATTAGCACCAACTTGCACAACTTCTCCTAATGATTCATGTCCAACACTACTATCAGAAACTTCTCCTCAATCACCTTTAGCTAAACTTAAATCACTATGACACAAACTACAATATAAAGTTTTTACTAAAACTTCATCATCTTTTATTACTGTTGGTTTTTCAACTTCTCTTAACTCTGCTACTTTTCCAGGTTTTTTACTTCCAAATACTGCTCTCATTTTTTCTATTCTCCTTTATTTTCTTTTTCTAAAATATTGTTGTAATATTCAATTTTATAATCTAAAAATCCTAATTGTTTTTTTAAAAACTCTAATTGTTCATTAACAACTTTTTTTTGATTGACAATCATTTCTAAACGCTTTGCTGCTGTAACATTTCCTTTTTCAGCAAGTTTAATATATTCTTTAATTTCTAAAATTGACATTCCTGTTTTTTTAAGACATATAACTGTATCAAATCATTTAACATCATCTTCTAAAATATAGCGATAATTATTTTTATCTCTTTTCATATAAGGCATTAATCCTTTTTTCTCATAAAACCTTATTGTATTTTCTGTTAAGTTAAACTGTTTTGCAATTTCACTTACATATAGTTTTTTTTCCATACCAACTTTCCTTTCTTAAATATAATTTTGTAATTCATTAACAGCTTTTATAATATGTTTTCCAGCTGCTAATGCTTTTTTATTTCCTGATTCAATTGCAAATGAATTTTGAAATCCTTTTAACATTTCTACATCATTTTCTCCATCTCCAGTTGTATAAATATCTTTTTCATCAATGTTATAAATATTTTGAATTTGTTTTATTCCATCTAGTTTTGAAGTATCTTTATTAGTAAGTTCTAAAACAAAATAATATGTTTGCATATATCTTGTATTATTTAGTTTTTTAAAATCATTTTCTATTGCTTCTAAATCTTCATAATAACTAAAAAACTTAACTGTATCTAAATTTAAATCTTTTAAAACTTGATCTTGAAAATCTTTATTAACATTTGGTTTAAATGTCCATATCTTTTCAAAAAGTTGATCTGGTTCTACATCTTTTCTTTTTTCTTTTAAAATTGAAACTATCATGCTTTCATTTCCAAAACAAAGTTCAATACCAACTTTATCCATCCATTTTTCAATTAATTTTAAAATATCTTTTCTAACATCCATTGGTATTACTCTATGCAATATAATATTGTCATTTTTATCATGAACCATAGCCCCATTATTTGTTATCAAATAATTGTAATTTAAATTAGCTTCTTTTAAAATACTTTTTACATCATCTCTATTTCTTCCAGATGCAATTACAAAGTTATTACCATCTTTTATTCATTTATTAATAAAGTCTCAATCTTTTTTTGTAACTCCTTTGATTGAATCAATTAATATTGTTCCATCATAATCTGAAAATCACCATTTTTTGTTCATATCTTTTCACTTCCTTATGTTTTAATAATAAAACATTAACCTTAGGTTAAGGCAAGTAAAATTTTTATTTTTTTAAAAAATTTATAAAAAAAATGTTCTTAGAATTCTAAGAACATTTTGCTTATTTTAAATTTTATGCTTAAATATCAAAAATTATTTTAGTTACTTCCTCCAAGAATTTTTAAATCAAAGGTTGTTCTATTTATAGTTGTAAAACTATAATTTGTTTTTTCACCAGATTTAACAACAATTCCTTTTACTAAAAATAAAGTTACTTTTTTATCTCCTGCATTTGCTCTTGCAGAAAAGAAATATACTATTTTATTTTTGTTGTCCAAATGTTCTAAATTTTTAGTATCTGTAAATACTACTTTTAATTCATTAAATATAGTTTCAATTGAACTTGTTGCTTCTGATTCAGGTAATTCAGGTTCTGTTCCTTCTAAACATTTTCCATCAAATTTTCCATAATTTACATTACCTTCTGAAAATTCATCAGTATCTTTAAATGTTTCTTTTCATGTAAAATCTTCATTAACCATATTATGTTTTTTTAATATTGATCTTGCATTATCAATATCTTGATTATTTTCTGTATCAACAACCAATTGTTTTGCAAATTTGTATGTTAATTCAACACTCCCTTTATAAAGTGTTGAATTATTAGATGCTTTCAATGTAGCTTTTGATCATGAAACATCACCATCAAACTGAACATCTACTTGATCTAAATGCATACTTTCATTTCCAATTGTTGTATTTATAGCACGTACAAGATCTCCAATTGATACAACATAATCACTTCCTTCAATTTCACCTAACTCTTTTATTGGTAATGTTGCTAAATCAATTTTTTCTACTTCTTTTTCTTTTTTGTTACATGCTATTGCAACACTTGATGATGCAGAAACTAAGCCTATAGCTCCTAATACACTTAATAATTTTTTCATTTTTTTTCTCCTTTTATACATATATATTATATATATTTAAAAATAAAAAATAAATTTTCTAAACAAAAAACTTAAAAGCTTTAAAATCATAATCTTTTAAGTTTATAACATTATTTATTATAATTTGTATTTGAAAACTAAATCTTCATTTGCGATTAAGTAAGGACTTGATTCTAGTGTTTTAATTTTAAATGAACCATTATATTCCTGTGTTTTTTGACCAACATCAGATTCATCAACCATAAAATCTAAACCTTCTTTAACTTCTACATTTAATCTTGTTTTAATTTTTTCTTTTACAGCAAAAATTAATACTTCTTTCTCAGAACTTTCTGTATCTAGGTTCAAATTACTTCCCATAATTTGTGATAAACTTATTTTATTTTCTAATTTATAATCATAACTTAATTCAGCTGATCCAAAAAATTTTGTAGCATCAGATTTTACATTTATAGTTGCTTGACTAACTGTTGGTGTTGATTCAAACTCAACAATTTCTTTTTTTAAATCTAAGTTTTTGTTTAAATAGTTTAATGCTGTCACAAGGTCTTTTAAGTTGGGTAAAAAATCTTTGCCTTTAATTTCTCCTAAATCTTTTATCAAAATATCGTTTATATCAATTTTACTTGGTAATTTTATACATGAAGTTAAATTTGGCATCAATGAAATAGATAATGATAAACCAAAAATAATAAATACTACTTTTTTCATTTTTGTTCCCCCCTTAGATGATAAAATAAATTATGTTTTTATGTTATTTCATTAACTACTAATTTAACACTTATTTTAAAAGTTCCTAAAATTGTTCAAAATTCTTTTGGTTCACTAAATGCCTTTTTTACATTTTTAATATATATTACATGATATTTTTTACTATAAACATCTGAATTATCTAATGAGTTTGAGTCATATTCTACTTGAAAATATTCATTATTGCTATTTTGACTATCAACAGATGGTTTTCCACAAAATCCAACTGTTTGGTCAATATCTTTTCCTTTTCAAACCAATTTAAATTTATATGTATCTTTATTATCTGCTTCTTTAATTGTTATTGTTTCACCTTTTACAACGAAGTTATCGGACTCTTCTAAAGAGTTCATTTCAAAATAAATTTGTTTATATTGATATTGAAATTTCTTCATATCCCCTTTTATTTTTGAAGACCCCGTTTTTGGAGTAACTGATATTCATGAAGCATCTACTTCGATATTAACATCTGTATCTAGAGATAAATAATTTTGACCTTTTTTAAATTGTTCTGCTATTTTTTGATTGATTATATTTAAAGCATCATATTTATCAATTTTTTCATTATTTCCATTTGTTTTTCCTTGTTCAGCACTTGGTATATTTAAATCGTTTAAATCAACTCTTATATCAACATAATTTGTACTAAACGTTGAATGTTTTTCATTTACTAAATATTGACTATTGTTTATTGAAGTTATTTTTAAAATACCTTTACCATTAGGAGTAGCTCCATTAAAACTATCTACTTTAAAATCTGTATTTTCTTTTACATCAACTTTTAATACTTCTTTTATTTTTTTTATAGCTTCATTTACAGCCTCGGTTTTTGAATTATCAACTGGACTTAACTCTAAATTTTCACCTTGAATTTTTGTTAAGTCAGCACGTTTTTCAACATAAGTTAAACTAAATGTTGCTGTTTTATTTCCAATTAATGCATCACTTTCTTCTTTTGAAGTTACTTTCAATGAACCTTCTTGCGATCATGTTGCTGGATTATAATCACTTCCTCCAATTGTAAAGTCAACATCGTTTTGAACATCAACTCCAAGAACTGCTTTTATTTTTGCAATAGCAGAGTTAATTGCTTCTTCTTTTTTATTGTCAGTAGGTTTTAATTTTAAATCTTCACCTTGAATTTTTGATATATCCACTTTTTCTTTGCTATAATCTAAATCAAATTTTGCTGTTTTATTTGCAATCAATTTTGTACTTTTTTCTAAAGCCTTAACTATAAGTTCTCCTTGATTGCTAGATTTTGATGGACTAAAATTATTGACTTCAAAATCTTGTCCTTCAATAGTTTCAAGTCCTAATACTTCACTTATTCTTTTCACGGCTGCTTTTATTGCGTTATCTCTTGAGTTATCAATTGGTTTTAATATTAAACTATCTCCTTTAATATCAGATAAATCTTTTTTAATAACAGCATAAGTTAAACTAAATGTTACAGATTTATTTTCAATTAATTTTGAACTTTCTTCTTTTGCTGTAATTTTTAAAGTTCCTGATTTTTCTAAAGAAGCTGGATTAAATTGATCTAATGTGAAGTCTGTATTTTCAGTAACATCAACTTTTAATACATCTTTAACTTTATCAATAGCTGCTTTTAATGCGCTTGGTTTTGAATTATCTTCAGGGACTAAGTTTAGATTTGCCCCATCAATTGTTGATAAGTCTTTTCTATTTTCATTGTAATTTAAACTAAATGTTGCAGATTTATTTTCTATTAATTTTTGACTTCCTTCTTTTGCCACAACTTTTAATGAACCATTCCCTTTTGAACTTGCTGGTTTAAAATCTTCTTTACTAATTGTAAAATCAATATCTTGTTGTACATTAACTTCAAGTTTTTGTTTAATTAAAGCAACTACAACATCAATTGCAGAAATTAAAGATGGATTAGCTGGATCTAAAACTTCATTATCTAAGGTTGATAAATCTTTTCTGTTTTCGTTATATGTAATTTCAAATGTTGCAGATTTATTTGCAATTAGTTTTTTACTTTCAGATTTTGAACTTAAAGTAATTTTTCCACTTGTTTCTAGAGAAGCAGGTTTAAAATCAGTTTCGACAATAAAGTCTATATCTTGTTGTAAATCAACTTCAAGTTTTTCTTTTATTAGATTAATTGCAACATCAACTGCGGTTTCTTGTGTAGGATTACTTGGATTTAAAATTTCTCCATTTAAAGTTGATAAATCTTTTTTTATAAAGTTTTGTGAATAATTATAAGTTATTTGAGTTTTACCTGTAAAAGTAGTTGCTAAATAAACTGCTTTTATAACTGCTTCATTTGTTGTTGGTTCAGATTCAAATTCCACTTGATCTATAGTTAAATTTAGACCTTCGTTTTTTTCGTTTATTGCTTGCACAATTTCTTGTAAGCTTGGAATTTCATCATCTCCAAATATTTCCCCAAGATCTTTATTAATTAATTTGTTTAGTGACATAGCTTTTGGATGACAAGCAATTGACAAAGTGCACGTACTTGATATTAAAGTTGTTATTCCTAATAAATTAAACAGTCTTTTCATAAGTAAAGTCCCTATATCCATTTATCATTTATTTGTTAATCTAATTATACAACTATGCTTTTTAAAAGCAATTTATTTAATTAATTTTATAAATAGTGTATGTCAATAACATATGATATTTTCCCTATATACAACAAATAAAAATAACCCAAGTATATAATTTATAGGGGAAGTTTAAATATGAGGATATATTTAAAAATAAATAAAAAAAAACAAAATGGAAATAATTAAAGATGTGATTAATGGAAAATTATCTAAAAAAGATTATGCAATAAAAATATGTCAAACAATAAGAAATGTTAACTTATTAAGCAACAAATATAAAAAGTATGGTTACACAGCATTTATACACAAAAATACAGGAAGAATATCAAATAAAAAAAAAATAGCAAACAAGCGAGCAAATAATTGATTTGTACATTAATAAATATGAAGAATATAACTATAAGCACTTTTTAGAAAAACTTTGATCAGACCAACAAATAAGTGTTTCATATACTTACTTAATTAACTTATAAAAAGAGAATAATTTATATTCACCAATAATTCATAAAGTAACTAAAAAAAACGATTAAACAAAAAATTACTAACTCATTAAAAAATGACAATATTTAAAATCTTGAGAAATGAGAGTATTTAAATAATTTGCTTTCGATAGAAAATATTCATCCTGTGCAAAAGAAAAAAACTAAGTTTGGTTAACGCTTACAAACTGATGCGTCGATCCACTACTAAGTTGATAATGAGAAATGGTATTTACATGGTTTTATAGGTGATACAACAGGTAAAGTTTTAACTTTATATTTTGGTAAAGAATAAACTCTTATGAGATACTAAAATATAACAAAAAAAGTTTTATTGTTATATGGGACTCCTAAAGAAATACTTACTGACAAAAGGACTGTTTTTTGCAGTCAAAAAGAAAAAGAGTCAGATCTACACTCTGATTCTTTAACACAATACGTATTCTTATGTCATAACTAGAAATTAAGCTAACAACTTCAAGTGTTCATCAAACAAAAGGCCGTATTGAAAGATTGTAAAATACACTTCAAGATCGCCTACCAAAGGAGCTCAAAAAATAATATATTTGGTATAAATAATATATTAAAATATATAATTAACAATTTTTAGTTCAGTTCAATAATATCATTAACTCTTTTGCTATTTTTAACGAACAAAAAAACATAGACTTTTATTTATAAAGAAGATTTGAACGAACTATTAATAAAGTATATACAATAAAATACTAACATAAATTTTATTTACCACACTCGAATGGCAAGCCAGTCTTTTATAAAAAAAATTTTATTAGTAGAAACTTTTGATGGGCAATTATATTCAAACTCATTTAGTGAATGAATGCCATTAATTGAAGTTCAACAAAACTCCACTTATAAAGATAAGAATGTTTATGATATACAAAAAACTCATAAGCAAATTAAAACAAAGAGCCCAGGAAAATATACTAATTGAATATTTTAAAAAAACTCTAAAAATAAAGTCTTGGGAAAAATATATTAGTTATTAACACACTTTTGCTGACTATTGTTTTTAAAAGTAATAAAAAGAGTATAAAAAATCTATACATTACTGTATAGATTTTTAAAAATTTTATTAGCTAGTTTGTTTTAATACAAAAGTTGCTGTACCTTTTACTAATCTGCTTGATTCAGATGCAGTAGCAACTAATTTACCATCAACGCTAGTACTTGTAGATGCTTGAAATTCTGAAAATACAACATCAGTTGTTTCTTTTGGATCTCCTGATTCAGCTAATTTTTCTTTAATTTTAGCTAATGCAGCTGTTTTAGCTCCAGCTTCATCGTATGCTCCAGCATCACTTTTTAAGTCTAAAGCTCCTGATAATAATTCTGTTAAATCTTTTCTTGCATCAGCAACTACTGTAACTGTTAAATCTTTTTTTAATTCTCCATAAGCTAGTGATAATTTTCCATCTACACCTTCAGCTTTTCCAGTATAAGTAACTGTAAATTTGTTTTTATCGTTACTATCAACAACTACTGTAACGTCTTTATTAATTTTTACATCATCTCCTACAGCTGTTAAAACTGTTTTTGAATCTCCATTTGTAATTGAAACTTCAATGCTAGTTTTAACTCCAACCATTGCTTCACTTGCTTTTAAAGTATCTGCAAAAGCAGGTGTTTTTGCGTCTTTTTCTCCCTTGTTACATGCAACTGCAACACTACCTGAAGTAGCAACTAATCCCATTGCTCCTAATAAACTTAATAATTTTTTCATATTTTTTATTCCCTTTCATGGCTGATAGCCATATTTATATTATATATATATAAATATAAAAATCAAATTATTGATGTTCAATTAAAATTTTTTAATAACAAGAATAGACAACCTTAAAGAGATACAAAAATTATATTTTTTTCTTAATTAGTAAACAAATCTTCTTTTTACAGCAGATTTATAAAATTTTATATTGTATTTTTATATACTAAGTATGATTTTTATCTATGAATAAAGCATATTTTAATTTTTACACTTTTAGCTTTTTAAAATACAGCTTTAGATTTTTTTCTATTTTTACATATAAAAAATCCCTATGTACTGAACTTGTCAATTAAAATTGACATTAAAAATGTACTTTCTCCATACGAAATTCGTATGGAGTTTTTTTATGTTTCAACATAGGTCTAACATAATTATAAAAATCAATATAATCTGAAATTATTGTATAGATATTTGAAAAGTTTAACTCTTTTATTTTATAAGTATAAATACATTCATTTTTTATTGTTCCAAAAAAGATTCGAACGCTCCGTTATCAGGAGAGTTACCTCTTCTTGACATGGATATACTTATCTTGTTTTCATCACATAAACTTTTTCAAGTTTCATTGGTATAAGGACTACCTTGATCAGAATTAATAATATTAGGAGTGCCTCTCTTTTTGATTACAGAGATAAGGATTGTATAACATAATTTACCAATAGGACTGTTAGATAATTTTCAAACAACAATTTCTGAATTATATAAATCTTTTATAACAGATAAATATGCATTTCCTAATGCTGTCTTTATATAAGTAACATCTGTAACTCATTTTTGATTTAAACAATCTGCATTGCAGTTCCTTTTCAATAAGTTTTCATATCTCAAAGGACCAGATTTATCATATTTAGGTACTCTTTTTTTTCGAACTGCTTTTAAATTATTAATTTTCATATATCTATAAACTACTCATGGTTTTAAGTTTTGATTAAAATATTTGTTTAAAAGTAGAGTTATCATGTTGTAACCAAAACATTCTTTAAATAAATAGAAAGTAAATTTAATTTTTATAGCAAGAATTCGATTATAGTTTTTGTTCATAGGTTTTCCATTTTTTAGTCATTTTAAATAACCAAATCGTGAAACGCTTAAATATTTACAAGTTAATGTTAAAGTAAACTTTTTAGAACAATTAAAAATAGCGAAGTACTTTTCTTTAGTTGTCTTCGCCAAATGCTTTTTTAGAGCTCGCTCCAATTTTAAAGCTTCTCTTAATTCTTCTGTTGTCATATCGTCAGGGTCTTTAAAAATTCAATCATGAGATTTAAATTTCTTAATATTTCCTTTTGTTTGGATTCCGTTCCCTCATTCAAGAGCGCCTTCACCTTTAGTTTTAATTTCTGATTTTCATCTTTTGACTGTACTTGTGCTAACATCATATTTTAATGCAGCATCTGTTATTCCAATTTTTTTAGACTCTTCAATAATTTTAATTTTTTCGTTTTTTGATCATTGTTTTGCCATATAAAAATAACACTTTTCATAAAATTTTAACAATAAAAGTACTTTTTTACTGTCAATTTTATTTTAGATATTCAAAAATGGTTTTTTTTATTTGATATAATTTTGTTATTTAGAGAGGAAATAAATATGAAAAAAGATAGACAAGATATAAATATATTTTTAGTTAAACACAAAAATTATGAACTTGATATTTCTGTAGAAGGAAATCTAGAAAAATTTTTAGAAAAACATAAAAATGAATTAAATAGTGCTGATATGCAAATGTTTATGTTTAAAGCATTTGTATTAGTAGAAAGTATATTGGGGGCTGTTGAAGACGAAAAAAAAGAATAAATCAGATAGTAAGCTATTTAAAGAAGTTAAAAAAGGAATCGAAAAAGAATCAAAAGATCTATCAAGTGAAGAAGATATGACTTTTGTTACTAAGTTATTAATAGAATATAAAGAAATACATAATAAATTTGATAAAAAAGGCTTTTATAGATTTTAGCAATAACAAAATTAGCACTTGACCCAGAGATAGAGCTCAAGAAATTATTTTAACTATTGAGAAAGTTATCTCTAAATATGATATTTCTTTAAAAAATCATATTAAATATCATATTAAAAAACTTAATGATATTATTGTGCCAAACAAAACTCATTTAAGTAGAAATTATGCTAAAGAAGATAGTTTGTTTGCTGACATAAATATTACTTTAGCTGAACTTGAAGCTTTAAGAAATAATAGAAAAGTAATAGAAAATTATCAACACTATATAATAGAACTTGAAATTAATTATGAAAAATTAAGACAAGAAAGTGAGAATAAAACTAAAAAAATAGTTAGTGTATCACAAGAAAAAGAAAAAATAGAACAAGAAAAAAACAAACTATCACAAGAAAAAGAAAAAATAGAACAAGAAAATAAAGAAGTTTTAGCAGAAAACTTTATTTTAAATAAAAAAGTGAAAAACGCTTTAATTGCAAAAAACAATTTAAGTGCACTTAAAAACGATATTGATAATTTTTTAGAAAATGATAGCACTTTAAAAATTAATAAAAAGGCTAAATTAAAAAAAATATCTAACGGGATAAAAAAAGAATTTAATAAAATTAAGTAATTAAAATGTTAAAATTAAAAAAAGGAAATTTAAATTATGGATGATTTTTTAAAAGAGCAAAAAAAATGAATGAAAAAAAATAATAAAAAAATTGAAGAAACAAATAAAAAATTTATTCAAGCTTTGAAATGAAATGAAGAAATAAATAAAAGAAGTGAAGAAACAAATAAATGAAATGAAGAAATAAATAAATGAAATGAAGAAATAAATAAAAGAAGTGAAGAAATAAATAAATGAAATGAAGAAATAAATAAAAGCAGTGAAGAAACAAACAAAAGACGAAAAGAAGTTTGGAAAGAAACTATAATATTATTAGAAAAGTGAGATTATATAGAACAAGAATTTAAAGGCATAGCTCATGATATTAATATGAAAATTAAAAGATTTTTAGATTCAGATGAAAAAGATAGAATTTTTGATGCTTAAAAAACCGCTTATGTGGTTTTTTTCTTTCCCCGGGGAAAATTTTTTGTTTTGTTATAATGAATTTATTAATTTCTTGTTTTTGCAAGAAATTAATAAAGGAGTGGTTACATATCAAAAAAGAGTTTTGCACTATTGTTCTGCTAATTTTAACCAAATAAAAAATATCAAGTTTAATGTTATTGAGAATTTTTTTGATGGGGAACCTTTTTTAAACAAAACTATACAAGAAGCTTTTAAAAAAGATACAAGTTTTGAAAGAGGCATTAAACTAGAACAAGATTTTAACGAAAATGACAATATAGAAAATTGTGTGTTTTCTGTTATAGCAGATCTTGATAAAAAAAAATTTTATTTAGATCAAGGCGATATAAGTTTAGATATGATATTTAATTTTCAATTTGAAGCAGAAAAAAAAGAAATTTCGTTTGAAGAAATGAAAAACTAAATAGATAAATATAGTTATTTGAATAAAGAAAAAAGTACTTTAAAAGTAAATAAAAATGCTGCTTTAAAAAAAATAGAAAAACAAAATGAAAAAAATAAGAAAAAAGACATTTAAGATGAAAAAAGAAGAAACAAACAAAAGACGAAAAGAAGTTTGAAAAGCATAGCCCATGATATTAATATGAAAATTAAAAGATTTTTAGATTCAGATGAAAATGATAGAATTTTTGATGCTTAAAAAACCGCTTACGTGGTTTTTTTCTTTCCCCGGGGAAAATTTTTTTGTTTTGTTATAATGAATTTATTAATTTCTTGTTTTTGCAAGAAATTAATAAAGGAGTGGTTACATATCGAAAAATATTTATGATATAAAGACTTTTGAAAATATAATTTTGTATAAGAACCAAATTGAAATCGATCATATTTTATTAAGAATTATTTTTTAAAAAAGCTTTATATGAGTGGGAAAAATATGTTGTTAAAATAGTTTTAAATAATTTATAAATGAAACGAATTACAT
The DNA here is from genome assembly GCF_009730595.1 of Spiroplasma tabanidicola. NCBI lineage: Bacteria > Bacillati > Mycoplasmatota > Mollicutes > Entomoplasmatales > Spiroplasmataceae > Spiroplasma > Spiroplasma tabanidicola. Next base: position 83,808 of record NZ_CP046276.1, on the reverse strand, counting down.
ATGAGTAGAATTAAATTATCTGATGTTGTAAGTTTATATAGTGACATAAAAATAATGTTTATTGAAGATTTTATAAATGATAAAGAAAGAAATAAAATGTATTCATTTTTTGATAAAGAAAACAAATTAAATAATAACTATTCTAATAATTTTTTAGTTGCAATAATATATACGGAATTTTTAAATTCTAAAATTTTTAAAGAGATATTTATTTGTTATATAAAAAATTTTTTTTATTTAGATTCAAGAAAAAAAGAAATGATTTTAAGAATTGCTTCAAAAGAAGATGATCATAATTTTTATGAAAGTTATTTAAACATAGTTGAATACACTCTTTCTTCACTAGAAAAAATAGGTAATGATATCTATAACAACACCTTTCTTAAAAAATTAAAAGTTTATAATTTATTGTAAAAAAAACTTAAATTTTTGGTGTAGAAATAATTATTAAAGTAAAGAAAAGAAAAAAATAAGAAAAGAGAAATTTAAGATGAAAAAAGAAGAAAAAAATAAAAAAATAGCTAATTTTTTAAAAGCTGAGATATCTTTAGAAAATTCAAAAAACAAAAAAGTGTATGAAGAAAACTTAAATAATTTCACAGATTCATTTAAAGGTTTGAACGATGATTGATTTTAGTAACATTAAAAATATAGAAGTCAAAGAAATTGAAGCAGAATTATATTAAGAATTAGAAGAAGCTTTTAAAAACCCAGAATCAATAGAATTATTAGTAAATGACTTGATTAAATACAATAAAAAAACCAATATTTTTCAAAAATACTCATTTAAAAATGCATTACTTTTAATGAGTCAGTCCAAAAATATAACTGAGTTAAAAACATATAACGCATGACAAAAAGGAGGAGTCAATGTCAACAAAGGAGCAAAAGCTTTATATGTTTTATCTCCCCTACCAATGTGTAAAGAACATGGAATAGCATCAAAGTGCGGTTCAAATAAATGTGTAGATACATATATGAAATATAAAAAACAACCCCTTTTTGATGCTAAACAAACCAATTTAAAAGAAGAAGAGATAAATAAAATTGTTGAAGAAAACTTTCAAAATAAAATAAAAAATCCAGAGTTTAATTATCTTGTTGAATACTTACAATCTATTAAACCTTTTGCCCTTAATTATAGTCTTAGCGAAAAAGGAGAAGCTGGATACACAGACGGTAAAAAAATCAATATATCAGTTGATAGTGATCCGGATTTAAAAAATCAAACTTTACTACATGAATTTGGTCATATATATTTAGAACACAATACAGATAATTTAGGTTACGAAGGACACATTCGCGGTGTTAAAGAAACACAAGCTGAAATGTTTGCTTGAGTAAGTGAAAAAATGTTGGGAATAGAAAATGAAAAAACTAAAAAAATAGCTTCTAATTACATTAATTCATGAACAAAAGAAACTAAAGATATGAACCCTATGAAAGAATTCAACAAAGTATTTAATAGTGTAAACAAAGTCTTTAACAAACCAACTATAGAACAACAAAAAGAAATAGTTAGTGATTGAAACAAAAATAAAGAACAAGTGAAAGAATTATTTAATGATAAAAAAACTTTAAATGTAGATAAAACCAGAAACCTAAATATAGAGTTTTTAAATAAAAAAGAAGAAAAAAAAATAAATAGATAAAACGGGCGGAGAAAATATGAATAATTGTGAGCATGGTTTCACATCTACAGAAATCAATGTAAATAATAATGAAAAAAATGAATATTTCTTAACTAAAAACACTATTTGTAATATTTGTTCTAAAACTATTGAAGATTATCATTTTCGAATAATGGGTGTTAAATATTTTCAGCTTTTAGAAGAAAATATGAAAGAACTAGCTATTGACGAAAAAGTTTACAATGATCAGTTAAAAAGAAGTAACGATTTATGAAACAATCAATCAACTTTAAAAGTAAATAAAAATGCTGATTTAAAAAAAGTAGGAAGTTCTTTAAATAAAAAGAAAGAAAGGAATAAATAAAATGAAACCGTATTTTAATTGTTTGCATAATAATGAATATGTTATAAAACTTCAAAAAGATATAGAAAAACAATTTCCCAATATTATTGAAGCAAATTTGGTCTGATTAACGTTAGATAACGTAAGAGAAAAAACTAATAATTTTTTTTATAAAGATTTAGGATGAAATTTTGTGCTTAAAAATAATAATGAAGATATTTTATGTATCCCTTTAAAAAATCTTTCTTTTAAAAAAATAGAACTTATAAAAAGTATCTTTAAAAAAGAGCTAAAACAATATGTTAAAGAAAATAAACAAATTATTAATAAATATTTTGGTTTTGTTGATTCACAAGGAGAAAAATGAAGTTTACAGATTTAGAAAATTTTATAAATTTAAAATTAGAAGAAATAAAAAAAGATTATAAGTACTATAATAATCAATATGAAAATTTAGAAGAAGAACTACAAGAAAATGATGGTGTTTATCCTGATCCTGATTTTGCAGCTGAATATGAATTTGCTAAAGGTTTAGCTGGAGGTTATGAATCTCATTATGAAACTTTAAAAGAAGCTAAAAAAATTATTAAAGAGATTAAAAAAACTTTAGTTGAAAAACAAAACACTTTAAAAGTTGATAAAAAAGCAGATATAAAAGATAGAGTTGAATTTGTGGTTGTAAAAGGAAAAAGCAAAACCAAATAAAAAAACAGATTTATTTCTGTTTTTTTATTTCCCTGCACTTTTGTGATATCTTTTTTACTAAGGAGATTCAAATATGGAAAAATTAAAAAAAGAACAAAATAGACAATTATTTTGTTGGATATTCAATTTATTTATGATGGTGTTTTTTCTTTTATACTTTTTTACATTTGATTTAAAATTTTTAATTGAAAATAAAAAATTATCAAATTTTAATTATTTATGATATTTATTTATATTGTTTTTTTATTTTTTTTTAAACTTTAAACTTTTAAAAGATAAAGCTGAAATTGAAAATTTTATTAAAATTTATGATGATTTAAATTTATAGTTTTTTAAATACTTAAAAAGGTTAAATTAGGTGTAGAACCCGTGTAGAACCCAACGAAAAAAAGCAAAGTGGTAATATAAGTCAAAATAAAAATTTATGCTTGTTTATGTTTCTTATAAGAGTTTTTATTTTTTTTTTAAAAATAAAAAAAATAGTGTGTTATATTTTTTTTGTCGAAAAGAATTTTTCGGCTCTAAATAACACAAAGTTATTTTCAGGTTATTGATATATATTTCTTGTTTTGTGCACTTGTGCATAATAAAAAAGAACTTTAAAAAGGGTTCTTTTTTATTTTTTGATATAATTTAAATAGCTTTAAAAAAGGAGAAAAAAATGAAGAAATTATTAAGTTTATTAGGAGCAATGGGAATGGTTGCTACCTCAAGCAGTGTTGCTGTTGCGTGCGGTAACGATGATACAAAAAAAGATAGTGATAGCGGGAACGAAACTTCAGAACCAGAACTTAGTTTAGATGAATTAGTAGCTAAACATAAAGAAATGTTAGATAAATATGTACCACTAGAAAAAATCGTAGTAGATGGCGAACCAACTTTTGAGCAGAGAGTAGAATGTAATAAAATGTGAATTTATTTGAGTGAGTCTGCTTACAAAATATGCAAAATAGATGCTAGCAAATTACCAGAAAATCAAACAATTATTCCACTAAATTCTAAAGAAGAATTTTTAAAATCACTTAAAGATGCAGTTAAAGATCTTAAAGAAGAAAGCCCAGAAGTTTATGAGCAATTAAAAAACGATTTTGATAAAATGATAGAAAAATATTCAAAATAAAAGAAGTTTTTAAAACTTCTTTTTTTTTATTTTTAAAAATTTGTATAATTAAAAACTAAGGGGGTATTTATGAAAAAATACAAAAATTTAATAATTATTAGTTTTTTGTTTATTACAAGTTTTATTATATTGTTTATTTTTTTCAGACAGAACAAAAATTTGAACAATCTAGATTTTGAAAAACAAAAAACTAATAGCATAACTAATAAAATTTCTACTGAAGGAGGATTTTATCCAACGGTTCATGATACAGGATTTAATAGCGACAAGGCAAAATGAATATATATTGATAGAACTGATTACAAAGAGAGTGTAGATCCTGTCGGAAAATATTGATTTAGTTATAACTATGGACAATCGTTTTGATCACAACCTAAACTCCAAACACAAAGTGTAAGTTTTGATGTATATAGTTTTGAATATAGTAAATATAGTTATAACAAAGATGATTTTTGAAGAAATTATAATTCAGTAAGTATTAAATTTGATTATACTTATAATTTTTGAGACGGCGCTATTGGTTGGGGATGATTTCATAAGCCGGTAGATGCTAAAAATAATAAAGCTAATGGTTTTGATCCACCTTTATATAATGAAAGTTATAATATAAAAAAATCAGATATAGGTAGATCAATATCTTCTGGTTATTTAAGAAGAGAACCAGACCACGATAAAGAAACATTGTGATATGAATTATATATTCATGAATCTGGGAATAGAATAATTTTTACAATTTCTTTGTATGGATATATAAATTGAAGCAATTCTGGTAATAATCATGCTTGCTTTTTATCTTTTAGAAATGAACAAATAGATTTATATTCTACATTTAAATGAGGCGATTATTTTAATAAATTAAACAACAATACTAATTATTTAGGAAAAGGAAAAATTGATAATTATGATAAAAACGGAGTTGAAGCTCGTCACATAAAAGTTTCAAGTTCAACAACTACAAATATTAACGATTCTTCTGTTTATCAAAAAGTCAAAGAAGAAGTTGAAAATAGAATAGTAAATTGTTTTGATGGTCAAAGATATATTTTAGATTATTTATATAATAGCTATTCTGGTGGAAAAACGAGTTTAGAAATAACAATTCCTAAACAAAGTTCTTGAGATGACAATGGAAATAAACCATATGCTCTAACACAATTTACTTTTAACACTAAGGATTATCAACAAATAAGACAAGAAAAATGAACTTTTAAAACTTATATAGATTTTAGTCTTTCTGCGGATTTTTGAAATAAAAATATAGCACAAAGAATTACATGGTCTCCAGGAAACATTATTGATAGAGATGGAATAACTGTTGTTCAAGATAAAGAAGAAGTTATTAATTCTGGTGGTGGTTTATCTAGTAGTTATAACGGTGGAAAAATAAAATTTCACACAACAGTAGGTTTAAGTTTTGCAGAAAAGAAAACTGACCCAAATTCTAAGGATTATGATCACATCTCTATTAATGGTCAACAACTTAATGGATATAATGGTTTTTATTCTTATACTTTAGAACATCTTCCGGTTAAGTTTGACGATGGACAAATTGATAAAACAAATTCAACAAGTTATGAAATTTTAATTGTTCATGATAAAAATCCAAATATTTTGGGGGATCAAGGTGGAAAATACTCAATAACTATTATTATAGAAAATAGTATGGATACTCTTGATTTAACAATGATGAATTGAAATTCAAATAATCCAGATTTTGAAAAACTAACATCCCCTACTATTACAAATAAAGTAACTGGAGATAAAGAAGATAACCCAAATTATGACCCAACAATTAATCCATTAACAGGAACAAGAGAACAATTAATTTGAGTTAATAAACCATCAAAAAAAGATGTTAGTTTTGAATTAGACCCTGTAAGTAGTGATAATTACAAAATAGATTCAAAAAACAAAAATGATTATGAACAAGGTTACATAGCTTTAGCTAGCGAAGTTGGTGGAGTTGGTTTTTCTAATTCGTGAAATAATGAAACTTTTAATTCAGTTTCTAGATGAAAAATAGATACAAATTTAGAAACATCTGTTGAAAATGATAAAAATGTTTATAAAGTAAATAAAAATGACACAACTATACAAACATATGAAGGTTTATATCATTTTGTTATTGAAACAAAAACAAATAAAGATTTAAATGATAAAAAAAATCCGCCTTTCTTTTTGCAAAAGTTTATGTATGTTAATAAAAAATATGGAGATTTTATAGAAGACATAAACGAAATTAATCAAGATAGAAATCTTATCTCTAGTTATTGATCTACTTCACACGGAAATCATTTAAGAAATTATATGATTAATTATAAAGGTTGAAATAATGCTAATAGTGAAGATTTTATGAAATTATCTTACGAAGGTGTTATAGCTTATTGAAGAAATTATGTTAGTGACATTAGACAAAATAAAGCTACTTCTGATCCAAGTCCAGATAAAAGATATGACATAAAAGACTTAAATGTACATACTTTAAAATTTGGTTTTCAAACTTCTACTTCAGAAGAATATAAGTTAAAAATTCAAGAAAAAGTAAAAAAAGATATCATATGAACATCTAAAATAAAATTGACAGTAAAAAAGTACTTTTATTGTTAAAATTTAATTGAAAGGTGTTCTTTTTATACGGCAAAACAATGATCAAAACAAGAAAAAATTAACATAGTTAATGAGGCAAAAGAAGTTGGAATAATTAATACTGCAGTAAAATTTAATTTAAGTACCAGTACTATTAAGAGATAAAAACATGAAATAAGAACTGAAGGTGAAGGTGCTTTAGAATGAGGTAATGGAGTTCAAGCTAAAAGTAATATTAAGAAATTCAAATCTCATGATTGGTTATTTAAAGATCCTGATGATATGAGTTTAGAAGAATTGAGAGAAGCGTTAAAATTATAGCGCGCTTTAAAAAAGCATTTGGCGAAGACTGTTAAGGAAAAGTACTTCGCTATTTTTAATGAGAAAAAGTGTTTTTCATTAAAAATAGTTTGTAAATACTTAGGAGTATCAAGATATGGTTATTTAAAATGATTAAAAACAGGTAAACCTAAATACAAAAACTATGATACAAAAATTGCTAACAAAATCATTTATATACATAATCTTTTTAAAAACGTTATGGCTACAATATGATTACACTCATGTTAAATAAGTATTTTAAAATGAACTTAAAACCTTGGGTTTTATACAGATATATGAAAATATTAGGCATTAAGGCAGTCAAAAAGAAAAGAGTACCCGATTATGATAAATCAGGTCCATTAAGATTTAAAAATATTTTAAACAGAAATTTTAAAGCAAATAACTTAAATGAAAAATGGGTTACAGATGTTACTTACATTAAAACAAGTTCAGGGATGGTTTATTTATCAGCCATTAAAGACTTATACAATTCAGAAATAGTAGATTGAAAACTTTCTAAAAAACCTGATAATGAACTTTGCCATACAAATTTAAAACCTGCAATCACAAAAAAAGGTAAACCAAAACTTATTCATTCTGATCAAGGTTGGCCATACACAAACAAGACTTGAAAATATTTATGTAATTCTAATAATATAAAGATTTCTATGTCGAGAAGAGGAAATTCTCCTAATAACGGTGCATACGAATCGTTTTTTTGAACTTTAAAAAACGAGTGTATTTATACTTATAAAGTAAGTGAGCTAAATTATTCTAATATATATAATGTAATTTCTGATTATATTGAGTTTTATAATTACGTAAGACCTTCATTAAAGTATAAAAAAACTCCATACGAATTTCGTATGGAGAAAGTATCTTTTTAATGTCAATTTTAATTGACAAGTTCAATTGTAAGTATTTTTTCTCAGTTTTCCTTAATTGAACGCTTTATAAAAATTTATTATTTATTAAGCGTAGTTATTTTAGTTTTTTAATAAAAAAACAATTAAAAAACTTTGAAAATTATTAGATAAATTTCAAAGTTTTTTTAATATTTTGTTTTATTCTTTTACAGTAACATTTAAAGTTAAATCTTTTGTTGCTCCTGTATATTTAACAGTTACTTCAATTGGACTACTATCTGTTTTTGCTTTTCCTGTTAACTCAACAGTATATGTTTCATTATCACCAGAAACTTGACATATTTCTAGTTTCGCATTACTATCATCACCAGATTTTTTAACTGTTGGCTTTACATCCTTTGTAGGATTTTCAACTTTAATTGTGATAGTTTTTTTTGCACTGTTTTCTTTCATGCTTATTTCCACTGCATTTTGAGATACTTCATCTCCAAAAGACAATACTGGAGTTTTTGCAGCCTCTTCAGCTTTAAATGCTAAACTAAATGTTACTGTTTTTCCTTCAGTTAAAACTTTGCTTCCTGATTTAGAAGTAATTTTTAATGATCCAGTTGTATCTGATTTAGCTTCGGTATAGTCTTTTTCTCCTACTGTAAAGTCAGTATCTAATACTACATCAACACTTAATTTTGCTTTAATTTTATCAACAGCTGCTGTAACTGCAGCATCTTTTGTGTTAGCTTCTGGAGTTAATTTTAAATCTTCTCCTGTAATTAAACTGGGAAAAATAAATTCTACAGTTTTAAATATTAACGCAGGCACTAGCTGGCGTTTTTCAATTTAAAACTTTTTGTATTCTTTTTTTATTATACCAATCTATATGGTTAAAAATTTCTTTGAAGCTCATTTTGCTTGTATTAATATGATTTAGATATTCTCCTTTTAAACAACTAAAAAAATATTCAATTTCTCTATTATCTAAGGAATTACCAACTCTGCTCATTGAAGTTTGGCCATTTATCTGTTTTACTAATTCAGTAACCTCGTTACTTGAATATTGAGAACCATGATCTGAATGTAGAATAAAATTAGATTTATTAATTTTAGTTATAGTATCAACAACCAACTGTGTATTATTATTTTTTGACAAGCATCATGACTCAATTTTTTTAGTTTTATGACTAATAGCCGCAGATATATAATAATAATTTCCTTCTACCAAACCAGGTATGTAAGATACATCAGTCGCAATAATATTATCAATACTTGGATTATAATTGCGTTTAACTAAGTCTTTATATTTAGCATAAATATTTTTCGATTCTTGTTTTCTTTTTTTAATTCTTGTTTTGATTATATAACCTCATCTTTTTAAATAATGTCTTAAAGTTCTATCGCATATGAATATTTTTTCTTTTTCTAATAATATACTTATTTTTCTACTGCCATAGATAAACTTAGACTCACTTAAGATTTTCACAACTTCACTTTTTAAATTATTGTATTTATAACTTCTAATTTTTTGCTTTTTATAAAAAGTTGTTTTATGCATTGATATAATTCTTGCCTTCGTACTAATATTTAATGATTTTATTTTATTAATGGATTCTTTCTCTCTTTTATCTCTTTGGTTTTTTATTCAATCTTAGATTATTTCACGTTTTTGTTCTTCTGTTAGATCATTAATTATTCCAGGAATATCAGAATCATCTCTCTTTTTATGTCTTCCTGAACCTTTTTTTCTTTTTAAACTTTTCATACCATAATTATCTAATAAATAAGCTTTTTGTTTTATTCTTTTTTGAAGATTTTGCGAAAATTTAATTTCTTTTAATTTAAATTTACGATACTCTTGTTCAGCTATTTTAATTCCTTTTGTTTTATATATTCCAATTATCTCAGCTCATTGTTCTATTGTTAAATTTTTTGACATAAAAAATTCTACACCTCTTTCTTGTGTAGAATTTATTTTTCCCTGTTTAAAGTATGATTTTTTTTAAAAGGCCATATTAAATATCATATTAAAAGACTTACTAATATTATTGTTCCAGACAAAACACACTTAAAAAGAGATAATGCTAAAGAAGATAGTTTATTTGCAGACATAAATATTACTTTAGCTGAACTTGAAGCTTTAAAAAATGATAGAAAACTAATAGAAAATTATCAACACTATATAATAGAACTTGAAATTAATTATGAAAAATTAAGACAAGAAAGCGAGAATAAAACTAAAAAAATAGTTAGTGTATCACAAGAAAAAGAAAAAATAGAACAAGAAAAAAACAAACTATCACAAGAAAAAAACAAACTATCACAAGAAAAAAACAAAATAGAACAAGAAAAAGAAAAAATAGAAAAAGAAACAAACAAACTATCACAAGAAACAAACAAACTATCACAAGAAATAAACAAACTATCACAAGAAAATAAAGAAATTTTAGCACAAAACTTTATTTTAAATAAAAAAGTGAAAAATGCTTTAATAGCGAAAAACAATTTGAGTGCACTTAAAAATGATATTGATAATTTTTTAGAAAATGATAGCACTTTAAAAATTAATAAAAAGGCTGAATTAAAAAAAATATCTAATGGGATAAAAAAAGAATTTAATAAAATTAAGTAATTAAAATGTTAAAATTAAAAAAAGGAAATTTAAATTATGGATGATTTTTTAAAAGAGCAAAAAAAATGAATGAAAAAAAATAATAAAAAAATTGAAGAAATGAATAAAAAATTTATTCAAGCTTTGAAATGAAATGAAGAAATGAATAAAAGAATTGAAGAAACAAATAAAAGAATTGAAGAAACAAATAAAAGAATTGAAGAAACAAATAAAAGAATTGAAGAAACAAATAAAAGAATTGAAGAAACAAATAAAAGAATTGAAGAAACAAATAAAAGACGAAAAGAAGTTTGAAAAGAATCAATAATATTATTAGAAAAGTGAGATTATATCGAACAAGAATTTAAAAGCATAGCCCATGATATTAATATGAAAATTAAAAGATTTTTAGATTCAGAAGAAAACGAAAGAATTTTTGATGCTTAAAAAACCGCTTATGTGGTTTTTTTCTTTCCCCGGGGAAAATTTTTTTGTTTTGTTATAATGAATTTATTAATTTCTTGTTTTTGCAAGAAATTAATAAAGGAGTGGTTACATATCGAAAAAAGAGTTTTGCACTATTGTTCTGCTAATTTTAACCAAATAAAAAATATCAAGTTTAATGTTATTGAAATTTTTTTGATGGTGAACCTTTTTTAAAAAAAACTATACAAGAAGCTTTTAAAGAAGATACAAGTTTTGAAAGAGGCATTAAACTAGAACAAGATTTTAACGAAAATGACAATATAGAAAATTGTGTGTTTTCTGTTATAGCAGATCTTGATAAAAAAGAATTTTATTTAGATCAAGGCGATATAAGTTTAGATATGATATTTAATTTTCAATTTGAAGTAGAAAAAAAAGAAATTTCGTTTGAAGAAATGAAAAACTAAATAGATAAATATAGTTATTTGAATAAAGAAAAAAGTACTTTAAAAGTAAATAAAAATGCTGCTTTAAAAAAAATAGAAAAACAAAATGAAAAAAATAAGAAAAAAGACATTTAAGATGAAAAAAGAAGAAACAAACAAAAGACGAAAAGAAGTTTGAAAAGCATAGCCCATGATATTAATATGAAAATTAAAAGATTTTTAGATTCAGATGAAAATGATAGAATTTTTGATGCTTAAAAAACCGCTTACGTGGTTTTTTCTTTCCCCGGGGAAAATTTTTTTGTTTTTTTATAATGAATTTATTAATTTCTTGTTTTTGCAAGAAATTAATAAAGGAGTGGTTACATATCGAAAAATATTTATGATATAAAGACTTTTGAAAATATAATTTTGTATAAGAACCAAATTGAAATCGATCATATTTTATTAAGAATTATTTTTTAAAAAAGCTTTATATGAGTGGGAAAAATATGTTGTTAAAATAGTTTTAAATAATTTATAAATGAAACGAATTACATATGAGTAGAATTAAATTATCTGATGTTGTAAGTTTATATAGTGACATAAAAATAATGTTTATTGAAGATTTTATAAATGATAAAGAAAGAAATAAAATGTATTCATTTTTTGATAAAGAAAACAAATTAAATAATAACTATTCTAATAATTTTTTAGTTGCAATAATATATACGGAATTTTTAAATTCTAAAATTTTTAAAGAGATATTTATTTGTTATATAAAAAATTTTTTTTATTTAGATTCAAGAAAAAAAGAAATGATTTTAAGAATTGCTTCAAAAGAAGATGATCATAATTTTTATGAAAGTTATTTAAACATAGTTGAATACACTCTTTCTTCACTAGAAAAAATAGGTAATGATATCTATAACAACACCTTTCTTAAAAAATTAAAAGTTTATAATTTATTGTAAAAAAAACTTAAATTTTTGGTGTAGAAATAATTATTAAAGTAAAGAAAAGAAAAAAATAAGAAAAGAGAAATTTAAGATGAAAAAAGAAGAAAAAAATAAAAAAATAGCTAATTTTTTAAAAGCTGAGATATCTTTAGAAAATTCAAAAAACAAAAAAGAATATGAAGAAAACTTAAATAATTTCACAGATTCATTTAAAGGTTTGAACGATGATTGATTTTAGTAACATTAAAAATATAGAAGTCAAAGAAATTGAAGCAGAATTATATTAAGAATTAGAAGAAGCTTTTAAAAACCCAGAATCAATAGAATTATTAGTAAATGACTTGATTAAATACAATAAAAAAACCAATATTTTTCAAAAATACTCATTTAAAAATGCATTACTTTTAATGAGTCAGTCCAAAAATATAACTGAGTTAAAAACATATAACGCATGACAAAAAGGAGGAGTCAATGTCAACAAAGGAGCAAAAGCTTTATATGTTTTATCTCCCCTACCAATGTGTAAAGAACATGGAATAGCATCAAAGTGCGGTTCAAATAAATGTGTAGATACATATATGAAATATAAAAAACAACCCCTTTTTGATGCTAAACAAACCAATTTAAAAGAAGAAGAGATAAATAAAATTGTTGAAGAAAACTTTCAAAATAAAATAAAAAATCCAGAGTTTAATTATCTTGTTGAATACTTACAATCTATTAAACCTTTTGCCCTTAATTATAGTCTTAGCGAAAAAGGAGAAGCTGGTTATACAGATGGTAAAAAAATCAATATATCAGTTGATAGTGATCCGGATTTAAAAAATCAAACTTTACTACATGAATTTGGTCATATATATTTAGAACACAATACAGATAATTTAGGTTACGAAGGACACATTCGTGGTGTTAAAGAAACACAAGCTGAAATGTTTGCTTGAGTAAGTGAAAAAATGTAGGAATAGAAAATGAAAAAACTAAAAAAATAGCTTCTAATTACATTAATTCATGAACAAAAGCAACTAAAGATATGAACCCTATGAAAGAATTTAACAAAGTATTTAATAGTGTAAATAAAGTCTTTAACTAACCTACTATAGAACAACAAAAAGAAATAGTTAGTGATTGAAACAAAAATAAAGAACAAGTGAAAGAATTATTTAATGATAAAAAATCTTTAAATGTAGATAAAACCAGAAACCTAAATACAGAGTTTTTAAATAAAAGAGAAGAAAAAAAAATAAATAGATAAAACGGGCGGAGAAATTATGAATAATTGTGAGCACGGTTTTACATCTACAGAAATTAATGTAAATAATAACGAAAAAAATGATTATTTCTTAACTAAAAACACTATTTGTAATATTTGTTCTAAAACTATTGAAGATTATCATTTTCTAATAATGGGCGTTAAATATTTTCAGCTTTTAGAAGAAAATATGAAAAAACTAGCTATTGATGAAAAAGTTTATAATGATCAGTTAAAAAGAAGTAACGATTTATGAAATAATCGATCAACTTTAAAAGTAAATAAAAATACTGATTTAAAAAATGTAGGAAGTTCTTTCAGCGAAAAGAAAGAAAGGATAAAATAAAATGAAACCATATTTTAGTTGTTTGCATAATAATGAATATGTTATAAAACTTCAAAAAGATATAGAAAAACAATTTCCCAATATTATTGAAGCAAAATTGGTATGATTAACATTAGATAATATAAGAAAAAAAACTAATATTTTTTTTTATAAAGATTTAGGATGAAACTTTGTGCTTAAAAATAATAATAAAGATATTTTATGTATCAGAATAGACAACCTTAAAGAGACCAAAAATATCTTATGATATTTGGTTTCTTTTTTTATTATATAAATAATTTTGTAAATTATTTCTTTTAATAATGAATTCATCAAAAAATAATTTAAACTCTATGATGCTTTTAAATTCATTTCCATATTCTGCAAAAAAACAGTCTTTGTATCAACCGTTTAAAGCTTCTGTTGGTGCGTTATGTTTAAATCCAGCTTCAGACATTGATAAAACTAAATTTGGACATGAATTAATTAAATCTTTTACCGCATATGATGCATTTGCAGTTCCTCGATCAGTTTGAAGTATTGTAAAATCTACTTTGTATTTGCTTATAACTTTTATTACCTCTTTAATTGTTTTTACAACAACTTCTGAGTTTTCACTTAAAGAAAAATTATAAGCAATCATATCTCTGTTATATCAATTATATGCAAACTCACCAAGTATTTTAACTTTTTTGCCTTTAATTATAAGGTCTAAATATGAACCGTCCATTCCTACTTTTTGTAAATTATATTGAGTACTAAAATCTTTCTTAATTAGATCAGGTACAACATTACCTCTTTGGAGATTTTGTCTTTTATGTTCTCTATTAATTTTTTCTAAATTTACTAACTTGTTATTTCGTAATTCATTTATTATCTTATAACTAATATTAACTTTAAACTCATCACTTATTAAAGAGCTAACATTTCTAGAACCAGATGAACCATTGTTTTTGTAAACTTATTTATTAAAACAACTGCTTGATCATTATATTTTCTTTTTAATTCTATTGTTTTATTTTGTAAAAGCTCTTCTTTATTTTTCTTTTTTCATTTAGCATAATTAGAAAAATTAACAAATAGAGCTTTACATTTATCTTTCATATTTAGTTCACAAGAGTCATCAAAATAAATCACATTATATGCATTGTTTTTTCAGGCCTTCTTACTTGTTTGTATCTTCATTTGAGTTTTCAATAAATTCATGCAAGAAGGCATGCGCTTTTCCAAAAACTCAATTTTTGCCTTATCTTTTAACTTTTCTTTTTTAAGTTTGTTTAATTCTTTTTCAAGTTTCTTATTTTCATCTTTAAGCAATTTATTTTCAATGTCTTTTTTCATATAAATATTAACCTCACAAGGCGAAAAATTTAATTCGCTTTCTAATTCGTTAATATTATATCTTTTTACTCATTGTTTTATTTGAACATAACCACTTTTTAAGTTTAATTCTTCAGAGATTTTAGAAGTTTTTTCTCTAGCTAAAAACTTTTTAATAGCAATTAATTTTATCTTTTTATCTATTACTTTTGGCATATAAAAACAACCTTTCTATAGAAACTTATTATTTAAATTTTTTTAAATAATTGGTCTCTTTAAGGTTGTCTATTCTAATATATTATTAGATTTTTATTATTAAAATAAGTTAACCAATCTCAGTTTCTACAAATGATTGAATATTTTTAATTTCTATTAAGGATTCGTTATTTAAAATAAAATCCTCTTCTTTGAAATTTGGTCCTGAAAAAATTATACTAATGCCAAGCTTTATTGAATCATTTTTAATTAAATTAAAGAGTTCTTGTCTGTTAATTCTTATTGCATAGTTATAATCAACTTTTTCATGAGATTTTATAATATTTTTGTTATTTAAGAGTTTATATTCTTTTTTGTGTGAGGTAAAATATTTGCCATCATATAATCTTCTTTTAGATTCTGGTAAATATTTAGATCTTTTTTTTCAGGCCATTGAGTTATTTTTTTCTAATTCTCAAGCATGAAATTCTGGAGTGTAACTATTTTTCCCACTTTTATCATAGGGTAAGTTTTTTCAATTTTTTTTATATTTAATTAAACTAACATTAAAATTTGTAATTGAATATTCTTCTCCTAATGAAGGTAAACTATTTACATGGTTTGCTCATGCTATAGAAACATTTTCAACATTATCTAAATTTATATCAAAATATTTATTTTTTACTCCGCTTTCAAATTCTAAAGTTGTTTTTAAAGAAGTCGCTTCTTTATTGCAATCTTCGATATATCCAAATAATGAGCTTAAATTTGATGGAGTTTCACTTTTTGCTAAATTTATTAGTGTTGACTTAACTTCTAAAGTTGAATATCCATTGCTAATTAAATAACCTGCAATTCTTGAAACTTTTGGCGCACTAAAAGAAGTTCCTCTTGAAGGTTGGATTATATCAAATGAGCCTGCAGTCATTAATTTAGAACCATTTTTTAATTTTGGTCCTCCAAAAGCTGATACTTCAGGTTTTCGACAATGCAGCGTAACTCCTATTGAAGAAAAATCAGAAGGTACAACTTTATTTTTATCATTCAATGTTACTGATCCTACACTAATACAATTTAAAGAATCAGCCGGAGAACACAAAGAATCATAACCATAATCTACTCTATAATTTCCTGAAGCCACAACAAATAAACAATCATATTCTTGAGCCAATTTATCTAAAACTATGGACTCATATGATAATAATTTATTATTTACTTGTTTTTTTAATGCACCAAGTGATATATTTCAAACTTTTATATCTTTATTATTTTTAATGATACTTTTTAATTGCTTACTTAAGAAATCCATATTAACTGTTGCAATACCCTTAGAATATGATTTCTTACTTGAAACTTCAAAATATCTAATCTTAAAATTACCTAAATTATCTTTATCATCATTTAGTTCATCGTGTGCAATGATCAATGAGGCAACTCTATTTCCATGTTCATATGTTGTAGAACCATTTGGTTCAATCATTTTACTGTAAGAGTCAATGAAATTTTTAAAATCTCCATCAAGATTCATGCCAGAATCTATAACACCAATAATTGCACTATTAGTTTTGTTATTGGGTATTTTTAAGCTATTAGGTATTTCAAGATCATCAAGCAAGTTATCTGACAACTCTTTTGCTTCAATTGATCTATTAATAATATAAGGCATTTTTTCTTTTATCAAAGAGTACTGATAGGGAGTAATGGCAATTGTGTTATTAATTTCCACTTCACAATCTACACCTATATTTTTTAAAGCCAGCTTCATATCATCATACATATTATAAATTTTAACTACTTTTGCAGTTTCTAAGTCTGATAAATTTTCTTTTTCATTTATTTTTTTTACAGATTCAATAAGTGATAAGCAAGTTAACAAAAACTTTTCATTCTTTTTTTTATTGCTAAACTCACCTTTGTATAAACTCTCTTCAAATAGTCTATTATCTTCTATAATATTTATTAATTTAGTTTTAAAAAATTCAAAATCTTCATTAGAAACTTTATATATTATTTCTGTTGAAATACTATTATCTAAATTAAAGTTTACAACAATATCTTTTTGATTTAAGTGAAATTTGTCTAAAGGAGTATTTTTGTACATTTTTACTCTACTTGTTTTTGGAGGTAATCCCTTATATAAAAATTTGAAAAATTTATTACCTTCTTTATCAATATCGTGAGGGAAATCTTCATCAATTAGTTTTTCTATTAATTTTTTTACTTGTTTATTTATTTTATTAAATTTATATATTGTAGGAGAGGACTTGTTTTTGTGATTTATTGCTTTCTCATTATTTATATTGTAAACTCCCATATTTTTTTATTACCCTTTCTATCTCCTCTTTTTTATTTTTAGATAATTTTTCTAAGTTAATTTTTGATACACCATTTAAGTTATGTAATATGTATGCTCAATTATTATCTATACTAGATAAATTACAATCTATTTTATAATTTGAAACAAACTGTTTTGCTTCAGATATTGTAAAATTATGATCTTGAAAAACCTCTTTTAAAAGATTTTTTTCATGTGTTGATAACTGAAGAGTTAATTCTGTATCAATAAAGTTATAAAACATTTCAAAGTTAATAACTTTACCTTCTATTTTTACATTAAATCTTCTGATAATAGCAGCATCGATTTTATCTATTAAATTTGTTGCTGCTATTAAAATTATATTAGGTTTTAATAGGTCCATAAATTTTATAAAAGTTCCAACTATTCTTGAGTATTCTGATACATCATTCATCTCATTACGATTTGTTATTAAAGAGTCTAATTCATCTAAAAAAATTATTTTCTTTTTTTTAAAATTACTTAGCTCGTTTTCTAATTGCATTATATTCATTTGTGTTTGACCAAGTTTTGGAGAAACTAAGTTGTGTCATTTAATATTTTCGTATTCAATATCATTATTATAGTTAATTATATTTTCAACTAAAGATGTTTTACCAGTTCCTGTTTGTCCATATAATAAGATTTTTAAACCTCCGATTTCTTGTAATAATTTATCATTATTTATGATCATATTTATTTTTTTAATTTCATTCAAATAAAGTTCAGTTGATCATAAATTATAAGTTTTCTCTTTATCATCCATGCTCAATAAATCATAATCTTTTAATGTATATCTTCTAATCAATAACTCAATTTCCTTGTCTGAAACCTCTATTTTATTTTTCAACATATCGATAATAAGATTAAATTCTTCGTTATTTAATTTATAAATCAAATTATAAATATTTTTAATGTCATTTGTTTTCATTTGTTTCACCTAAAAATTATTATATATACAAATTTAAAAAATACCCTTATTTTTAAAAAAAATAGGCACTTTTTTGAAAAAATACCCTTATTTTTAAAAAAAATAGGCTTTTTAATAAAAAAATTATTTTAATTAATTTTGTAAGTTTTAACTACCTTATCATATTTATAAGTTAAATAGGCTGATCCAACAACTTTTGTTGAAGAATCTTTTGCTTTTAACACACAAGTTTCTTTTGTTGGTTTTCCATCAAAATCAACATCATCTGTTGAGAGTGTAAAGTTTGGGTTTTTTGCATTAAAGAATTCTATTGCTTGTTCTAAAGAAGCAAAGGGCTACCATTCCCATTAACTGATCCTAAATTTCTAACTATTCTATTGTCAAAAGATAAACTTATTCTTTTTTCAACTAATACAAATTTTGTTGCCCCTTTAATATACTCATTTTTATCTTTAGCAGTTACTTCTATATATCCAGTACCATCTTCTTTTAATGGAGTCTGTGCGTTGTAATTACTAAAACTTACATCTTTTTCTTCTACAAGAGTTTTATTAAAAGTTTCTTTGAATTTATCTATCACACTTTGTTTTGCATCACTTTCACTATAAGTAGAAAAATAAACTTTTTTATCATCAACTGATAAATTATCTAAATCAATTCTATCATCAAAATAATTTATGCTAAATTTTGCACTTGAATTAGCAATTAAGTATTGACTTGTTTCTTTAACTTTTGCTGTCATTGAACCTTTTTATTAAATATTGTTGCTTGATTAAAATTACTAAAATCTAAATCATCTTCACTTATGTTATTATTAAAATCTTCTTTTAATTTTTTTGTTATTGCTGTTTTTACAGATTGTTCATCATTTCCATTTGGATTAATAATTAAATCTTCATCTTTAAGAGTTGATAAATCTCCTTTTTTAAGTTTTAAAATAAATACAACAGACTTATTTGGTAATAAATATGCACTATTTTTTGTAGAAGTTACTTTTAAAAAACCATCATCACTATAAGTAGAAGGTAAAAAATCTTTATCTCCAACTATAAAATCATGATCTACTTGCACATTAACATTTAAAGCTTTTATTATTCTTCTTGTTGCAATATTTATTACATATTCTTTTATAGTTTGTTGAGTATCAATTTGTAAATCTTTGAACTAAGTGTTGTTAGATATTTTCTATTAACTAAAGTATATTGATAAGATAAATCAACTTGACTTGTAAATATTTTTGAACTTTTCAAGGCTAATAGTTTTGCGTTTTTAATAGTTAGTTCAGCTTCAAATTAAACACTACTTTCTTTTAAATCATAATTTAAGTTTGTAAAATTAACATCATTTACAATTTCAGTTAAAGTTGGTACTTCATTTGATCCATAAACAACACCTAAATCTTTTTCATCAATTGCTGCTAAATCAAATTTTGGAGGTATCTTTACACATGCGCTTGTAAAACTTAATAAAGGCATAGGCAAAAATATAATGCTTACAAAAGCTATAATTTTTTTCATACTCATTCTCACTCCTTTTTTAAGAACTTATCGCAACTAAATTGGTAAAAAAAATATTATTTCTCACTATTAATATTCAATCACTTAAATGAATAAAATTTTTTTCATATTTTTAAATATACATTTTTACTTATAAAAGATTTTAGGTTTTATAATTTATTATAATTATTTGAAAACTTATTAATAATTACAAGTATAAAAAGGAAACATAAATAGACCATTTATTTTATATTAAATGGTCTATTTATGTTATGTCATTCAAGTCTTTATTATTTAAACTAAAATACTTTATAATTAATTTATTATGTACTTTTTTAATTAAAATAAAAATTTGCGCTTCAATACGCAAATTTATAATTAAATTATGAGTTTTTTATTTGAATAGTTGTTGTACCATATAATAATTTAGACTCTTTTTTAGCTTTTACTGTTGCTCCTACACCGTTTTCTTTATCTCCTGAATTATTTGTCAAATCAAAATCACTTTCAGATATTTTTTGGTCTTGATGTTGACTATTTCAATAATTTGCTAATTCAGTTGCTGTAGGTTTGTCATCAACTCATGAAAATGTATATGTACCGAATGGTATTAATAAATTTAAATCATTTTTAACTACTATAACATTTACTTTTTTAGTTAAATTTCCATATGCAAGATTTATTACTGTAGGAAAACTCTCTTTTGCTTCACCATTATCTTTTTCATTAGCTTTTCCAGCTATTACATCATATTTAACAGTTCATTTTCCAGCTTCTTTTTTTTCAACTTTAATTTCACTTAGCATTCCAGATGAAGATGCTTCCTGAGCTGTTAATGCACCATCACTAGTTGGATTAGAAATTGTAACGTCAAAACTTGCAGCTTTATCAAAAACTTTAACATTTTGATCCGCAACTGTTCCAATGCTTGTTTTTTTAGTTTGTGTATATGTGTATGTAACTTCCACACTACCTGAAAAACCAGCTGAGTCAGATAATGCTGTTAATTTTGCTCCTTTTGTTAAATCTTTATCATCTGAAATTTTTGCCATTTGAACATCTGCTTTACTTAAATTTAAACCTTCATTTTTTAAATTTACTTGTTCTACAACTTCATCTATAGTTGGTAATGAACCAACTCCTTCTCATTCTCCTAATTCCTTAGTTTTAACAGCTTCACTTAAATCCTTTTTAGTATCTGTAGTTGCTTTTGTATATTTATAAGTGACTACTACTTTTCCTGTAAATTTAGTTGAAGTTGATTTAGCCTTTAAAGTTGCTTTTTCAGTAGTAGCTGCTCCGTCTAATTCAACATCACTATTTGATAATCCATAGTTACTATTTACTTTGTTGATTGCTTTTACTAAATCTGCAGCAACTGGTAAATCTCCTGATCCTGAAATATCTCCTAATGCTTTAGTAGATAATGCACTTAAATCTGTTTTTGAATCTTTATTACATGCTACAGTAACACTACTTGAGGTAGCAACCATTCCCATTGCTCCTAATAAACTTAATAATTTTTTCATTTGTTTTATTCCTTCCTGTATCATTTTCTAAAATTTAATTATTTTCTACTATAAAAATTTTTCATTTAGAATATCTTAATAGTTTAAAACTATTTAATCATACTAAATGACAATAATATAATATCAAATTTTATAATTTTGTAAGAAAAATTATTTTCTACTATATATAAAAGTTTTTCCAATTTAAGGATAAAAAAACTCTTTAAATAATAAAGAGTTTTAGTTTATATTAAAGTAAGTCTGATGCTTTAAATGTTAATGTAAATTTTAATGGACTACCTTTAACTAAAGCGCTTGATTTAACAGCTGTTGCAATAATGCTTCCTGGTTTTGAAGATTCTGTTGCAGCTTTAAATTCACTAAATGTAATATCAGTAGATTCAGCTGCTTCTATTGATAATTTTTCATTTATTTTTGCTAATACAACTTTTTTTGCTTCTACTTCATCATTTTTAGCTGGGGCTACAGTTAAATCACTCTCACTTAATCCTGATAAATCTTTTCTTGTTTCTTTTTTATAAGTGTATGATACTTCAACACTACCTTTAAATTTAGTTGATTTTTCAACTGCTTTTAAAGTAGCTTTTTCAGTTAATTTATCTCCTGACATTGTAACATCTTCTTTTGTTAAGTTTAAACCTTCGTTTTTAGCATTAACTTGTGCTACAACTTCATCAACAGTTGGGTTTTCTCCAGCTCCTGATAAATCTCCTAAAGCAACAACTTTAACAACATCTTTTAAATCTTTAATTGTTGCTTTTGAAACTGTTACTTTAATGCTTTCTGTAATTGTTCCATAAGTTACTTTAATAGTTGCAGTACCTTCTGCAACTCCAGAGATAACTAAGTTAAATTCTCCTTTAGAATCGCTATCTTTTGCAATACTTGTTTTTACAGTAGCAGTAGCAACTTTATCAGATTCTGCTTTAACATCTGCATCTTTTACAGGAGTTGCAACTTTTAATGCTAAAGTTAAATCACTTCCTGCTTCAACTGTTGAATTTACAAATTTGTCTCCAAATTGACTAGCTTTTGTTTTGTTACATGCAACAGCAACACTACCTGAAGTAGCAACCATTCCCATTGCTCCTAAAATACTTAATAATTTTTTCATATTTTTTATTCCCTTTCATGGCTGATAGCCATATTTTTATTTTATTTTAAATATTGGAAAAAAGCAATATTTTTATTATTCTAGTTATTTATAAATTGTCAATAACATATGATATTTTCCCTATATATAACAAATAAAAATTTCCCAAATATATAATTTATAATGGGGGATTTAAATATGAGGAGATATTTAAAAATGAATGAAAAAAATAAAATGGAAATAATTAAAGCTGTAATTGATGAAAAACTATCTAAAAAAGCTGCAGCAATAAAAATCTGTCAAACAATAAGAAATGTTAACTTATTAATTAACAAATATAAAAAGTATGGTTACACAGCATTTATCCACAAAAATACTGGAAGAATATCAAATAAAAAAATAAAACATCAAATAAGTGATCAAATTATTGACTTGTACATTAATAAATATGAAGAATATAATTATAAACACTTTTTAGAAAAGCTTTGATCAAACCATCAAATAAGTGTTTCATATACTTACTTAATCAATTTATTAAAAAAGAATAATTTATATTCACCAAGAATTCATAAAGTAAATAAAAAAATGATTAAACAAAAAATTACTAACTTATTAAAAAATGAAAATATTAAAAAACTTGAGAAACGAGAGTATTTAAATACTTTGCTTTCAATAGAAAATATTCATCCTATGCAAAATCGAAAAACAGAGTTTGGTGAGCGCTTGCAAACTGATGCTTCAGTCCACTACTGAGTTGATAATGAGAAATGGTATTTACATGGTTTTATAGATGATGCAACAGGTAAAGTTTTAGCTTTATATTTTGATAAAGAAGAAACTCTTATGGGATACTACAATATAACAAAAAAAGTTTTATTGGAGTATGGGGTTCCAAAGGAGATACTTACTGACAAAAGGACTGTATTTTGAAGTCAAAAAGAAAAAGAGTCAGATCTTCACTCTGACTCTTTAACGCAATACGGATTCTTATGTCATAACTTAGGAATAAAGCTAACAACTTCAAGTGTTCCTCAAACAAAAGGCCGTATTGAAAGGTTGTGAAATACACTTCAAGATCGCCTACCAAAGGAACTCAAAGAAAATAATATATCAAATATAAATGAAGCAAATTCATTTTTAAATGAATATATTAAAAAATATAATTCACAGTTTTCCCTTCAATTAAATAATATCATTAACTCTTTTGCTATTTTTAAAGAACATAAAAACATTGACTTTTATTTATCAAGAAGATTTGAAAGAACTATTAATAAAGGTTCTACAATAAAATACCAAAATAAATTTTATTTACCACATTCGAATGGCGAGCCAGTCTTTTATAAAAATAAAACAAAAATTTTTGTAGTAGAAACTTTTGATGGGCAATTATATTCAAACTCTTTTAGTGAATGAATGCCTTTAATTGAAGTTCAACAAAACTCCACTTATAAAGAAGCTTATGAAGATAAAAGTGTTTATGATATACAAAAAACACATAAGCAAATTAAAACAAATAGTCCATGAAAATATACTAATTGAATATTTTACAAAAACTCTAAAAATAAAGTTTTGGGAAAAATTGATTAGTTATTGACATATTTTTATTATTCTAGTTATTTATAAATATTGAAATGATTATAAAAAAAATCTATACATTACTGTATAGATTTTTAAAAGATTTATTAGCTAGTTTGTTTTAAAACAAAATTTACTGTACCTTTTATTAATTTACTTGATAATGATGCAGTAGCAACTAATTTACCATCTTCGCTAGTACTTTTAGATGCTTCAAATCCTGAGAATACAACATCAATTGTTTCTTTTGGATCTGCTGAATCACCTAATTTTGTTTTAATTATTTTTAACGCAGCTTCTTTAGCTTGAGCTTCACTATATGCTCCAGCTTCGCTTTTTAAGTCTAAAGCCCCCCCTGATAATAAAGTATCTAAAGCTTTTCTTGCATCACTAACAACTTTAACTGTTAAATCTTTTTTTAACTCTCCATAAGTTAATGATAATTTTCCATCTTCGCCTTCTGCTTTACCAGTATAAGTTACTGTAAATTTGTTTTTATCTGTATTGTCAACAACTACTGTAACTTCTTTGTTCAATTTAGAATCATCACCTTCTGCTTTTAAAACAGTTTTTGAATCTCCATTTAAAATTGAAACTTCAATACTAGTTTGTACTCCAACCATTGCATCTTCTGCTTTTAAAGTATCTGCAAAAGCAGGTTTAGTTGCTTCTTTTACAGTAGCTTTTAAAGAAGCGGATTTGTCTCCATAACTAACAGTGATTACCACTTGTCCTTTTGCGACACCAGTAATTGTTAAATCAAATTTACCTTCTCCGTTTGCATCAGTTTCGGCACTTACACTAACTTTTGCAATTTTTTCATCAGCTGATTTTGCTGAGATTTTTGCATCTTTTGCTTTATTTGCAGCTACTAAATTTAAAACAACTGGTGTTCCAACAGTAACTTCTGTATCTTTAAATTGTTCACCAAATTGTTTAGTTCCATTAACGCCGTTGTTACATGCAACTGCAACACTACTTGAAGTAGCAACCATTCCGATTGCTCCTAATAAACTTAATAATTTTTTCATATTTTTATTCCCTTTCATGGCTGATAGCCATATATATATTATAAATGAATGAATTTTAAAAAACAAATTTTAGTTCGTACAAATATAAAAGATAACTTATAAATCTATCTTTTATATTTATTTTTATTTTGGTAATTCTCTTTTTATGTAATTAAAACTTAAACATACTTTTTACTAAACTATGTTGAGCTGGTCTTTGTTCTTAATTAATTTAACTTTGTAATTGTTTGTCCTAGTTTAAAGAAATAATAATACTGTAGATTGATATACAATAAACAGATTTTTTTTATTAATTGCATAGAACAATTGACTTAGAGTTGATTTTACATAAATTAGCCAATCATTTAAACGCTTATAAACCTTTATTTAATTTTTTATTTAGATTAATTTTTAATTCAGCTTTTACTTTTGTTTAAGTAAGTTAAACTAACATTAATTTTTTTCTAAAATATTAAACTACTAATTTTTTGAGTGATTCTATTTACTTCGGTATCATTATTACACAAAACAAAAAATAAATTTTTAAACAACTTAGTAAATTATAATTTCATTTGTAAAAATGTCATTACAAACTTTTAAATTTTAAATATCATTTTTTGGTAAATTATTTAAATTTATTTTGTCCTAACTGGCTAACATACAATTACGGAACTAAAAGCAGTTAATAATGGTCCTAATTAACTAAATATTGATAAAGACTTTTTATATCTAACCTATAACAATTTATTTTATATTTTTGATAATATAGTACAATTTTTAAGCAAAAATAAATCATAGAAGTCACTTTTTTATAGTTTATAAATATTTAAAATTAATATAAATTAAACAAAATAAAAAAAATTATCCTTATAAAGGATAATTTTAATTTTATGAAATTATTGACTTGCTCTTTCTGAAGCAGTTACTGCTAAAACAACTGCGTCTGCACCTTCATAGTTAAAAGTTACATTTACAGCTTCGCTGATTTTATCTTTTGAAGTTAAAGTAACTTTAAATTGTCCTGATTGATCAGGAACAGCAGAAACTTCTCCAGCTGATAATTTATCTTCACTTTGTTCTGCTACACTAACAGTTACTACTTTTTCAGCTACTGGGTTTGTTACTGTGATGATAACTTCAATAGTTCCATTACCTGATTGTGGCATAGCAATTTCAACAGCATTGTTTTTAATTTTACTATCTTTATCTGATAATGCCATTACTGGTTTTGTTGTTCCTTCAGCTTTAAATGCTAAACTAAATGTTACTGTTTTTCCTTCAGTTAAAACTTTACTTCCTGATTTAGCAGTAATTTTTAATGATCCAGCTGCTTTTGAAGTAGCTTCAGTAAAATCTTTTTCTCCTACTGTAAAGTCAGTATCTAATACTACATCAACACTTAATTTTGCTTTAATTTTAGCAACAGCTGCTGTAACTGCTGCTTCTTTTGTGTTAGTTTCTGGAGTTAATTTTAAATCATCTCCTTTAATTGTTGATAAATCTTTTGTTGTAGTATTTTTATCACCTTTGTTACATGCAACTGCAACACTACCTGAAGTAGCAACTAATCCCATTGCTCCTAATAAACTTAATAATTTTTTCATTTTTTTATTCCCTTTCATGGCTGATAGCCATATTTATATTATATATTTATAAATAAAAAAATCAAATAGTAATACTTAGGTATGGTCATTCTTTTTGTCAGTAACATATGATATTTTCCCTATATGTAATTAACAAAATTTAAATATATAAATTGTACTACAAAAATTTTATTTAAAAAATTGTTTCATCCCAACTACTCAATCTTTAAAAAATACTCTCAGAATTTTCTTTGATAATGTTTTTAAATGTCTTTATTATTTTATTGTTAGAATAATTTAATATACAATCTTTAATTAAATTTATATACTTTTAATGACTTTAAATTTATTATCTACACAATAGTTTTGTTTAATGCTTTTAAAAAAGTTTATAATATTAAGTTTTTTAAGAAAAATATCTACGCATCCTAATATTGAATTGATGCAAAACGCTATTATGATCAAGTTTCTAAATTACTATCCTCTATCATTATAAATAAAACTATTTTTTACATCATATTTATTAACTAAAAATCTCACACTATTAATAAGTTCTTTGTTTTTATAATTATTTACAAAGTATGTTATTAAAGGTAGTCTTAGATATATCAATATAAGCAAAAGAATCATTTTTTTAGTTTTTTACTTTAAACTATAAGATAGCTAAATAAAATTTTTAATGCTTTATATGCATTAAATCTCATTTTATTTGTTTCTTGGTTTTCTAATGCATTAGAATCTATATTTATAGGTTTTTTTTAATATAAGATATTCACTTTTTATAATTTTGTCAATTGACATAAGCAAAATTCTTGGTTTCATATATCTTTAGTACATTTTTCGACTTAAACTAAATTTTAGTATTTTTTTATACCATTGTTTTTAATGCTTTTTGTATTCAGATCTTTATCATCAAAACTTGACTTGTAAATAAGTCATAACTTAATACTCATTTTATTAAATATTTTTTTATACAATTTTCTAACCATTTTTTATAAGTTTTGTATTAATATTAAGAAAGTTTAAACAGTAATTATAATGCTATATTTTTATATTGTAATTTTTTTACTATTTTATATAGTTAAATATAAATCTTTTATTTTTTAATATGAATTTCTCCTCTAAATGTTACAAATCTTGCTTGGCAGTTTCCAACATAACTTCATTACTTATTTTTATTTTTTCTCCCTATTTGTGCATATATTAGCCCAAAAATTTATTTTTATTTAAAATGATTTTATCAAACATAAATAATTTATGTAATTTTAATATTGAACTTTAAATCTACTTTCTTGCATTTATATCTGTATCTTAAACTATTTTATTTTTTATTCAATACTAAATAGTTTAGCATTTGCTATAAAAAATTAGCTACCTACAAAATTAGATATGAAGCTTTTATATAGTTTGTGTGACGCTCTATTCTTTAATAAGTTTTTTTAAACTTAGTTTTTTATTTTTTTATGATCATAGTTAATACATCTTTTTTATAAAAAAATAAATATCTTATTTAATATTAAATAAGATATTTGATGTTGAAAAAATATTATAAAGTTATACATGATATTTAAGCTTTTAACAAAAAAATCACTTAAATTAAAATTACATTTAAGTTACAAATTTTTATCTTAGAATTATAGAGTCTCAATTCAAAATTTAAATACTTATTTAAAAATCTTAATTTAGCTTTTATAAAGATATTAAATTTTTAAACTTTATTATCCGATTAAGGATAATATTTTTTTATTATGCAAGCATATCTTTAGTTGCTATTGAGTTTATCTTATTTTTAAGTTTGATCATATTTTTAAGCTTTATTTTATTTTTAAAAGAAATGTTTTAGAAAAAATTAATTAAATTTTAAATAGTTTTTAATTTTATTATAAAAAATAAAAACAACCTATTTTAAAAGTGATATATAAAAATAATTTTCACTTTTATAATTAAGGTTGTTTTTTAAATTGCTTTTTAATTAATTATATTTTATCCTTTTGAGTAAGTTAATGATACACTACCTTGGTATTTATCACCTTTTGCAGTAATTTTAGCAGCTGTTGCTGAAATTGCTGGTTCTGAAGCAATGTCAAAATCATCTTCTGTTAAAGCACTTGCATCACTATTTTTAACTTTAATTTGTGCTAATAATTCAGTTTTTGATGGTGTACTTTCTGAAAATGAGAAAGCTCCTAAATCAAGTGTTTTAATAACTGAACTTAATTCAGCTTTAGATGATGCTTCTCCTTTTGAGTAAGTTAATGATACACTACCTTGGTATTTATCACCTTTTGCAGTAATTTTAGCAGCTGTTGCTGAAATTGCTGGTTCTGAAGCAATGTCAAAATCATCTTCTGTTAAAGCACTTGCATCACTATTTTTAACTTTAATTTGTGCTAATAATTCAGTTTTTGATGATGCTTCTGCTGATTTAAATGTTAAAACAAAAGTTGTTGTACCTTTAACTAAAGTACTTTTTTCTGCAGCAGTAGCCACAATTGATCCAGCTTTTTCAGCTGATGTTGCTTGACTAAATTTACTAAATACTACATCTGTTGTCTCAACGGCTTTAACACTTAATTTTGCATTAATTTGTGCTAATACAGCTTTTTTTGCTGCTGCTTCATCATTTGCTGTTGGAGCAACTGTTAAATCAGCTGTTTTTATTGTTGATAAATCTTTAACACTTGTACCATTGTTACATGCAACTGCAACACTACTTGAGGTAGCAACCATTCCCATTGCTCCTAATAAACTTAATAATTTCTTCATTCTATATTTTTCTCCTTTTTGATGAATATCATCTATATTATTTTACTACTATTTAAAGCAATGTATAAATTTTTTAAACTTATAAAATTTTTTTATTTTATAAAACTATTTTTATTAACTTATAAGTTTATAGGACTTAAATAACATTTATATATCCAGTTTCATTTATTAGTCCATATTTAAACACAACTGTTGCTTTTCCTTGACTTTTTCCTATATATGAAACATTAAACTTATTTTTATTATTTTAGTATTGTATTATTTTTATTTTATTATCAATACATTCTCCTGTTTCTTTAACCACATCCCCAAATAAATATGTTCTATTATCACCATTAATTATTTCAACATCAAAAGATACTTGTTCTCCTACTTTAACGCTTTGTAAATCTCCTTTTAATTGATTTAATTTAGCAAGTTCTCCATTATATTTAATTTTCACATTCAAACTTCCATTAAAGATTAAACTACTTTCAATTGCATATACTAATAATTCACCAGGTTTACCATTACTTGTTGGCATATAGCTTTTAAATTCATCAAAATCATAATCTATACCTAAAATAGCATTTTTATTTTTTAATTTTATAAAATCTATTGCTTTTCCTGTGAGTGAAGCAAAATCATTTGCTTCAGGTCCTAATATATTTCAACCTAGTGAAGCAATATTTGTTCGATTAACTTTAAAAATAACTTTAAAAATAACTTTTCCTTTAATTATAGATGAACTATCATTTGCAATAATACTTATGTATCCATTTTGTATTGGAGATGCTTTTCTAAATTCATAAATAAAATCATTTTCTTCAATATTTTTAACCTTTAAATTTGTTTTTATATAACTTAAAGCATCATTTAAAACATTAGAATCTTCATTATCCATAGGTGTTAAAGATGTATCATTTTCAATTTTTGATAAACTTATTTTTTGATCTTCATTATTTGAATAAGCCATTTTAAATTCTTTTTCTTTTGCAAATTTGAATATATTATTTGAACTTAACTTAAAATATCCATCACTATCTTTTGAAGCTGCTTTAAAATTACTTTTATTAAAATTTAAATCACTTTCTACAAAAACTATTAAAATTTAAAAACAAAGATACTTCTGCTAAAACAGCTTTTTTAGCAGCTTCAAAAGTATTATTGCTTGGATATAAACTTGTAGTTTTTATTTGATCTAATTTTTTGATTTAAAATAAGAATTTTGAATTACAAACTCTTTAGAGTTCTTTATTTTTGAATTATTTGAAGTAGCATTTACAATAACACTTCCATTATAAGATTCACTCATAGGAGTGTATTTTGTAAATATAAAATCTTCATTTTCTACTAAGTTTAAACTTGTTATATATAAAAGTTTTTCTACAATTAATTGTTTTACACTTAATTCACTAGTAGTAAAAGGACTAACTATGGCACTTTGAGAAGCAATAGTTTCTAAGTCAAATCTTTTATCTTGACTTTCTTTATTACTTGGTGTTTTACATGCTATTAATAAAGATGAAGAACTAATAGCTAAAGTTAAAGACATTAATACAATTTTTAATTTTTTCATATAATTTCATTCCTTTTTTTTATGATTTTAACATTTATTTAATTAACACTAAAAACTAAAATATTCAGTTATATAAAAAAACTTATTCTAAATAATAGAATAAGTTTGTAATTTTAATCTAGACTAATATTTTTTTATATTTATTTGATAAGTTTCGCCTTTTAAATAAATACTATTTCTAGTTGCATAAACATGTCCTGATAAAAAACGACCATATATATCTATTTCTTCTATATCCGAAAATGTATAATCGATATTTTCTTTGACATTGGTATTAAGTTCTAATAAAGCGTTTGTTACAATACTTTTTCAAGCTTCTTCATTGTATGCTGTTGAGTTATTTGGGATTGATAGTTTATTAACACTTATTCTATCATCAACATATTCTAAAGCAAATATTATATATCCTTTTATAATTTTACTTTTTTCTAATGAAACCACTTTTAATCAACCAGAATATAAAGGTGTTGATCTACTAAAATAACTCTTATCAAAATTATAATCTTCTCCCTCTTTTAATGAACTATTATAATTTTTTAGTATTGCTACTGCTTCTGCTTTTGCATCTTCTAAACTATTGGATAGATGTTTTAGTATTTTTACAGGAATATCATTTAAATCAACTTTTTTATCGACTTGTTGATTATTTTCATTACTTGAACTAGAGCTGTTCTTATCTCCTGTACATGCATTTATTGATAACACAGATGTAGTTGTTAAAAATAATGTTGATAACATGCTAATTAATTTTTTCATAACTGCCTCCTTTAAAAATCTTAAAAATATAATAACACTTATATGTGTAAAAAACTCTTAAGTTTATTAAGAGTTTATTAATATAGGAATTTTAAAGTTATTTAAAAATATATAAAATGGTTTTGTTAAAGATATTAAAAGCATTTTTTTAAATCACATCTAGTTCTATCTCTTCACTTTCAAAAACATTGCTAAGGTTTTCTATAATTAATTCTCTATTATTCATCGCAAAATCAGATAAGCACTTTTCAACAAGTGGTTTTAAATGAACTACAATTCCATATTTAATTTCAGGAAAAATATTATCAATTAAATCTACTCTTTGTACTACAAAAGAGAAAACATTTGTTATATTTTTTGTTGTTTTTTTATTATTTTCTAAAAAGTCTGAGTCCAATATAACTCTATTTGGATTATATTTTCCAAAATGTTTTCTTAGGTAATCTTCATTAGCAGAAACACCATCAATACTATCCTTATCTTTTTTTAGTTTTACTATATTAGATCTTTTATTATCAACTGTTTCTGCAATTCTAAATGCAATATCAGAAGAACAATATTCATCACCAAGTGTCAATTGATTTGGCACATTATAAGACAATGAGTACGATATTGCAAACTCCGTTTTATTATTGCTTTTAGGTAATTTAATAGTAATTTCCTTTTTACTTTTTTGTTTTATTGAACCTTCAATAAATAAAAAAATTTCATCTTTGTTTTTTAAAACATCTAAATTAGATATGTTATTTTTATCAATTTTAGCTAAATAATTAATTAACGCTCTTGTAGTATATGTTTGTAATTTAAATTTTTCCAATAAATAAGCATATTTTCTTGTAACCAATGGAGTTGTAAAAGAAGTTCCATCACTAATGCAAATTTTTTCTTTTGAATTTAAAGTATATAAATAATTTTTATCTCAATCTACTTGTTTATTATTATTTCCATACTCATATGTATTAGGCTTGTTATAAAAACCAAAGATTTTAGATGACCCAGAGTATTCACATATATTAGTTTCCCCATTGTAATTTTTATAAACACTTCCTACAGAAATAGAAGATAAAGAATCACCAGGAGAAGTTAAATTATTAGCTTTCTCGTTACCTGCTGATACAATAAATTGAACATCATATTTATACTGTAATACATCAAGGAGTTTACCAAAAATCGATACTTTATTACCATTTTTATAGCAACCTATTGATATATTTCACACTTTTATTGATTTATAATTTTTTTTAACAGCTAACTCTATTTGTCTCATTAAATAAGAAGTCAATATTTTTCCTTGCGGTAAAACCTCAAATAGTTTTATTTTGAAACATCCTAAATTATCTTTATTTTTATTTATTAAATCATTACATGCTAATACCGAAATAACTTCTGTACCATGTTCAAAATCTCTATTTTTATTAATTGGTAATAAATTTTCATGTGATTCTACTACGTTTAAATACCCTGGAAGCTTTACAGCAGAATCAAAAACTCCAATTATTGTATTATTAAATTTCAATTTATTTTTCTTTTCTAAGTCTTTTTTCAATTCTTGTTCTAATTCTTTATCTAAAATTTCTATTTCATCATCGCTTGTCATAAAAGAAAACAAAAATGGATATAATTCAATAATTTTATTGGTTGTTTCAATATCTAAATTTCAGAATTCAGACCCAATGTATGAATCAAAATTAAAGTTAACTCCTTCTTTTTCTAAAAGAGTTTTTATTTCTTCAACTTTTTTAATATTTAAAAAAGAAAAAATTTGTGGTTTGTCTATTTTTGCATATTTTTTTATTTCTATTTTTTCAATATAAATCAAGTCATTAATTATTCAAAGATCTTTATTTTTAAGTTCTTTATAGTTTAATTTTATCCAACTATTTATTGACTTATTATAAGATTCACTTGATATAGTTTTTATTTTTTTATTTTCTAATTTTTTATTAAACTCTATTTCAAAATTACATTTAGATAAATTGTTTGATATGTTTTTGAGTTTTTCTAATGTAAATAATAATGCTTTTTTATCACATCCATAAATTAATCTTATTTTAGAAACTTTTTTTCCATCAGATAAATATTCTGCACTAATCTGCTTTGGGTTATTTCCCATTAAAAACATATGCTTTATTCTGGAAGTTTTAGGTACAATTTTATTGTAAGTAACAGAAATGGGCATAATTTGAAAGATTTTGTAATTATCAAAGATAACTATCATTTTTTCTAAAGTTGATATAATTTCATCTACCTTTTTTCTTATATCAAAAGTTCATTTAGCGTAATTAATTGTATCTCTACCATTTGTTTGTAATTCAGTTGAAGGTTCCTTGATTTTATATATATTTGCCATTTCTTAACCAGTCTCCTTCGAATACATTCTTTGAAGTGTGGATCGACTCATGCCTGTTATAGTTTGTAAATCCCTTAATGAAAAACCTTTTTCTAGTAACTGATTTTCATCAATATTTAATAATTTTATTGCTGCTTGTTCAACTTCCTGTTCATAAAGAATTGCATTTAAAATAATTTCTTCAGGGAAAGAATAATTTATTTCATCAATGAATGTAGAAAATATTTTTTCAATTAACTTTTCATTAAAATTAATTTCTAAACCCTTCGACTTATCTTGTAGCAATAACATCAATTTTGCTATATCAATATTATTCATTGTGATTTTCATATTAAATCTTCTAATAGTAGATTCATCTATAAAATTTTGTTTATTTGTTATAGCCACAAATATTAAACCAGGTTTTAAATTATCGACACAATTATTAAATACTCCTATCATTCTGTGATATTCATCATTTATGTTTCTGTCTCTTGAACCAATTAAAGAATCGAACTCATCAAATAATATAATTGCATCATTACATTGATTTATCTCTTGAAATAATGTTTCTATATTTTTTTGTGTTTCACCAAGTTTAGAAGAAACTATTTTTGCTGCACTTACAGAATAAAGTTTTTTTTCTAATGATTTTGCTAGATTTTTTATCAAACTTGTTTTCCCTGAGCCTGGTCTACCTTCTATGATTAATTTAATACCATTAAATTTATATAAAACCTTTTCATTTTCTAAAATCTTTTTTAGTCTAAAATAAGTGACATCATTATCATTTATTAAAAAATCCTTATAATTATTTTCTAAAGTTAATAATTCAAAATTTTTATCATTGCCAAATAAGACATCTTTATTTGCAAAAGTTACTGAGTCTATTCCCATAAGGTCTAAAATATAAGAAGCTTCTTTACTATAACCTTGATTTGATATATCTTTACTCAAACTTTTTAAAATACTTATTGTTTCTTTATCTATATTATTACGAACCTTTTCTATAATATTTATTAAGTCCTTTAAATGTATTTGCGCTTTCATTTTATCACCAATTTAATTATATATGTTTATTAAAAAATGAGACAAAAATGTTAAAAAGTGAGACAAAAATGTTAAAAAGTGAGACACATTAATAAAATATTTCAAAATAAATCTTATTATATTTAAAAATCTATAAGTTTTTAGTTATAAAAAAAATCATTTATTTATATATTAAATAAATGATTATATTGTTTTTTTAAACCAGCTTTAAAACAAAAACTACATGTCCCTCAACACGAGCACTAGATAATTTTGCAGTAACTGTAATTGATCCTTCAGCGCTACTTGTTGGAGCTTTAAATTCTGAAAACACAAATTCATTTTTTATTATTTCTCCTTCTTTATTTTGAAATAACTTATATGCTTGATTAATAGCACTTAACATACCTACTTCAGCTGTGTCTTGTTTGGCATCTTTAACATCAATTTTTGTTAATCAAAAGAAGAGTTTAAATGCATTTTACTTCCTTCTTTAAATGAGAATGTTACTGATCCTTTGGATGAAGTTTTACCTTCTCCTGGTTCAACTTTTAAAGTTTTTTCACTTTCATTTTCACTATGAATATAAGTAAATTTAAACTCTTCTTTTGCTAAGCTAGTATTAAACTTATTGTTAATTAATTTTATATCTTCTTGAGTTGCATTTGTTTCATTTATAGGTTTAACATAAATAGTTTTTTCTTCTTGTGTAAAAGTAGAGAGATCAAGAGCTACTTGATTAGTTTTTTCTGCAACTGTTACATTAATTACATCAACTGTTTTTCCATATGTTAAAGTAACTTCTGCAGTTTCTTTTGCTTTTAATCCTGTTAAAACTAATTGAATTTTACCATCTCCGTTTTCATCTTTAGCAAATATAACTTTTGCTTCAACACCATTTGTATTTTTTGTTTCTACTTTTATGTCAGCATTTTTTTTTGGACTAACAACTTCTATGCTTAATTCTTTAACTTCTCCTTCTTTAATTAAAATTTCAGATTTAAAGTCCCCTTTAAAAGATCACGCTTGAGTAGTTTTTTTAGGACATGCAACAACAGCACTTGAAGCTGTGAAATCATTCCTACTGTTCCTAATATACTTAATAATTTTTTCATATTTTCAAATAAAAACTTATTCTAAATTTCTAGAATAAGTTTTTTCTTATTTTTCCTCTTTATCATTTTTGCTATATTCATAAGTTACAGTCACATTACCTTTAAAATTAATCGATGTTTCTAAAGCCGTAATTAAAGAAGTTAATTTTTTATCTTTTCCTACAATTGCACTAATTTCTACTTCTTGATAGTCTAGATTTAAATTTAGATTTACTTTGTTAAGTTTTTCTACGATTTCTATATCTGATGGATAATCTCTTGAACCGCTTCATTTTCCTAAATCTTTATTTTCTATTGTTGATAAATCTATTTTATCTTTTAAGCCAACCTTAACAGAAATTGTATCTTCATAAATTTCACCATATTTAATTGTTATATTAGCATCACCTGAAGATATTGCTTTTAATGTAATACTAAACTTTCCAGTTCCTTCTGTATCTTTATCTATATTTGAAATGACAGATACAATTTTAATATCGCTTGATTCAACTATTATTGGTGTATCTTTTTTTGGTTCTTTTTCCTTAAGTGTCAAATTAAAAACTTTTTCTTCTCCATACTGCAACTTTATATTTCTATTAATATCAAAACCTGGTGGTTTTGCTCCTTTAAAGTTGCATGATATTGCAACACTTGATCCTGCTGCACTTAATCCAACAGCTCCTAATATACTTAATAATTTTTTCATAATATTTCTCCCGTTCTTAGTTTTTCAACTATTTAAATTATAAAGCAAATATACTTAATAACAAAAAAAGTATTGTGCATCAACACAATACTTTAAATTAGTTTTCTCAAAGTTTTTTTCCGTTACTATCCACAACTTGTTTAAATCATTTTCCTGATTCTTTTATTCTTCTTTCTCCACTACCTTTTCCATAGTCGTCAATGTCAACATAAATTAAACCATAACGTTTTGACATTTCTTTTGAAGATAAACTTACTAAATCAATTGCTGTTCAAATTGTATATCCAATACATTCAACTCCATCTTCATAAATTGCTAATAATAAATTTTTTAAATGTTCTTGTAAATAATTTATTCTATATGAATCATTTAACTCATTTTTTTTATCATCTCATTTTTCATCAACACCCATACCATTTTCAACAATCATAATAGGTTTTTTAAAACGATAATATAAATCATTCATAAATACTCTTAAACCAATTGGATCAATTTGTCATCCTCATTCAGTTGCTTCTAAAAATTTATTTCTTGGTCCTGGTTTACCATGTAAAATATTTTTTTCCTCTTCATCATACTCTACAGTATTAGAAGAATAATAAGAGAAAGTTAAATAGTCAACTGTATTATTTTTTAAAATTTCTTTTTCTTCTTCAGTAATGTTTAATTTAATATTCATTTTTTGAAAATAGTTTAATGCATACTGAGGATATACTCCATTTGCAATTACTTCATAAAAATATCATTTATACATTTGAGAAACTTTTAACTCTGCTAATCCATCTTTTGGATTAGTTGAAGCAGGATAAGAATGTCCAGCTGCATTCATTGAACCCATTTTATTATTTGGATTGATTTTGTGTGCTAACTTTACACACAATGCTTGAGCAACAAATTGATTGTGAACTGCATTGTATAATTTTTCTAATCTTTTATCATCATTTTCATCAACAACAAGTCCAGCTCCAGTATATCCACCATGAGTTGTTAAGTTAATCTCATTAAAACAAATTCAATAATCTGTATATTTATCAAACTCTGTTAGCACAACTTTTGCATACTCTAAAAATTTTTCAATAGATTTTTTATTTTCAAAACCATTAAACTCTTCTAATAATCAAATTGGACAATCATAATGGTTAATTGTTAAAACTAATTTAATATTATTTTTTAAAGCTTCATCAAATATTTTTTTATAATGATCAACTGCTTTTTGATTTACAACTCCATCATTTTTTGGAATTATTCTACTTCATGATATAGAAGTTCTAAATGTGTTTATTCCAACTTGTTTAAACAATTTAAAGTCTTCTGCATACTTATTATAAAAATCTATTCCCCATCTAAATGGAAAAACTAAATCTTTATTTTTTTTAGCATCGTTATATTCTTGTTTTGTCATTTCAAGTCAATTTATCTTTGTATCATTTCTTACTAATTTAGGATTATAAAATTTGTAGTCCGCAACACACATACCTTTATCATCTTGATCAAAAGCTCCTTCGTATTGCGTTGCAGCAGCAGCTCCTCCAATCATAAAGTTTTTTGGAAATTCAAAATTACTCATATTATTTAACTCCTTGCAGTTTTAAATTTTTTATTTCTTTTTTTTCACTTTTACTAAATCCATATAATCTCATATCTTCATAACCATATGAAATATCAACTGTATGAGTTGCATTTCAATATCCGTTTTTAAAATTATTTAAATATTGAAGATTAGTTTCTTTTTCTAAAATACTAATTGTGTTTGCTACTTTACTATCTAAGTCTTTTATTTTTTCTTGATAAGTTTTTATTACAAGTTTATTTGTATTTGTTATTTCTTGTTTTTCTAAATTTAGTTTTAGTTTTTCTTTTTCTAATGAAAATTGATTATACAAACTAATTAAATCATTTTTTTTATCAATTGAAGATTGTGATGTTTTTGATTCAAGTCTTTTAATAGCTTCAAAAAGTTTTTTTCTTTTTATTTCTTCTTTTTGCTCTAGTTTTAAAAGTCTATTTTCTATTTTTGTAATTTTTTGTAAGTATTTTTCATAATCATTAAATTCTTTTTTACAACTTATAAACTCTTTATTTAAACTGTCAAGATTTTTATTATATTTATTTTTTGCATCTACAAAAATATTTGTAATAAATCTTTTTACTTTTGAAGATATTTTAATTGCATATCTTTTTTCATCAATTCTTTCTCTATATAAGAATACTGTTAATAAAATTGCTGTTATTAAACTTACTAGAGATCCAATTACAAATCATAATTGATCTAATCCATCTAATCCCATTGGATATAAAATTCCATCTCCAACAAGTCTTCTAAGTTTTGCACCAAGTGAACCCATTACAATTCCACCAACTGCACCAGCAACACAACCAATTGCAAATGGTCTTCCTTTTGGAATGTTAACACCATAAAGAATTGTTTCTGTTATACCAAATGCTGCACTTGGAAGTGTACCAAGTATGACGGATTTAAAATTTCAGTTTTTTGTCATGATTAATACTCCAATTGCAGCACCAATTTGTCCTCAAACCGCTGCTTGACCTCCAGGTAAGATTAAACTAGCAGCTGTTGGGTCTCCTGACAATAAAGGAACTTGTAAAGTTACATAAACCGCAACGTGAACTCCCATAATAACAAGAGGTTGAATTATTAAAGCAAAGATTCCAACTCCTAATCCAATTGGTCATTTTTCAATAAACCCAATTGCTTTGGCAACTCCAATTTCAATTAAGGATAAAATTGGTCCTAACCCAAATAATGTTGGAACAATAGTAATAATAATTACTAAAGGATATCTAAATACAACATCAATTGTTGAAGGCATTCATGTTTTAATTCATTTATCAACATAAAATCCTAAGAACCCTACAAAGATAAATGGTAAGATTGAACCTTCATAAGATTTAACTGCTACTGGAAAATCTCCAATACTAAATAAATATCATCCAGAAATATGATAATTTTTATCTTGAATATAAGTTCCAAATTTATATAAATCCGAATCTGATGTTCCTGTTTGAAAATAAAATCTTGAAACTAATATTAGGCCTAATAAGGCTCCTAGTAAAATGTTTCCACCTAAATATTTAATTGTGTTCATACAAAAGAAAATTCCGACTAACAATAGTCCTGTTTTACTTAAAATTTTCATAATTGTTGAAAACATATTCGCATCATTAGAAGTATCAATAGCTTTTGTTGCTGCAAGCAAGGCATAAAGTGCTGATAAAATTCCTGATGCTAAAATTATAGGAACGTTTGGTGCCATTATCCCGGTCACAACTCCAAGCATTCTTCTTGATAAAGGTGGTTTTAATATTTTGTCTTTTGATACAACTATGTTTGAAACTTTATTTTTTAAGTTCAAAATTTCATCTTTAACTTTATAACACTCTCCTCCAATTATGATTTGAAGTTCAAGTCCATTTCATACAACTCCTTTTACAAGTTTATTTTTTGATATATTTTTTGTATCAACTTTTGCTTTATCAATAATTGAAAAACGAAGTCTAGTCATACAATTATAAACATCTTTGTAGTTTGATTCTCCACCAATATCTACTAAAAACTGTTCTGCAGCTAGTAAGTATTTTGATTTAAATTCAACAATAGAAGTTGCATTATTTTTTATTTCTTCTACATTTGTTTTTTCAAAAACAATGGTATATAAAAGATCACCTTTTTTTACTTCTCCTATATTTAAATCTTTTAATTCATATTGATATTCACCACTAATAGTAATTGGTGTTGCAATACTTATATTTTCTTTTTTTATATACTCTAAATCAACTTTAACTATAGATGATTTTTTATTTACATTTTTTTTTTCTTTAGAAAGTAGTTCGAACGGTTTACCTTTTAATTTCACTGTATCTAATCCTATATGCATTAATATAGCATTTTCAAAATTAGTGCTTTTAAAAAAGTATGCGTGTTTAGTATCAAACACTTGTAATAAAGTTCCTTTTTCTAAAGGTGAATAAAACATACTTTCTTCAGGATAAAAAACTATACCATCACCAAGTAGTTTTTCTGAAAAGACTCCATCTTTTAAGTCTTCTAATTTTGTTGTAGATCCATTACATGGTGCATAAATTTTTAACTCCATTTCTTTTCCTCCTTATGTATTTAATTAAACCTTTTTTTAATTATTCCTACAATAAACAAAAAGTACTAACCTAGGGTTAGCACTTTTAAAATTTTGTAATTCAAATTACAGCTTGATTAAATAAGTCAGGTCCATAATTATAATTTAGTTTATTTTTTATTTGTTTTACATATCTAGGTTCTGCAGTTCATCACTTAATCATGCAAAAAAAATGTAATTTAGAATAATCCTTAATATATGTTTTTAAAAAAACATTAAGACTTTCAAAGTACAGATAAAGATTTTCTAAATGTTTATTTTTTATATAATCAGAAAAACTTGTAAATATATTTTTTCTTATTACTTTTAATTCTTTTTTAAATGTTTCATTTTTATATCATTCAATTCTATAATTATAAAGATCAAACATGACTCCTTTGGCTAAGGTTTCAGACTCAAAATAACCAAAAGTATTTCTATTGATTTCTAACTTTTTATTTTCTGAAAAAGCCACTAAGTTTTTTTCAAAATCATTTAATAAGTTTTTTTCTTTTAAAATAAAATATTTAAACATTTTTAAAAGCTCTATTTCTTTTAAATTGTCTAAAATAATTCTTGTTTCATCTAATGTGAAACCAATTTCTTTTAAAAATTTTATTTTGTATAAAATAATTAATCCTTCATCATCCATCTCTAATTTTTCATTAATTATATCTTTTTTTAATAAATTTTTGTTAATATAATTTTTTATTTGTTTTAATGAACTATTAGTTTTGTGCCTTACAAATTTACTATCATATTTCATAAAAACTCCTTTATTATCTTTTTATATTATATTTGTTTTTTACAATATATAAAAAATGCAAATTTTATTAAACTTCTTCATTTATGATTTTAAAAGTTATATGAACAGTACCTGTATAATTTTCATCAGTTCCAACTATGTCTACTCCGTCATCATTTACTTCATTTTTTACTTTAATATCTTGTTTATTTAAATATTTTGTAGTATCAG
Organism: Spiroplasma tabanidicola; assembly: GCF_009730595.1. Taxonomy (NCBI): domain Bacteria; kingdom Bacillati; phylum Mycoplasmatota; class Mollicutes; order Entomoplasmatales; family Spiroplasmataceae; genus Spiroplasma; species Spiroplasma tabanidicola. Next base: position 41,830 of record NZ_CP046276.1, on the reverse strand, counting down.
GATTTTTTTCTAAAATTTTTTTATAAATTCAATCTAAATCTGGTTTAGGCTTCTCTTCTGATGCTTGATAATCTCCTAAATCTGTTATTTTAATGACATCTGATAATTTTTCTTTTAAATCTTCTGTGCCGCAAGAATAAGTCAATTCTATACTACCTTTAAAGGTTATCCCTTTAGCATTTATTTTGGCATATGTATCTGTTTGACCTTCATCTATATCAAAGTCTTCCTCGGTTAAAAACCTAGCCGATAACATATTTTTCTTTTTTATAGAATTTAAAAGTTCTTTTTTATTTGGCATATTATTATCAGTTTTTATATAACCTAAATTTGTTTCCTTGATTATATCCTCCAGTTTAGTATCTGGAACTATATCTTGTTTTTTATATTCATAATAAAAGTTTGTACTTCCTTGAAATAAAGCTGAACTTTTTTTAGCTTTAATTTTAGCCTCAACTTCTGTTGGATTTCCATCAAATTCAACATATGAAGTTCTTAACTCAAGGTATTCATTTTGCAGATTTATTTGATTTACTAATTCTAATAAGGAAGGTAATTCTTCACTACCTTGGAAATTTCCTAAACTTTTTTCTTCTATAGAATCAAGATCAATTTTTTTAAAAGATTGTAAACAAGCGCTACTAAAAAAACAAACATTAACAACGATGTTTAAAGATAATAAAATATAAATAAGCTTTTTCATAATACTTACCTCATATAAATAAAAATTAACTGTTTTCTGATTCGTATTTAAAAGTAAATTTAGCAGATGAGTTTGCAACAAATCATATACTGTTTGAATTTGCTTTTATGTTATATTGACCATCATAATCGTAGTATGCTTTAAAAAATTCAATTTCTAAATTAGGATCATCATCATATATTCCTAGTTTATTTTTTATTACTTCTTTTACTTCTGTTTCAGCACCTTTTAATGTATTTGTTTTTGGTTTAATTATTAAATCATTGCCTTTAATTGAAGATAGATCACCTTTAACAAAATTGATGGTGAACTTTACATATCTGTTTGCTATAAAATATCTAGCCTTATCTGAAGTATATAAAATAACACTTCCTTTTATATTAGGAGCTTTTGGAGGATCATTATAAAGTAAATCGTTTTCAAAATATTGTGCAGCTCCATTATCAAGTGATAAACCTACACCTAATGTTTTTTCAATTACCGAAAATATTTCTTTATATACTTCATCTTTTGAAACATTTATAGGAGTTATATCTCTATATTCTTCTGGTATTTCTGATAAATCAACTTTTACAAAAACTAATTTAAATTCTAATACTTTATTAGGTATTAAAAGTTTACTATCCTCTAAAGAAGTAAGTCTTAAAACACCATCAAATCCAGGAGTTGCTACAATAAAATCGCTTTCTTTAATTATGTAGTCAATGTTTTCTTCTACATCAACTTTACAAATAGTTTTAATTTTTTCTACAGCAACTTTCTGAGCCGCTTTAAAAGTTTCGTTTTTTGGTTCTAAAATTAAATCTTTTCCTGCTATTTGTGACAAATCAATTTTTTCATTATAATTGAAAACTTTTCTTGAGTACTCATAAGTAATTTCTACTTGTCCAGTATATTTTAGCGATTTAAAAACAGACTTTAAGATTGCTGATGTTTGTGTTGGTTCACTTCCAAAAACAACATCATCTTCTGTTAGTTCTAAACCTTTATTTTTTTGATTAACTAACTCGATTATTTGACTAAGCAATGGTACACTATCTTCTCCTTGAAAACTCCCTATTTCTTTGTTTGTTATACTTTCTAAAGCTAAAGACTTACTAGGACACGCGACTACTAAACTAGATAAATTAGTCGTTAATGTAAAAGTTAATAAAAAACTTATTAATTTTTTCATTTTTTTACCCCATTTTCGAATTGTTATTATTTATATTATATACTTAACACAATTATATGTAAATTGGTTTTAGTTTAATAAAAAAAATATTTCTTAAGAAATATTTTTATTTTAATTTTCCATTAGTATTTTAATTCCTGGCCCCATGGTTGTAGTTACAGATATATTTTTTATATATGTTCCTTTAACAGCTGCTGGTTTTGCTTTTTTAATTACTTCAAATAAGGCTTGGTAATTTTTAATTAAATCTTCTTCTTTAAATGAAACTTTTCCTAAAATTGAATGAATATTTCCTTCTTTATCAGTTCTATATTCAACTTTACCTTTTTTAATTTCTTCTACAGCCTTCTTAACATCTAAAGTAACTGTTCCTGTTTTTGGGTTTGGCATTAATCCTTTCGGTCCCAATACTTTACCTATTTTTCCAAGTTCAGCCATCATTTCAGGAGTAGCAACTATTACATCAAAATCAAATCAGTTTTCTTTTGCTATTTTTTGAATAAGTTCTTCTGCACCAACAAACTCAGCTTTTGCTTCTTCAGCTTCTTTAACCTTAGTTTTTGTTAAAACTAAAACTTTTTGGCTTTTACCTGTTCCACCAGGTAAAACTAAAGCACCTCTTATTTGTTGATCTGCATGTCTTGGGTCAACATTTAAGTTAAACGCTATTTCAACAGTTGAATCAAATTTTGTAATTGAAGTTTCTTTTGCTAATTTAATAGCTTCAGAAATTGGGTATAATTTTGCTTTATCTACTTTTGCATTCGCTATAGTTAATTTTTTACTTAGTTTTGGCATTACTTTTTACCTTCTTTTTCAGGCATACCTTCAACTTTTATACCCATATTTCTTGCTGATCCTTCAATTATTCTCATTGCAGCTTCAATAGTTGTAGCATTTAAGTCAACCATTTTGTATTCTGCTATTTTTCTTACTTCCTCTGCTGAAATTGTTGCTACTACTTCTTTTCCAGAATTTTTACTTCCTTTACTAATATTTGCAGCTTTTTTTAATAAAAATGCTGCAGGAGTAGTTTTTAATACAAAGTCAAATGATTTATCATCATATGCTGTAATAACAACTGGTACTACTTCACCAGCTCTTTCTTTAGTGGCATCATTAAATTGTTGTGTGAATTGCGGCATGTTAATTCCTAATGAAGCTAATTCAGCTCCTGGTTTTGCTTGCATTGCCATAAATTCAAGTTTTGCTATACGTGTGATTTTCTTTGCCACGAACAACACCTCCCTGTTTTCGCTGTGGTCCTAACGTTTAAATATATTCATATTCTAACTTCCACAATTAAAATCTGCCTTATTTAATATTATCACAATTATGCTTGATTTGCATAAAAAAAATTGACCACATCACTAATCAACTTTTTTATCTTATTTAAACTTTTTAATTATTATTTTTTATAAAGTGTATAAACACAAATCCTTTAGTTTTGTTTTCTTGGTCATTAATACAAAATAATCTTAAATTAAATTCTTTAAAAAAATTTAATTGGGTTAAACCCAAAATCATTATATAACACTATTGATAAGTTTACTTTAAAACAACTTTTAAAAATTCAAATTTTTTTACCTTTTATAAAAAATATAATTAATATAATAGTTCAATTGTTTTTATTATAACTGGAGTTTTTGGTACATCATCGTAAAAGTCAATACTTATTGTTTCTACATTTTCAATTTGTCTTGCGACTTCTAAACTTTTTTGCCCAATAAGTTTTCCAAAAGTAGCGTATTGTCCATCTAAAAAACCAGCTTCACCAGTAACTATAAAGAATTGACTTGTAGCACTGTTTGGATCATTAGTTCTTGCCATAGATAAAACACCTTGTTCATGTTTCAATTTTAAGTTGTCTTTTCATCCATTGCTTGAAAATTCACCTTTAATTGGTTGTAAATCTTCTTTTTCTTGCATTTCAATATTAAAGCCTCCTCCTTGAATCATAAATCCTTTAATAACTCTGTGGAAAATCAATCCGTCATAATACTTTTGTTTTACTAAATTTACAAAGTTTTCAACACTTAAAGGAGCTAATTGCGGATACAATTCAGCATCCATAATTCTTCCGTCTTCTAAAATAATTTTAATCTTAACTGTTTTCAAACTAATATCTCCCTATCTTTTTTAAAAAGCAACTTTATAAATAAAGTTGCCGCTATGCTTTGTAAGCTAAATCAAGGTTCAAAAATTCAAATTCTGTTGGAGTGATTCTTCCGAATAACTCAATATTTACTACAGCAACTCCCTTTTCATAATCCATTTCTAATACTTGACCTTCAGTATTAGCAAAAGGACCTTCTTTTACAATAACCACATCTTTTACTTTGAAATCAGCTGTATATAAAACCTTTTCTTTTTTTGGTTGAGTTGTTTGAGTTGCTTTTTGTCCTTGTTGTTTTGCGTTTTCTGTTTGACTATATAAAACTCTAGCCACTTCTTCTGCTGTTATTGGAAAAGGTTTTGCTCCTTTTCCAGAAGATCCAATAAACCCATTTACCCCTGGAGTGTTTCGTACTATAAATCAAGTTTCATCAGTCATTAACATATTAATAAATAAATAACCTGGGTATTTATTTTTATCTGTTAATTTATTATTTTTCCCCATAAATTGAGACTTAGAAATTCTAATGTCAAAAATAACATTTTCCAAACCTGAAGTTTCTATTTTTTGTAATAAATCTCCTCTAACACGGTCTTCATGTCCACTATTACAATTTATAACAAATCACTGACCCTTAAAAGACTCTAACTCTTCAGTAAGGGATGATATTTCTTTATTTTCCATGCTTGTTTATCTCCTAAATAATTTTTATCTCTGCAAATAAATATCTTAATCCTGTATCTACACCATAAAAGAACAAAATAAATATCAATAAAAATATTATAACTCAAGAAAATTTTTGACCTAAATTTGCTCTTCCGCTTCATTTTATTTTATTAATTTCTTTAAGCATTTTAATAGGAGTTTCTTTTAAAGCTAATTTAACATTAATTTTTTTACGATGTTCTTTAACTTTTGCCGCTCTTGCTTTTTTAATTTTTTCTTCTTTTGTTAAACCTTTATCTGCATCAAGTGCATCATAAATTTTTTGGAATTCAGCTTTTTCTTTTGCTTTAGCCTCTGCTTTTAATGCCTTAGTTTTTTCTTTTTCAGCTTTCTTTTGAGCTTTTAAATCTAGATCTTTTTCTTTATCTTTCATGACTATCTTGACTCCTTATGAACAGTTCTTAAATTACACTTATTACAAAACTTTTTAATAACTAATCTATCTCTTTGCGAAATAGTGCTTTTTTGTAAGCTATAATTTCTTGATAGGCATTCTTCACAAACTAACAAGATTTTTTTATTTGATGAAATTGCCATTTTTAAACACTCTTTTCTAAAAGATATTATATAGTTTTATCTTCAATTAGTAAATTAATTAAAAAGTTTTTAAAATTCTTAATTATTTTATCATAATCTCTACGTGTAATTCCTAACATCATACAGATTTTTTTAATTGCATATCCTTTTAGATAAAGACTTGTTGCTAAAATTACAATGTAGTTTGGGTAAGTTTTACAAAAAGCAATAAAAGTACTATCACTTATTTTTTTGAGATTTTCAACTTGGTAGTTTTCATACGAATATCTTTCTATCATAATTTCATAACTAGTTGTTCCATCTTCGTATTGAATAACTCTTTCTGTTTTAAATAAATCTCTATTTTTTCTAGTTATTCATCTTGTATAATCTAATAATCTTTGCCGCAATCTTACATAGTAAAACACAAAAAAATTACTGCATTTATTTTTGTCATAGACATGAGAAATTTCATTAACAGCTTCATAAAAAGGAGTTAATTCTTCACTTAACTCAAACAAGTTATACCGCGAGTTTCTATGAACTTTTTGCATTATTCTTTCTGTATTTTCTGTCATTGTAATTATTTCTTCGTTTGATAAGAAAATAAATCGTTCTTTTAATATAAAATAAATTGCATGCTTTAATCTGTTGCTAGTCAAGACTTGCTTTAAAAAGAATTATACCAGTAGCAACAGATACATTTAGTGAATCAATAATATTTGTTGTGTTAATTTTAAATTTAAAATCAGAGTGACTTACTAGTTTATTTGATAAACCTTTGCCTTCACTTCCTATTAAAATTACTTTTTTGTTTTCAAATTTTAAATCAGCAATATTTGTTGCATCATTTGATAAATAAGATGCATAAACTCAAAAACCTTTTTGTTTTAATACATTAAGTGCATTTGCTAAGTTTGCAACTTTTGCAATGGCAATTTCGTATGCTGTTCCTGCTGAAGTTTTTAAAACTGCAGCTGTTACATCTACTTGATTTCTGTCTAAAATAACTATTCCATCAACTCCAAATAAAACAGCACTTCTTATAATTGCCCCAAAGTTATTAGGATCTTGCACTCTATCCAAAACTAAAATTGTTTGATTTTCTTTATTACTTATTAAATCTTGTAATTGACTATATTCAAAGTCTTTTACATAAGCAATAATATTTTGATGATTTACTTTTTGATTTAATATTTTCTGAAACTTTTGGTTTTCAATGAATTCTAATTTTAAATTTTTAGTTTTTACAACTTCAAAAATTTCATTATCAAATAAAAACCCTTTAACAACATATATTTTTTCAACTAAACTAGGAAAATTTTTAATAATGCTAAAAATGTTTTTCTTTCCAAAAACTAAATTTGGCATCTTAAATAATTCCTCCTTCTTTCAAAACATCTCTTAAATTATCTGCATTTTCAAAATCTTTATTAGCAACTGATTCTAATCACTCTTTTAATTTAGCTTGTGTTTTTTTATCAATTTTTGGTAGTTCATATTTAAAACCAAGTGTACTTAAAATAGCGTTAAATTTATCTAAAGTTCTATCTAAAACCTTATTTTTAAATTGCTTATTAATATTTTTTGCCATTTCATCAAGTAGCGTTATGATCATTGGTGTATTTAAATTATTATTCATAAATTCTTTAAACTTTGTTATGTACTTGTATGAATCAAAATTATCATCAATTGGTGTTTCGTTATTTAATGTAATTTCATTAATAGCAATTTTTCAGTTTGCAGTTTTTAAAAGATTTAATACTTTTGTATTTCAATCAATTGCTTGATCAATTGTTTGTTGATTAATATTTAATGGTTGTCTGTAGTTAGAATTTAAATACATAAATCTTAACACATTTGCTCCATATTTTTTTATAAAATCTTTAACTAAAATTGTATTGCCTAATGATTTAGACATTTTTTCATTATTAATTGATAAGTGACCATTGTGTGCTCAAACTCATGCAACTTCTTTATTGTTTTTTGCTATATATTGAATTCGCTCGTTTTCATGATGAGGGAATTTTAAATCAATTCCTCCAATATGAATATCTAAAGTTTTTGTAAAGAAATTATCTATTAATAAAGCACACTCAGTATGTCATCCTGGTCTACCATAACTTCATTTTGCTAGTCACTTTTTTCCTTTATCTGTTTTTTTTCATAAAACAAAGTCATCAGGATTTTTTTTATTTTTATCCTCTTCAACTCTAGCACCGATATTTAATTCTTCTTTTTTTTGTTTTGATAATTCTCCATATTTGTTTGCTAATGAAGAAATATCAAAATAAACATTACCATCAACTTCATAGGCATGCTTTTTATCTATTAAAACTTCAATAAAATCAATTATTTCTAATAATTTTGAAGAAATAGGTATTACTTTAGTTGGTAATTTTATATTTAAATCTTCTAAATCTTTTAAAAAGGCTTCGCTATACTTTTTTGCAATATCAATTTCAGATACTCCTTCTGCTATAGCTTTATCAATTATTTTGTCATCTATATCTGTTATATTTAATAAATATTTATACTTAATATCTTTAAATTCTAAAAATCTTACAATTAAATCAGATAATATTAAAGGTCTTGCATTTCCAATATGAATATAATTATAAACTGTTGGTCCACAAGTATAAATACGAACTTTTGATTCATCAATTGTTTTTAATTCACCAGAAAGGGAGTCATACATTTTTAGCATTTATTGAATTCCTATCTATCGTTTTTTATCAATGGTGCGACTGCTTTATATGTGTAGTATAAAATTACTGAGTTACCTAATATTTTAACTGGGGCTTGAACAAGTCTTGCCATAAACATTAAAATATATCCATTATCATCTTTACTTGTTTCTAGACCTAAGAATCCATAGTCTCCTCAAGCCGATATTACCGAAGTTACAATATATTCTGATGCTGTTGCAAATAAAAGGATTGGTAAAAAAACATTAAGTTTTTTCTTATTACCAGTAAAAGTCCCTATTAAATAAGCACCTCATACTATAATTACACAAATAAATATTGAGATTAAAAATACTCATTTAAATACTTCTTTACTCATATAAAAACCAACCATTTTTATAGCTCCGTCTGGAAAGTTTGCAGCATCGATCAAGAAATACATTGCACCACCAAATCCCAATAAAAATATATTTAAAAGTGCAACGATTATTCAATTGTTTCCTTTACCAATTCTTAAAAAACTTGCTCCTATTCCTGCAACAAAACCATAACAAATAATTATAATTATAAAAGCAGGGTGAATAAATGAAGGAACAAATAACATAACAATAATTTCAGTTATTAAACCAACTATTACCCCAACAATTGGACCAAAAATAAATCCTGCTATTTTTACCATTAAACCTTCAATAGCAATACGAATTGGAGGGAAAACTGTAACTGGCGCAACAAGCGAAACAACAATTGTAACACTTGCGCTAACAGCAACAAGCATAGTTATATACGCAATATTTTTTGTTGTAAATCTAATTCCGTGATATCTTTCTCTTAAAATTGAATAAGATAGACTATTGTAAACAATATAGGCTACAATAAAGAAACCAATAATCCCTGCTCCTAAATACGCCAAATTGTTACCTTTTAACAATAACTCTGCGAACCTTTGCATAAAACTTCTCCTTTTATCTGCTTCAATCTATAACTTCTAATCCAAGATTATCTAGGAATGAATTTATTCTAGAAAAGGGTTTTGAATTTGCAAAACCTCTTTTATAACTAAACGGTGAAGGGTGTGCACTAATAATCACATAATCACTATTTATATTAAGATTATTATATAAGTTTTTTGCAAAATTTCCTCATAAACAAAAAATTATATTTTTATTTTTATTGTATAAAAATTTTATTATTTTAAGAACAATCTCTTTTCAACCATAATCCGCATGTGATCCAGGGTTTGATTCAACCACTGTTAATGATGTATTAATTAATAAAACACCTTGCTTCACTCACTCAGATAAGTCATTATTATCAAAATGATCAATATATAGATCATTTTTTAACTCTTTAAAAATGTTTCTTAAGCTTTGTGGTGTTTTTGCGCTTTTATTTGCACTAAATGCAATCCCGTTTGCAACATTTTTTGTGTGATATGGATCTTGCCCTAAAATAATTACTTTTACATTTTCAAAATCAAGCAACTTAAAAACTTTAAATATATCTTCTTTTTTTGGATAAACATTATTAAAATCACTAATTTTATTAATCACTGCACTAATGCCATTTTTAATTTCATAATGGTTAAAAACTAAAGCTCAACTTTTTTTAATATCTTTTAATAAATCTTCCATAAGACTTATTTTAACATTTTTTCATATTTTTTACGGTTTGCTTGTTCACTTTTTTTTATTTTTTTAAGTAATTTTTTGTCTTGTTTTGTTAATTCTTCTTTTTGATCTTCTTCTTTAGCATCCATTCTTGGCGTTGAATAAATTGTATCATCATCAATTATTGGTCCTAAATCTATAACATCATCATTTTTTTTACCTAATTGAATACTACTTGTTGGTATTAAATTTTGTTCATATATTTTTGTTATTGTTCCTGAGTCTTCAACACTTTCTAAATCTGCAATTAGTTGTACTGGTGTTTGAACTAATGGTTGTACAATATTACTTGTACTGATTTTATCTAATGAAATATCATCATTTATAATTTCGGGTTCTTTAGATTTTTGTTGTTTTTGTAATTTTTTATTTAATTTTTCTTCTTTTTTAATTGCTTTTTTATTAACTAAATTACCATCAACATTGCTAATCATCTTATTATCTACAACATAAGACAATGCTTGAGTATTGCTTAATGGATCTCGATTTTTATTTTTCCTTTTTTTAGCTTTTTTGAGTGCTTTTTTATCATTTTTTATTGCACCAAAATCTTCATAGTCTTCTTGTTGGGCATCCATTCTTGGAGTAGAAAAAATTGTATCATCATCATCTACTGGTCCTAAATCGATAACACCATCATCTTTTTTTACTAAATTTAAATCACTTGTTAATAGTCCGTTTTGATATTGTTGTTCTAAAGTGTTTATATCATATATATCTGAAAGGTTAGCCCTACTATTTAAATTATCATTTTTTTGCTCATTCATATTAGATGATTTATTATAATTTAATTCATCTAACGCTCTTTTTTCAGATTGTCCTTGTATTCTACTATCTAGATTATCTAAATCATTAATTTTGCTCTGATTTTCTAGATCCCTATTATCAAACACAAAAGATTCGGACTCGTTTTGTCCTCTATCGTATTTTCATTTTCCACTTAAATGTCTTTTTTCATAGTCTTCAAGTGAACTTAATGCATCTAAATCATAATCATCCATTTGTTCAGAATGATATTTTTCTTCCAATTCTTTTTGAATTGATAGTCTTTGCTTATTGTAATCAGATTCACTTTTGTTACTATAAGATTGTCAACTTTCACTTAAATGTCTTTTTTCATAGTCTTCAAGTGAACTTAATGCATCTAAATCATAATCATCAATATGATTTTTTTTATCATCTCAAGAAGTTTTGCTTTGACGACCACCCTCTAAAACTGAACTCATATTATCTTGATTTTCAATAATATTTTCTTGAGCATCTTGTTCACGTTTTAACCTGTTAATTCCTTTACTGTTTTTGTTGTGATGTATAATTTCATCATTTTCAAAATCTATATCATTCACAAACATTGAGCTGTTTATTTCGAAATTATCTAGAGCTTCGTCTTCTTCCTTCTTTTCTTTTGATTTACCTACTTTTGTTTTTTTAGAATAAACTGATGCTTCTCCCAAACTATCATCATCTTTATTATTAACTTCTAAATCATCAATTTGAACAATTGCGCCTTCATCATCATAGGCACTTATATCAAGAGCCATTGTTAAATCATCAAATACAAATTTTTTATTTCTTTTTGATTTTTTGTTATTTGCACCATTTTCATTATTTGCTTGAGCTCCACTACTTTGATTAAAAGTATTATTGTCATCAGAACTTATGTTGTCATAGCTTTGATTGCTTTCAAAACCACTTTCTTGATTTTGTTGCGTATTTTGAGATTGTAGATCTGCATCTTGATTTTGATTTCCCAGGTTTTGAGGACGCTGTACTTGATTGTTTCTTTGTAAACTTTGTTGTGAATTATTTGGTTGCTTGTTTCATCCTAGTTGAGTTGAGCTATTTTGTGGTTGTACTGAATTATTTTGGTTATCACTTAAACTTTGAGGTTGTTGTAATTGATTATTTCTTGTTTGGTTTTGTGGTACTGCAATGTTTTGAGCGGCTTGATTATTTGAACTTTGTTGTGTTGAACTTGTCTGACCACTTAAACTTTGAGGTTGTTGTAATTGATTATTTCTTGTTTGGTTTTGTGGTACTGCAATGTTTTGAGCAGGTTTGTTACTATTAATTTGTGGTTGTGATTGACTTCATCCATTAGTATTTGAATTAACTTGTGGAGGATTGGAATAAATATTACTATTAAAACTTTGAGGTTGATTTAAACCTTCACTTAATATTGGTGGCGTGCTAAACATAGGACTTGAAGGAACTCCTCCGTTGTTTAAAAAACCACCATTGTATAAAGGTGTACCTCCTGTTGGGGTCCTGCTAAATAATGATGAGTATTGAGCGCTAGGGCTATAACCAAAAGGTAATTTATTTTCTATTATAATTTGTTGAGGTAATTGTAATGACTTATGACATGAAGGAGAGCTTGATTCATAATATAATGGTGAAGCACTTATGATTGGTTGTATAACTACTGGATTTTCGATTAGCGTTCCATAAACAGCTGATCAAGGTTCTCCAAAATTACTAAAAAGTGATTGTAAGAATTTATGAGCGTCTATTTCACTCACAAATGATGCAATCACTTTATTCACATTGCCATCAACAACATGAAAATAGCCGTTATCTAACTTAATGTAATAATTCACAACTGCCCCTACCTAACTTTTTGTTAATTATCTCATATTTTTAGTAATTTTTAAACTCTATTTTGAACATCTAAAATAAAAAGAAACGTAAATGTGTACTTTTATTATTAAATTTTATAAATGGCAAAATAATGATCAAAAAAAATCAAGCTTTTTGAAAGGCAAAAAAATGGGAATAAAAAGTGGCGCACTAAAGTATAATGTTAGCACAAGTGCGGTCAAAAGACGAAAGCCAGAATTTAAACTAAAGAAAATATTTTTAAATTTAGATCTTATTGATGAATAGTAAATATCATAATGATACGACAACAAAAAATTAAGAAAAGCTTTAAGTTAACTCAAGATAAAAAAGAATTAGGGAAGAAAAGTAATTAACAGTACTTTGAATTTTTGAAAAACAAAAAACATTAATTTAACGCTAGTTTGTAAATATTTAGGTATTTCAAGATTTGGCCATTTAAATCAGCTAAATAATGAAAAGCCTGTGGATAAAACTATAATCGCATTCTTACTATAAAAATTATATTTATTATTTATGTAACAATGTTTTGGATACAACATGATACTATAAGTCGCTTATAAATATATAAAAATTAACAATTTAAAAGAGATATGAAAAAGCTACAAAATATGACAAACCTGGTCCTTTGAGATAAAAAAACTTATTCAATTAAAGTTTAATACAGATAGCTTGAATCTAAAAAGAGTTACAAATATAACTTACGTAAAGACAGCTTTAGGATATACAGTTTATTTGTCATAAAAGATTTATATAATTCAAAAATTATAGATTTAAAATTATCTAATAGTATAAATGATAAATTATGTTATGCGAAGTTTATTTTTTCTAATTAAAAAAGTGGTATCTCTCATATTGTTCATTTTTGTCAAGGTATTCACTATATAATAGAACTCTGAAAATATTATATTAAAAAACAAGATAAGTATGTATATCACCCTAAATCACTTTCCTGGTTATGGAGCGTGAAATCTTTCTAGAACTATAAAAATGAATATATTCATACTTATAAAATAGAAGGGCTTAATTATTTAAATATCTATACAATAATTTCATTTATATTGATTTTCATAAATATGTTAGACCTAGTATAAAATATAAAAAATACATACGATATTCGTATGGATAAAGTATCTATTTAATCAAAATTTTAATTGACTAGTTCAATTTATACCTATTTTCTAAAAATTGTGATATTTGGTGTGAAATTTTTATCATATATGTTAAACATATCTTGTTTTTCGTTTTCTGTTGTATTTTTAAATATGTATTGATATGGTTCATATCAATAAATTGAATGTTCAATACCATCTGGGTTATTTGTACTTGTTACAGCTGTGATGTCAACAGTTTTTAAACTTCATTGTAAAATAACTTTATCTAAATTATTATAATCTATTCTAAATTTTCTCTCTTCTATACTATTGTTTCCTGGATCATCAAAATCCAGACTGATTTTTGCAAAACTTTTTGACTCTGTATGAATAAGAGTTGAGCTTGCTTGAATTATTTTTCCATCATCAGAATTGTAAAGTCTAAATTTATCATCAGTTTTTCCTGCTTTTGGTGCATTTCCATCTATTGGTTCAACTACTTTATTATCTACTTGTTTAGGAACTTCAAACTCTCCTAACAGTTTAAGTGGTTTGTTAGTTTTTTCATCTTCTAAAGTTGAGTCTAATTTTCTTGCTCTTGTAACTATTTCTTGATCATAAGTGTTTGCTGAATCATAATTTTCAAAAATTCTGTTTTGAGCATCCGAACCTTGTGCTAGAGCTGCAAATGTTTCATTTAAAGAAGCACCAGTTTTTATAATATGTTCTGCATCACTTTTAAATGATGTATGTCCATCTAAACCATCTGCTAAATCAAAACTATCTACAATTTCTGATTTTGTTACTTCTTTATTTTCTTTTGTTTTTTTAACAACAAAAACTCTAGCATCATCTTTTAAACTAAATAAACTATTTTGACCTTTTTTTGCAGCATCTGATCTTTCAAAATTAACCGCAATAAAGTTAGTATTTCTAGATGCTTCGTATGAGTTTTTAAAATCTTTAAAAACCGAATCTGTAGAATCACTATTTTTTTTAATGTAATTCATAAGTGATAAGCTTTGTCCTTGATCACCTAAAAAATCTTTTTGTTTTTTTAATGTTTTTGAATCTTGATATTTTTCATCTGTAAATGTGATTGCTTCTAACAACAAATTAGTAACTCCAACTACTTTATTTTGCCCTACTGAATTATCATAATTTTTTACTTCTAAAACATCTTCATTATCTTCTGATTTTTCCTTACCATCAACTGTAATTTTAATTGCTTTTGTGGGAATTTGACATCCTGCTGAGGTTGCTGATACGCTTGATATGGCACCTAAACTAAATGCACTAACTAAAGACAACAATTTCTTCATATTTTAAACCGTCCTAACTTTTTAATTTTACATTATTTTTATACTTTTTATGAATTTTTTGATCTATCAGTGAACTTACCATAATTTCTTAAGAAGTTAACTTTAATTACACCTGTTGCACCATTTCTGTGTTTTGAAATGATTACATCTGTTTCGTCATTTTGACTATCATCAAAAACTTCATATTCTTTCTTTTCATAATATGCTTTTCTATATAAAAACATTATTATATCTGCATCTTGTTCTATGGCTCCCGAATCTCTTAAATCTGACATTAAAGGAACTTTTTCTTCTCTCTTTTCTACACTACGTGATAGTTGCGATAAACACACTATTGGTATGTTTAGTTCTCTTGCTATTTTTTTTAAGTGCCTAGAAATTGCAGCAACTTCATTTTGACGATTATCCATTCTACTTTGCATTGATGAAATCAATTGTAAATAATCTATAAAGCATATATCGATTTCAAAGTCTCTTTTTAATTTTCTTAATTTTGATTGAATTTGCATCACATTTAATCCTGGTGAGTCATCAATCACAATATTTAACTTTTTTATTTGCTCAGCTCCATTTGTTATTCTTTTTCAAACAGATTCTGTTAAGTTTTGAGCAGTTCTTAGTGATGAAGAATCAACTGCAGAGACAGATGATAACACTCTTTGAACTAATTGTTCTTTTGGCATTTCTAACGAGAAAAAAACTACTCCTTTTTTTCTTTCTGCTGCATTTATTGCTAAATTTAAAGCAAAAGCAGTTTTTCCCATACTTGGTCTTGCGGCCAAAATAACAAAATCACCTTTTTGCCATCCATTTGTAATATTATCTAAATCTTTAAAACCTGATGCAACTCCATTAATTGAACTTCCTGTATTTTGTAAGTCATGAATTTTTTTAACTACATCAACAACGGTTTCTTTAATTGCCTGAGCATCATCCTTTTGAATTTCAGTTTTTATATCTAATATTTTTTGTTGAGCAACTAAAAATATTTCATCAATAGGAGATTTTGCTTCTCTTAATCTTTTAACTTCATTAACAGCTCTATCAAGTTGTCTTCCGATTGAGTTTTTAAAAACTATTTCAACATAATCTTCAAAACCTTCATCTGTATAAAAGTAACTTGAAACTTCTCCAATGTATTCAATTCCACCAACTTGTTCTAGTTGTTTTTTTTGTTGTAAATGATCTGCAATTTTTGTGATTGTAGGATTTTGACTATTTTGATTTAAATCTCTAATAGCTTCAAAAATCATTCTATGCGGTTCAATTGAAAAATCGTTTGCTTCTAGCTGAGTTAATATTTCAAAATTAACTTTTGGTGAATGCATTGCGATTGCTAGAACTGCTTTTTCTGAATCTAAAAGAACTGTTTGTGAATTTAAATCTAAATTTTCATTCATTATTTTATTCCTTCTACTTGAACTTTTAATGTAGCTATTATTTTAAAGTCAAGTTTGATTTTTAAGTAATGTAAACCAATATCAGTTAAATTATCATGTTTTTCAAACTTTCTTTTATCTACATCTATAGCATATTCTTTTTTTAATCTATCACAAATCTGAGACAAAGAAATAGATCCAAATGATTTATTATCTTTAACTTTTAAACCAAAATTTAAAATATTTGCTTCAATTTTTGTTTTTAAATCCTCTACTTCTCGTTTTTGTGAATCTATCTTTTCTTGCTCCTTTTTTAATTTAACTCCTAAATGACTTAAATCATTTTTTGTAGCAACAATAGCTAGTTTTTTTGGTATTAAATAGTTTCTTGCATAACCATCTGAAACTTCAACTATTTGGTCTTTTTTCCCATAGTTTTTGACGTCTTGTAATAAAATAACTTTCATAAAAATCACCACCTTTATTATAACAAACAATTAAAAAGCACCCAATCTTTTTGAGTGCTTAATAAAATTAAAAATTAGTTGCTTACAAATGGAAGTAATCCCATTATTCTAGCTCTTTTAATTGCAGTTGCTAGCATTCTTTGATGTTTTGGTGAAGTACCAGTAATTCTTCTTGGTAAAATTTGTCCATTAGTTGATATAAATTTTTTTAATAAATCTACATCTTTGTAATCTATATAAGCAATATTATTTTTAGCAAAAAAGTTAACTTTTTTTCTTCTTACGAATTTTGGTTTCATAATCTATTCTCCTTTTAGTCTTCTCATAAAATTGAATCGTCATCATTTGAAGGTTTGTTATCTTCAACTAAATCAAAATCATAATTATTTGTTTGTGGTCTACTCATTTCTGGTTGAGAATTGCTTTGAGAAACATTCATTCCACCAGCTTGATTTGCCCCTAAAAATTGAACTCTGTTTGCTCTTATCGAAACAACTGTTGAATATTGTCCATTGTTATTATCTTGACGAACATTTATATTTCCTTCAACAGAAATCTGTGCACCTTTTTTTACATAACGCGCCATATTTTCTGCTGTTTTTTCTCATGCAAAACATGGAATAAACTGAGTGTATTGGTTTCCTCCTCCAAACTCATTTACAGCTAATGTAAATGCTACATAAGATTTACCTCCACTTGAAGTTCTTAATTCAGGATCTTTTGTTATTCTTCCTATTAAATTAACTGAGTTCATATTTCCTCCTAAGAAATCAGATTATTAAGAATCTTTTTTAGTTACTTTTTTTTCTGCAGTTGCTTTTTTAGTTACTTTTTTTTCTGCTGATTCTACTTTTGTTGGTTTTTCAGCAACATCTTTTGCTGTTTTAGGTGTAGATTCAACTTCTTTAATAGCTTCTTTTACGCTTTCTGATTTAATAACATTTTCTTTTTGAGGTGCTTCACTAGCAGTTGTATCACCTTCAGGTCTTCTATAACCTGGTTTTCTTTCAAAATTTCTTGAAGGTTTTTTTTCTTCTTTAAATTTTGACATATCTGTTTTTGATAATTTTGTTGATTGAACGTATTTTTTTTCATTTTCAGTATTGATAATTAATTCACGAACAACACTTTTATCAATTCTTGAAATACGTCTAAATTCTTCAATGTTATCACTTTGTGTTTCTACTATTAAAACAAAGTAATGACCTTTTTTCTTTTTGTTTATTTCATAAGCAAAATCTTTTAACCCTCATTCTTCAGATTCAAGAATTTTACCCCCATTAGCAACAAGAACATCGTTAAGTTTCTTTTGAACACCCTTAACATCACTAGCGTCTTGGTCAATAATATACATAACTTCGTATTTTCTGATCATATATTTTATAAATTCTCCTTATGGTCTTTTGGCCTAATTTCAGGCAAGGAGTTAATAAAAATTAACTCGCTTATATATTATATATTAAAACTATTTAATTCTTTGTATTTTTTATGACAATTTTTGTTATTGATAATTGATTTATATATTTATTGTAATTTTTACTTAGTTTAAGATTCATGCTGTTAATTGTGCTACTCTCATCAACTTCTTTGATATATGAAAACCTAATAATAACTTTTCCTCTGAAATTAGTTGATGTTGAAGATGCTTTTAACTTTACACTGCTTGTTGTTATTTTCCCACTTACTTCAAAATCAGATGCACTTATACCAAAGTCAGCATTTTTATCTAATACTGCGTTAATTATTTCTGTAGCAGTTGGCAAGTCTTTTGTTCCTTTCAATTCACCAATATCTTGAACCGGAAGTTCTCTTAAACTCTTTTTTACTTTAATAGGATAACACGCAGTAACTGAAGATGTTATAGTTAACGATATGCCAAACGCACCTAATATACTTAATAATTTTTTCATTATATTCTCCATATTTATCTATATATTATTTTATTATATTTAGCCCTAAAAAAACTTTTAACTCTTGATATCCTTTTTAAAAGTTATTTTCTTATTTGTTTCTTCTCCTATAATAGTTTTTAATTTATACCCTTTTAACTCTAAGGCTTGAAAATCATCATATCAATTCTCGTCAATATTTGCATACTCTTTTTTTATAGAAGTAGTTTTAAATAATTGAGGAGTTTGACTTAATACATATTCTTCTCTGTTTACAGTTTTTATAGTGTCGCCAATCTTTTTTAAACAACTTGTTATTTTAAGTATTGGAATTATTCCATCGCTATCTTTTATATTTTCTATTAGACTGTTTATTAACTCTTGACCCACATAAGGTCTTGCTCCATCATGAATCATCACAAAACTACTTTTAACATAATTTAAACCTTTTTGAACGGAAAGACTTCTTGTTTTTCCGCCTTTTACTAGTATTAAATTTTTATATTTATTATCTAAAATATTTTTTATTTCATCATTTGTAACAATGATTATATTTTTAATTTTTTCAATGTTGATAAATTTTTCAATTGTTAGTTCTATTACAAATCTTTCATCAATTTTTTCTAATAATTTATTTGAACCATATCTTTGGCCAGTTCCATTTGCAACTATAATTAAATCAACCATAAATTCTCCTTAATAAAATTATAAATAAAAACCAACCTTATAGGTTGATTATAATATTTTAATATTGTTTGTATTGCAATAATCAAGAAAATCTTGATCCCAAATAGAAGATTGAACTTCGCCTATGTGTTGTTTTTCTAAAATACCCATTGTGATTCTATCTATAAATATTCCACATGACAATGTCATAGGTAGCTTGTTAGATTTTAACAAATGATGATATTGAGTTTGTGTTTTTACATTTTCTTTTAAAATATTATTTTGTCTTTTTAACATTTCTCTATCAACTGTATAACTTACATAACCAATACTTACAACTTTTTCACAGTCACTATTATAATAATAAATTTTTGAAAAAGTTTTAAAATCAAATATATCGCTTGAAAACTGGTTGGCGCTACTTTGGTTTAATAATTTTTCAACATAATCTTGTAAAACAAAAGAGCCATTGTCTCTTCCAAAACGATTTATTCTTTCGTTAAAAGTTAAAAGTGGATAAAGTTCTTTTAATTTTTTATGTGTTACAAAAATCAAAGTATTTCCAAAATGACTTATATTTAATTTAGTAAAATTTCTCGAAACTTCTTTATCTACAGTTGAAATAATTTGAAAAATTCCTGTAATAGCTTTATTAACTTCTTCAATGTTATATTCTGTTTTTATAATTTCCATTCCAAACTCATGATAAGTTACAGATGAAATATTACTAATTTCAGAGTCTCTTTCAATAGCTTGAAAGTCTGTAAAAATCCCTACATTGTTTTCTTTTAAACCTAATTCACCTAAAAAGTATCTTCTTCATTTATTATTTGATTGTAAAATTTCACCATAACTATTGTTATAGGAAATATCAAAATCTATTGGTCTTTTGGTTTGTTGATTATCATCATTCAATCACAAGTGTTTATCTGTAACAATTGATGAGTTAACTTCGATAAGGCTAAACTTTACTTTCAAACTTTCTTTAATTTTCTTTTTGATTTGTTCCATTCCTTGAATAGTTTCTAACAAACTAAGCTTTGAAACATAACCTAATGCAATTCCAAACTTCATAAAAGTTACCCTCTTGGTTTCATTTGTGGGAATAATAATACATCTTTAATTGATTCTGAGTTAGTTAATAACATAACTAATCTGTCAATTCCTATTCCGATTCCTGCAGTTGGAGGCATTCCATATTCTAATGCTTCAACAAAATCAATATCCATATCATTTGCTTCATCATTTCCACTTCTCGCTTCTTTTAATTGATCTAAAAATCTCTCATATTGATCAATTGGGTTGTTTAACTCAGAAAAACAGTTCGCATATTCTCTATTAACAATAAATAGTTCATATCTTTCTGTAAATCTTGGGTCTTTGGGGTTTGCTTTTGCTAAAGGTGATATTTCTCTTGGGTGACCATAAACAAAAGTTGGTTCAATAATTGTTTCTTCTACAAATTCTTCATAAAATAAATTAATAATATGTCCTACTGAGAAATGATGTTTTTCAACTTTTATACCTTTTTCTTTTGCTATTTGTAAAGCTTCTTCATATGTCATTTCTTTTCAAAAATCTACACCAGTAATTTCTTTAATAGCATCAACCATATGTCATCTTCTAAATGGTTTTCCTAAATCTAAATCGTGTCCACCATATGATAAAGTTGTTTTTCCATTAACTTCCATTGCGCATTTTCTAATTACTTCTTCACATAAGTCCATCAAAAAATACATATCTTTATATGCAACATATAATTCTATTGAAGTAAATTCAGGATTATGTCTTGTACTTAAACCTTCGTTTCTGAAGATTCTTCCAATTTCATAAACTCCTTCGAATCCTCCAACAATACATCTTTTTAAATGTAATTCTGTTGCGATTCTTAAATAAAACTCACTGTCTAACGCATTGTAATGTGTACAAAATGGTTTCGCTGCCGCTCCACCACTTAGAGAGTGTAAAATTGGAGTTTCAACTTCCATATATCCTTTATCATCTAAATACTTTTGAATTGTTCTAATAATTTTTGTTCTATTTATAAATGTTTGTTTTGTTTCTGGATTAACAATTAAATCAACATATCTTCTACGATATTTTTCTTCAATATCTGCTATCCCTGCATGTTTATCAGGTAATGGTTTTAAAGCTTTTGTTAATAAAATAGCTTCTTTAACTCTTATTGTTATTTCCCCATGGTCTGTTTTCATCATTTTTCCTGTAACTCCAATGATGTCTCCTAAATCTAGGTTTTTAAAGTATTTAAATTCTTCTTCTCCAATTTCATCTTGTCTTACATAGATTTGAATCATTGCTTCTTGGTCTTGAATATTTGCAAAAATTGCTTTACTTCCTGCTTCTCTAAAGAATCTAATTCTTCCTGCAGTAATTACTACATCTGTTTTGTTGGCCAATTCTTCTTTATTAAACTCTGAGAATTGATCGATTATTTCTTGAATTTTGTGAGATCTATCAAAAATTGTGTTTAAATACGGATCTCTTCCATCTTTTACAAGTTGCTGATATTTTTCTCTACGAATAATCTCTTGTTCACTAAAATCTCTTTCCAAATTGTTATCTTTCATAATTTTCTCCTGTTTCTGTTTCATATATTTTAAATATATTATATATATCATTCAAATTTTCAATTTGTATTGCTTTTTGTTTCATTTCTTGAATGATTGTATTTTTTCCTAGTCTTGCAAGATACCACAAAATTTGCTTCCGCATTTCCCTTATTGCAAACTCTTCACCACGCATCTCAATTAATAAATCTGTATGCCTTAAAATTGTGTTTTTAATTTCTTGATAATCAGGTTTTTCTAATTCCTGACCTGTATCTAAATAGTGTTGAATTTCTCTAAAAACTCACGGATTTCCTTGTGCTGCTCTTGCAACCATTATTGCATCGCATCCAGTTTCTTCTATCATTTTTTTTGCACTTGGACCATCAACTACATCTCCATTTCCTATTACAGGAATTGATACAGCTTCTTTTACTTTTTTGATTCAGCTTCAGTCTGCATTTCCATTGTAAAATTGATTTCTTGTTCTTCCATGAACAGCTATTGCTGATGCACCGTTTTGTTCTGCTATTTTAGCAAGTTCCACAATGTTCTTATTGTTTTCATCCCAACCTATTCTCATTTTTACAGTAACTGGTTTAGAACTATTTTCAACAACTGCCTTTATAACTTCTCCCACACGTTCTGGAAATTTTAATAAGTTTGCTCCTGCTTGGCTTCTTTGAGCAACTTTAGGAGCTGGACATCCCATATTTATATCAATAATGTCACAATCTGAAAATTCTTCAACAATGCTTGCTGCTTTTACAAATGAATTTACATCAAAACCAAAAATTTGTAAGGTGATTGGGTGTTCAAGTTCTGAAACTTCGATCATGGTTTTAGTTTTTTGATTATTATGAACCAAACCTTCAGTACTTACCATCTCAGCATAAACAAGAGATGCTCCCTTTTCCTTACAAATTATTCTAAAAGCAGCATTTGTAGTTCCAGCCATAGGACCTAAAAATACCTTGCCTTTAATATCTATGTTTTTAATTTTCATTAATCAATGACGTCTCCATTAATATATAAGAAACTATTGATTTCTGTAAACTTAACATAAATGTGCTTAGATAATGAGCCAAAAAATTCTTGAATATGCATTGTTACTACTTCTTGCTTCAAGGGTCTACCCTTTCATTCAATTGAGACATAAATTGCATCCTTATCATAACCGTTCCCAATTAACTTTGTATCTTCACATCAAAAAACAAACTGTTTTACATCAGCATTAACTAATTGTGCTATTTCTCCAACCTTTTTAAAATATTCTTGTACTTTTTCTTCAGGTACACCTCTAAAAGTAAATAATGGCATATTTAATATCTCCTTAAATCTCTTTAAATTATGATCAATCTATTTCAGATGGTTTTTTAGGATTTGAGTTATGTGCTAACTTATCTATTAAACCATTTCTAACATGAATTACTGTATCTCCAATTTCTGCAATGTTAGGGTTGTGAGTAACAATAATAACAGTTGTTTTAAATCTATTTTTAACTTCTAATAAAATCTCTAAAACTTTTCTACCCATTTCTTCATCTAACGCCCCTGTTGGTTCGTCTCCAAAAAGGATTTCTGGGTTTTTAGCTAAAGCTCTTGCAATAGAGACCCTTTGTTGTTGTCCCCCTGACATTTGGTGAGGGTACTTATTCATCTGTTCTTTCATACCAATTGTTTCAAAAATCTCTTCAATTGTCATAGAGTTTTCTGTTGGTACACTTAAGTTTTCTCCCACTTCTGCATTTTCTCTTGCAGTTAAGTTTGAAAGTAAGTTATATTGTTGAAAAATAAATCCAACATTTTCTCTTCTAAATTTTGTTAAATGTGAGTCTTTTAGTAAAGTTAGGTTATGACCTACCGAAAAAACATCTCCTACTGTAACCTTGTCTAAACCAGAAATTGAGTTTAGTAAAGTAGTTTTCCCAGATCCAGATGGACCTAAAATAACTATAAATTTACTTTTTTCAATTTTTAAATCTACACCTTTTAAGATTTGAGTTACCATATCTCCATTGGTATATCATTTTTTAGCTCCATAAATTTCAATTGCGTATCTACTAGTATCTGGACGATTTCCTGTTGTTGAAATTATATCTCCATTTAAAATATCTTTAGAATACTTACTAGTTAATTGCTTTTGTAATCTAATTCTTGTTTTATGACCTTTTAGTCCAGTTTCTTTAACTTCTGGAAAGTTAACAACTTTGAATGCTCCACCTTTTTTAGCTTTTTTCTCTTTATATTTTTGTGCTTTTGAAAGAATTTTTTCCTTTGCTTTAGAGTCCTTAGCATCTTTTCTTTCTTGTTCTGTTAATTCTGGTAATCATTCAGTTTTAGTTTTTGGAGTCTTTGGTGCTTTTGGTTGTTTACCATTGGGTTTCAATGGTTGTCCATTAGGTCCTAAAGGCATTTGACCATTTGGCATTATTGGTTGTCCCATAATTGGTTGACCTTTTGGTCCAATTGGTATTTGACCATTTGGCATTATTGGTTGTCCATTAGGCCCCTTTGGTTGTTGATTATTTAAATTATTGTTGTTGGGATTATTATTTGGATTTTGACCCCTATTTGTATTTTGATTTGACATAAAACACTTCCTCTATTCAAATTAAATAACGTCTAATGTATTATATCATAATTAATTTATTAAGTTTTTCAAATCTTTTGAATCAATATTGTATTGCTTTTTACAAAAATCACAAATAACTTCTATAATTTCTCCCTTGTTGTATGCATTTGAAATTTCTTCTTGCCCAAGCAATTTAATTGAGTCCATAACCTTTCGAACATCACATGTACATTCAAATTTTAAAGGTTTTACTTCTAAAACTTTTGCATCTTGACAAATATCTTTCAATAAAGATTCGTAGTTTGTTGAATCAACTAAAGTTTTTTTTAAGTGTTCTAGAGATCCAACTTTTTTTTCAATAAAGTCAATATCTTCATCTTTAAATCCTGGCAATAACTGTATTATGATTCCACAGGCTTTTTTTATAGATCCATCATCATTGATTTCTACAGTTGTAGTTATCAATGAATTTATTTGATCTGATTGTTGTAAATAATACATAAAGTCAATATTTATTTCTCCTGAAACAAGCTCTACTCTTGATGTATAAGGTTCTTTTTCTCCATTATCTCTAGATATTTGTAAAAAACCCATCTTGCCAACTGCTTGAGATAAAGGACTACCTTTATTTTCTTTAATTAAAGAAATATCAAAGTTTGGATTTTCAATATATCCTCTAATTGAATCATTTTGGAATTCTGCGATTATCGATCCAACTAAACCCATTCCGTTAATGTTTGTAGTCATTTTACTTCTATCTTTAATACTTATACTTAATAAAGCATTCGCAATAATAGTTCTTCCTAAAGCAACAGAAGCTAAAGGGTTACTTTTTTGTAATTTTATTATTTCATCTAAAGCTTCAGATATATCAACAATAGCTATTTTGACGTTTCTTTCTGAGCTAGTTGCTCTAATTTCCATATCCATAAGTTTTCCTCCAAAAGTTTTACATAAATTAATTATAAATAAAAAAAACCTCTCATAACAAGGTTTTATAAATATTAAGATTATTTTTTTGTTTCGTCCTCTTCATCAGGTTCAAATTCTAAAATTTCTCCTGCTTCACGTTTTTTATCTTCTTTAGCTTTTCTTTCTTTTTCTAAAATTACTTCATTAGGTAATTTGTTATTTTTTTCAATGTAATCAATTTGCTCTGCTGTAATTGTTTCTAAAACTCTTAACGACTCAGCAATTAACTCAAGTAATGGTTTGTATTCATTAATAAGTTTAACTGCGATTACATAACTTTCATCTAACATTCTACTTACTTCTTGATCAATTTTATAAGCTACTTCATCTGAGTAAACTCCTTTTGTTTGACCATATGCCTCTTCAGCCATTGTTAAGTATTTTGTTAATCCTAATTTAGACATACCAAATTGTGTAACCATTTTTCTTGCAATGTTTGTGGCTTTATCTAAATCATCATGTGCTCCAGTTGTTACATTATCTTTCCCAAAAATAATTTCTTCAGCAGCTCTACCTCCAAGATAACCCGCAATTGCTGCAAATAAATCTTCTTTTGAAGAGAAATTAGATTCATCTTTTGGAGTCATAATAGTATATCCTCCAGCATTTCCACGGGGTATAATTGTAACTTTTTGAACTTTTGATGCTGATCTAAGTTTTAATCCAATTAAAGCGTGACCTGCCTCATGATAAGAAACAATTTGTTTGTCTTGTAAAGTCATAACTCTTGATTTTTTTGCAGGTCCTCCAACAACTCTATCAATAGCTTCATCAATATCATTGATTGTTATCATTTTTTTCTTTTCTCTAACAACTAAAATTGCAGCTTCATTTAAAACATTTTCTAACTGAGCTCCTGAAAATCCTGGGGTTCTTTCTGCAATACGTTTTCAATCAATTTCAGGTGAAACTGATTTATTGTTCGCATGTAATTTTAAAATAGCTTCTCTTTCTCTAATATCTGGAAGAGAAATTTGAATAGTTCTATCAAAACGTCCTGGTCTTAATAAGGCAGGATCTAAAACATCAGCTCTGTTAGTTGCAGCCATAACTATAACTCCAGAGTTTGTACCAAACCCATCCATCTCAACTAGTAATTGGTTAAGAGTTTGTTCGCTCGTTCCTAACCCCATTGATGAATTTCTTTTTCTACCAACAGCATCAATCTCATCTATAAAAATTATACATGGTGCTGCTTTTTTTGCATCTGAAAATAAATCTCTAACCCTGCTTGCTCCAAGTCCAACAAACATTTCTTCAAACTCTGATCCAGCCATTGAGAAGAATGATACATTAGCTTCTCCAGCTACGGCTTTTGCAAGTAAAGTTTTTCCTGTTCCAGGAGGACCTTCCATTAGGACTCCTTTTGGAACTCTTGCTCCCATTTGAGCGTATTTATTTGGATTTTTTAAATAGTCTACAATCTCCACTAGTTCTTGCTTTTCTTCATTGATACCTGCTACATTTTTAAACTTAACGTCAGATTTTGTTTCTCTGGGTCTTTGTTTGTTATTACCAAACATATTTCCGCCCATTCCTCCACCTTTCATCATGCTTGAAAACATTCATATGTAGAATAATATAAAAATAAGTGTTGGAGCTAGACTTATTAGTAACTGTTGTCATCCATTCCCCGCTGTATAAGATAGCATCATATCTGTTAGACCTAAATCTTTAAATGCATAATAGTCTTTTTCATCTATTACAGCTGTAAATTTAAACAATTTACCATTTTGTTCATAATAACCACTTAATACATAAATACCATTTCCTACAGAGTTAACAGATACCTGACCTCTAATTTTTGAAGCATTTTCGCATAAATCACTATAATTTCATTTTGTTGCATTACCTTTTTGGAAGTAATATATTGCAAATCCAACCGCTAATGCAATCATTATAGTCAATAAAATTAAAAGTCATTTTTTCTTATTCTTCATTTATATTTCACCTTTTCTAGGACATTATTTTGATTTTATCATTAATTCATAATATTTTTTATAATCTTATTTTTTTTATCATAAATTATAGGTTGAAAATATCTCTTGTAGTAACTTGTTTTATTTTTTTTATAAAACTCACTTAGTTTTTTATTGTTATATAAGAGGTCTAACTTATGTTTTTGTCAGTCATTTGTGATAATTAATGAGCCATCAAAATCTTTTAAATTTATAGATGGTTCAAAATTTTTTAAATCCTTTTCTGTCAAATCATTAATTTGTTTATCTAAAACTTCATAGTTGAATAAATCTATACAATAAATGTTTTGTCTATCTTTAATCAAAAGTAAATTTTCAATCTTAACTCGTACAAAACTTTTTGTAGATTTTATTTGTTTAATTGTTTCTTTTAAAGTGTTTTTTTTTCTAGAATAAAAAATTTGTCCAAAACCTTTTTGTTCTAAAAAAGAAAACAATAGTCTTTGATTAAAAGATTCATCCCTATTGAAGTGAGCTTGTTTTAATTGTCCGGCTAAAATTTTTTTAATCTCAATGTTAATTTTATTTAGCTCTAAATTTTTAAGATTTTTTTCTTCTAATAGTTTTATAAAATCGTCTTCATTCAAAGTGGCTCTTATAGAGTTTCTAAAATATTTAATATCACAATTAGTTGAATCGGTTGCATAATCAATATTGTTTTCTTTTAAGTATTTTAATATTTGACTTTTTTTTGTATCAATTATTGGTCTCATAACTTTTTTGTCTTTATAAAAAGTTTCTTTTTTTATACCAAAATAACTTGATAAAGCTTTTTTTTGTTTTTGCATTAAGTAAGTTTCAATGTCATCATTCATATTATGAGCAATTAAAATTTTATCAAAATTATTTTTTTCTAACTGATCTAAAAAAAAGTCATATCTTTCTTCTCTTGCTCATGCTTCAAAATTTTTTTTTAAATTGTCATAATCAATGTTAATGTTTTTTATTAATAATTTTATTTTATTTTTTTCGCAATATTTTTTACATATTAACATATCAGTAGTTGAATCTTTTCTAAAATTGTAATTAACATGACAAGCGATTATTTTGTTTACATTAACTTTTTTTATTAAATTATCAAGTAAATAAATACTATCTGGTCCACCAGAAAGTCCAACTATGTATTTCTTTTTATTACAGATTCTCATTTAATCACCAAATATTTCTAAAACTTCATTTGTATAACTTTCATCATCATTGTGAACATATAAGTTATTCAAAATTTTTATTCCTGAATTACCATCATTAATTGCATCTATCAAAACTTTTTTAGGTTCTTGATTTTGTTTTGAACAAACAAATCTTAAATTCTTTAGACTAAAATTATTTTTTTTGAGTAAATAAATAATTTCATCTAGACGTTCTGCTAAATGTACCATAACAAATCTTCCGCCATTTTTTAGACCAACTTTTGCAGAATAAATTATCTCTTCTAAATTTATTAGCAATTCATGTCTTGCAGGAATTAAATTTTTGCTTTTTTTATTTAAATTTGATCCTTTACTAATTTTAAAAAAAGGAGGATTACAATAAATAACATCAAAAAAATTATTTTTATCTTTAACAAAAGTTTTAATATCTTCGTTTATAATTTCGATTTTATCAGACAGATTATTTATTAAAATATTTTCACAAGCTATGTCACAAGCTTCCTTTTGAATTTCTATTCCATAAATCTTTGCGTCTTTTCTTATATATTTTGAAAGAAGCAAAGGTATTATTGCATTATTAGTTCCAAAGTCACAAATTTTTTTATCTTTTACTTTTGGAATATAAAACTTGGCTAATAGGACAGAATCTAAACAAAAAGAAAAGTGTTTTGTATCTTGAAAAATTTTTAAGTCTTTAAAGTTAAGTACTTGATTTAAAACTTTCATTACAGCACCTCATAAATTTTTATAAATAAATTTTCAATTAATAAACTTGAGTATGAAGATTTTTTTAGTTCTAAAATTGTATCTAAAAACAAAGTTGCAAGCTGTGTATGTTTTTTTATAATTATGTTTTGAAAAACAGATTCTAAAATATTAACTTGCTCTTTTTTTTCTAATTTCTTAAATTCATAAGAATAGATTAATAAGTCATCTCTTTTTTTGTTTGTTATAAGTTCTTCCATGATTGAGTTTTTTAATATCTCTTTTCGTTCATAATCTAAAACAAATACTTTGCATCTTGATTTAATAGTTTGTAAAATTTGGTTTCTATCTTTTGTTAATAACAAAGCAAATGTATTTTTCGGAGGTTCTTCTAAAAATTTTAATAATGAGTTAGCAGAAGTGTCTGCTAAATTTTCTGCATTTGAAATTTTATAAACTTTTTTCTCTTCTCCGCTAATTGAAGAGCTGGAAAATACTGTTATTAGTTCTAAAATTTTTTCTTTTTTAATTGACTCAGTACCATCACCAATTCTCAAAATATTAAAAGTTAAATTATTTATAACCTTGTTACAACTTTTACAATTATCATTTTTTAATGAGTCATTTACACAAAAAATTATTCTTATAAATTCGTTTGCTAGATCTTCAAGTAAATCTTGATTGTTACACGAAAATATAATTGAATGATAAATCTTATTCTCGTTTTTTAATTGCAACAATATTTTTAAAATTTCATTTTTAGTCATTATGGTTAGAAATTAAATCTCCAATAGCATTATCTATAATAAATTTAACTTGTTGTAAAACTTCATTAATTGGTTTTCTAGAATCAACTATTTTTATTCTTTCTGTATTTTCAGAAATCAACATTTGATATCCTTCATAAACTGATTCATGAAATTTTTGACTTTCTTTTTCAATTCTGTCAGGATTTCTTTTTCTATTTAGTAATCTAATTTGTGCTTCTTTAGGAGTTATATCAAAAAATATTGTTACGTCTGGTTTTGTTAAACCTAAAACAATATTTTGAACTTCTTCAACATCGGCTATTCCAATGTTTCTTGCATATCCTTGATATGCTGAAGTTGAATCCATAAATCTATCACATATAACAATAATTCCTTCTTTTAAAGCTGGAATAATTACATTATCTAAATGTTGTTTTCTTGCTGCGATGTATAAAAGAGTTTCTGTTCAAGGTGTTGGTTTCTGATTTGTATCTAAAATCAATTTTCTTATATCTTCTGCTAGTGGTTCTCCGCCCGGTTCCCTTGTTAATAAAACTCTATGTCCACTCTGAATTAATGAGTCTTTTAACATTTTTGATACTGTTGTTTTTCCAGATCCATCAATTCCTTCTAATGTAATAAATAGCAAAACTTTTTATCCTCTCTATTTTTTCAATGCTTTTCTGTTCTTAATAGCATCTTCTAAAGTTTCTGTATCTATATAGTCTAGAACTCCTCCCAAAGGAATTCCTCTAGCTATTCTAGTAACGCTTTTGGTATTATCTTTTATTTGGTTAGCAATATAATTTGCTGTAACTTCGCCCTCAAAAGTTAAATTAAGTGCCAATAATATTTCTACTTCCTTATTAATTCTAGCAAATAATTCTTTTATTTTTAAACTTTCTGGTTGAAGATTTTTATTTAAATTTATCTCACCATTAAGAATATGAACCAACCCTTTAAAATTACTTTCTAAAATCCTTTGCCCATCTGTTATATAAGATACAACGCATATTAGATTTCTATCTCTTGATGAATCATCGCAAAACTGACATACCTTTTTATATTTATAAAAGTTACAAATCTGACAAACTGAATAATTATCAGAAATTTTATTTATAACTTCTATTAATTTGTCTTTCTTAGAATTACTTGTCATGATCTGGAAAAATATTTTTTTAGCAGCCTTGCTCCCGATTCCTTCAAACTCTTTTAAAATTTCAATAATTTCATCCATATTAATCCACCACTTTTATATTTAAATTTAACAGTTTTTTCGCTCTTTCTAAAAAGACATTTTCTGTTTCCACTTTTTTTAAGCTTTTATAAAAAGTTTCAACATCTATTTTTTTATAATTGTTATGTAAAATGTTTGCATCTTTTTTATATGTATATTCTTCTCTAATGTGGTCTCATCTTTTTTTATCAATACAAATTATAGCTATTCTTTTATTTATAACTTTAAAAATGTTTTCTCTAAAATTTTTGTCTTGGAGCTTATCGTTAATTCATTTAGAATTTAGATTTTCTTCAACCACCATAATAACTGCATCTTCATTTCCAGCTCTTATTTTTACTTTATAAAAACATATAAAGTTTTGTAGTTCTTCAATATTATTTAAATTATTATAAATTAAATTACCAAATAATTTTTCATATGTTTTTCTTGCTTCTTTATTTGCTCCAACTAAAACGTTTAAAATTTGATCGTCTTTTATTTCAAATTCTGTTTCTAAAGACTCAACTTCTTTTTTCAAAATTGCTAATTGAAGTCTGTATAATTTTGTTTCTTCATCAGTTATATTTAAAATTACTTCAAGCTGACTATTATCTCTTTTTTCATCTTCCTTTTGCTTTAACATTGACTGCGTTTCTACTTCTTGATCAGTTATTTTTGTTTTAACTTCTTTTTCCTTTTCGTTTAATGTTTGTTTTTCTACAACTACAGATGTCACTTCATCAACAGATTCTTCTAAATTAGAATTGAAAGTATTTTGATTTTGGTTTTTAACAATCACTCCGTTTGATTTGTTATCTACACTTATAAGTGTAGATAGTTCAGCAACGGTTTTCAGTATGCTTATCAAAATATACTGATAGCTAACATTTGAGTTTTTTGTTTTACTAAAAGCTTCAGAAATATTTTCAGCTAATAAAAACAAATCTTTTAAATTCGTATTCTCAAAAAACTTTATATCTTCGTCGTTTAATACTTTCAGGTGTTCTTTTTCATTTGTCATTTTTATTGTTATAAGTTCTTTTACAATATTCAATATTCCTAAAATTGTTGAGTTAAAATCCAAACCTTGATTGTTTGCTTTTTCAAAGTAAGTAATAATTCCTTTCACATTTTTATTAAAAACATTTTTTAAAATTTCAAGTTTTTCTTTTTTTGTTGAAATGTAAAAAACTTTTTTTAATTCTTCAATTGTAATTTTTTCTTTTGCTACTGTCAAAGTTTGTTCTAAATAATTTAACGCGTCCCTTAAAGATCCATCAGACATATAAAAAATTTCTTCTAAAGCCTCGTTGTCAATTTGAGAATTTTCTTTTATTGTTATTTCTCTAATCTTATTTTCTAATGATTTTTTTGCTATTTTTTTAAAATTAAACAACTGGCATCTTGAAACAATAGTTGCGGGAATTTTAGAAAACTCTGTTGTGGCTAAAATAAAAACCACATGGCTTGGTGGTTCTTCTAAGGTTTTTAACAATGCATTAAAAGCAGAGTTAGTTAGCATATGAACCTCATCAATAATATATACTTTATATTTTGATATTGCTGGTAATGTTGACACATTTGCTTTTATGTTTCTAATTTCATCAACACCATTGTTAGATGCTGCGTCCATTTCAAAAATATCTGGATGAGAGTTTCTATCAAATTCTATACAACTTTTGCATTCATTGCATGTTTTGTTATCTATTAAGTTTTGACAATTTACAATCTTTGCAAAAATTTTCGCAATTGATGTTTTTCCGGTTCCTCTTTGACCAGAGAAAAGAAGAGCGTGCGGATAATTGTTTTTACTAATTTGAGATTTAATGATCTCTTTTATTCCTTCATGACCTGCAACTTCATCTAAAGATTTTGGTCTATAAATTCTATATAAAGATTTTTTATTTTCCATTTACCCTCCTTATTATTTATAATAATTTTACCTATTATTCCGAAGTTTTTTAAAAAATTCTTTTAGGATAATTTCAAAGTCTTTATTCTTACTTGATAGTATTTTTAAAAAAATTATATTTGTTTTAAATCTACTATAATCTACTTTTAAGTTATCTAGGAAATAAAATACAGATTTTATGTTAGCTTGTTCAATTGCTGCCAAACACATTAAACAAGGTTTCAAAGTTACAACCATGTTAAATTCTGATAGGTTTTTTGATTTACTTTTTCTATAAACTTTATTAATTGCTTTAATTTCAGCATGACCTGTAATATCTTTATTTTTAAATCTAACGTTTCTTGCTGAAGCATACATTTTTTTGTCCTTAAAAATTAAAGCAGCTACAGGAACGTCTTTTGATTTTTCACATTCTTTTAACTTTTCACTTAATTTATTTCAAACTTCATCTATCATATATTAAATTTCTCCAAATAAAAAAGTCACTGTACAAGGCACTAGATTCTTATGGCTGCTACCTTCCGGTCCTGACCAGGTTCGAACGTCACCCTTACAATGACATACTAATATTACCATAAAAAACTTTTATTACATATAATCTTTAATTTTATTATTGTTTCACGTATGAATAACAAGCGATTATGTCACAAACAATTAACAAATAAAAAATGTTTCACGTGAAACAATTAACAAATAAAAAATGTTTCACGTGAAACAATTTATTTAATATAACTTTCTTTATTAAAGTAAGGTCTTAATACTTCTGGTAATACAAGTTTTTCCCCGTCATAATTGTTTTCTAAAATAGCTGCAAACAATCTATCTATCGCTAATCCAGATCCGTTTAATGTGTGAACGTACTCTGTCTTACCTTCTTCATTTTTAAATCTTGCCATCATTCTTCTTGCCTGAAAATCTCCACAGTTTGAGCATGAAGATATTTCTCTAAACTTGTTTTGATTAGGAAATCATACTTCTAAGTCATAGGTTTTTTGAGATGCAAATCCAACGTCTCCTGTACACAATTCAACTACTCTATAAGGAATATTAAACATTTTTAAACAATCTTCTGCATCAAGTAACATTTTTTCTAGTTCTTCATCAGAATTTTTCGGTTCACAAACTTTCACCATTTCAACTTTATTAAATTGATGAAGTCTAATCATTCCTTTAGTGTCTCTTCCAGCACTTCCTGATTCTCTTCTAAAACATTGAGAGAATGAAGTTAAATACATGGGAAGTTGTTTTAGATCTAAAATTTCATGTCTAACAACATTAGTTAACGATACTTCTGAAGTTGGGACTAAAAATTGATTATCTACTTTATAAGCATCGTCTTCAAATTTTGGTAATTGACCAGTTCCTAGCATATTTTCTCTATTCACAAGAATTGGTAAAGACATTTCCTTATATCCTTTATTTGTGTGTCTATTAATTAAGATGTCTGCAATAGCTCTAACCATTTTTGAGCCTTTTCCAGTATAAGCTAGAAATCTTGATCCAGAGATTTTAACTCCTAATTCAAAATCTACAAGGCTTAGTTTTGTTGCGATATCTCAATGAGCCTCGGAATCTTTTTTTAATCCTGGTTCCAATCATTTTTTTATTTCGATGTTTTCCTCATCATCTTTTCCTAATGGCATGTTTTTGTTTGGTACATTAGGAATTTCTAGCATTAAAGTTTTTAACTCTAAGTCAATTTTGCTTTGCTGTTTATCTAACAAATTAATTTTTTCATTTGTGCTTGCAATTTCATTTTTTAATTTTTTAATTTCATCATTTTTATTTTCTCTTGATAAAACACCAATTTTTTTTGAAACTTTATTTTTTTGTGCTTTTAATTCTTCTACTTGTTTGATTATATCTTTTCTTTTTTTATTTATCTCAATTATGTTTTTTAATTGCTTTTCATAATTAGTTTGTCTTTTGTTCAATTGTTCAAGAACAAAATCAAAATCATTTTCAATTCTATTAATATCTAACATTTACTTAAACTCCTTTTTTATATTCAACAGTAGTTGCTGTAATATATTCACCATCTTCTAATCCAAAACCAATTACACCGATTGAATTTCTAGATTGTAAATTAATATCTTTTGCTTCTATTTTTATAATTTTTCCTTTTGAAGAAATCATTATAAGATCATCCGAATCTCTAATGGCATGCATAGATTTAAACTTACCTGTTTTTTCGTTCAATTTCATCCCAGCAATTCCTTTAGATCCTCTTCCAAAAATATTATATTCACTTATTAAAGTTTTTTTCAGTATTCCAGTTTCTGAAATAGTTGCTATGATATCATTTTTATAATTTGTAATAGCTTTTGTCACTTCATCATCATTATCTAAAGTTATTCCTTTTACTCCAACTGATGATCTTGATATTGGTCTCACATCATTTTCATCAATTTTTAAAATTTTTCCTTTTTTAGAAGCTATAAGAACTTCGTTTAAACCGGAGCTTGGAACTACTGAAATTAGTTCGTCACCTTTATTTAAAATGATTGCAATTTTTCCATAATTGTTAATTCTATCAAATTCTTCAATAGGAACTTTTTTAATAGTTCCTTTTTTTGTAACGAATATTAAATACTTAAATTTCTTTTCTTTATTTTTAAAAGAAAGAATTGTTGTGATTTTTTCTGACGAGTTTATTCCAATGAAATTTATAATTGGAAGTCCTCTTGAAGTTCTTGTAAATTGAGTTATATTGTAACCTTTGATCTTATAAACTTTTCCTTCATTAGAAAAGAATAAAACATCATCTTTTGTTTTTCCAATTTGAGATATCACAATATTATCTTCAGGATAAGAGTTTATAATTATTCCTTTTCCACCACGTTTTTGTGATTTAAAATCTTCAGAATTCAATCTTCTAATATATCCATTCTCTGTAATTGTGATAAACATTTTTTGATCTTGAATAAGTTCTTCTTCTTCAATTTTGGTTTGCGACTCGTTAATAATTTTTGTTCTTCTTTCATCACCAAACTTTTCTGAAATTTCAATTAGTTGTTCTTTTAAAATTCTATTTTGTTCTTCTTTAGATTCAATTATTTTTTCTAACTCAGCCAATCTTGCTTCCATGTTTGAAATATCTGTTTCAATTTTTGCACGTTCAAGTCCAACTAACCTTTGCAATCTCATATCTAAAATTGCTTTAGCTTGTCTTTCATCGAAACCAAATGCTTCATTTAAAGATTTGTAAGCAACTTCGTTTGTGTTTGATTCTCTAATTATTTTTATGATCTTATCGATATTGTCTGCATCCAGTGCAACTCTTAATGCATACAATAAGTGTAATCTATTTTTTATCTTATTTTTTTCAAAAACAGATCTTTTTAAAATTACATTAATTTGATGTTTAACATAAAGTTTAATTACATCTTTTATATTTAAAACTTCAGGTATTCCGTTGTTCAAAGCTAACATGTTAATTGCAAAACTTGTTTGCAAACTTGTATATTTATAAAGTCTTTTGATAATCAATTGAGCGTTTGCAGAACTTGAAAGATCTAAAACAACTCTTATTCCTTCATAGTTAGATTCATCTCTAATGTCTGTTATTCCTACTATTTGTTTATTTTTATACAACTCAGCAATTTTTTCCACAATTCTAACTTTGTTTGTTTGATATGGAATTTCACTTATTACTATTCTTTGTTTTTTTTCTGTGTCTTCAATATCAATTTTTGCTCTAACAATTAAATTTCCTTTACCAGTTTTATAACCTTCAATCATATTTGTACCATTAGTCATAAGCGCGCCTGTTGGAAAATCTGGACCTTTAATAAATTCTAAAATTTCATCAATTGTAATTTCGTTATTTTCAATGTATGCAATTATTGCACTAATAACTTCTTTTAAGTTATGAGGAGGAATGTTTGTAGCCATACCAACCGCAATACCAGTTGCTCCATTTACTAAAAGATTTGGAAAGTATCCTGTTAAATACTCAGGTTCTTTTTCTGAAGCGTCATAATTATCAATATAAGGAACTGTTTCCATATCAATATCTTTCAATAACATTGAAGATATTTTTGAAAGTCTTGCCTCAGTATAACGCATAGCAGCAGCTCCATCGCCATCAATTGATCCAAAGTTTCCGTGACCTTCTACTAATGGATAACGATATGAAAAGTCTTGCGACATTCTAACCATTGCTTCATAAACTGAACTATCACCATGTGGGTGATACTTACCAATTACATCCCCAACGATACGTGCCGATTTTTTATGTGGAGTATCTGATGTAATTTTTAAGTCATTCATTGAATATAAAATTCTTCTTTGAACAGGTTTTAAACCGTCTCTTAAATCAGGAAGTGCACGACTAACAATAACGCTCATTGAATATTCTAAAAAATCTTTTTCAACTTCATCTTTGATGTCGATCTCCAAGATTGTTTCTTTGCCATCAACCATCTAAACTCCTCCTTACTATATATCTATATTTTCTACAAACTGTGCATTTTCAGTAATAAAATTTCTTCTCATTTCAACGTTTTCTCCCATTAAACTAGAAAAAACTTCATTAGCCATGAATGCATCATCTACTTTAATTTGAATCATAGTTCTTCTTGCTGGATCCATTGTTGTTTCTCACAACTGGATAGCATCCATTTCTCCAAGACCTTTATATCTTTGAATTATGTATTTTAAATCTCTATATTTTTCGTTTTTTAATTTTTCTAACTGAGCATCAGAATAAGCATAGTCAATATTTTTTCCTGATTCAATTTTATACAAAGGAGGTTGTGCTATATAAATATTTCCATTTGTAATTAACTCTTTCATATAACGATAAAAAAAAGTTAAAAGTAATATTCTAATGTGAGCACCATCAACATCAGCATCAGTCATAATTACAATTTTTTTGTATCTTAATTTTTTAAGATTTAAATCTTTTTTAACTCCTGTACCAATAGCTGCAATTATTGATTGAATCTCATTATTTTCAAACGCTTTTGCTTGTTTTACTTTTTCTACATTCAAAACTTTTCCACGTAAAGAAAGAATAGCTTGATACTTTCTATTTCTTCCAATTTTTGCGCTCCCACCAGCTGAGTCTCCTTCGACTAAATATAATTCAGATTCTTCAGCATCTTTTGATTCACAGTCTGCTAACTTTCCTGGTAAAGAAAAATTATCTATTGCAGACTTTCTTCTAGTTTCTTCTCTAGCTTTTTGAGCTGCTTTCCTTGCTTTTTGAGAAATTAAAATTTTATCAACGATACTTTTTGCGTCACTTGGATTTTTTAATAAGAACTCTGTAAAATTTTCATATAAAACTTGAGATACTGCTTCTTTAGCATCAGTATTTGAAAGTTTAGCTTTTGTTTGCCCTTCATAAAGTGGATCAACATGTTTAATTGATATAACAGCACATAACCCTTCTTTAATATCATCAAATACAAACTTATTTCCTTTAAAGTTTTTTTGAGAACCAACATATGAGTTAATTGCTCTTAATAACGAAGTTTTGAATCCATCTTCATGAGTTCCGCCTTCGCTTGTAAAAATATTGTTACAGAACGAGAAAATATTTTCATCATAGTTATCATTATATTGAATCGCTATTTCAACATCAATTCTATTAATGTTGTTGTTAACATAAAAAATTTCTTGACTAACTTTTTCTTTACCACTATTAATTTCTTTAATATAATCTTTAATCCCATCTTCAAAACGATATGAAAGATGTTTTGAATTTTTTTGATCTATAAGATTTATTTTTAATCCTTTATTTAAAAAAGCGAGTTGCTTAATTTTTGTTTGAATAATTTTGAACTCAAATTCAACAGATTCTTTAAAAATTTCTGGATCTGGTTTAAACTTTATAATTGTTCCATTTTCTTCAGTTGATCCAAGTTCTTCTAATGAAGTTGCTTTTGTTCCTCCATCAGAAAATAATTGACGATATGTTTTGTTATCTCTCATAACAATTGCTTCAACATATAAAGATAATGCATTAACCACACTTGCTCCAACTCCATGTAATCCACCAGAAATTTTATATGCAGATTCATCAAATTTTCCTCCAGCATGCAAAACTGTAAAGATTGTTTCTAAAGTTGTTTTGTTTGTTTTTGGATGGATATCAATAGGAATTCCTCTCCCGTTGTCTTTAATAATAATTTCATCGCTTAATGTCATTATTATTGTGATTTCATCACAAAAACCTGCTAACGATTCATCAACAGCATTATCTAAAATTTCTCATATTAAATGATGAAGACCGTTTTTGTTGGTATTTCCAATATACATTCCCGGTCTCTTACGAACAGCTTCAAGCCCTTCAAGAACTTGAATTTGGTTAGCGCCATATTTGTTTGACATAATGATATTCTCCCACTATTGCTATTATATCATTTTTGGGGCGCTTTCCTTGCTTAGTTAGAAAACATAGGTAAAATTATCTGACTTAATGATAAATCTTCACTAGAAGCGATCATAATCGGTGTTTTTGAGTCAATAAAACTAATTTCTACAACTTTTGTTTCAAAACTTTTTAAAGATTCTAAAATAAATTTTGAGTTAAAATAAATATTTTGATTGTCTAATCCTCTTAGTTCAAAGTTTTTAAATTCTTCTTCAAAACTAGCTATTTGTTGAATATTTGATTTTATTATTATAGTTTCCCCGTCAAGTATGAAATTTACAACAGTAGAGGTATTTTCTTCACTCGGAATATCAGCTCTAGAAATTAATTTAAAAAACGCTTTATTTTCAACATAAATTGTACTATTAAAATCAGTCGGAAATACTCCTTTAACATCTGGGAATTGTCCTTCTAACAAAGTTGATTGAATAATTGTGTTATTTGAAATTATAGTTATTAAACTATCATGAATCATAATTTTGGTTTTGTTTTTATCATTTAAAACTTTTATAATTTCAAAAACACTTTTAAAAGGAACGTTAGCTGATAATTTTTCATCAACAGATCTATCTAAAACAATTTTTTTTCTAGACACTCTATAACCATCAGTTCCTGTTATATAAAAAATACTTTCTTCTGTTAAAAAATTCAAACCTTGTAAAACTATTTTTTGATTTCATTCATTTACAGAAATAATCGTTTGATTCAAACCTTTCTTAAACTCAGCTGTATCTATTTCAAAAAATTCTCCCGTTTCATTAAAAGTTATTTGTGAGAAATCGTTTTCATCTAAAACATTTAAAAGAAACTCTGAATTTTCTCCAGACAAAGTAATTATATTTTTTTCGACTTTATTAATTGAGATTATCTCGTCATCCATTCTTTTTAAAATCTCAATAAAATTTTTTCCTCTTATTAAAAATGATCCAACTTCTTTTATTTCTAAACCTTCTTTATTAACAAAAGTAGACGTTTTAATAGACACAGAGGTATTTGTTGAGACCAAAGAAATTTTATCAACCTCAACTTCAATAAAAATCGCTGTATATGATGGAACTGAAGATTTATAATCAACAATTTTATTACACTTTGATAATTCTTCAATGAAATAATTTCTATTTATCTTAAAAAACATTTATACCTCCACTATTAGATTCTATTTATTTTTTATTATTATTATATTGTTAATAAGTGGACAAATCATAAAACCTTTAAAATAATAAGTTTTATGAATAACTTAATAACAATACAAAAAGTTATTAACACTATGAAGTAATTTCTTTTTTTATTTTAGAAACAAGGTTTCTAAAAACTTTATCCTTTTTAAGATTTGCTTCAATTTTCTTAAAAGCGTTCATAACTGTTGTGTGATCCTTTCCTCCAAAAGACACACCTGTCTCAGAGTAGTTTTTCTTCAATACATCAACTGTTAGAAACATGGCTAAGTGTCTTGCTGCAACAATTTTTTGTAACCTGTTTTTAGTATCAATTGAAGAAGGAGAAATACCATAGTTTTGAGCAACAACATTTTTAATTTTTTGTATTGTAACTTCTCCGCCAGGAGCGAAAGAATAATCAGAAAGAAAATCTGTAACTTTTTCATCTGTAATTAAAATTGACATATCGATTTTATTTTGAATTAAAGCAAACTCAATTTTATTGATAGCTCCCTCAATTTTTCTTACATCGGACCCATAATAAGAAGAAATGTACTTTTTTGCTTCATCAGATAAGTTAATATTTGAAACCTTAGATTTATAATCGACAATATTATACGCTGTTGTAGCATCAGGTTTTTCAATTTTAACGTTTAAACCCTGACTAAATCTTGAAACAAGTCTTCTATCAAAACCATTTAAGGCTTCTGCATATTTATCTGAAGTTATAACGATTTGTTTGTTGTTTTCGATAAAAGAATTAAAAAGCTCAAAAAATATCTCGTTTGTTTTATCACTATTTGCTAAAAATTGAATATCATCAATTAATAAAACATCTAAACTCGATAACCTATCTTTTGTAGATTCTATTTCTTGAAAACCACCTTGTAAAGAATCAATTATTTCTTTTCTAAAATCACCAGAAGTATAATATTTAACGCTAAAGTCATCATTTTTTCTGCACAATTCATTATTGATTGCTTTTAATAAATGAGTTTTTCCCAAACCAGAATCTCCAAATATAAAAAGCGGGTTTCATTTTGTACCAACGTTTTCAATAATTGCTTTTGTAGCATTTAATGCAGTTATATTACTTGACCCAGAAATAAAGTTTTCAAAAGAAAATTCTTTACTTTTATTACTTTTTTGCTTTTTAACAGCATTTAAAAAAGACTTTTCTTTTTCAAATTCCTCTTTAGTTAAAAAAGAAACATCAACGTCTTTTTCTAACAAAAAACTGACATGCTCATTTACTTCTTTTATGATGTATTCAAGATGTTTTTTTGCAATTTCACTAGCAACAACAATTGCTAAATCGTTTTGACCGAGTGTTTGCAATAAAGCTTTTTTAACATAATCATCATAAACATTAGGATCAACAAGATCTGAAGCCATTAACCACTCTTTAACTTTTTTTCATAATTCAGAATTTGTCAT